>CALXKL010000017.1 GCA_944388965.1 uncultured Spirochaetales bacterium | reverse complement strand
GATGTGGAGAAGAGAGGCGAGGCGGTGTACGACTACAGCCGCAGGAGCGCTGATGGAATGATGCTTGGAGACGGAGGCAGGATAGTCTTCGTCAACGGAGAGTACAGGGCGGACGATGCCATCGGACACTTGATGGCGGACATGGACCAGAGCGACCCGGAAAGGGCGTTCAACGAAGAGGTCAGGAGCGCCCTGGAGGTGCTCAAAGGAGAGGAGGGATTGAAAGAGATGAGCGACGAGATGGAGAAGATACTGGACGAGGTCTTCAGAGAAGGAGAGGCAAGTGGCAAGGCCGAAGGCGAGAAGATTGGAGAAACCAGAGGTGAAGCCAGAGGCGAGAGCAGGATGCAGCGCGAGGTTGCGCAACGCATGCTGAAGATCGGGACGTACTCGATCGAGGAGATCAGCAGGATCACCGGGTTGAGTGCAGACCAGGTAGGCGAGGCGGCATCCGGATACGTGGCGAAGTAGCGCCGCCGTATGTTTCATTGTCCATGGCATCCCGCAATGGCGGCGGGATGCATTCGTCTTATGGGTACGATGAGGAAAAGAGGATTCCTTCAGGAAAAAGAAAAGCGCCAGACGGACAAGTTTTGGGGTGGGAGAGAGGGACCGTCTGGCACTAGTGTTTTTTCATACAAAGGAGGCATGAAAAACTGTTGCTATGCAAAATCATATGCAATCGTCATGCCAACAGTGCGCCTGGATAAAAGGACGGCACCCGGGTGGCGCCCGGATGCCGTGTATCACACTAAAAGGAGGTTGAAAAAAACTGTTGCTCTGTCGAAAACCTTATATGCAAGCATCGTGCCAACGGCTTTGTGCGCATTCTTTTCACAGAAACGTCCCTGCTGAGGTGTGAAGAAATTGCACAGTGTGCAGAAACTGAGTCTTGACGCAGGCCTTCATGTGCGACGATTTTTCACAGATATGAGAAACACGATCATCAACAGGCGTTTCGGCTATGCCTACTGGAACGTCACCGCCATATTCATCGCGATCAATATCCTGGTGTTCTGTCTGACGTACTTCCTGTTCCCGCGTCTGACGTACACGCTTGCAATGGTCCCGAGCTCCGTGCTCTACGGCCATGCCTACTGGCAGTTCCTGACATACATGTTCACCCATGGCTCGGTGAGCCATCTTGCGTTCAACATGCTTTCCCTTTACATATTCGGCACGGCCGTCGAGAGGAGGGTCGGAAGCCGTGAGTTCATCCTGTACTATCTGCTGACGGGTATCATGTCGGCAATCGCCAGCTACGTGATGTACTACATCGCGAACACCAATGTCGTGCTGTTGGGCTCCTCCGGCGCGATATATGCCCTTTTGATGCTATTCTCGGTGCTCTATCCGCGTGCGCAGATCTATGTCTTTGGAATAATACCTGTCCAGGCCCCGGTTCTCATCGTCCTGTATTTCGTGATAGAGCTCTTCAGCGGCTTTGCTTCATACGACGGCGTCGCCCATATGACGCACCTGTTCGGCCTTCTGTTCGGACTGCTGTATATCGTCGTCAGGATGAGGATGAATCCGCTGAAGGAATGGCGTCGCTGAGGCCTTAAAAGAGCTTCCTCCACGCCTGTCCCTAATCACGCGGAGGAAGCGATCACTTTCGTGTCGACTTTATCTAAACATGGAATCCAACTATTTGCAATGCTTGTGTCACAAGTGAAGCCTGCCCGAAAGGCGAAATCGGGCAGATTCGCGTTTTCTATGCCAATTTGTCACATTTGATATGACATATGTTACTTGCACATGTCGTTTTATCGCAAATAAGTATCTGTTTACGACTTATGTCAAGAGTGGATGTGATTTTGTGTAATATAACATGCACAGAGGCGATAATTTCCTTGACGGCGTTTTGACATATGACATAAGATGTGGGATGCAAAAAGAGGGAATATCTAATAAAGAACTATTTCAACTGTCCTTTGATCAAGGAGGGAGATGAATAATGAGGAAGCTTGTTTCGATGCTTTTGATAATGCTGGTTGCATTTGGAGTGGTGTTCGCTACAGAGCCGGGGGACTTGGAAGGAGACGCCTCTGGAGGCACTTCTCAGGACATACGTAATCCTAATAAAATTTACCTGAAGGCCAATGTGCCTGAAGGTTCTGGAATCGACGATGATGAGATTTCCGGAGGCGATGACCCTGTTCCTGACAAGAATCGTGGACTTCGTGTGCTTGTTGGAATTCCAAGAAACGAGTCTGAGAGCTTCAGCGGATATGACTCCTACACCAAGGGGGACCTTGTCGGACTTCAGAATTTTGCTTCACAGGAGACTGCCAAAGAGGTGACCCTTGTTCCTGCGAATGCTGGGGACACAGAAGGAATCGTCGTGATCTATTATGCTGCTGCTGCAAAGATGGCCGGAACGCAGGCAAGCATCAAATATACGGTGACCACCAATGGTTTTAAGTCAAGGGAAAAAACTGTTGATATTGACGTGGCTAATTATGCCTTTCCTGCCAGTTCAGAAATAACTGCTATCAAAGCCGAAGCCGATGATACGAATGGTGTCGAGGTCATTGGTGTCGCAAATGGCAACCATACAGATTATGTCTATGTTGCTACGACTGCTTTGTCCTGGGAAAAGAGCGCCGATTACCCTGCAGGAGACTATGTGGCAGAGATCGGCATCGCAATAGAGGCTGTTTGATTTTCCGCAATTGGTCTGCACCTTTTGTCATATCAAGGGTGCAGATCGTCGTTCTGGCAAAGGTGATGGAATGGGATTCGCTGGTCTATCCATACACAAGAGAGGCTTGCTTATCATATTGATTGTGATGCTTGCCATGTTCTCTGCTTCGGCATTCGAGACGAGGACCGGTACGATGCATCTATCGTCTACCGTTCCCCGTTCGTCGGGTGTTGAAGTCCCAGAAGGCGCGATTCTCGTCGGCAATCTGACAATCCAGTACAGCTATGGCGGATCGGAGTGGGAGTATGTCACGGAGGCTCTGGTAGATGTGCCGGACCTCGGTACGAAGGCAGATGAGATATGGCTTCAGGTAAGCTATTACGGCAACGAACCTTCGGACTACAACTGCTCGGTGGATTTCTCCACTGGTGGATGGAACCGACAGGACGGCTATTCCCTGAATCAGCAGTCCAGGACTGGAGAACTGGTCATCTTCGATAACGAGAATGCAGATCTGCCGATCAGTTTCGAGAATCTGAACGTCTCGGTGGTCAATCTGGAGCGTGGTGCGGATTTCGCGGGAATCGATGTGATGCCAGGAAACACCGACAGTTCTTTTTCACTGCGTGTCCCTGTTCAGAAACCGATAAACGGAGAGATCGTCGCACAGCTTGAGGCGACATGGCCTGCGAGGGAGCTGCCCAGCGGGAGTTATGAAGCTGATATACAGATTGCAGTCAGTGCAAACATGTAGTGGATCCGACCCGGATGAGAGGGTGTTTGAGAGAAAATGATTTTAGGAGAGAATAAATGAAGAGAGTTGTTCCTGTCATGCTGCTTCTTCTATGTTGCATAACTTTTGTATATGCAGAATCTGATGAGCTTACTGTTACGGCTTCTGTTGGTGCAACTAATAAGGCTTATTTTTCGACTGATAAATTATCCCCTGCTGAGACTGCGGCTTTTGATAAAGCCATCACAGAAGAAGGGGCTAAGGCAGTATTTTATGTCGTTTCAGAGACAAACAGTACTTTAGGATTTGATATTTCAATATATGGTACTGCCTTGACTCGAACTGATTGTATTGGTGATGAGTTCTCTGGTACGGAAGGGGAAGACAGTATTTCTTTGGTTGTAACAGTTGACGAGAATAATTCTGCTATTTTCGATACGCCTGCAACTAATGGTCTTAAGTCAGATCCGATGACCGGAAACGATACAACAAAAATCACTCTTGCCGGTTTTGGCCCATCAAATGGTGGTGTCAAGAAGACTCCTAAGCAATTGTCTGCAACAGTCAATAGTGCTGAAGCAAAAGCTCTGACGGCTGGATTATATGAAGCATATTTGAAACTTGAGTACTCTGCGACATGAGGAGCCTTGAAATGAAGAGAATTGTGTCAATCTTGTTGATTGTATTTATGGCACTATCGATATGTTACGCAAAAGAAGATCAGATTTCTGTTACATTGACAGTCGATCCAGTATTGATTGTTGGTTTTACTAATACCAGTGAGCCTCATTATGATGATCAAGGCCAAACGATCACGTCTGGAGATGCAGGAGGTAGAGTCTCATATGACTCATTTTCCGATGGAAGTGGAATATATGCATTTGTCCGGACGAATTATCATCCAGACATGCTGGATTATTCGATTGATGCTACTGCATTGACCCGATACACGGGAGATATTTTAAGCCCAACATTTGATGAGAATCACAAGATTAAACTGACGTTGAGAAATGACGTGGAAGCAAATCCGGTATTTAGAGAGAAAACCTTCGATACTGCTGCGTCAAATGCCAGCAAGAAGAGTGGTGCTCCTATTGAGTGGAAGGAAACCGCTTCTGATGATAATCAGAAGATGAGAAATATTCCAATCAAGCTTGGTGTCGAAGCTGATTCTACAGATCTTGGGAATGCAGTAGAAGGAAATTACGTAGCGTATCTTACATTCACCGTTTCTGCGACTTGAGGAGTTGAACTTCCACATTATTT
The DNA here is from genome assembly GCA_944388965.1 of uncultured Spirochaetales bacterium. GTDB lineage: Bacteria > Spirochaetota > Spirochaetia > Sphaerochaetales > Sphaerochaetaceae > Bullifex. The sequence goes on along the minus strand of CALXKL010000017.1, from coordinate 74,496 downwards.
CAACGTCCGATTTGCAACAAGACCGCCTTCCGGCGGCCTTGTTGTCTGATGGTATGCCTTGTGGATCTTGCCTTCACTCTATTCCGTATTCCCGCCTCAGTTCGGCGAACTGCTTCTTTATCACATCATAGATGATGCGTATCTTCTCATCATGATGGATGAATGCCGACTTCATGGCGTTTATCGAGATCTTCTCAAGGTCACGGAAGGACAGGTTGTACTTCTCCGCTGCGATGGTCATCTCCTTGGTCAGGTTCGTGTCGCTCATCAGCCTGTTGTCCGAGCACAGGAACACGCGGAACCTGTTCTTGAAGAAGAGCGGGAAGGGGTGCTTCTCGTAGCTTTCGGCGGCACCTGTGCCCACATTGCTGGTGAGACACATCTCCATCGGTATGCGCCTGTCCAGAATGAACTGCGAAAGGGAGCCGAGCTTCAGTATGCTGCCGTCCTCTATCACCATGTCCTCCACGAGACGCACCCCATGGCCGATCCTGTGGGCACCGCAGATCTGTATCGCCTGCCAAATCGACTCCAGGCCGAACGCTTCGCCGGCGTGGATCGTGATGTTGAAGTTCTTGCTCCTGATGTACCGGAATGCCTCTATGTGCTTCTTCGGCGGATGACCGTATTCGTCGCCTGCTATGTCGAAGGCCACGACGCCGCGGTCCTTGAACGCAACCGCGAGCTCGGCGATGTCCAGCGTGCTTGCGGGGTCCTCGTTGCGCATGGCGCACAGAATGAGGCCGTACTGCACACCGGTTGCCTCACGGCCCCTGTCCAGGCCTGCGAGAACGGCGGTGACAACCTCCTCCAGATTGAGTCCTCCCTTCGTGTGCAGGTCGGGGGCGAAGCGCAGCTCCGCGTATACCACGTTCTCTGCGGCGAGATCCTCCATGGCCTCGAATGCGACGCGTTCAAGATTCTCCTTGCTCTGCATGACCGCGGTGGTGTAGGTGAAGGTCTCCAGATAGAGCGGAAGGCTCTTCTGCCTGCATCCTCTCACGAACCACTCCCTGAGCTCCGCCTCGCTGGTAGATGGAAGCTCTATGCCGTCCTTTGCGGCGAGCTCTATGATGGTGCCTACCCTGAGGCCTCCGTCCAGATGGTCGTGGAGTTCGACCTTGGGGATCCTTCTTATCATGTCCTTGGTAACCATGCGTAAATTATAAGACAGCAACGACGATTGGACAAACTATTCCGTCTTTTGGTCAATTTTTTAACATCGATCACGTAAATCCAAATACCATCAGAGATTACCTGAAAGAAAAACGTCGTTTTCCTCTTTACTATCCTTTGCAAAGACGATAGCCTTGCACCTGTAGGGCGGATGCGCCCTCACGATTATTGGAGGATTAGGAATCATGGCAAAGAAAGTAGAGTCTCTCAACAAGAAGCTCCTGGCAGCCGCAATCAGCGCGACCAAGGCCAGCGAGATCAAGAAGCTCGTCGAGGAAGGAGCAGAGGTCAACTGCCACAACGAGTGGGGTCTGTCCCCCGTCATGCTCGCCGCCCAGTACAACCACTGCGTCGCGATCACCAAGGCGCTGATCGACCTGGGTGCCGACATCCACGAGGCTGAGCCGAAGTACCGCTCGAACGCACTGCATCTTGCAGCCAACAACTCGGACAACCCCAAGGTCGTCGAGGTCCTGCTCGAGGCCGGTGCGAACATCGACGCCAGGAACTACCTCGGCGAGACCGCGCTCATCATGGCGGTCAACAACAACCCCGAGACCAAGATGGCCACCCAGCTGATCAAGTCCGGTGCAGACATCAATGCCCGCGACTACCAGGGCCACAGCGTCCTCGACTATGCGAAGGTCGCAAAGAGGACCTATCTGGTCAACATGCTCAAGGAGAAGGGCGCCAACTGAGATCCGTCTGACGATGGATTGAAAGGACCTGTGCCATGTGCGGCATGGGTCCTTTTCTTGTCATTTCGGAATGCGATTCATTTGCGTTGCCCGCTTTGGACCTGTGCATGAGGCCGGCATGGTTCCTGTCCTTGCCGGCCTCGAAGCTTCACCAGCACTGCGATTCAGGCCCTGCCGGCAGGAGCAGTGCCAGCAGGCAGTAGACCAGACCGACAGGGAAGAATCCCGTTGCGCAGAAGGCCAGGAACGTGACGAGCCTCACTGCAAAGCTCGAGATGCCCAGTCTCCTGGCAAGGCCTCCGCACACGCCGAAGAGGATACCATCCGGCTCTCTGAGCCATCGCCTCTGGTAGGGGGATGAACTGTAGTACCTCATACCTGCTCTTCTCTGTTCATCGACGCCTTGAGCGCGGCAAGCTCGTCATCTATGGCCTTGTCCTTCTCCATGTCCTCGAATGTCTGCCTTGTGGACTTCGATGCGGAAGCCGGCGCACATGCCTTCGCCTCGGCCTCCCAGCGCTCTATCCTTGCCTGGAGCTCCTCGAAGCGGCGTGCGAAGTCGCTGCCTTCCGCCTCCCTGAGGGTCTGGTTGGTGCGCTTTTTCTCCTTGGCCGCCTCGCCACGGGCCGCAAGATCGTTTCTTCTGGTCTTCATCTCCTCGAGTCTGGCCTCGACCTGTGCAAGCTGCTCCTGGAGGGAGGCGACAATCGATCTGAGAGTGTCCGTGTTGCCCTCGAGCGTGGCGAGATGCGACTCGAGAGCCTTCTTCTCCGCTATGGCCTCGCGCGCAAGGTCCTCGCGTCCCTTTTCGAGGGCGAGGCGTGCCCTGCCGCTCCAGCGTGCGATCGAATCCCTGGTTTCGGCACACTGGCGTTCAAGTGTGGCGAGGGCTGCGCTCTTCTCGGCGATGGAGGCCCTGAGGTCTATCGCCGTCTCCTCCATCTGGTCGATCATCAGGGCGATCATCTTCTTCGGGTCCTCCATCTTGTCGAGGGCGCTGTTGATGTTCGACGACACGATGTCCGAAAATCTCTTGAATACGTTCATTGCATTGTTCTCCTAATGTATGCCGGATGTCTTGTGCATACGCTCATATAACTGCAACCGCCATGCCAAACGCCTGTTTTGAAGGTTTTTCCGGCTTCGCGTGGTGCTGTATGCCTATAGGATGGTGGATTTGACCACGTTATGTCCTGCTACGGGCCGATGGACTTCCTCTTGGGTGGGGTGGGTGGACAAGGCGGGTGCTATATGGTATCCTCATCACTTGTCATGGTGTCGTACCCAAGTGGCCTAAGGGAACGGTCTGCAAAACCGTCTTTCAGCGGTTCGAATCCGCTCGACACCTCGAGGCACAGGAGGCAGAGATGTTTCGCTGTGCCTTTTTCTTGATTGGGACCAGCCGATGTTTACGCGATACAAGACAGATGACAAGGGAGCACGGAGTGTTGTCGCCAAGGTCTATACCGCCAAGGAGCACAACATCCACAACAGCCAGATAGACCGCGACTGCCTGTGGGCCATCAGGAGACTGTGGAACGCAGGACACAAGGCGTATATCGTGGGCGGTGCGGTGCGCGACATGCTGCTCGGTCGCCGTCCCAAGGACTTCGACATCGCCACCAGCGCAAGCCCGCGCCAGGTGCAGAACCTCTTCTGGAACAGCCGTGCCATCGGCAAGCGCTTCAGGATCGTGCACCTCTACTTCGCGAACGGGAAGATCATAGAGGTCACCACCTTCCGCTCCGACGAGGAGAACTTCGAGGAGGGCAACAACAACATCTTCGGCACGATAGAGCAGGACTCCCGCAGGAGGGACTTCTCCATCAACGCCCTGTACTACAACCCCCTGGACGGACATCTGATAGACTTCAACGACTCCATGGACGACATAAGGAAGCGTGTCATACGCTCCCTGATTCCGCTGTCGTACTCCTTCAAGGAGGACCCGGTGCGCATGATACGTGCGGTGAAATACAGTTGTACCACGGGGTTCCGTCTGAAGTGGGACGTCAGATGGGCCATGAGACGCGACAGGTCCTGCATCCAGAAGGTCTCGGTGTCCCGTCTGACCGACGAGGTGATAAAGATCTTCAACTCCGGCTGTGCCTGCCAGATTCTTGAGAGGCTGCATGCCGCGGGGCTGCTGGCCTTCGTGATGCCCAGCTACGACGTCTACATGAAGTTCGACAAGGTTAAGGACGCTCTCGGAAAGCTCGATGAGGAGGTGCGCCAGGCGAAGACATCGGGGGAGGGCTATCCTCTCTCGTCCATCCTCTACACGATCTCGAAGCCTGTTCTGGTCGTCGAGGAGGGCGGTCAGGACGCCGGCGAGATCGCAAGGGAGCTGTTTCGAGAGATGAAGGTCATGATCGCTCCCATGACGCCGCCCAACTACGAGCTGGAGAGGGCCGTGGAGATGGTCATGCAGGACCTCGGGATCAGAGGAGTCCCATCGAGGCGCAGAGGAGGTGGACGCAGGAAGCCTGCCCAGGCCGCATCCGGCAAGTCCAGAAGGTCGCAGACGCAGACTCCTTCGAAGAAGAGGAGAAGGTCCTCCGGGCCGAAGGGCACGAAGGTCGCATCCGTTCCAGCCGAAGCCGCCTCAAGTGCAGAGGCCCACGACCTCTAGCCCCATTCCTCTATCTCTATGGACACCTGATGGACCATGATGCCGCCGTACTTCTCTATGCAGTCGGCGATGTATTCCTGCAGCTCGCTCATGGTCTGCCCGATGTAATGCTTCAGCGGTACCTGCAACGTGACGTCGATGTCGTATTCGTTGTTCTTGAGCGCAGTGGTGCGCACTCTTTTGACCTTGATGACCTTGTCGTACTCGTCGATGCAGTGACGGACCATCTGGATCAGCGTCGTCTCGTTCACCGAGTCCTTGTCCGGGCGGCTGAACTCGGGGCGCACTATGGTCTTCTCGAAGCTCTGCTTCTTCTGGAAGGGCTTCTTCCTGCCGAAGAAGACCTTCATGCTGTCGTAGACGATCTGGGGGTAGTTGCGGGTGATCTCGATCGAGGGGACAGGGATGACATGCTTGCCTTCGGTGTAGCGGATGCGCATCGCCGTCTCGATCTCCTCCTGGCTGGCCACCTCCTCTATGTGGAACACCTTGGACACGGGAGGCAGGTTCAGCTTCTGGGCGATCTTGTTCACCATCTTCTCGCTGGTGCCGATGATGAGTATCTTCTTGTACTTCTCCCTCAGCAGGGCCTCCTCGACCTCCTGACGGTGCTTCTCGTCGTCGAAGACGGCGGTTTTGACCGCGACCAGGAAGTTGGGGTCCCGCTTGGCTGAGTGTCCGGCGATTATCTTGTCGCCTTTTATAAGAAGTCCGTCATCTATGATGAGGTCTATGTGATGCTTCTGGGCCACCAGCTTGCTGTGGTGGCTCTTGCCGGTTCCTGAGCGGCCGACCAGAGCATAGACCTTTATCCCGTTCAGATGGGAGAATGCGAACTTGAATATGCGGTTCATTACTGGGCAATTATATTGCAGCGGGTGAAGGACAGTCAATTTTCCACCAGGCTGCGGAACCGATGCTCAGGAGTGAATCGGTCAGCTCTTCCAGCCGGATGTCACATCTCTTCCGTCATCCTTTCCATCGGCACGATGCATCAGGCACGGCGGTTGTCGGTCTCATGTCGTATCGATATGGAGGCCTTGCCTCCAAATCTACCAGGAAGAGGAGGTCTCGCCTATGGATGGATATAGGATTCTTACGCTTGTGTTCACGCTCATGGGATTGGTGCTTTCCGCAATTCTTGTGGGAGCAACCATAGGATAAAGACAATCGCCACAGCCATTGCCTCCGGACTTGTGGCGATTTTTCACTTCAAATCTTGAGGTCGGCAACCGTCTGGTTGCAGTGCCTCTTTCCATATTCATGTTGGTTTTGGACAGTTCTACGGTCAATTTGGAAAAAAAGATGTTATGCCAGGACAGGTGAGTGCCCGGACAAGATCAACTTAAAACTTATCAAGGATATGTCGTGGCTGCCGGCTTTTCCCGCTTCGAGGCTTCTTTTCCGCAGGAGTCTGGCTGCCCGATTGTGAAGCCGGATCCGGACAAGGCATACCGTCTCGAATAGACCGGCATCGCCTCGGTCTCATCATCCGTAGACCACATGAAAAACGATGATGGCAGGCGTCGTTGCCTGCCATCTGGTACAGAATCATATGGAGCTGCTCACTCCACTTCCACGAGAACCTCGATCTCGCATGCGATGCCGCCAGGGAGCGCATTGGTCCCGATTGCGGTCCTCGCAGGGAGACCCTTCTCCTCTCCGAAGAGCTCGACAAGCAGATTGGAACCGCCGTTGACCACCTGTGGCTGCTTGTCGAAGTCGTCGGTGGAGTTGACGAATGCCAGCACCTTCACGAATCTTCTGATCCTGTTCAGGTCGCCAAGCTTCGCCTGAAGATTGGAAAGGAGATTCAGCATGCAGTTGTATGCAGCCTTCTGTCCCTCCTCGAGCGTCAGGTCACGGCCCAGCTTGCCGACCACCGTGCCCCTGGCACCGAGATCGGGTCCGCAACCGGAGCAGTACAGGAACCTATCCCCGAACTCCTGGACCGGTGTGTAGACTCCGCCCTTTGCTGGTGGCGGTGGAAGTTCGATTCCCTTCTCTTTGATCTTTGCATAGACGTCGTTCATTTCTTCTATCCTCCTGTAGGTCTTGCTTCTAGAAAGTTATCTTCCTGTTTCTTGCCGTGGTCTCGTATCTGTCGACGATTCTGCCGTTCTCGATCACGATGGCATATGGGTAGAGTGCGCTGGTGGGACATATGTGCGTGGGTATCACGAACAGCTCGTCGCCGACAACGGGACATTCATCCTCGTGGCCGCTCTTCATCCGCCATGCCCAGTGCTCCTCCGACTGGAACTGCTGCTCGACGTTGTCCAACCCCACGATCACGCCTCTGCTTCCCGCCGGGTCCGATGCGATGCCCTTGTACCCAAGGTCGAGAGTGAAGGCGCCCGGCGCGGGGTTGCTGATCACGCGCGTGAGAATCGCGGCGGCAGGCGGGAAGTCCAGATCCGCATAGGAGGCCGAATAGCCGGCATCGTTTATGAAGATGGTTCCTGGCGAGCAGTACACGTCCTCATATGGTGCATAGCATGGGAAGGTGGGGGAGCCGCCCATGATCAGGTACCTGATGTCGAATCCATTCTGTTTCAGAGTGGCGATCTTCTCCTTTATCATGGCGTATGTCAGGTCAGTATGCGACTTTCTCTGGGCAAGCTCCTTTTCGTGCCTGTGTCCGTCGTAGCAGTGGAAGCCGACCAGTGAGACATGATCCAGCTTCGAGGATTCCGCGAAGAAGGAGTCGATCCTGTCGGGAAGAATGCCGGTACGGTTCATGCCGACGTTCACATCGCACAACAGGCTGATGTGCTCTCCGGTCTTTCTGCATTCCTCCTCCATCAGGTGCATCTGCTGCACGTCATCGGTCAGGGCGAGCACCTCCGTGTCCGGGAATGCCTTCTGGAGAGCCAGGAAGCGGGGGATGTTGACGCCGACCAGCGGGTATGCCAGCAGGGCCTTGGAGGCTCCGGCACGGGCGACCATCTCGAGTTCCGCGATGGTTGCGCATTTGAACTTGTCTATCCCTTTCGCCATGAGCCGCGAGACGATTGCCGCCATCTTGTGGCTCTTCACATGCGGCCATAGTCTGGAGACATCGCCGATCATGTCGATTGCGTGATCGGTGTTCCTGTCCAATTGCGCCCTGTCGATCACCAGTTGCGGGGTGATGGTCTCGTGTTGACCTTCGAATCTGAAGTTTTCTTTCATTTTCTTCCGACCTCCATCATGAATTATCCAATCGCACAACTTGACTGGTCAAGCAGAATCGAAATGAACTTCTCATATATGTCGACGGCCTTTTCCAGTTCTTCCAGCGGGACGTATTCGTCGATCTTATGGGCCATTTCTATACTGCCGGGGCCGAGCACGATGGCATCGTATCCACCTGAGATGAATATGGCCTGTTCGCAACCTGCAGGGAATACCAGATCGGTCTGCTGTCCGACGATCTCCTTCGCCTTGCCCAGGAAGCCGGAGCGTTCATCCAGCAGTCCGGATGCGAAAGAGAAGAAGGGCTCTACGGAGCAGGTGCATCCATGCATGTCCGCATGTGAGGCGATCCATTGTTCGACCTCTTTTGCGACCTGACCACCGTCCTCTCCGGGAACGGTCCTCCTGTCCAGAAACAGCGAGCACAGCACCGGTATGGAGTTCTGCTTCTCGCCGCCTTCTATCAGCGTCACCGCGGCGGAAGGACTTCCGAACCTGGTCTTTCTGGATCTCAGCTCATGATGATATCCCTCAAGACATGATGCCACGGATGACGCGGCGAGAATCGCATTCGCCCCTTCCTCCGGACGGCTTGAATGGGCGCTCCTGCCATGTAGGCGGATCCAGAAGCGCTCCGCTCCGAAATGGGCACAGCAGACCCTGAGTCCTGTCGGCTCGCCGATGACCATGAGATTCCTTTTACATGATCTCCTGTCGTGGGCGAGGAAGTGTCTGGAACCCCTGTTCGCATCCTCCTCGTCGGCTACGAAGACGAGACGCACGATTCCATCCAGCCTGTCTGCAAGAGGCGCCATCCCGATGAATGCGCTCATCATGGCGGCAAGACCTCCCTTCATGTCGCATGCGCCCCTGCCATACATCAGTCCATCCTCGACATGTGCGTCGAAAGGGTCGTGCCGCCATTGTCCTTCAGCGGGGACGGTGTCCAGATGTCCGTTGAGGACAAGGCATGTCCCGTTTCCACTACCGTATTCGCAGATGAGGTTCGCCCTGTTGTCTCCGATGTCCTGAATCGTCGCTTCAAGGCCGTATTCATGTAGTATTTCCGCAATCCGTACCGCCAGATTCCTCTCGTTGCCTGGAGGAGAGACGGTGTCGACCGAAATCAGGGTCCTTGTCAGCTGTACTACGTCTGGTCTCATGGCCACACTTTTAGACCAAGTGCGGCCACAGGTCAAGTCATTGCCAGGGGTTGGTCAGGACGCTTTTGGAATCCGTGTCTATGTTTATGCTCAGGTGGAACCTGTCGCTGCGGATAAAGCTTTCGACGTATTCCACCGCCTTGCCGTCGTCGAGGTACCCGATCCGCCTGGAGAAGCACACGCTGGAGGTCCTGTCGCACTTGAGCAGGTCCGCCGTCTTCGGGGCGATGTCGACGATGGAGTAGGTGTCCTTGGCCTTCGTCGGGCTGAAGCCGAACTTCTCGTTGAGGGCGTCATATAGCGATATGTTTATGTCGGTAAGCGAGAGGTCGCCATAGTAATGCGGATTGAGAAAGCTTGACAGGACGACGTACGGTTCACCGTCAATCGAGACGCACCGCTTGAACCTGACGACCTTCTCCCCGTCCGCAAGTTCGAACAGCTGCTTCATGTAGCCGGTGGGGTCGACGGGTCCGAAGAACAGGCATGTGGTGGTCACGTCGCTGTCCTTCGACGAGATGTCCTTTGTGAACGAAGGGAGCCGATGACCGTAGTTCCTGTCGATCGACGAGGATCTGATGAACGTCCCCTTGCCCTTGCGCCTGTAGACCTCTCCTTCGTATACGAGGTCCATTATCGCCTGCTTGGCCGTGCCTCTGCTCACATGGAACCTGTGCGCAAGTTCGTTCTCGCTGGGAAGCGGGTCGTCGGCCTTCCCGGAGGCGATCAGGGAATACAGGTAGCTCTTTATCTGGATGTAGAGCGGACTGGACACCTTCTCCTGCAGCTTGGTCATCTTGTCTCTCCCGGTCTCCTGTATGTGGAGTATGGAATCTCGCTTCAAGTTTACTCCAATTTCACTACCCTTGGAATCGGTGTTTCATACCAACATGTCTATTCAACTTTTTGCTTGACTAGTCAAGTTGGCGATGCTAGCCTGAACCAGGTGAATATGAAAAAGGAGGAAAGTATGAAAAGGACTTTCAAGAGAATTGCACTCATTTCGATGATCCTGCTCGTGTCTGTTGCAGGTCTGTTCGCGAATGGAGCGTCGGAGGAGGCTGCCGACGACGGGAAGATCAGGATCGGATATGACATCTACTATCTTGGCAACTCCTGGTCGATCCAGCTCTATCAGGAGTTCCTCTGGAACGCCGAGAACAACTTCGCGGACCAGATCGACGTCACGTATGTGGAGAGCGACAACGACATCAGCCGCCAGATCGCAAACATCGAGGACCTGATCGCACAGGATGTGGATGTGATCATCACGACACCTGTCGACACGGTCGCTCTGAATGCGACGCTGCAGGATGCAATGGATTCCGGCATCAAGGTCATTCTCCTCGGCGCGACCATCGAGGGTGACAACTATGACTGTCTGGTCACGGTGGACGAGGTCGAATTCGGACGTGTCGGTGCACAGTGGCTTGTCGACCAGCTCGGAGGCGAAGGCAACATCGTCATGCTCAGCGGAATCTCCGGCGTGTCCACAAGCGAGCAGAGGAACCAGGGTGCCCTCGAGGTCTTCGAGCAGTATCCCGGAATCAACATCCTCGCCATCGAGGATGCCGGCTGGGACTATGCACAGGGACAGACCGTCATGAGCGACCTTCTCGTCGCGTATCCCGATATTGACGGCGTATGGTCCCAGGGCGGAGCCATGACGCTTGGCGCCATCGAGGCTTTCGAAGCCGCCAACAGACCTCTGGTCCCGATGACCGGCGAGGACAACAACGGCCTGATGAAGGCATGGTACGAGTCCGGTTCGGAGGGCATCGGATGTGCAAAGCCGACCTGGCTGGCCAGAGTCGCCATCGAGGCTGCAATCGCGATGATGAACGGAGAAGAGGTCGAGAAGGACATGATCTATCCTGTCCAGACCATCACCACGGAGCAGATTCCCGACTACGTCTACCCGGATCTTCCGGACGATGTCTGGTGTGGAACCGAGCTTCCTGAGGATGTCCTGAGAGAGATCTTCGGCTAAGGCTTTTTTCATTCTGGAAATACGGAGTTTTCCTGGATTGGGGCACGTTGAGTGCCTCAATCCTCATTGGAGTTGTGCATGCAGCAGGGCAGAGTCATTGTCGAAGGCAGGAATCTGGTCAGGAAGTTCAACGACAACGTCGTTCTGAACAATGTCTCGATCACCTGCCGCGAAGGTGAGGCGATAGCGCTTGTCGGAGAGAACGGAGCCGGCAAGACGACCCTCATGAACATCATCAGCGGTGGGTTGAAGCCCACTTCCGGTCAGATATTCGTAGACGGTGAAGAGGTGAAGTTCTCCTCTTCGCTGCACGCTAGATCGCTTGGTATCGCATTCGTCCATCAGGAACTCAGTCTTCTGGACGAGATGACAGTGGGCGAGAACATCATGATGTCCATAGAACCGAGAAAGGGCATCTTCCTCAGACAGAAGGAGATCCATTCGAAGGCCGAGGTCATCCTCAGGGACATCGGATTCGATATAGATGTCAACAGAATGGCAGGGGATCTCACCCCTGCAGAGCGGCAGATCGTGGAGATCGCCAAGGCCTATTCGTCTTCTCCACGTCTGATGATCTTCGATGAGCCCACGTCGAGTCTCAATCAGGCGGAGAGTGAGAGGCTGTTCGCCTTCATCTCCAGGATCAAGGCGCAGGGCGTGTCGGTCATCATGATCTCGCACAGGATGGACGACATATTCGCCACATGCGACACAGCCTTCGTCCTCAAGGACGGCGAGTTCGTCTTCAGCTCGCCTGTGGCCGATACGACATCGGACGAACTGATCTCGAAGATGGTGGGACGCGAATTCAAGACGGCGTATCCCCCACGTGGAACATATGACAGCGGGCGGATCAGGATAAGCCTGAGGAACGTCTGTGTGGGCGATGCCGTCAGGGATGTCAGCCTTGACGTGCCGGAGGGACGGATCATCGGAATCGGAGGTCTGGAGGGGCAGGGCCAGCGCGAGCTGTGCAGGGCGCTGTTCGGGATTGAGCGCTTCAGCAGCGGCGACTATCTGATCGACGGCCAGACCGTCCGCATCACATCGCCGCACTCGGCGATCCGCCAGTCGATTGCATTCGTGCCTGATGACAGGAAGGCGGAGGGGCTGGTGCTTCCTCTGTCCGTCGAGGAGAACATCAGCACACTGGTGCTGGACAAGGTCAGCCGGTTCGGCGTCATCAGCCGCAGCAGACTTGATGACGAGGTTGCTCAAGGCATCCAGGAGCTGAACATCAAGGTCCAGGATCCTCAGCAGCTGGTGATGTACCTGTCCGGAGGCAATCAGCAGAAGGTCGTGTTCAGTAAATGGATCAAGACGGATCCGAAGATACTGTATCTCCATGAGCCCACGCGGGGCGTCGATGTACAGAGCAAGCTGGAGATATATTCGCTTGTCAGGTCTCTTGCCGAGAAGGGGGTCAGCGTGGTCCTGTTCACAAGCGACATGCTCGAGCTCATAGGACTGTCCGATGAAATCTACGTGATGTATGAAGGGCGCATCTCCGGCCACCTGAAAGGAGATGATGCGACCGAGGAGAAGCTCATGCGCTTCAGTGCAGGCGTGAACGAGCTTGACAAGGAGGCGGTGGAATGTTGACAGGATCCGTAAGAAGACAGGTGAGGCAGGCCGTTCCCGCCTGGATAATCCTCGTCGCGATTATCCTGCTTTCCTCGCTGTTCTCGTCCTCCTTCAGGACGATCGGGAACATCAGGAACTTCGTCACGCAGAGCGTGGTGCTTGCGCTTGTCGCCATAGCGCAGGCAAATGTGCTCTTCATAGGCGGAATCGACATGTCCGTGTCGAGCGTGATCTCCATCAGCACGATATTCGTCGCGCTGTTCAGCTATGACAGCACCCTGGGACTGGTCGGATCGATAGCCCTCGCGCTGGCCGTGGGTGCACTCACGGGACTCGTGAACGGTATCGGCGTGGTGAGATTCCGCATCCCCGCGATGATCATCACCATCTCGACGCAGGCCTTCCTCAAGGGTGTGGCCCTCATACTCATGCCATCTTCCGGAGGCAGGGTGAACATCGCCTTCTCGTCGTTCATGCGAAACAGGGTGGGCATCTTCACATACGCCGCGATCATCACTTTCATCCTCTACGTCATCTTCTATGTGATGTACCACTACACGACATTCGGACGGAGGATGTATGCGGTCGGCAACAGTCCGTTGTATGCCGCACAGTCAGGCGTCCCCGTCGAGCGGACCACGGTCATCACATATGTGGTGTCCGGCCTGGTCGCCGCGTTCGCTGGAATCGTCCTGAGCACGAGGATCTCCACAGGCAATCCGCTTGTAGGCGACAGCTATGCCATGGACAGTGTCGCGGCCGCCGTCGTCGGAGGCGTGTCGATGAACGGAGGTGTCGGGTCGGTGGTCGGCGCACTTGCCGGTGCCGTGATAATGACGCTGATAAACAACGTCATAAACCAGTTCGGCATCTCTCCCTATTATCAGTACATCACGAAGGGGCTTGTGCTTGTGCTCAGCCTCCTGATCTTCCAGCTGAGAAGGAGGAGAAGCGTATGAAGAGTCCGTTGAAGCTGAAGAGGAATCCATATTCCAAGTTCCCCCTGGGGGTGTACCTGCTCCTGGTGGCGGTCATAGTCGTGTTCTTCGTCGCCACCCAGGGCCGTATCTCGCCAAGCCACCTGATGAACATAGTCCGCCAGGCTGCACCGACGGGAATCGCCGCGATAGGTCAGACGATAGCGCTTCTGGTCGCAGGTCTCGACCTGTCCGTGGGCGCGACCATGTCCATGGTCAACCTGGTTTCGGCAAGCATAATGATGGGGAATCCCGGGAACATCCTTCCGGCGGTGCTCGTGTCGCTTTCGCTATGTGCCGTCATAGGACTTGTCAACGGCTACATCATCGCCCATTTCAAGATGCAGCCCTTCCTCGTCACCATGGCCATGTCGATGATCATAGAAGGGGGATACTTCATCTATACGAAGGGCATTGCAAGGGGTGACGTGCCTTCGTCGTTCCGTGTCATCTCGGATGGATGGATAGGCTTCATCCCTGTCGCCGGAATCATCTGGGTCGCGATATGGGCGGCACTGTCGTTCACGCTCAGGAAGACCGTATACGGCAGGAAGCTCTATCTGACGGGTGCCAATCCGACTGCGGCTAGAATCTCCGGCATACGCAGCGAAGGCATGATCGTATCCGCCTATCTGATCTGCTCTCTGCTTGCCGGTGTCGGTGGACTCATGCTCACCGCCTACATCGGTACGGCATCAACGGGTGTCGGCAACGACTACACGCTGGACACGATAGCCTCGTCCGTAATCGGAGGAACCGCGTTCAGCGGAGGAATAGGCACGCTCGAGGGGACTTTCCCCGGTGTGCTGATCATGACGATGCTGCAGAGCCTGATGACCATTCTCGGCATCTCCACTGCAGGCAAGTTCCTCACCCAGGGCATAGTGATTGCGGTGATGGTGGCCATCAACCAGATGAGACAGGGAAACAGGAATTGAAATTCTTAGGAGAGTGAAGATATGAGTTTTGTTCGTACAATGCTGGGAGACATCAGACCCGAGGATCTGGGATTCACATATTCCCATGAGCATATCGTCTGCCGTCCTGCATACTGGCAGGAGCGGGGAGAGGACGATCTGCTGCTCGACGACCCCGACAGGTCATGCAACGAGGTGCGCCTTTTCAAGGAGGCGGGAGGCAAGAGCATAGTCGATGCCACCGCCATCGACTATGGCCGCGATCCTGCAGCCGTCAGGGACATCTCCCGGAAGACCGGGGTGCAGATCATAGGAACGGCGGGGTTCAACAAGGGCTTCCTGTGGAGTGCGAAGATGCCTGGCGAGGACAGGACGTACGCCCAGTGGATAGCGTCCTCCAGCGAGGACAAGCTTGCGGACTTCATCATCGGTGAGGTTGAGGTCGGCATGAACGGCACAGATGTCAAGGGTGGTCAGGTGAAGTTCGGAACGGGGTACAACTCGATCACGGACCTCGAGATCAAGACGATCCGCGCCGCATGTCGTGCGCATCTGGCAACCGGTGCTCCGATGCATGCGCATACGGAAGCCGGTACGATGGCCCTTCAGCAGATGCAGTACCTGCGCGAGGAGGGCGTCGATCTCCACAACATCAGTTTCGGTCACATGGACCGCAATCCTGACAAGTGGATGCACAGGAAGATCGCGGAGACGGGAGCCTACCTCTGCTTCGACGGCATCGCAAAGGTGAAGTACAACCCGGAGAGCGTCAGAATCGACTGCATCCTCCAGCTTGCCAAGGACGGTTTCCAGAAGCAGATCCTGGTCAGCGGCGACACGGCGAGGAAGAGTTACTATTATTCATACACCTATGCCCTTGGACTTCCGTATATCATCAAGGGATGGGTGCCTCGGCTGATTGAGGAGGCCGACGCGGCAGGGCTTGATGGAGAGCAGCTCGTCGAGGACATCTTCATCAACAACCCGAGGGAATGCTTCACGTTCAAGGGGACGACGTGATGGTTTTGGCTGATATGAAACAGGATGAGGTGCGTTCGTTCATCGATGACAGGACGATCGCCCTCCTTCCGGTCGGTGCGACCGAGGTGCATGGCGACCATCTTCCGCTGTGCACCGACGTTTTCCTTGCAGAAGGCGTGACCCGGAAGGTTGCAGAGAGGCTTGGTCAGGACAGGGCTCTTGTCCTGCCTAGTGTGAACTACGGTCAGGTGTGGTCGCTGGGTCTGACCACAGGAACCGTCGACATCCCCGATGATGTCCTGGTGCCGTACCTTGTCGCCATCGCGACCAGCATGCACCGCTCGGGGATAAGGACGCTTGCGTTCATAAACGCCCATGTAGGCAACAATGCGGCGATCAAGAGCGCGATGCGCAGGTGTCTCGATCTGTGCGACCTGAAGACATATTCGTTCACCTATCCGGGAGCGGAGGAGGTCATATCGAAAGTGTGTGTCTCGCATCGTCCGCACAAGGCGTATTTCCATGCCTGCGAGATCGAGACCAGCTATATGCTGTATCTTGCACCGGACAAGGTGGACATGTCCAAGGCGATAAGGCAGTACCCCGATTTTCCGGATGACTTCGACTACACTCCGACCCGCTGGACCGAGTTGTTCAGCACCGCAGTGCTCGGGGATGCCACACTCGCCACTGCCGAGAAGGGCAGGGCGATAATCGATTCGGTGGTGGACAACATAGTCCATCTTCTGACGAAAGGAGAATGAAATGGCGCTCGTCCTCGCTCTGGACCTCGGCAGTACGCAGTTGAAGTGCTCGCTCATCGATCATGACGGCAGGCTCGTCGCATCCGCCAGCCAGGGCTATGAGACATATGCCCCTTGCGCAGGCCATCTGGAACAGGATCCGGACGACTGGAGAAATGCGATGAGGATCGTCCTGTCCAATGTCCTGGCCCGGGTTGACGGACGCAGAATATGTGCAATCGGCTTCTCGGGGCATATGAGCGGCACTGTACTGCTCGATGGGAACGGGGACGTGCTTTCCAGATGCATCATGCTTTCCGATTCCCGAAGCGATGGACAGTGTGGGACGATAGACAGGGTCGCGGGGAAGCGCATACGTGCAATCACCGGCAACCCGGTTATAAACGCATTCACGCTGCCCAAGCTTCTCTGGATAAAGGAGAACCATCCTGATGTCTGGTCAAGGACCCGGCATGTACTGTCGCCGAAGGACTATCTGCGCTTTCTGTTGACAGGTGTCGTCTCCACCGAATACACGGATGCCTTCAACACGCTCGCCCTGGACAAGGACACGAGGGACTGGGATGACGATGTCCTGGCATCCGTGGGACTGGACCGTCTGAAGTTTCCGAAGGTCCTCTCTCCGTTCGACATCGTCGGTCAGACCGGGCGTAGGGCACATGACGAGTTCGCTCTTCCAGAGGGGATCCCCGTGGTGTCCGGCGTCGCCGACATGGCTGCGGCCGCTGTCGGGACCAACTTGTTCGCCGAGGGCTCATCGGCGCTTACGCTGGGTACCTGCGCGACCTTCCTCGCCCTTGTCCCCGCCATAGGGGATGAAGGCTTCGGCCAGGTCACTTACCATCTTCATGCGCTGAAGGACCGCTTCTATGCCCTCGGTTCCCACTTCAACGGAGGCCTGGCGGTCAACTGGATCACGCGGATTCTCAACGAGAGGGGCGAACTTGATTTCCACATGATGGACGATCTTGCCCATGAGGCCGCACAGGTCCCGCCAGGGAGCAATGGACTGCTGACCATACCGTTCCTGGCAGGCAGCGGTTCCCCGTACTTCTCGTCATCGGACAGGATGGTCCTGCTGGGTGCAAGCGCATCCACCGGCAGGGCGGAGCTGTTCAGAAGCATGCTGGAGGGGATCTCGATGAACCTGTACCAGACACTGGAGCTGTATGACCGGATGCTGTCCCATCCGGTAGCGCATGTCCTGCTTGGAGGTGGCGGCGTAAGGATAGAGGGCTGGCCGCAGATGATTGCAGATGTCTTCCAGCGTCCGATCAGGACCGTCCAGAACGCCGATGCATCGACTCTTGGAGCGGCGCTTGTCGCAGGGAATGCGGTAGGTCTCTTTGAAGATCTTCCGGGCGCGGCGTCATCCATGGTGGTCGAGCAGGATACGATGATTCCGGATGAGAGCCTTGCCGGCACATATGGCGATCTGTATCGCAGGTATCTCGAGGCGTATGGCCGTCTGCATGGAGTCGTGTGATGAGAATCTCTAAGAATGTCTGTATAGTCGCATCCGGTGATTCGGGGCTGTCACTGACCGGACCTGCCGACTGCACGGTCTATCTGGTGGACGGTGGATCGTCATGTGCCCTGATCGATGCCGGCTTCACGCTCGAGCCCGAGCAGATCGTGAGGAACATCGAGGACGACGGAATCGATCCCGACAGGGTGGACAGCATCCTGCTCACGCATGGGCATGGAGACCATGCGGCAGGCGCCAGGTGGCTGAGCCTGCGGCTTGGTGCCAAGGTCTATGCATCCGATGCCACGGCGGCCTACGTGTCCAGAGGAGACCAGAAGGCGCTGTCGGTGGATGTGGCCAGGGATGCGGGTCTGTACCCGCAGGACTTCCATGTGCCTTCCGTCCCTGTGACGCCTCTTGCCGACGGCAGCACGATCGAAGTCGGAGATGTACGGCTGAGTGCGATATATTCGCCTGGGCACTGCAGCGGGCATTGCTGCTACCTCATGGGTGAAGACCTGTTCTGTGGGGATGTGATGAGCGCCGGAGGCAGAATCGCGCTGCAGGACATATGGGATTGCGACATACAGGCGTATCTGGACACCGTACGGAAGCTTCATGGCCTGCATGTCAGAGGGTTCTTCCCCGGTCACGGAGCCTTCTCGCTCGAGAGGGGGTATAGACATTTCGATGCGGCGATGGAACGCATAGGCCGGCTCTGGCTTCCTCTCAATTCAATAGGCGAATAGGCTGCCTTTCCATCAGCCGATCCGGTAGCGTTTTTTGCGGGACTTGAGGTATGACGGTTTTCCTCCTGCTCCTGGTCAGGGAGGAGGGATGTCTGCTTCAGGCTTATGAAAAAAACTTTCAAAAAATTCTTGCAAATATGAAATTTTGGTTTATTCTGGAAGCATAAAAGGAGAAACCACAATGACAAGAAAGACTATTGCGATTCTGCTGGTCCTGTTGTGTTCGCTTTCCTTCGTCTTCGCCCAGGGAGGCAGCGAGGAGGCGAATCTCACTGAAGACGGAAGACAGATAGTCACCTACTGGTATTACCACAAGGGCAACGAGGCGACATATCAGGAGAATGCGATTGCAAGGTTCAACGAGTCCCAGGACAAGTATTTCGTCCAGGGCTTCAGCGTCCCCGACAAGCAGAAGTACCTTGTCGCGATGGCAAGCGACGAGTCCCCTGACGTGATCGCTCTGACCAACGCCGAGGTCATCAGCTACCAGACCAGCGGTCTGCTCGAGGACATGAGCACGATGGGCGAGGCCAACGGATTCGACTTCTCCATCTATGACGCTCCGGCGCTCACCGCCAACAGCGTGGACGGAAGGATGTACGCATTCCCGCTGACCAGCGTCGTCATCCAGATGTTCTACAACATCGACCTTCTCAACTCCATCGGAGAGACGGAGCCCCCGACGACCATGGAGGAGCTCTTCGAGATGGCCGAGAAGGTCACCACCGTCGACGAGAGCGGCAACATCGACATCCTCGGCTATCCGCTCTTCCCGCTCGCCAGCGCCCGCCAGGAGCTGATCTATGCATTCGGTGGCAGATGGGCGGCAGAGGACGGAGTCACGCCTACCGCCAACTGCGAAGGCAACCTCAAGAGCCTCGAGATGAACATGGCCTTCCGTGAGAAGTACGGAGTCGAGCAGGTGCAGCGCTTTGTCGCGACCGGAAACACCAACCGTTACACGCCGCAGGACATCTTCTTCGCCGGCAAGCAGCTGTTCAGGTTCGACGGCCCCTGGTTCGCCAACCAGATCAGAGAGTACAACCCCGACGTGAACTTCGGCGTCGCCATGGTTCCCGGAACGGAGGCCAACCCCGAGCTTCTCGGAGTCAGCCGCTATGAGAACACTTCGCTGGCGATCCCCGTTGTCGCCAAGGAGAAGGAAGGCGCCTATGCGTTCATCTCCTGGTTCGTCACGGAGGGTGCGAAGGACTTCCTGCTCGAGATCGGAAGCCTTCCGGCCAACAACACGCTCTTCGACGACCCGGACCTTCTGGCCAGCAACGAGGCGTTCCCGTCGTTCATGGCGGCCCTCAAGACCGCAAATGGAATCGAGGCCCCGAGAATGGACTACTCTGCCGAGTACACCTCTCTGATCGACGAGTACCTCGACTATGTCTACAATGGAACGATGACGCCTCAGGAGGCCATGGACGAGCTCCAGGCCCAGGCGGAGTCGATGGCGAAGTAGCATACGGCCGCCGTTTTTCCGATCACATGATTCCTCCGGGAGGCTCTCCGCCTCCCGGACTTGAAGAGGGGTGCAGATGAAAACAAGATTGACAAGGGACGACAGGAACGGATTCCTCTTCGCGCTTCCATGGATCGTCGGATTCCTGCTTCTGAGCATCTATCCGCTGATCATGTCCCTCTACTACAGCTTCACGGAGTTCAGCTTCATTTCGGATCCCGAATGGGTTGGGCTTGACAACTTCAGACAGCTTTTCAGCGACCGCAGGTTCTACAAGAGCCTTGGCAACACGTGCTTCTATGCGTTCGTCGCGACTCCGATACTTCTTCTCGTCGCACTGCTGCTGGCACTGATCGCGAACCGACGCTTCGCCCTGCGCTCTGCGGCCAGGACGATCTTCTTCCTTCCTTCGATAATCCCCATGGTCGCGGCGACCATGGTCTGGATATGGATGTTCGACCCGACATACGGCTACATCAACAACTTCCTCGCGCTCTTCGGCATCGAGGGGCCCGCATGGCTGATAAACCCCAAGACCACCAAGTGGGCGCTCGTGATGATGGGATCCTGGTGCACCGGTACATCGATGCTCACATGTCTTGCGGCCCTGCAGGATGTTCCCAGGAGCTATTACGAGAGCGCGGACCTGGACGGGGCCAACGCGGTTCAGAAGTTCTTCCACATAACGATTCCCTCCGTGGCGCACGTGCTGGTCTACCAGGCGATATTGAACCTGATCAACGCCTTCCAGTACTTCACGCAGGTGTATGTCATCACGACGGCAAGCGGTGGAAACACTTCCGGTGCATCGGGCGGTCCCGAGAACTCGATCCTCATGTACCCGCTGTACCTGTTCCACAACGCGTTCGTGTATCAGAAGATGGGCAAGGCCTCGGCCATGGCCTGGATTCTGATGATAATAGTCGGTCTGCTTACCATAGTCATGGTCAAGCTGTCGAACAAGGCCGTGAGCAATGCGGGGGCGGAGTGATATGGATATCAACGTGTTCAAGATCAGGAGAAGGGCTTCGCATGTCGCCTTCTACATTCTGGCCATTGCGCTCTTCATCGTCTTCCTCTCGCCGTTCATCGTCATGGTGACGACGAGCTTCAAGACGCTGGACGACGCGTTCACGGTCCCCGTGAAGATCCTTCCGCGCGAATGGACGTTCTCCAACTATGGCGATGCCGTCGAGCGGGTTCCGTACTGGAGGTACATGGGCAACACCGCCTACATCACGCTGCTGAGCCTGATGGGCGAGCTCATCGTCGTGCCGCTGGTCGCATACTCGCTTGCCAAGATCAGGTGGAGAGGGG
Source organism: uncultured Spirochaetales bacterium (assembly GCA_944388965.1). Classification (GTDB taxonomy): domain Bacteria; phylum Spirochaetota; class Spirochaetia; order Sphaerochaetales; family Sphaerochaetaceae; genus Bullifex. The sequence goes on along the minus strand of CALXKL010000017.1, from coordinate 53,432 downwards.
CGGGCATCGTCTCCGGCCTCCTGATGGCGACGATGATGATCCCCTACACGGTCACGATGATCCCGCTGTACAGGACCTGGCATGCGTTCGGTCTGACAGGGACATATGTCCCTCTCATAGCTCCGCACTTCGTTGGCCATGCCTACTACATAATCATCATGCGCCAGTTCATGAAGGGGATCCCCAACTCCCTGTTCGAGGCGGCGAAGATAGACGGGGCCAACGAGTTCCAGCGCTACATCACGCTCGGCATCCCATTGTGCAAACCGGCGCTGACCACGGTGGGCATCTACACCTTCATCGCGGCATGGTCCGACTACCTGGCTCCGCTGATCTACATCAGCAGCAAGGACAGGATGACACTGTCGCTCGGCCTCCAGCAGTTCCTCAACGAGTTCACCGTCGACTGGACGCTGCTCATGGCTGCCGCCGTGATCTTCGTCCTCCCGGTCGTCGTCCTGTTCTTCATCTTCCAGCGCAACTTCGTGGAAGGTGTGGCCACATCGGGGCTCAAGGCATGAGGACGCTGATAAGGAAAGGGCTGGTCGTCACTGGTGACGGCACCCGACCGTCGGTGGCCGACATTCTCATCGAGGATTCTCTGATTGCACGTGTGGGAAAGGACATCTCCTGCGAGGCGGACGATGTGGTGGATGCACAAGGTCTTGTCGTGACGCCCGGCTTCATAGATGCACACAGGCATCTGGACTACGAGATCTCCCGCAATCCCGGATTCGGGCGCATAGAGCTGTCCCAGGGAATCACCACCGCATTCGGCGGCAACTGCGGCATGTCGGGAGCCCCCGCCACCGGCGAGTGGAGCGACTACATCTCCCCATGCCTCGGGCCTGCCTGCACAGTGATGGACGACTTTCCACGGTTCCTGGATTCCCTGGACCACGTCCAGCCTCTGGATGTCGGCTTCTTCATCGGCATGGGGTCCGTGACGTCGTACGTGAAGGGCATGCGCGATGTGCCATGGACGGATGCCGACATCGAGCGGGCGAAGAACGCGCTTGTGCGTGCGATGGAGTGCGGTGCGCAGGGCGTGTCGCTGGGAATCATGTACGAACCGGAGTTCTACACTTCCACTGACACCTATGTGGAGATTCTCTCCTCGGTGTCGAGGTTCCATCGTCCTCTGGTCGTCCACATGCGAAGCGAAGGCGACCGCATGGTGGATGCCGTCAGGGAGTGCATGGACATCGCCGGACGTACGTCTCTGCCGCTGGTGATAAGCCACTTCAAGGTGTTCGGCAGACGGAACTGGAGAAGCCGCATCGCCGAGGCGGTCGGCATCATTGACGATGCAAGACGTGACGGGGTGGACATCTCGGTGGACTTCTATCCATACGACGCGGGTTCCACCACGATGCTGACGCTGGTGCCTCCAGTGGTACAGAAGGAGGACCTCGAGTCCACGATAAGGTATCTGGACACGCCTGAGGGGCGCAGCCGCTTTGCACTCGAGGTGATGAGAGACCAGCCGGGATGGGACAACATGGTGGCCTCCATCGGATGGGAGCGCGTGATCCTGTCATCGGCATCGCATGAGAGGTTCAGACCGTTCCTGTCGAGGGACTTCATCTCGATCGCCCAGGCTCTCGGATCGACTCCTTCCGACGTCTTCATCGACGTGATGAAGGAGGAGGCGGGCAAGGCCGCCGTGATCGTGAGAAGCATGGACGGGGATGATGTGGATGCCGTAGCCCGCCTTACGTACAGCTCCCTGATCTCGGATTCGCTGTACTCGGGAACCGACACGCCCCATCCCCGCCTGTACGGGAGCTTCCCGCGCTTCATCAGGGATTTCGCCCTCGACAGGAAGGTCGTGTCGCTGGAGGAGGCGGTCTGGAAGATGACGGGGCTGCCTGCACAGCGCTATCACCTGGCGGACAGGGGCCTTGTCGAGGAGGGGAGAAGGGCCGACCTCGTGCTCCTGGATCCCACACGGATACGTGACAGGGCGACCTACGCACAGGCGACGCTGCCGTGCGAGGGTATTGAGAAGGTCTATGTGGCCGGAAGGAAGGCGTATGAAGGCGGCCGGATGGTTGCACGGGATTGCGGCCGTCTGCTGAGAAGAGAGGAGTGAGCGGTATGGATGTGAAGAGGAGACTGCACGAACTTGGCATTACGTTGCCAAAGGCCCCTGCCAGGGGCGGTCTGTATACACCGGCAAGAGTGTTCGCCGGCACGCTGTGCTACGTATCCGGCTGCGGGCCGCAGCATGATGGCTGGAACAGTGTCGGCAAAGTCGGCGCCGAGGTCTCGCTGGAGGAGGCCGTGGAGGCATCCCGCTCGTCCATGCTCAATGTGCTTGCCGTCATGGAGCGTGACATCGGGCTGGACAGGATACGCCAGGTTGTCAAGGTCCTGACGTTCGTCGCCAGCGCCGTGGACTTCCATGACCAGCCGCTCGTGGCCAATGGGGGCACTGGACTTCTTGCCGACATATTCGGACAGGATGCCGGACTCGGGGCCCGGTCGGCCGTCGGTGTCGCGTCTCTGCCTGGAGACATCAGCGTGGAGACCGAGGTGATATTCGAACTGGAGAAATGACCAATGCTTAACAGTAAAGTCGAGACGGAACGCAGAAACCCTCATTCGGACAGGATCGACACTCTGTCGACCATGGAGATCCTACGCGTGATCAACGACGAGGACAAGAAGGTCGCATACGCTGTCGAGAAGGAGCTTGGCAACATAGCCCGGGCCGTGGACGCGATCCATGCGAAGATGGCATCGGGCGGACGGCTGTTCTACGCCGGCGCAGGCACCAGCGGCAGAATCGGCATCCTCGACGCCTCCGAATGCACACCGACGTTCAACACTCCGCCCTCTCTCGTCCAGGGCGTGATTGCAGGTGGAAGCGGTGCGGTGTTCACCGCGGTCGAGGGCGCGGAGGACGATGAGGACGGCTGCCGCCGTCAGCTGGAGGAGCGCGGCTTCACCACAGGAGACGTCCTGGTCGGCATCGCCGCAAGCGGTTCCACCCCTTTCGTCCTTGGAGGACTGCGGTATGCAAAGGCCCTTGGCGCCGTCACGGTCGCCCTTGCATGCAACGAGGGGTCGGCCATTTGCGAAGTGGCGGACATAGCGATCACTCCGGTTGTCGGACCAGAGATCATAACGGGTTCCACCCGCATGAAGGCGGGGACGGCAGAGAAGATGGTGCTGAACATGATCTCAACGTCGGTCATGGTGAAGCTGGGCAAGGTGTACGGCAATCTCATGGTGGACATGCAGGTCAGCAACAGGAAGCTTGCGGGCCGTGCATGCAGGATAGTGTCATTCTCGACCGGATGCAGCGAGGAGGATGCGAAGAAGGTCCTCGACGACTCGGACGGCGAGGTGAAGACCGCCATAGTCATGCTCAAGAAGAACACGAGCAAGGAGGCGGCACGTATGCTCCTTGCCAAGAACGACGGCATAATCGCCAGGGCCTTGGGAGGCTGAAATGGACTACCTGCTCGCATTGGATGCAGGCGGCACGAAGATCTCCCTTGCATCCTATACGCCGGATGGAAGTCTTCTCGACGAGGCCGTCCACCAGGGAGCCAACTTCTCCATGGACTACGATCGTGCACTGCATCTCGTGCTCGAATCCGCATCCGCCTTCATCAGTCGGCATGAAGGCGAAGTGCTGTTCATCGCCCTCGGGGCATCCGGCATGCGTGGATGCGGAAGGGCCGATGATGTCCAGAAGACCATTTCGGCCACGTTCCATGTCCCATGCAGGGTCGTCGATGACGGCATGATGGGCCTGTATGCCCGTTTCGGCCATGGAGACGGGATTCTGGTCATAAGCGGAACCGGATCCGTGTGCTACGGGAAGAAGGGTGGGCGATACCATTCCGTAGGCGGCTGGGGACATCTCGTCGACGACAGGGGAAGCGGAACCTGGATCGCCCTGCAGGCGGTCAGGGCCATGCTTCACAGATTCGACATGTGCCGCAGTGCGACGGACCTCGACCGTGCGGTGCTGGATGCATTCGCGCTCCCGTCGCCGCTTGTGCTGCCGAGAAGACTGTATTCGGCTTCGAAGGCCGAACTGGCCTCGCTCGCCCCGCTTGTCGAGAAGGCCGCACTCGAAGGCGACGACGAGGCGATGCGCATCCTCCTGGATGCAGGGGACGAGCTTGCCGGAATGGTCAGACAGCTGGCCGATGTGCTGGACATGGATAGACTGGAGATCGGCCTGGTCGGAAGCATCCTGGACAAGTGCGAACCCGTAAGAAGACGGATGTTCGAATCGCTTCCCGGTGCCGTCCATGTGGACTGCACATGCTGCAGTGCGACACGTGCGGTCGTTCCTATGTATGAGGAGTGGAAAGGATCATATGACACTGTCTGAAATGACACACCGCGATGTGCCGCAGGCTCTTGCGCTGTGGAATGCCCACAGGGGCGATGTCGGCTTTCCTTATGACGAGCTGGGAGAGAAGGCGTTCCGATCGCTCTTCATCGACAACGGTTCACGAACGGTCAAGGTGGAAGAGGGCGGAATCATGACAGGCTTCTGCAGTGCGTATTCCAAGACGGAATACCTGAACGGCGAGGACTATGACAACACGCCGCTGTATCTTACCATCACGCTCGCCGATGACGATGAAGCGGGGGACATGCTGGTCGAGGATGTCGTCTCGTATGCCCGTTCGGTCGGCAAGAGAAGCATCGCCGCCACGTATCGCAACCCGGTCATGCTGCCATGGTCCATGAGCGACGGCAATGGAGTGTACCACCATAACAACGCCCCCGGGGTTCCTGTCGGCTCCATCTGGCAGTCTCTCCTGGAGCGTCACGGCTTCGATGTGTGCAGACTCGAGTGCGGGCTGTACTACCCTCTGGCGGGCTATTCCATTCCGCCCCATGTGCTCGATATCGAGAAGGCACTCTCTGCTGATGGAATCGGCGTCGTCATGTACGACAGGATACGGCATCATGGCTTCGATGAACTGTTCGACGCGCTTCACGGCGAGGTGTGGAGACGGACGATCGAGGACAACGGACGGCTTGCATCCCCGCTTCCTGTGCTCGTCGCCGTCCATGACGATCTGATCATAGGCTTCGCCGGTCCGATTGCATGTGAGGAGAACGGACGTGGCTGGTTCAATGGCGTCGCCGTGCATCCTGACTGGCAGCGCAGGGGTATCGCCCGGGTGCTGTTCTCCAGACTCCTCGGTGTCTTCCATGACATCGGTGCAGGATACAGCACGATATTCACTGACGAGGGCAATCCTGCGCTGCACCTGTATGAGAGCATCGGCTTCAGGACGGGAGGCCGCTTCGCCGTGATGGAGAGAATGATATGAAGACGATCATGACGATCGGAGCCCATGTCGGGGACATGGAGCTGACCGCAGGCGGACTTGTCGCAAGCGAAGCCGCAAAGGGCAACAGGACGGTGCTGGTCTCTATGACTGCAGGCGAGAAGGGGAACCCTCCGGGAATGGGTGTGGATGAATACCGCAGACAGAAGGTCGAGGAGGCCGAGGCCTTCGCCTCCGCATTCTCCGGCGTCTCGATAGTCCTCGACGGGGTCGATGGCCTGCTGAAGGAGGATGACGAGAACGTCTGGACCCTGGTGGACCTGATCAGACAGTACAGGCCCGATGTCATCATCACTCACTGGAGGAACAGCATACACAAGGACCATGCCGAAACCAGCCGAATCGCGGAGCACGCGAGGTACTACGCCGGAAACGCGGGATTCGAGAGACGGCTTCCCTCGCATGCCTGCCCCAGGATGATATTCGCCGAGAACCTCGAGGACATGGCCGGCTTCAGCCCCTACCTGTATGTCGACGTGTCCTCAGGGTTCGAGGCTTGGAAAAGGGAGGTGGCGAAGATGTGGTTCGTCACCCACAGCACGGACCACAGGTACCTCGACTACTATGATGCACTGAGCACCATCAGAGGATGCGAGAGCGGGTACACCAGGGCTGAGGCCTTCATGGTGAGGGATGTCCACCATCATGTCGCACTGTCCTCCGTCCTGGATTTCGGAGGTGGAAGATGACTGCTACGGGAATAGACCGGATCGGTGAATACGCACGGCTCTTCAAAGGGAGACGTACCGGTCTTCTGACCAATCCGACCGGCATCACGTCCACAGGTGAAAGTTCTCTTGACGTGCTTGCCCGACACTCGGATCTCGTCGCGCTCTTCGCCCCCGAGCACGGGGTGCGGGGCGACCGGCAGGACGGTGCGCAGATCGTCGACTATGTGGATGAGCGCACGGGAATACCCGTGCACTCCGTCTATGGAGAGAGGCGTGAGCCCCGTGACGAAGACCTCCGTGGTCTGGATGTGCTGTGCTACGACATACAGGATGTCGGCTCGAGATTCTACACGTTCATCTATTCCATGGCGAACGCGATGAAGGCGGCATCCCGTGCGGGCATCACGTTCGTGGTCTTCGACCGTCCAGATCCCATAACGGGTCTTCATCCACAGGGGTCCGCAATGACCGATTCGTGCCGGTCCTTCGTCGGGATGTATGACATACCACAGCGCTACAGCCTCACAATAGGGGAGCTGGCGATGCTGGTGCGCGACATGGAGAATCTGGATGTGGACCTGCAGGTGATCCCCATGGCCGGATGGAGCCGTGACATGTTCTACGACCAGACCGGACTCGTGTGGGTCGCGCCGTCGCCGAACATTCCGGTGCTCGATGCGGCCATATTGTACAACGGCACCTGCTTCTTCGAAGGGACGAACATGTCCGAGGGAAGGGGGACGACGCATCCCTTCGAGAACATCGGAGCCCCTTTCGTCGATCCGTACAGATGGGCGGCCGAGATTGCGGAATACGGCCTCGAAGGGCTGTTCTTCCGCCCGTGTTCCTTCATCCCGATGTATTCGAAGTACAGCGGTCAGGTGTGCCATGGGCTGCATGTGCACATCACCGACAGGACGAAGGTGGATCCCCTGAGGACCGGCATCGTCATGCTGCTGAGTGCAAGGCGGCTGTTTGCAGACGAGTTCAGATTCACATCCCCGAAGCATGAGACGGGCGACTGGACAGTCGACCTGTTCTACGGCAGCCCTCTGCTCAGGGATGACGAGGTGACGGTGGAGAATGTGTTCGAAGACATCTCCAGCTATGGCCGCCGTTACGAAGATGGGATCTGGAGAGACTACTGGTTGTATTCCTGATGGTCATCGGCAGCTGTCCCTGGTCGCCAGCAACCCCTTTGCGGCCGCTCATGCCGATGGCCGTCAGGTTTTCCCTGTCATCGCCTCCTTCCTTCGTGGAGTGGAGGGTTTATCCTTTTCCCAAATCCTTATAAACGTCAGGAATCCAGGTCCGGATGGAATCGCATGAAGCCGTTTATCGTGAAGCCCTCACTTGCCAGCGGGGTGGGTTGAGGACGGCCATGCGATGTAAAGTCATATTTCATGAAAATCGGTTTTCCAAAAGTCGTTTTTCATGAAAACTGATTGAGACCGACCTGGTTGCAGTTCCCTGTTATGCCATGTCTGTGCCGATGGTGTCCGAAAATCATGGTCTGGTCATGTCTTTTCTCCCACCTTTCCATGGGCTTGAGCAAGACTGCCGGGTGGAATGATGTCCGATGAAAGAGGCAGATCAAGCCAAAAAAGCGGGCACTACTGCAGAGCTTCATGCGTATTGTCCAGATACTGTCTGATCCGGTCGTATTCCGCCGAGGCCATGACGGAGAAGATGATGTCGATGACATTCAGCATGGCAATCCGCGATCCCATGGCACCGCTTCTGATGGTGACCTCAGGCGATGAGATGTAGAGCGCCACATCCGTCTTCGCCGCGATGTTGCCTTTCGAGTACTTCGTGATGGCCGCAGTCTTCGTCCCCGTCTTGAGCGCGATATCGAGGGCGCTGACGATTTCCGCCGTGGTGCCCGAGTAGGATATGAATATGGCCATATCGTCAGGGGTCAGCAGCGATGCCGTCTGTCTCATGGTATGGGAGTCGGTCAGGTACCATGCCTTCTTGTTGATTCTCATGAACTTCTGGCAGGCGTCCATGCAGACAAGACCGGAGGCACCCATGCCGAAGAAGAAGATCCTGTCGGATGTACGCAGCATCTCCACGAGCCTGTCGACCGACTGCATGTTGAGCACCGCCTGCGTATCTGATATTGAGCGTATGTTCGTCATGCATACGCTCTTCACTATGGTCTTTGTGTCATCACCAGGGCGGATGTCGGTGTATTCGTTTGCAGAAAGGCTGCTCTTCCTTGACCCCATCTCCTCGGAGAGCTTGAGCGCGAAGTCCCTGTAGCCTCTGAAGCCGAGCGTCTTGCAGAACCTGACGATCGAGGCCTCGCTCGTCTTGGTGAGGGCCGCCAGCTCCTTCAGCGAAAGGCTGGCTATGGAATCCAGACAGGACTCCATGTACTCGGCGATCATCCGTTCCTTCCGGGTCATGGACTGCTTTGCATCCCTGATGCTGATTTCGATCGTGTTGCTGCTCATCAGGCCCCCTGGTGGTCTTTCTTATTCGATTCTACTACATGGCACGATCGACGCAAAGGTGGAACCTGCAGGCATGACGAATGTCCTGTTTTCCCGGATGTATCGCTTGCGATTGACATGGGGATTGCGGAATATACTTGAAAGATCAGAAAATGTTTTTTTAATCAATGTTTGTGAGCTTTTTGCTTCTAAAGTCCGGGTTTGAAACAGATTCATGAACCTTTCCATTGATTTTCCGACTGGTGGATGATATTATTCCCATGCGAGGGGAGGCGTGCCATGCTTGTCAATTTCATGGTGAAGAACTTCAAGTCATTCGATGAAGAGACCTTGCTCGATCTGACTGCAACCAAGAGGCTGAAGCTCGATGGAACGCTCATGACAGGCATCAAAGACGTGAATGTCCTTCCTGTCGTCGGAATATATGGTGCCAACGGGAGTGGAAAGTCCAATCTGGTAAATGCGTTGGACTTCGTGCGTCGCAAGGTCGTTTCGCATGACTGCCCATTTCCTGTTCCATTCAAGCTCGCATGTCAGAGTCGGGATTCCGAGCCATCTTCTTTTGCCGTATTGTTCATCGACGACAAGAAGGTGATGTATCACTATGGCTTCTCCGTCATCGGTGAAGAGGTCCTCGAGGAATGGCTTTCCGCATACTATACAAGGCGTGAGACCATGCTCTTCGAGAGGTCGCGGGAAAGTGTCTCCGATGAATTCGATTATGCCTATGGCAAGAAATTCAGAGATGCTTTGACAAGGGGAAGGAGAAGCTATCTGGACTTCACCACATCAGGTCTGAAGAAGACCGACTTGTTGCTGAGTGAGCTTGCCAGGAGGAAAGGCAATTCGATTGCCCAGGATGTCTATGCATGGTTCGAGAAGAGATTGATGGTCATAAAACCCGATTCTGTTTATTCAGCAGTCCCGGATGTCTTCATCCTCGATGATGATCTTGGCGCCAAGGCGACGGAGATTCTACAGAGTATGGATTTCGATTTCAATGGTTTCCATATCTCTTCCCGTGAAGTCGATATCGACTATCTCCTGGCGCAGTCCGGGATGAATTCCGATGAACGGGAAAAGCTTGCAGGTGAACTTGAAAACGAACGTAATATGGTATGGAAGTTCTCTCACAAAAGGTATTCGCTCATACAAAGGGACGAGGATGGGAAGCTCGTGGAGAAATCGCTGTTGCTTAAGCACAAGAGACCTGACGGGTCCTATGCCTATCTGTCGGTAGACGAGGCCTCAAGCGGTTTCAGACGTATGCTGGACCTAGTGGTCCTGCTACTCGATGATGACATGATGCGCAACTCCACGGTGGTCATAGATGAGATCGAGCGCAGTCTTCATACTCTCATCTCTAAGCATCTGGTCGATGCACTGAAGGCCAGTAGCCTTGCTAGGGGACTGGCATTCCAGCTCATATTCATAACGCATGACATCAATCTGCTTGACCTGTCCATGCTTCGTCGCGATGAAATCATGTTCATGGAAAAGGATAGGCATTGCGGAGCTTCTCATATCACGAATTTTGCAGAGTTCAAGAGTGTTGCAGGGCTGAACATCAAGAATGGATATCTTGACGGAAGATTCGGTGCCATTCCCATCATGCATCATAACCTTGATTGGAGGTGATATGCCGAGATTGAGGAACAAGCCTTCCATCTCCATTTCCGGAGTAAGGAGGACATATCGTGATGCATCATTGATTATCATCGCATGTGAAGGAGAGAAGACCGAGGCAGACTATTTCGGGTTCTCATTCTTTCTTAATTCCAGAGTCAAACTGTGTATCATCCCATCGAAAGACGGCAGGTCTGCACCTGCTCATGTCCTTGAGAACTTGAAACAGGAGGCTGGTAGATACAAGCTGACGAGTCGGGATCAGCTGTGGGTTGTAGTGGATACGGACCGCTGGCCGGTGGAGACACAGCTCAGCAAGCTCCTAAATGCAAGAATCTCGCGTATCCCTGTGCAGCTTGCAGTAAGCAATCCCTGTTTCGAGCTGTTTCTGTATCTCCATTTCGCTGATATGCCTTCAGCTCCGGTCGAGGATTCCAGGACAATGGAGGAGAGGTTGCGTAAACGTTTGGGACGCTATTCGAAGTCGGATTTGATTGAAGAGGATTATGTCCCTTATATCTACAAGGCTGTCGAAGAAGCACAGAAGACAGTATACGGTCAGGATGGCCTCCCTTTGAATCCGGGTACCGGAGCTGGTAGACTGGTCAAGTCGATCCTAGCCACTTGCCCGGTCAGTGAACGGGAAATGAAGCATGGGATGCCTGTATCTTTTTCCTGACCAGATTCTATGGAAAACGTGAATGGTCTTTTTGTTGGATTCTCATCAAGTACATCATTCAGATCAGATTTGGAGAAGATTTTTGCAACTTGTTGCACTTTTCTATTGCAGATGAATCGGGAGGTGTCCTCTGTCAATTCCATCACGACAAGCCTTCAGCTTCTGTGATGCCTCGGAATACACGGACCCATCATGTTCATGCTTGCATGTAAGTCGTCCCCGACGATGTCTTTCAATCGGATTGTCCTGCATTCTAATCGTCATCGATTTCCCGTAAAGACGTTCTATGACTATATCGATGGTGCAGATCTTGAAAGTGCAATTGCAACAGCCAAATCGGAGGGAGATGACCATATGCTATCATCTTCTTCATGGAGTGATGACATGGAGAAGACCAGACCTGATGTCGCCATGAAGGAACTGGCGATGATGCTCATGTATCTGTCCCGCATTGTCGAAAAGGACGCCTCTATGCCGTATGTCTGGAAAGGTTACGATTTCCAGGTGCTCAACGACCTTGATGCGGATGGCTGCATAGACCAGGGAAGATACGGCACGAAGAGGGCCTACATCCTGGACAAGGGCGTCGATTACGCCAGGTCGCTGCTTGCCAAGTATGGAATCGAGGACTGGCAGGTATGAATCGGCATATGCGGCCATGACCATATGTGCTTATTGGTGAAGGCGTTTTTAGCTGAAGAGGAGAGAAGATTTCCGTTTTGTACGTGAACAGACGTCATTGCCGAATGTGGGTGAAGAGATGAGAAGGGTTCGAAAGGATGCGGTCAATGTCCGTATTTGGCCAGAAGAAATGCGTTCTGATTTCCTCTTCCCGATGTGCAGGAATATCTCTCCCTTTGTGGGAAGAGTCTTCATTCCTTTTGACTGCTCCATTTGTCTATGTGGTCGGAATCTGCCCTTGTGCCTGAAGACGTTTATACGATTTGGTGTTTTTCTATAAACGTCCTTTGAATTCTTATAATGAAACGGTAGTTTGTATAAACATCATGGATCCACTTCCACGGCTTCGACATGATCTGCGGAAAAATGTCCATCTGGTTGATGGCGATGTGGAAGCGGTCTCTACCTGAAAAGAGACAGACGAAGATGAGCACAAGGAAGCGGATAGGTAAGGCCTTCGTGTTCTGAGTGCCTTGGGAATCTTGGTTTGAGGATTTTGAGAGCGTCCTGTAGTGTTATTACGGATATTCCGTAGCAAATATATCTTTTTGATTGAATTGGCCGGTGATTTGATTGCCTTTCCTCGAAAAAGAGCGGAAGAAGGCTATGTATGCTCGATCGAATGTCTTTGCTTCTCAAAGGCCGATCTTCCCAGTGCCGATTTAATTTGTCGGGTATACGGGAAGGTATTTGCATCGATGTTCCTTGGCTATTCGATTAAGGAGAACTCGATCGACCTATCGGTGTAAAATCAGAAGCGAGGTGAAATGCCTCACCAGGCCGGAGATCGAGATGCTCGTGATCATATCCGAGGATTGCTATGAAGACTTCCAGAAAAGGCTCATGAAGCCTTCGATCTACTGCAAGGATGTCCTTGGCCTTCCTGAAGTCAAGACCTACGGGTTCTTCCGTAGCTGCTTCAGCGATATCGACCTGCTGCTGAAGACGATCAAGCGGTATGTTCCCAGACAGGGTGGTTGGGGAGATGTCGCTGTACGATCTGCTCAATGAAGGAGCGAAGAGGCGAATCCAGAATCTGAAATAAGACTATGGAATAGTCCATGTCGTTTGTCAGGATGTCTCAAGTCATTCCGTGAAGGTGACGTTCTCCTCGATTCTTTCATAGAAGTCCAGCCGCTGTTCGACATCGACCGTCTCGATATTCCATAGCGCGGCATCGCACATCCTCTTGAAGTCGTTGATGCGGTTTTCGCCCTTGATCTCCCTGAGTGTCACGACGACGGAGAAGGGGATTCTATCGCGTGATGGGGAGTCCAATCTCGTCGTCTTCACCAGCTTCAGTCCCCAGTATGGGTTCGGTGCCTTGTTGCTTTTGGCGACGAGCCTCTTGTCAAGAGTTTCCGTGACGTGCTTGACGTTGTCCCATTTGCGGAATTCCTGCCTGGCCGATTCTTCTCCGGTGAAGGCACCCGCCTCGTTCTGCCTGTTGTCGTTGATGGTCTTTTCTATCTTGTTCCCTTCTTCATCAAGGCGTCCGAAATGCAGGTCCAGCTCATCTTCGGTGTAGTCGACACCATTGTTACGATTGCAGGCGGAAGGATAACACAATGTGACCTTGGCTGTATAAGGAAACTTGCCTGCTTTGTCCAGCGGGACTGGAATCCTGTTCGTGACCGTCTCATATGCCAATGCCTGTCCGCTCAGAATGAACCTGATCTCATCTTCCGGGCATGTGACGATTTTGTTGATGTCATGCGGTACGATGCCATAGCCGATAAGGTCCTTGTGCGTTTCATCGGTGTTCCACCCGGCGGCGGAGTCGATCAGAAGAGCCTTCGCCTCCTGCACGGACAGCCCGAGCTTGTCGATGAGGAACGATGCCTTTCGTGAAATCCATGGGGCGGCGAAGGAGGTGCCCTTTACAAGACGTGGTCCGGAACCGGCCCAGACTCTTAGCTCCTCTCCCGTATCACCTCCATAGGCACATAGGTCCGGCTTGGTGTGGAAATCCAGAACCGGACCCTTTCTCGTATAGCTTGCAGGCATGCCGTCGATTCTGACCGAATTCACGATAAGCGAGTTGATGGAGTCGGCCGGTGGGCCCATGACCGGGTAGGAATGGTCTCCAGCCCGGTTGTTCGTTCCTGATATCACGAAGAGGATGTCATGTCGTCTCTGCAGGTCGTCAAGCATGGCGGCCTCTATAGACACGAAGTTCCTGTCGATTCCCTGATCGGCTCCAAGTGAAAGGTTCCAGACGTGTATGTCCGGGTTCGACGCCACAATCGATGCTATGGTCTTCATGAGGGAGAACGAGCTGAAGCGGCTGCCATTGACAGCCGAGAAATGGCGTACTCTGAATCTCCCGCAGTTGTCATCAAGCCCAGGATTCAGGGCAGGCCCGTCGACGATTAGCGACGTGACGGCGGTACCGTGTTCATAGTCTGAAGACTCGCTCTCCAGTTCGGGTGAGAGACAGTTGTGCATTTCCACCCAGTCGGAGAAGGGGACCGACTTGTCGAATGGATAGTCGATGACGCCGATCACAGGCTCGTTGCCCGGACTTGCGAATCGGATTGCAGAATCCATTCCTGTCTCGATGTAAGGTTGCACCGCAATGGTCTGCATATCAGGCATCGCCATGGAAATCAGGGAAGGCGCTCTTGCCGCAATGGTGGCATATTGTTTTGGTGTCACCAGCCATGTGACAGGTCCGGATGTACTTATCTGGACGGAGGACAGACCGAAGAGGGAGCTCAGCTCTTCGAATGACCTTCCGACATCATACAGGGTGATGATCTGAGAATCGGATATCTCCCGTGGTGCCTCCTCGACGGAGAAACCGGAAAGTACATTCACCTCGGTGACGAGATCGATGAACACGGTCTTTGCCAAGCCACCGTTCTGCACAGCATCGACATATCGCTGGGCTTCGGATTTGGAGACGCCTAGCTTCTTCAATTTCGTCTCCATTCTCGCTTTCTTGTCTTCCGATTTCGGGTCTCCCGAATCGATCGGCTTATTTGCCGCCATCGCCTTTACCTGCCGTCCTGTGATCTTTCCTGAGAATGGAGCTGCATCGATTGTTTCTGCGAGCTTGTCAAGTTTCCCGATTCCATCTTCTATCGTCCTGAGACTGCACATGTATGTGAACAGGTGACAGACCGGACAGTTGCCGATGAACTTCACACCAAGAATCCGTGTCTGGCTTTTCCTGAGTATCTCCTTGATACGGAGCGATTTCGGGACGATTCGCTTGAACCTTGCACTTACAATGGGTGGAAGACCTGTATCGTCGGCCTGCCAGTACTCCCACACCTTGTGCAGTGATGCGGACAGATCCCGTATCCGATCGCTTGTGACAGTGTCGTTTTCTTTTATATTCGCCTCAGTGCCACTTCTTGGCCTTGGATTCTCCTGGAGACGCCCCTTCAGCTTCAACAGCTTGTTAGTCTTCACCGGCCTTCTCCTTGAGCATTCTTGCCACTGTGCTCCTGGGTATTCCGCTAAGGATTTCTATGTCCCTTATCGTGAAGCCCATGGAACGGTAATCCTGTACCGTCAGCTTCTGGTAGCCTGGGCATACCTTCTGGAACAGGGTCTTCAGATATCCCAGATTCTCCTCTCTTGAGCTGAATGCAATCGAGGTCCTGATCAGGTTCTTCAGGTCTCCGGGATAGGGAAGAGGTGACAACAGACTCATGATCTTCCTGAAGAGAGCGATGTTGCGCTCCCTTATGTCGAACTGCGACAACTGGTCTGCGAGTATCTTCTCTGCAACCTCTTCCAGGTCGTCCTGGGAATACCGGTCGAAGTCGATGACATAGTCGAACCGTCTGATGAATGCCTTGTCAAACGACGAGGCGAGATTCGTCGTGGCTATCAGTATGATCCTGTCATCGATATCGTCCATGTATCTGAGGAAGGCGCTTGTCGCCCTGCCCATCTCGCGCACATCCCTTGTGTCGATCCTGTCCATTGCGATGGAGTCGATCTCATCGAATAGGAAGATGACCTTGTCCGGCTGTGGGTATCTTGTCATGGTTTCGAAAAGCTGACTGATGTTCTTCGCCGTCTGCCCAAGACGGCTGTCGATGACCGACTCGAAGTCCGCCATGAGGAGTCTCCGGTCGAGGATGCGTGCAATATGCTTCACACACTCGGTCTTGCCGCTTCCTGGTCTTCCCGAGAAAAGGAATCTGTTGACTCCCGTGTTGTTCGTTATCGCATTCATGATGCCCCTCACATCCTGCATGACAGGTTCTGGAAGGGGAAGGATACCGTTGCTTGAAGCAAGAGGACGGAAGAATGCGTGATACGGAGCCTCCTGCTCCTGTGCCGTCCATGCAGTCCGTGGAGACAGCTGTGCTACGATATATTCGGCAAGATCCTTGTCACCACTTGCACTGAAGTCCTCGGCAATTGAATACGCCGTCTTGTTGAACGCCTCTTCGTTCCGGTCCGCATGGTATCTGATCAGGTTGAGGATATCCTTCTTCTTCATATTGAAATCAAACCTTTACTGTGGGACATGGTAGTTGTATAATGGGACACTGTCAATGGCATTTTATCGGCGTGTCCAATCATATGCGTGGAAAGAGTACGGTTGTGTGGATTCAGGATATTGCAAACGAAGACCCGATGTGGCTTTTCAGGAGGTTGATGCAATGAATGGCAAGTCTGGTGGACAGCATCATGTTGTGAAGAACAACGATGGAGGCTGGGATGTCAAAAGGAGCGGGGCAACTAGAGCCAGCGGACATTTTGATACAAAACAGGATGCGATTGATGCGGCAAGAATTATCTCGCGTAATCAGGGAACAGAGCTCTTCATCCATAACAAGGATGGAAAGATTGGGCAGAAGGATTCCCATGGTGGCGACCCATTCCCACCACGTGGGTAATCTTCGGCAATGTCGGTCGAGATGGGTTGCAGGTAAACTGTTGTTGTCCTCATGTTTGTGAGGGATTCCATTTCTTCTGCAAAGCTGTTGCAGCTATCCTTGGTGGGTGCACAGCGGATGAATCGATGTGCCTACAGAAGGCTTGCTGTGACCCAGACCGCTTTCTTACTGTGATGTTTGTGACAGCCGACGTGAATGATAACCCGACAATGAGAGTCTGCACCGCACACATCATTCATGTCATGCCTGGATGGTGATTTCGGTCGTATCTGCTTGCTCCAAGGAAAGCAGATACCGCATGAAAATAGAATCTAGTAACCACAAATGTGAGTAAACCGGCAAGATCAGGGAAAAGACAGTCTGCGGACGAAAGTCCATTCCAGCATAGCTCCAATTCCAGATGCAGAGATTTGACGTCAGAAACGGCATGGGTCCATGTCGATCTGTGGTAATGTATGGCTATGTCCAATGTTCCTGACAGCCTTTTCATAGACAGCATGACTCTGGCAGGAGAGGCTTCGCTTAGTGGACTTGATGAGAGAGGTCTTCGCGAACGGATTGCCGAGATGGATGCGCAGATATCCGAACTGAACGAGCGTCTAGTATCCCTTGTTGCACAACGTGACAGTCTTTCTGCTCAACTTCAGCAGAAAACCGATGACATACGACTTCCTGCAGTCGAGTGTGACAGGGAACCTGTCGACTTCCCTGATGTAATGTCGAAGGCCGGGTTCATGATCGATCTCTTCTCGCCTCGTATGGACGTATATGCAACCAGAGGACGGTCTAAATCACCAAAGGGTGTAGGGTATTACCCCGTGTGCAGCAACCGATGGAACGACTGCTGTCCAATCCGGCAGGGCAGGGAGAGTGGAGCATTCTGCAAGACATGTGACTACAGGATCAGGCCTCGGCTGACTGCAGACGAGATAGTACGCAGGAATCTCTCAAACCACGATGAACAGTGTCTGGGAGCCATTGGAATATACCCTCTGAAGGATGGGAATGTCACCAGATTCGTTGCAATCGATCTCGATTCGGCCTCATGGCAGAGCGATGCACGGCTGCTTGTGAAGACAGCAAGGGAAATGGGCATCGCGATGCTGTGGGAACGGAGCTGTAGTGGAAAGGGCGCCCATCTGTGGACGTTCTTCAGTGAAGACGTACCGGCTTCACTTGCCAGAAGACTGGCCGCAGCCGTGATAGACAAGACACGCGAGAATCATCCTTCAATCAGTCTAGATTCATATGACAGGATGTTTCCCGCACAGGATTCATTGACGAAGGGTGGAATAGGCAATCTTATTCTGCTTCCACTTGTGGCATCCGCTGCAATGCGGGGGTGTACTGTCTTCATGGATGATGACGGCTCTCCGATTCCTCTTGGAGAACAACTGACATACCTTTCCACTGTCCACAGACATTCGAAGGCGGAAGTCGAGGCGATATTGCGTATCCATGATTCAGGATATTCCGCTTCAATTTCTTCGATGCCGAGCGATGAGGAGATGAATCCCGGATGGATCAGGAGAATTCCAAGACTCGAGAGAAAGGACTTCTCCGATAGGATGGTGCTCTACCTTTCGAGTGGAGTCGGCCTCGACAAGAACGTGCTGTCCTCGAAGGCGCAGGAGGCATTCAGGAGAATGGCGACGATATCCAGCCCGGAATACTACAAGACCCTGGTTCGCAATGATGGACATGCCGGGGATATCGCCTCCCGAATACCATTGTATGAGGAGAACGAGAGAGTGCTGAAGCTCCCACGGGGACTGCTTCATGCGGTGGAGACTGTCCTCAAGACTGTTGGAGGCGACTATGTGGTTGAGGATCATAGGGTCAGCACCGGCGATTTCCTGGCTCGGGGGCGGAAGGATCTCTGGCCCCGGCAGAAGGAGGCACTCGAGAAGATTCTCGAGTCGGATATCGGGATATTGGCCGGTGCGACAGGTTTCGGGAAGACCTATGTCGCCTTGTCCACCGCGATGAAGCGCAAGGAGCGTACCCTTGTGATTGTCCCATCCAGAAACCTTCTGGACCAATGGGCCGAGAAGATACGACAGCTCATGGAAATCGAGACCGTCTCTACAATGAAGACGGAAAAAGGGCGGAGCCGGAAGGTGCCTGGAATGCTTGGAGGTGGGCATGACCGTCTTTCCGGAGTACTCGACATCGTGACGTTGCAGACACTTTCTGCAAGAATCGAGTCGGGTGATTTCGATTTCGCCTTGGCCTATGGATTCGTGATAGTCGACGAGTGTCATCATATCGCGGCGCAGAAGTCCAGATTCGTCCTGGAACATCTTGCTCCGAAACATGTCCTCGGGCTTTCCGCGACTGTGAAGAGGGCAGACGGTCTTGAGCGTATCGTCTATTCCCAATGTGGACCTGTCGTCTACGGTGTATCGGCTGCGCAGCTTGCCTATGAACGGGGGATGATGCAACGCTATGTGCCACGGTTTCTGGAGACCACGATATCCAGTGACAGGCGGAACACTTCATTCGCCGCCATGATGGATGACCTTTCATGTAATGAAGACAGGTCGGCGACAATCGCAGACGATATCGCATCCGCATATCGTGACGGACACAGGATTCTCGTGTTCACGAGAAGACTTGAACAGAACAGCTCCATCGCCGATGCCCTTGAGAGGGCCGAAATCCCGTGCGTAGCGCTTGATGGGACTATGTCCAGAAAAGAGGCAAGGACCGTCCTTGATGGAGTCCGGAACGCGGATCGTCCGGATGTTCTCATAGCGACGGACAAACTGCTCGGAGAGGGCGTCGACCTGCCTTCTCTCGACACGTTGTTCCTGGCCTCTCCCTTCAAGCAGGAGCGGATAGTGCAGCAATGTGCAGGTCGGCTGTCACGGTTATCGCAGGGGAAGACCTCCGTGACCATCTATGACTATGTCGACTACAGAATTCCCGCATTGTCGCGCATGTTTGCAAGCAGGCAGAGAATCTACAGGAAACTGGGATTCCTTCCTTCAGGAGATGAGCATGCTCCCCAGGTGAAGATCCTCTATGGTGAGAAGGATTTTCTCGAGGTGCTGCTTGCCGATATCGCATCGGCGGCCAGAAGCGTATTCGTCTTCTTTTCGTTCATTCTTCCTTCCTCCACCACAAAACGCATTCTGGAAGCGGTCAAGGCAAGAGGCGAAGATGACGGTATCAGGATCGGGATTCAAGGTGGACTTCAAAAGATGGACGGCAAGTTGAAGAATGCCGTTGATGAAATGCTGTCCCGTCTCGACTTGCCATGGACTTCCTGTGAAAGACAGATGAACTGCATAATCATAGATGGAAGAATCAGCTGGTATGGAGAGATCCAGCCATTGGGGATGTGCAGGAAGAGCGAGGAGGCAGGGACGATCATGCGCATAGTGGATGCGAATACGGCAATGGAACTTGTCGATGACCAGATTCCTCTATTACAGCATTGATATTCCGAATCGGCAGGAAACAGATTTTCCATGCTTTGCATGGTACAGGAATCCGGTAGACATTTGACAATGGCGGTTCTTTGTCTACGCTATTGCTTGGAATTGCGGACTGATTCTGCTACATGACCGTCGATGACATGGTCTGCGGATGATGCATGGAAGATCTAGGTTTGAAATGGTGAAGTCCATATTGCCATATTTCCAGTTTTTGAATAGAAATTGCAAATTTCTGGTTTATAATGTTGATTTTCCGAGTTATATTTCTTACCATTCAGGGAGAAGGAGCTTGTGTCGGGTATATGCTTTTGGAATTCAAGGTGAGTAATTTCAGGTCGTTCAAGGAAACGGCTGTGCTTTCATTGAAGGCTTCTGGTAGTAACGAGCATCCTGAGAATTTAGTCAGTGAAGCGCATGGGGCAAGGGCGTTGAAATCGGCGGTGATATATGGCCCGAATGCCGCAGGAAAGTCCAATCTGATCAAGGCCCTTGTGGCGGCGATAATGATTGTGAGGACATCGGTCACGAGGCAGATCGACAGCCAGATTCCATTCGTGGAGCCGTTCGCCTTCTGTGATGGCGGCAGAAAGGACAGTTCATTCGAGTTCGAATTCATGTTGGGTTCGCGAAGGTATGTATATGGCTTTTCATGTACCAGAAAGAAGGTGACGGAAGAGCATCTGGTGCTCTATTCCTCTCAGAGGCCGACTCGCGTGTTCTCCCGCAAGGGGGAGAAATATGATTTCTTCAACAGTAATACGGCACGTATTCTGGATCCGCTGAAGGAACGGAACACCCCGAACAAGCTGTTTCTGGCAACGGCGACGAACTGGAATGCCGATGCGACGAAGGAGGCATTCATGTGGTTCAGCCGGTACATCGACGTGTTCGACTCACAGCAGCCGATGCTGCAGTCGCTTGAACTATATGAGGCAGACAGGAATGGAGAGCTCAGGCAGTTCACGACCAGGCTCCTGAAGGAATCGGACATCAACATAAGCGATTACACTGTCGAGGCGAGGACTGTGAACATGCCCTCTGTTCCTCGTGGTGAGCTGGTGCGCTCGAAGGAATACAAGGTCGTATCCAGACATGACATACGAACTGATGATGGCCGGCGTGTGGCATATGATCTGCAGATGTCAGAGGAATCGAGAGGTACCCAGAATCTGTTCTTTCTCAGTCCTCAATTGAAGAAGGCACTGGATAATGGCTATGTATTCTGTGTCGATGAACTTGATTCGAGCATGCATCCCGATCTCCTTCAGTATCTCATAGGGCTGTTCAACTCATCGGATACGAATCCTCATGGAGCTCAGCTGATTGTCACCTTGCATAGTACGGAAGTCATGACGCTGAAACTGTTCAGGCGGGATCAGATTCTCTTCGTCGACAAGGATAACGATACGGGTGTCTCCGAGCTGTATTCCCTTGACGATTTCCCGGTCAGGCTCAATGAGGATGTCCGCAAGGCATATATGGCTGGAAGGTTTGGCGCAGTCCCGGACATTGTGTAGACGAATATGGCAAGAAGACGTGATGACAAGGACAAGGGAGTGCGCCACTGCCGACGACGTAACAGGCTTGTCCTGTTTGCTGCAGAAGGCCATAACAGGACAGAGACATATTACCTGAAGGACTTTGTCCGGGATGTAGGAGGTATGAAGCTTCATCGCTCACGTGATGCAAGTACGGATCCTGTCGGAATGGTCAAAGGTCTTATCTCGACGATGGAGGATCTCGGTTTCGATTCCAGAGAAGGAGATCTTGCCTTCTGCCTCCTGGATATGGACTGCAGCAGAGACAAGGAGAAGCCGTTACAGGAGGCATTGAGACTCGCAAAGAAGAATGAGATCCAGATAATAGTCTCGAATCCCTGCTTTGAGCTGTGGTTCATATGCCACTATACATCCAGCCCGAGGCGATATGCCTCCAGCAGTGAACTTGTCAAGGATATGGATCGGTATATCAAGGGGTATGCGAAATCCCTGGACGGAATCCATAAGCTTATAAAGGACAATATCGAATCGGCTATCAGAAATGCAGAGAACCTTGAGAAGAAGGCTCTTGCTTCAGGCTATTGCCGGTACTGTGCGGATTTCTCACCGACAACGGACATGTATAAGCTGGTGGGTAGGATGAGACGAAAATGAGTCCTGTTGTCTGAAACAAGCCAGTCGGATATGCACGTTTTTCAGGATTCCCGGGAACAATCGAAGGCCCGGAATTCATGATACCCGGTTTGGTGAAGAGGGCTGTTGTAAGCCAGGAAGTATCTATATAAGGGCATTTTGCGGGTCCCGGGTGATCTGCTCATCCAGATGCCTATCATCATGGAAATCGATGAAGGGGCTACAAGACGCGGGTCTGTCAAGTATCGTGTATCGTTCATCAATCATCTGAGGCTTGGTGTCCTGTTCCTGTCCAGACCATCTTGCGTTCTTTCACCCACAGGGACAATGTAATGCCTGGGTAATATGAAAGCGCAGGTTGCAAAACTGAACAACAAAGCCTCCTTTTCACTCATGTGAAAGGCCATTGCTTCTTTAATTAAGCTGAATTATCAAAAAAAACAATTAAAATTGTGAAAACTACATCTTGCGCATCCCTCCCTTTTCTGCTAGTCTGCCACTGCTTCCGGATACCGGGACCCGCAAGGTTTCATGACAGTCATATGGGCATGAATGCAGAGCGGTCTTCCTCGTCATATGCATCATGGATCTTCGTGTGTCTTGTGTGGTAGGGAAATACTTCGTAAAGGAGCAGGATCGGCAGATGCACATGGGTAGAGAAGATACTCTGCAAAGCGGCCACCTTGTCAACAGAAACTGCAGGGCGTGCCATCATGTGCGTCCTTCTGCGTACAGTCCGGATGCGTTCCACTCCAGCCGGAGTGGATGACAGGAGAGGGAGCCTGGGATGGTGAAGGTGTGGAAAGATCATCATTGGAGAGGAGACTCATGCAGGACGACGACAGGACATCATCTCAGACAACTTCCGGACACACGGGTTTCGATTACAGGATGGGGCTCAGGCTCTTCCATTTTCTAGAGGGCCGCTATGATGTGAGGCGTAGACGCCATATGGCCTTCAGGGACGAATGGTGCGCTGCCTCAAGGAAGGCGGGAATGTGCGACGACTATTTCGCCCGGATCGACAGGGTCCTTGAGTCGGGCACCCCCTGGGACATGTACCTGGGTACGCTTGGCCGCATGGCCCGGCTGGTCGACTCTTCCATTGTCCTTCTGATCGCCGCATTGTCCGGAGAAAGGGAATACCTGAAGGAGTTCCGGGATGCCCGCTATGACGAAACCCAGATCGTGACACGCGGCGATGTGGACAGGTATCTGATGGCCATGTATGAATATTCATGTGCCCGCTATGACCTGATGGACGCTGAAGAGCGGGAGCGCTTCAGCCCATACAGATGCTATTCGCACAGAAACGAGCACGATTTGAGGAAGTGCAGACTCTACAACAACAGGGGCAGACGCTTTTCCGACATGAGGGTGTCGCTGCTTTATGACGGGGCCTGCTACTTCAAGGAGAGCTTCGTCGACTTCTATCTGAAGATCCTCTTCTTCAAGTCCACGGGAAGGCTCCCCGTCGATTGCCAGGCGTTAAAATCCGCCAAATAGGTTGACAATTTCCAAATTGGCACCATGATTCTTGTTTACCAAACGGAAAACGGTGGGTTAAAGTGAATCCGGTGCCTTTATGAGCACCTGATGGACAATTCGCCGTTCGGCATGGCTCTGTCTGCATGGTTCGCCCAGCGGACGCCAGGTGAAGAGTCATGTCGGCTGCCCATCGGGGTGCACACGAAGCATGCTATGAGGGGATGGCGGCACTGCTTTGCATACGTTGGTCCTGTGGCATACTGTGTCCACTCTCGTCGATGGGGTTTGGGGTTCCTGTCTTCTTTTCACAGGCCGTGAATTGATTGTCCATTGCATCCCGGTACCGCTTCATCGGACGGAACCTATTCGGAAAGACGCAGGACAATGACCAGAAAGAGAGATTTCATAGCCGGCATGCATGGCATGGTGAGCCTGTCACGCAGATACAAGGTGCTCATCCAGATAGTTGCAGACATCGTCTGCTTCATGCTGGGCTACATGATTGCATTCATCATCATCCCGGCTTCTGCAATGGACGTCCTCTCCGCCGTCATCACAGGAGTGCTGACGCTGGTTCTTCTATATCTATTCCACTATTACAATGTCAGGGTGAAGACCAGCTCTTTCATCATAGTGGTGCGGGGTCTCGAAGCGACGATCGTGTCGTTTGCCGTTGCGGCGCTTGTCCTCATTCTGACAGGACGGACGCACAGCGTGTCGTTCGCCTTCGTCCTGTACTCCTATTTCCTCCTGTTCTCATTCGGAGCCCGCTTCTCGTTCCGCTTCCTCATGCAGGCGTCCAACAGGAAGAAGGCCCGGAGCGACTATCCGACGACCATCGTCTACGGAGCAGGCGAGATCGGGACGACGCTTGCCCGCCAGTACTTCGAAGGCAAGCTGGACTACGACATCATAGGCTTCGTTGACGACGATTCTTCATTGCAGAAGACGGAGGTGCTCGGACTTCCCGTCCTCGGGACAGTTGACAGCCTTTCAGACCAGATAAGAAAGCATGAGGTCAAGACGGTCATCATCGGCATAACCGACCTGTCGCAGGACAATCTCTACAAGGCCGTCGATGCCGCCAAGGACAACGGCGCAGACGTGAAGATCATCCCGACGCTGTACGAGATGCAGCAGGGTGCCCGGGAGATAGACCTGAGGAACCTTGACTACCCGGATCTTCTGGGGCGACCGCTCATCAAGATAGACAAGGCGCCGATCGAGGCCATGGTACGTGACAAGGTCGTCCTCGTCACGGGCGCCTGCGGCTCCATCGGCAGCGAGATCTGCAGGCAGCTCGTCGGATTTGGCGTAAGGCGTCTTGTCATGATAGACATAGACGAATCCGGTCTTCATGATTCCGGCCTGCGCCTCACGGGATTCAAGGAGGAGATAAACGACTCCATCATCCCGATCCTGTGCGACATAAGGAACGCCGCCAAGATCGAGCGGATCTTCAGGCAGTTCAGACCGGACATCGTCTACCATGCCGCCGCCTACAAGCATGTGCCCATGGGCGAGAGGGAGCCGGACGAGATCATCCGCACGAACGTTGCCGGTTCATACAACGTCCTCTCTTCTGCAAGGAACAGCGGCGTTGGCAAGGTCGTGGTCATCTCCACCGACAAGGCAGTGAACCCTACCAACGTCATGGGGGCTTCCAAGAGGATGGTCGAGCTGGTCGCCTCGATGCTCACGAGCAACAGGACGGAGATCGTCGCCGTCAGGTTCGGCAACGTCCTCGGCAGCCGTGGTTCGATGCTTCCGCTGTTCATCGACCAGATCCATGCCGGCGTCCCGATAACAGTCACACATAAGGACATCATCCGCTACTTCATGGCCATCCCCGAAGCCGTCAGTCTCGTCCTCAAGGCAGGAGCCATGGCGAAGGGTGGGGAGGTCATGGTCCTCGACATGGGACAGCCCGTGAAGATCTACGACTTCGCCCAGCGCCTCATCAAGTACTACGGTGACGGAAGAAGCAGCATAGTCGTCACCGGACTGCGTCCCGGTGAGAAGCTCTACGAGGAGCTCCTTGCCAAGGAGGACACCACCATACCGACAGACGACAAGCTCGTCTTCAAGGCGAAGCTGAACGACCAGAAGCTCGATGCGGACGAGTTCATGGCCTTCTACCATGATATGGACTCGATGGGTGATGATGAACTCGAGGCCAGACTGAGAGGTTTCGTTCCCGAGTTCACGGACCAGCACAGCCACCATGTGCTGAAAGAGGCATAGTGAGAAGAAAGCTGCTACTTGCTGCAATCATCCTTGTCCTTGCTTTCATCTGGGTCCATTCCCTTGTGCCGATGGACATGTCCGCTCAGGAGAGCGGCTGGATAACCGAACACATCATAGCCCCGGTACTGGCCTTGTTCGGTGTGGATGAAGTCAGCACACATCTGGTGAGGAAGCTTGCACATGTAAGTGAATTCCTCATTCTTGCCTTGCTGGTGTGTGCATATCTCAGAGGAAGCGTCCTCAAAGGCTTTTATGTATGCTTCACCGTGGCATTCCTTGACGAGAGCATCCAGCTCCTGTCAGGTCGCGGCTCTCTGATAAGCGATGTTTGGGTGGACCTGATAGGGGTGGTGATTGGGATTGTAGTGTGTAAGGTATTCACCATCATCTTCAAGATGAAACATGAGCGCAAATGACATGAAGAGAGGTCTGTAGGATAAATGTTCGACAACAGCAGACATGATTTCAAACCCTTCGATAAGAAGGTATGGCTTTCATCTCCCACGATGCATGGGGAGGAGATAAGGTATGTCCAGGAGGCCTACGACACCAACTGGATGAGCACAGTCGGCGAGAACATAAACGAAGTCGAGAGGCTCATTGCCGAGAAGGTCGGTGTCGGCTATGCCGTAGGTTTGTCCTCAGGTACGGCTGCTCTGCATATGGCAGTGAAGCTGGCTGGTATCCAGTCAGGGCAGAAGGTGTTCTGCAGCGACATGACATTCAGTGCTACAGTGAATCCTGTCGTCTATGAAAAGGGTGTGCCGGTATTCATCGATACCGAGTACGGCACCTGGAACATGGATCCTGCCGCCCTGGAGAAGGCCTTCGAGCTCCATCCTGATGTGAAGGTTGTCGTTGTTGCCCACCTGTACGGCACCCCCGGAAAGATAGACGAGATCAGGGCTGTCTGCCAAAGACATGATGCCATCATCATCGAGGATGCGGCCGAATCCCTGGGCGCTACCTACAAGGGTAGACAGACGGGATCCTTCGGGGATTTCAATGCGATTTCGTTCAACGGCAACAAGATCATCACAGGCTCCTGTGGCGGCATGCTGCTTACAGACGATATCGAGGTCGCCAACAAGGTCCGCAAGTGGTCCACGCAGTCCAGGGAGAACGCCCCCTGGTACCAGCATGAGGAGATCGGCTACAACTACAGGATGAGCAATGTGATTGCAGGTGTCATCCGCGGCCAGATTCCGCACCTTGACGATCACATTGCACAGAAGACTGCAATCTACTACCGATACAAGGAAGGACTGAAAGGTCTTCCTGTATCCATGAACCCTTTTGATGATGTGAATTCGGTTCCCAACCATTGGTTGAGCTGTCTCATAATCGACAAGGATGCGATGTGCCCTCAGGTGAGAGGCGAGACCGACCCCCTTTACATCAAGGAGCATGGCAAGTCGTGCCCGACGGAGATTCTTGACGCCATTGCATCCATCAATGCCGAAGGAAGACCCATCTGGAAGCCGATGCACATGCAGCCTGTCTTCAGGATGAATCCGTTCGTAACCAGAGATGGAGATGGCAGAGGCAAGACCAACGCCTACATTTCTGGTGGAACGAAGGGAAGGGACGGTAGACCTCTTGATGTCGGAATGGACATCTTCTCCCGTGGGCTCTGCCTGCCTAGCGACAACAAGATGACGCCTGAGGAGCAGGACAGGATCATAGAGGTGATCTGGGCCTGTTTCAACAAATAGATCTCATGGCACACAGAAAGGGCTTCTACGAAAGATTCATCAAGCGGCCGCAGGACTTCATACTCTCTCTTATCGCGTTGATCGTCCTGTCCCCCGTGTTCCTTGTGCTTGCAATACTGGTGAGGGCGAAGCTCGGCTCCCCTGTGATCTTCAAGCAGGAGCGTCCAGGCCTCAATGGCAGGATCTTCACCCTCTACAAGTTCAGAAGCATGAGCGATGCCAGGGACGAAAATGGGAACCTCCTTCCTGATGATGTGCGGCTCACTCGTTTTGGCAAGATTCTCAGGTCTACATCCCTTGATGAGCTTCCCGAGCTTGTGAACATCCTGAAAGGGGATATGTCCATAGTGGGGCCGAGACCTCTTCTGGTGAGATACCTTCCACTTTACAATGAACACCAGGCAAGGCGACATGAAGTAAGGCCGGGCTTCACCGGCTATGCCCAGGTACATGGTAGAAACGCCATCACATGGGAGGACAAGTTCGACAAGGATGTCTACTATGTCGACCATGTCTCCTTTCTCATGGACTGGAGAATCATACTCAGAACAGTGCTGACGGTTTTGAAGAGGGAGGGAATCTCCTCTTCAAGTTCTGTGACCATGGAACCTTTCAGAGGGATGAAAAAGAACTAACTTGGTGCGAACGGGTATCATGTTTGCATATTTGATTTCAGCTAAATGCGATTACGATGAGTGATTTCGGTACTTTATTTGCGCAGCTAAGGAAAAAGGCAGGCTATACACAATTATCGCTGGCTGAAGTCTTGAATATAACAGACAAGGCAGTATCTAAATGGGAGCGTGGTTTATGTCTTCCTGACATCTCGCTGTTGCCACAGCTTTCGATTCTACTTGATGTCGACATGGAATGTTTAGTTGCGAATTCGCTTTCACAAAGTGATTGGATTGGTGTGCTTGATTTGCCATTCGACTGGCTTGATTTGAGTGAGATTCTTTACGATAAGCCAATGGTTTCGTATTTCCTTTCGAACTTCTCACTTGCAGGAATACATTCGCTATATTTCAATGTATCAGCTCGGAACAGAGCTTATATAGATAGCATTGATTTGTGTAGGCTTGGCTTTTCGTGTCGTTTCACTCTGGAAACTCTTCCCGTGAGCAATTTCGTTCTGCTGGATAGACCTAGTTTTGTATTCGGATCTGATTTGACACGCCATTTCAATGTCGCCATGGCTTCCGATTCTTTGGTTAAGTTTGTGACATCATACAACAAGGAATCATATATTTTCTGTCCTGCGGTGCAGTTTGTCATGAATAATGAGAAGTTTGAGGGGTTGCGGGAAAGGGCTAAGCCGAAGAATCTTGGTCGGGCAATGATTTCCATTGACTTGGACAGTAAAGAGAGAATAGAGGATGTGGCAGAGCTGATAAGAATCTATCAGCATAATACTGGCTTGATAATAGGTGCAGCCGCTGGCAGTTTCTGATTCTGAAACGATAGCCAAACTAAACCAATGGTTCCTTTGAAAGAAGATGGCCTTTTCATAGTATTCAAATCATGAAAAGGAATCGCTTTGCATTTTTGCTTATCATTTTGATGCTTATGTCCTTTGTCTCCTGCGCAAATGGAGAGGAAGAGGGGCGCGCTGATGCTAATCGTGAACCGGTACTGAAAGAGACAGTTTATTCTGCTCACTCGGCAATGGATACGGCTGATCCTTATGGCTCGACAGGGCTGCAGAATCAGTTCATTTCGAACATGACATTCGACACGCTGACATACGTCGATTCCGACACGGGAGAAGTAAACGGTGAACTAGCGGTCAGCTGGGAGGATATCAGTGAAGAAAAAAACGGGAGCGACTGGCTGGTCAAGTTGCAGGAAGGAGTGCTTTTCCATGACGGAAGCGGATTCACTGCAGAAGATGTAAAGTTCACATGGGAGTATACGGCAACAGGTGCCGGCAATGTCGTCAAGACGAATGCGGCTTCGGCATATGTAAACGAGTATGAAATTGTTGATGATTATACAATCGTGTTCCATTTGAATCGTCCGATGTTGGATTTCCCTTCCTATCTTGAAACAAAGATTTATTCTCACACGGCATTTGAGAATATGGACAAGACAGATGCTTGCGTGATTGGAACAGGTCCATATTATTTCGACAAGGCGATAACCCAGTCTGGCATCCAGTATGGCGTAACACGATTCGATGAATATTGGGGTGGCACTGATAGTTATCCCACTAAGCATATTGTGTTCAAGGAGATAACAGATGCAAATACCAGAGTGTCTGCACTTCTGGCAGGAGAGGTGGATATTCTTTTCGATGTAGACGCATCGTCCTATAATACGATTTCCAGAAATACTGATGTCACAATTGAAACAAAGACCGGAGCTAATTCGTATTACCTGGGTTTCAATTACTCCAATCCTGTGTTCAGTGACCTTGCCGTCAGGCGTGCAATTTCCGAAGCCATAAGCAAAGAGGACATTGTTGCAATCGCTTTTGAAGGTGGTGTCGGCGGAGTCGAAAGCAATAATTTCTGTGCTCCATCTGGATTAGGTTATGCGCAGATTGAAAATACTGTGAGTTATGACCCGGAGCATGCCGGAAGTGAACTTGCAGCATTGGGCCTTGCAGGGAAAACTTTTACGTTGGCTTATACGCCATCAAAGTCCAGAATGGCTGAGGTTATCCAGTCAAATCTGAATGCTGCTGGCTTGAAGATTGAGATGAAAGTTGTCGAGGCTGCCAACTGGTCTCAGTTTAAGGCAAACCAGGATGGGTATGATCTTTTCATAGACTATGCCGCTTATCAAGGAGCCCTTCTTTATAACTTCAACAGGTTCTTCTATACGGGTGGGTCTTCGAATACATATGGATTCCACAGCGAGGAATATGAGAGCTTGCAGGATAGCGTCAGTGAAGGGATTACATGGGATGAAATGCTTTCCAGGTTTGCTGATTTGCAGCAGTGGGTTGCCGATAATATTCCGATATATCCTCTTGTCCTGAACAACATGATAGTCGCATACCATGACAACGTGCATGGAGTTGAGATTTCCCCAACTTCGAACTATATGGATCTTTCAACGGTCTATGCATATGAAGACTGAACAGTCTGAGGATAGGAATAGATTAGGATGGGCAAGTACGTATTAAAGCGGATTTTGACGATTATCCCGATGATGCTTGTATTGTCCTTCCTTGTCTTCTGGGTAATGAGTCTTACAGGTGATCCGGCTTCAACACTGGCTGGTAGTGAGGCCTCTGCCGAGGACATTGAACTGCTTCGTGAGTCCATGGGATTGAACGATCCACTGATTGTCCGTTATTTTCGTTATCTATCTGGCGTGCTACATGGGGACTTTGGACAGGGACTGTACGGAAATGACGTATTGGACGAGTTCCTTGTCAGAATTCCATACACCATTCAGCTTGCATGTGCATCGATGTTCATCACAGTGATTATAGCCATCCCATTGGGGATAATCGCTGCGGTCCGCCAGAACAAATTGACAGATACCGTTCTTTCATCAATTGCAATCTGTGGAATCTCGATTCCTGGGTTCTGGCTAGGCCTGATGCTGATCATAGTCTTTGCAGTACAGTTGCGTTGGCTTCCAACATCTGGGGCTACAGACGGTTTTAGAAGTATCATCCTCCCAGCTTTCTGTGCAGGAATCAGCAACGCTTCTCTTGTCATGAGGATGACTCGATCTTCTATGATTGACAATCTGAATGCTGATTTTCTGAGAACAGCCCGGGCAAAGGGCGTTAGCGAGCGGATGGTGATTCTGAAGCATGCATTGAAGAATGCCCTGATTCCGATAATAACGATAGTTGGCAGTCAGTTCAGCATTCTCATGGGTGGCACTGTCGTAGTTGAAAGCGTCTTCGCATGGCCTGGTGTTGGATCTTACCTAATTACCAGTATCCGGTCGAATGATTACAACATGGTTACTGGATTCGTATTGTTGACTACTGTCTTTATCGCAGGAGTATTGCTGGTAGTCGATATTCTGTATGCCTTTGTCGATCCAAGGATAAAGGCCAGATATACAACAAAGGTGGCATGATGCAGGAAACAGGGTTGACGAAGAAGAGAAGTCAATTTGGTTTCTTCTGGCACCAGTTCAAGAAGAATAAAGGTGCATTGATCAGCCTTATTGTCTTTTTGGGTATTGTCCTGATTGCTCTGATTTCTCCTCTCGTCTGGGATTACGAAACGGAAGTCATTGGAATGAATTCCTCCCAACGGCTGATTTCCCCATGTCTCGAGCACCCTTTTGGAACGGACCATATGGGAAGGGATGTCTTTGCACGTGTCTGTTATGGGGCTCGCTATTCTTTGGTAATCGGTATTCTTGCTGTTTTGATTTCCACTGTCTTTGGTGTATTTCTGGGTTCCGTTGCAGGTTTCTATGGAGGAAAGGTCGAGTGGATCATTATGCGGATCGTAGAGATGATGCTCATGCTTCCAAGTCTGATGCTTGCGATAATCATCGTCGCCTTGTTTGGTGTGAATCTGTCCAACCTGATTATCGCCTTGGGTGTCTCGACCATTCCTCATTTTGCCAGGAATGCCCGTGCTTCAGTCATGACGGTATGTGGAAAAGAGTATATCGAGGCATCTGCAGCAATAGGTGAGCCGAAGCTGAAGATATTGCTCAAGCACGTGATTCCAAACGCCATGTCTCCGATGATAGTTCAGGCTACGACAAGATTAGGTGGATGTATCGTAACTGCATCGTCTTTCAGTTTTCTCGGTCTTGGCGTGATGGCTCCTACTCCTGAGTGGGGAGCAATGCTTTCAGATGCTAGGTCATATATGTGGGAATACCCTTATCTGGTATTTTTCCCGGGCCTTGCGATTTTCATTACTGTTCTTTGCATCAATCTGATTGGCGATGGTGTTCGTGATGCACTCGATCCAAAGCTGAAGAGGTGACACATATGGCAGATAATCGTTCAGAAGAAGTCCTGAAGGTTTCAGATCTCCACATACGATATGTCACTGATGACGCGATAGTATATGCGGTCAATGGCGTAAGCTTCTCACTTAAGCGAGGCGCGACCATCGGCTTGGTTGGTGAGACTGGTGCAGGAAAGACGACCACGGTTCTGGCTATGCTCGGGCTGGTGCAGAAGCCGCAAGGAGAAATCACTTCCGGTGACATTGAAATCAATGGCAGATCGATCTTCTCTTTGAACGGTCATGAGCTTCAGCAGATGAGGGGGAAAGAGATTGCGATGGTGTTCCAGGATCCTATGACTTCCTTGAATCCCGTGATGAGAATCGGAGACCAGATTCTAGAAGCATTGGAGATACATGAAGACATCGATAAGCATGAAGCAAAGCGGAAGGCCCAGGAGATGTTGAATGTGGTGGGTATCCCGGCAGACAGGTATTCCGATTATCCCCACCAGTTATCAGGAGGAATGAAGCAGCGAGTCGTGATCGCAATCGCCTTGGCCTGTCAGCCTGAAATCCTGATAGCGGATGAGCCTACTACTGCTTTGGATGTGACGATACAGGCTCAGGTCCTTGATCTGATCAATGAGTTGAAGAAGAAGCTTGGAACCTCGACGATAATGATCACCCATGATCTGGGTATCGTTGCAGAGAGCTGTGATGATGTGATGGTCATGTATGCAGGCAGAATCGTCGAGTCTGGTAGTGTTGCCGAAGTGTTTTCATCTCCTAAACATCCATACACGGAGGGGCTTTTCAATTCACTGCCGAACATGAAGGACCGCAAAATGCGCCTTAGCCCAATCAGAGGATTGACTCCAGATCCGACCATCGAGTTCACATGTTGCCCCTTTGCAGAGCGGTGCAAATATGCTGTACCTGGGTGCCATGAGAAGATGCCTCAGATGTTGAGCTTTGGTGGTAGTCATTTTGCAGCATGTTGCAGATATGAAGATAAAGACTTCGAAATCGATATGCAGAGAAGACATGGGTGATTATATTCTTGAAGTTGAACATTTGACGAAGACCTTCGACACACCACGCGGACCATTGCTTGCAGTCGATGATGTGAGTTTCAATCTGGAGCGAGGTAAGATACTTGGCGTTGTCGGGGAGTCTGGAAGCGGGAAGTCCACTGTTGGTAGAATGTTGGTAAATCTAATAAGGCCGACTAGTGGAAGCGTCATCTTCGACAAAGTCGATATGGCTACTCTTTCGGCGAGGCAGAGACGGGGAAGGACCAAAGACATTCAGATGATATTTCAGGATCCTTTCTCATCTCTGGATCCTCGCATGACAGTGCACCAGCTGATTGAAGAACCGATTCTGCAACATCGATTGATTCCTGACAAAGCAGAACGAGAAGCCCGTGTCCTTGATCTGATGGATACGGTTGGCATCGCGAGACGACTATATTATTCCTTCCCACATGAGTTGGATGGAGGTCGTAGACAAAGAATCGGGATTGCCAGGGCGCTGGCAACAAATCCGAAGTTCATTGTCTGCGACGAGCCTGTTTCAGCACTTGACGTGTCAATCCAGGCACAGATCATAAACCTGCTTGAGGAGCTCAAGGAGCAATTCTCCTTGTCATATGTCTTCATCACTCATGATTTGTCAGTTATCTACTACTTGGCAGATGAGATTATAGTGATGTATATGGGAAGGATTGTCGAGAAGGCATCGTCAGATGAGCTTTTTGCAAATCCTCTTCATCCCTATACTCAGGCACTGCTTTCTGCAATTCCATCGATTGACTTGAATGAGAAAAAGAATCGGATTGTCTTGAAGGGAGAAATCAAGTCGCCAATCAACTTGCCAGCCGAATGCAGGTTTTCTGGACGATGCAGGCATTGTCATGATACGTGTCGCAATGTAATCCCGGCTCTGAAGGAAGTGAGCCTCGGGCATTATGTTGCGTGTACTTTGTTCGATTGATAGAAGGGTGATATCGTGAAACCATTAGAAGGTATCAAAGTTCTGGAACTCGCAGATTTCGTTTCCGCTCCTGTTTGTTGTCGTTTCCTTGCTGACATGGGAGCTACCGTAATCAAGGTGGAAAGACCGGCAGGAAATACATGGAGAGAAACGGGTAAGGTAAACAGGCCTGACCGGTTCTGTGATGAAGAGAATCCAGTTTATGACATTTACAATACAGGGAAGAAGCATATCGTTCTTGACTTGAAGACGGACAAGGGGTTGAGCCTGTTTCATCGTTTATTGGAGAAGGCGGATGTGTTCGTCACCAATTTCCGATTGCCGGCTCTTGTCCGTCTGGGGCTGGATCATGAGACGGTTAGGACTAAATATCCTGCATTGGTCTATGCAATCGGACTAGGCTATGGTGAGAAGGGGCCGAATGCGAATGATCCTGCATATGACCACACCGCCTTCTGGGCAAAGACAGGATTTCTTCTCGACCTTGCTCCTCTTAATGACGATTACTATCCTATATTTCCTCCTTCATCAATGGGGGATACTTTCGTAGGCATGACATTGGCTGCAGAAGTATGTGCTGCGATATATCGTAAGAAGATGACAGGTGAAGGCGATTATGTGAAAGCCTCTCTTTTTCATAATGGAATTTTCGCAATGGGAACCATGCAGATCAAGTGCCAGCGGCCTTTTGGAGATGTCTATCCCAAGACAAGAGCGCAGCATGGGCTTCCACACGGAAGCTATAAATGCAGCGATGGGGAATATATCTATATCGCTGCTGGATATGCTCAAGCCTTGATTCCTAAAGTATTCTCCATGATTGGGAGAGATGAACTCTGGAATGATTCACGTTTCAATTCCGTATCGGGACGAAAGGTCAATTGTGATTTGCTTTATGGCATTCTTCGAGATGCGTTTCTCTCAAAGCCTGCTTCTGATTGGCTTGAGTTGGCAAAGCAGTATGATATTCCAATAACAAGGATGCAGCATTTTGCAGATGTTTCCGATGATGAACAGGCCATGGCGAATGGCTACATTGAAGAAGTGGCATATCCGAATGGGCATGTGGACAAGATTGTCTCAAGCCCGATTGAGATGGAATCGGTCGGCTGTTTGAAGACAGAGCCGACAAAAGCGATTGGTGCAGATACAGATCGCGTTCTCAAGGCGCTTGGCCTTTGTGATGCGGAAATCTCCCAATTGCATGCGGAAAAGATTATCTAAAGGAGTCAGAAAAATGGTACTGGGAATTTACGGGGCCAGTGGGCTTGGCATGGAATTAGAAACCGTTGCGACTCTGGTTCAGGGACAGCAGAATCGCTGGGAAGACATCGTCTTCATTGATGATGATGAAACAAAGGATGGTACGACGCTTCTTGGCCGTATGATACTTTCCAGACATGCTGCGGCGGACATGTTCGGTGACAAGGGAATCGAGTTCATAGTTGCAATGGGCGAGCCTTTTCTGAGAGAGAAGATATTCTCGATTCTGAAATCCGAAGGGCTTAGATGTACAAATCTGATTCACCCGACTGTATCATGCGGCAAAGACCTCGAATTGGGTGATGGCATAATTGCAGGCCGATACTGTAGTCTGACGACAAAAGCCAAGATAGGTAACAACGTTCTCATTCAGGCTCTTTCGACGATGGGGCATGGTGTTCAGATTGGAGATAACTCCATAATTTCTTCTTTCGATTTCATCGGTGGCGGAACTGTAATTGGAAGCAACACCTATATTGCTCCTCATTGCTGCCTGAGAAATGGAATCAGAATCGGCTCCAATTCAATTATCGGGATGGGCTCCGTCGTCACAAAGGATATTCCGGATGGAGTTGTGGCTTATGGAAATCCATGCAAGGTTGTTCGTATGAATGGAAAGGGAATGGTATTCGGTTAGATTTGAACAGGTCTTTAGCTGGGGGGGGGGTGGGCATCAATATCTTATAGAAGAGTTGATTGCATTCTGTATTTTAGGGCAGTCAATTTTAAATTAGACGATTTTGTTTGTTGGCATTCACCATAATGTCATTCTTTCGACACGTCATGAGCTTTTGTAAGATCTGAAAAAGAAAGGTTTTGGTATTGTTGTCTTCATCTCTGGAAACGCATGACGAGAGAGTTGCATTTGTAGCGAACAATATTTTCCGGTTTGGAACGAATCCATTTTCTGAAAAAGATATTTTATTTTTTCGAAACCAAATCAGACAAATCAACCCTGATGCTGTTATCACACAAACTCCTTGCATTTTAGGCCTATAGTACAACGCCCAGCCTGGTGAAGATCTGTTCGTCCTCCGCTGTCATCTCCGTAAGCTGCTTGTGGCCGATGTGCTCCGAGATCTTGTAGATGTTGTTGCCCCTCTTGATGATCTCCTCAGCGGAGTACTCCTCCTTCAGGCCAGACTTGTCCATCGTCCTCAGCAGACGGTAGAAATACATGAGTGCGACATGGTTGATGAAACACTGTGCATCGATGCTGCCGTTGTCATGGGCATGCATCGGCTTCTTTGCGACAGAGTTCTTCATGTAGTCGAAACAGTTCTCGATCTCCCACCTCTCCTTGTAGTCGAGGTAGACCTCCTTGGCGTTCTCGTCAAGGTTGCTCACGAAGGCGATCAGTCCCCTCCTGTTGTTGGACAGGATGTCCTTGTCCGTCAGCGGAACCTCTCCGTAGGCCTTCTCCTGCCTCTCGGTGAAGAGCGAGTTGTATTCGGCCTTCCTGAAGTCGTCCTGGTAGATGAAGATCCTGTTGCCATTGTCGCCTGTCGGGAAGACCTTGTACCAGATGTTCCTGCCCTTGTATGTGAAGCGTCCGTCGAAACGCCCATTACCCTCCTGGCTGTCGAAGGACTTGGGAATCATCGTCGTGTTGTCCTGGAGCGGCAGGATGAAGCGCAGCTTCTCCTTCATAAGATATGAGACGTTCGCCTTCGAGTAGAAGCCCTTGTCCGCGATGACGATGGCATCCCGGCATCTGCAGCGACGCAGCGTCTCGACGAAGGCCGACCTGTCGACGATCCTGCCGGGCAGTGTATTACGAAAAGGAAGGCAGGGATGTTGCATTCCCGTTTCCCAAGCTTTTTGCGCGTCTTGCTGACGAGATGATTCTGAAATACAGGCTGGACGAAAAGCGGTTCATGGACGACCTTGCCTTGATTTCGAGCATCAACTACCAGAATGCAAAACGGAATCCCTTGGCTCAGACCCGCAAGTGGTTCATGAGTCTTGATCAGGCAAGCACACGTGGAACAGAGACCAATCCCTATATTGGAGGCAGGCTTGCTTCTTCGGATTGTTCTCAGGTGACAGATGGCGCTGTTGTCGTTGTCCTCGCTTCAAAGGAGTTTGCAAGACGCCGCGGGCTTGTGCACAAGCCTGTGATAAAAGGATATGGGCATAGGACCGCACCGTTGCTCTTTGACAAGAAAATCTTGGAAAACAGAGAGTCAAGATATGTTCTTCCTTGGACCCGACATACTGTGGTTGACGCTTATCACAGAAGCGGATTGACGGTCGATGATATCGACGTGTTCGAAACGCATGATTGTTTTACATCAAGCGAATACGCAGCGATATCCGCTTTTGGGTTGTCTGAACCCGGAAAGGAGTTTGAAGCAATCGAGTCCGGAATGATCTCCTTCGAAGGAAGTAAACCTGTCAACCCAAGCGGCGGACTGATTGGATGTGGACATCCTGTCGGTGCATCCGGTGCCAGAATGCTTCTTGACTGCTATAAGCAGGTGGCAGGCGAAGCCGGGGATTATCAGGTTCCTGATGCAAGAAATGCAATGATGCTCAACATCGGAGGAAGTGCAACTACAAATTACGTGTATGTAGTAGGAACAGATAAGTAGACTGAATTACTGTTGAGTTCCAAACTTGAGATCTATCATGCAAGCGAGTATTTTATTTGTCGGCAATCATCAGAATGTCATTCTTTCAACTAGGCATGAGCTTTTGGAAGAGCTGAAGAAGGAAGGCTATGATATCATTGTCTCCATTCCTGATAATCTTCCAGAAGAATTGCGTGATGAGAGAATAGCGTTTGTAAGGAACAGTATTTCCCGGTTTGGAACGAATCCTCTTTCAGAGTTGAAGACAGTTCTGGCCTTGCGAAAGCAGATCAGGCAAGTCAATCCGAATACTGTCGTCACATTCACAATCAAGCCCAATCTGTATTCGCTCATTGCATGTGGAAGAAGATACCCTGTTATAGCAAATGTGACCGGACTCAGTGCCTTCCTGTTCAAATCAGGACTTGTTCCGAGTGTTATCTCAAAGATTCAGAACATGATGTTCAAGAGGGCATTCTGTCTTTTCTGTCAGAACAGGGAAACATACGAACGGTTTGAACATCTTGGATTGAAGAACATTCGTCTTCTTCCCGGGTCGGGTGTGAATGTCGAGACAATTCGCTATACCGAATACCCGTTGTATTCAGGAAAGATAGAATGCACGTTTGTCGCAAGGGTGCAGAAGGACAAGGGCTATTGGGAGTTTATTGAAGCATCGAAAAGATTGCCTGATTGGCATTTCACTGTAATCGGAGATGGAGAAGACAAGACAATCGTTGATG
Source organism: uncultured Spirochaetales bacterium (assembly GCA_944388965.1). GTDB lineage: Bacteria > Spirochaetota > Spirochaetia > Sphaerochaetales > Sphaerochaetaceae > Bullifex. The sequence goes on along the minus strand of CALXKL010000017.1, from coordinate 14,630 downwards.
CTTTCAAAGATTGTCCCAACATAACTTATCTGGGAAGGCTTTCTCATAACGAGACATTGAAGAATGTTGCTGCGAGCCATGTGCTGATCCTCCCTTCCTATCATGAAGGCATGGCCAATGTAATACTTGAAGCACATGCTTTGGGACGACCGGTGTTGACGACAAATGTCGCAGGATGTATCGACGCAATCGAAGATGGAAAGACCGGAATCTCATTTGTTCGGAAGTCTTCAGATGCGGTTGTCGATGCATGCAATAAGTTTGCATTGCTTCCATGGAATGAATGGAAGCATATGGGCATTGAAGGTAGAAGATTTGTAGAAGAGAACTTCGACCGCAGAATCGTGGTGGATGAGTACATGAAGGCTATAAGAGAGGCTATTGGAAAATGAAACTTTATGAAGAGTTGCTAGAGAAGAAGACAAAGCTCTCACTTGTCGGACTTGGTTATGTCGGCATGCCGATTGCCGTCGCTTTTGCCAAGAAGATTGATGTCGTAGGCTACGATCTCAATGCAAAGAAGATAGAGCTGTACAAGAGCGGGATCGATCCGACTAATGAAGTTGGCAATGATGCAATCAAGGCGACGGAAGTGAAATTCACTGCTGATGCATCAAAGCTTCGTGAAGCCAAGTTCCACATCGTTGCAGTTCCGACACCTGTCAATGCAGACCATACCCCGGATCTCACTCCTGTCGAAGGTGCCAGCGAGATTCTAGGCAAGAACCTTACCAAAGGCTCAGTAGTCGTTTTCGAATCGACTGTGTATCTTGGCGTCACTGAAGATGTCTGTGTCCCTATCCTGGAAAGGGAATCCGGGCTGAAGTGCGGAGTCGATTTCAAGATTGGATACTCTCCGGAGAGAATCAATCCCGGTGACAAGGTCCACAGGCTGGAAACTATTACAAAGATTGTCTCCGGTATGGATGAAGAGACACTCGATACCGTTGCCAAGGTCTATGAGCTTGTCGTAGAGGCTGGTGTCTACAAAGCATCCAGCATCAAGGTTGCAGAGGCGGCCAAGGTCATCGAGAACAGCCAGAGGGACATCAACATAGCCTTCATGAACGAGTTGTCCATCATCTTCAACAAGATGGGTATCGATACTCTTTCTGTCCTCAAGGCAGCAGGAACCAAGTGGAACTTCCTGAACTTCAGGCCAGGACTTGTCGGTGGGCACTGCATCGGTGTAGACCCGTATTATTTGACATACAAGGCGGAGATGCTTGGATATCATAGTCAGATAATACTTTCCGGCAGACGTATCAATGACGATATGGGCAAGTATGTTGCAGAGAACTGTGTGAAGAATCTCATCAAGGCAGACAAGACGGTCAAGAATGCAAAGGTTGCAATTCTTGGATTTACATTCAAGGAGAACTGCCCTGATACACGCAACACGAAGATCATCGACATCGTTAACGAGCTCAAGGAGTATGGCATCAATCCCGCCATCACCGACCCTGTTGCTGATGCAGATGAGGCCAGAAGGCTTTATGGAGTCGAGTTCGTCGGTATGGATGAAATCAGAAACATGGATGCGGTGATTCTTGCTGTTGCCCATAAGGAGTTCGAATCATTCCAGATGCAGGATATTGATGGATTCTTCGGCGCTGGCAAGAAGGTCCTTCTGGATATCAAAGGCGTTCTCGATAGGGATTCCTATGAGAATGCAGGCTATTCCTACTGGAGATTGTAGTATCAACCAAGAGCAGAGGCGTGGATGGTGAATTCATTCATGCCCCAATTTCTCTGAAGAGGTGTTGAAATGGGGTATCATAACATATCGTTTCCTGAAGGTTCGCTTTTTCTTGTGACCGGTGGCGCGGGGTTCATAGGCTCCAATCTCTGTGAGGCAATCTTGAACCTTGGATACAAGGTAAGATGCCTTGATGATCTCTCAACAGGAAAGCAGGAGAATATTGACCTGTTTGCTGGTAATGAGAAATATGAGTTCATCAAAGGTGACATCAAGGATCTTGATACCTGCATGAAGGCATGTGAAGATGTGGATTATGTCCTTCACCAGGCCGCATGGGGCAGTGTCCCGAGATCCATCGAGATGCCTCTCTTCTATTGTGCGAACAACATCAACGGCACATTGAACATGCTGGAAGCTGCAAGACAGAACAAAGTGAAGAAGTTCGTCTATGCATCCAGCTCTTCAGTATATGGGGATGAGCCTGTACTTCCCAAGAAGGAAGGCAGAGAGGGCAATCTGCTTTCTCCCTATGCCGTCTCCAAGAGAGCTGATGAAGAATGGGCTAAGCAGTATACAAGGCATTATGGCCTTGATACTTATGGCATGAGGTACTTCAATGTCTTCGGTAGACGACAGGATCCAAATGGAGCCTATGCCGCAGTCATTCCCAAGTTCATCAAACAGCTGATGAATGGAGAAAGACCGACAATCAATGGAGATGGAAAGCAGAGCAGGGACTTCACTTACATCGAGAATGTGATCGAGGCCAATTTCAAGGCCTGCCTTGCTTCTCATGATGCGGCAGGTGAGGCGTTCAACGTAGCATATGGTGGTCGTGAATACCTGATCGACATCTATTACGGACTCTGTGATGCGCTTGGTGTCAAGATGGAACCCACCTTCGGCCCTGATCGTGCTGGTGACATCAAGCATAGCAATGCCGACATCTCAAAGGCCAGGACAATGCTTGACTATGATCCAGACTGGAGTTTTGAGAAGGGAATCAAGGCTGCGATAGAGTGGTATAGGGAAAACCTGTAATGTGTGGAATCAACGGACTGATTCAATTCGAGAACATGTTCTCGGAGCTGGAGTTAAAGAACCGTGTACATGTAATGAATGACCAGATCGTTCACAGAGGGCCGGATGCAGAAGGACTCTTTGCTGATACGCGTTGCGCACTGGGAATGCGACGACTATCCATCATTGACCTTGCGACAGGAAATCAGCCGATCTGGAATGAGAGACATGATATGGTGATCGTCTTCAATGGTGAACTGTATAACTTTCGTAAATTGAGAGAACAGCTCGTTAAGAAGGGACATTCGTTCTATACATCTTCTGATACGGAAGTGGTACTGCATGGGTTTGAAGAGTATGGTCCACAGTTCCTGACGCAGATGGAGGGGATGTTCGCCTTTGCAATCTACGATTGTCGAAAAAGAGAATGGTATATAGCCCGTGACCGGATTGGGGAGAAGCCGCTGTATTATCATCAGGGAAAAGGGTATTTCATATTCGGTTCAGAACTCAAAAGTTTGGTTGCATCTGGTCTTGTTCCGATGGAAATCGACAGGACAGCACTCTCTCGTTACTTTCAGTTGACATATATCCCGGCTCCGCTGTCGATTTATGAGAATGTATACAAGCTGGTGCCTGGACATTGGCTGAAAATCGATAGCAGCGGGAAGTGCATTTTCGAACAATACTGGGACTTGGATAGAAACATTGGACATGATTACGGACTAAGTTTTGCTGAGTCGAAGAAAAAGCTCAGAGAAGCGCTGTTCCAATCGGTCGAACAGCGAATGGTAAGCGATGTCCCTATTGGTGCCTTTTTGAGTGGTGGGTTTGATTCTTCGATTATTGTCGGGATTATGTCGCATCTTTCATCACAACCTGTGAACACTTTCACTATCGGATTCAAGGAGAAGCAATACGACGAGAGCGCATTGGCTAATCTTGTAGCGAAGAAGAACAAGACCAATCACCATGTATTGACCATGGACTGGGATTATGTTCTATCCGATTTGGACACCGTTCTAGACAATATAGACGAACCTTTCGGCGATTCGTCATTGCTTGCAACGTATGCGGTGTCAAAGATGGCACGAAAATACGTGAAGGTCGTATTGACTGGCGATGCTGGCGATGAACTGTTTGCAGGTTATAACAAATATCTCATTTCCTATTATGGACAGAAATACGAAAGAATTCCGATGTTTATTAGAAAGGGATTGATTGAACCGTTTGTCCATAAGCTTCCAGTAAACAGTCCGATATATAGAAAAGCGAACAAGGTAATCAGCGCCAGTGGAAAGGATCTGTTCTCTCAACACAAGCAGATGATGATGCTCGGGTTCAAGGAAGAAGAAATGCATCATTTGACGAAGGATGGATTTGTTGATGATATGCAATTCATAAAAGATCAGTATGATTATCTTGATGCTTCTGACCAGGCCAAGACCCAATACGTGGATATGAAAACTGTCCTTGAAGGTGATATGCTGACCAAGGTGGATAGAGCCTCCATGCTTGCATCTGTTGAAACGCGTGTTCCAATGTTGGATACGAATGTGATCGAGCTTGCCTTCAGTATGCCGGACGAATTCAAAATCAACGACAAACAAAGGAAGATTATTCTCAAGGACACTTTCAAGGATTTATTGCCGGATGAATTATTCCATGCCTCAAAACACGGATTTGGAGTGCCTGTCGGAGAATGGATGAGAACTGTCCTTCGTGATAAATTATCATTCTATTGCAATAAGGATTATATTTTGTCTCAGGGATTATTTAATCCCGCCATGGTTTCCTCTACTGCTGAAGAACATTTGCAGAACAGGCGTAACAGGACGAGTGAATTATGGACTTTCCTGGTTTTCCAGAATTGGTTTGAGAAGATGAAAAATGTTAAGACAACTGTAAACGGACTGCTATTTCAGACGCATTGTGGGGGGCAGAAGCAGCATGATGAAAGCTGCTTGAGCAAGGATTTTAACGGACAGAATCCCGTCTCTCCAGAAGAATAATCTTGTGAGGCTCGTATCTCTGTTCGATTCCAAAGGATGGAGATATGAAGCCAGTAGCAATAGTTCAGGACAAGGACAGGAAGATCCATTCCACCAATTGGTCAATCAAATGGATCGAGATATGTAAAGAGAATGGCATACCATATGAGGTGGTAGATGGTTATGATCCATCTCTTGTTCCAGAATGTGAGAAGTACAGTGCCGTTCTATGGCATTTTGGAAATTATTCACCAAGGGATATGATGGAGGCTAGGAACATCCTATATGCAATCAGCAGGAAAGGCGTTTCTACGTTCCCTGACTACAATACGGCATATCATTTCGACGACAAGATTGCGGAGATGTATCTCCTACAGGCCGTAGGTGCCTCAATCCCGAGCAGTGTGGCCTTTTTCAACAAAGCCGATTGCATAGAGTATCTGAAGAGTGCAACGTATCCGATTATCGCAAAGCTCAAAGCCGGCTCCGGTGCAAACAATGTAAAGAAGCTGGATTCATATGGTGCAGCTGTACGATATGCGAACAGGATGTTTGGCAAAGGGTATAACCCTGCTCCGAGTCTTGTCTACAAGTCGTTCTCGAAGATCCAGTCGACACATGATTGGAAGACATTCGTATCAAGGTTCAAGAGGATTCCGGAGTTTCTGCGTACAAGACGAGGTGGAAAGCTTCTTCCAAGGGAAAGAGGGTATTGCTATTTCCAGGAGTTCATTCCAAACGATGGATATGATATTAAGGTCGTAGTCTGTAATGGTAAGCTCTCGTTCTTTTGCAGACATATTCGGAAACATGACTTTAGAGCTTCTGGTGGTGGAGCATTCTATTATGATAAGTCAGTTATAACAAAGGAGCTCATTGATGTTGCATTCCAAGCATCAGACGCTATTGGATGTCAGTGCATGGGATATGATTTTGTAATTGACAGTAAAACGAAGAAGCCCATGATCATTGAAATGAGTTATGGCTTTGATGCAGATGCGGTGAAAGATGCGGGGTGCTATTGGACGAGAGGTGGTGTTTGTCATAATGAGGCTATTGATGTGCATGGTCAAATTTTGATGATGTTGACAAGGAGAGTATGAAATGAAATTGGTATTTATCCATTCTGGCGGGGAGATCCGTTATGATGATGAAGGAAATCGATATACTAGTGGAGGGTATACAAAAGAAGTCTGGGATGTTTATCTTTCCGTCTTTTCCGAAATAACAGTTGTTATGAAGGCCGAGCCAAATTGCTATCCTCGTAAAGCCATGGAGAAAAGGTATAATTTACTTCCAGAATGTATCAACTTTATTTCAATCCCAAATCGGTTCGCTTCTGTTTTCGATTTCTTTAGTTTGAGAGAAAGAAGGGAAACACGGAAAAAGCTGTATGACGCAGTTAAGGCTGCAGATGCTGTAATAAACAGATTGCCTGGTATCTGTTACGCCACACGAATAGCGAACGAATTAGGCAAGAAAAATCTTGTTGAAGTTGTCGGGTGTACATTTGATGCATATTGGAACCATGGAATCAAGGGGAAAGTCTTGGCAGTGCCATTTTTTCTCAAGATGCGGAAGACAGTAAAAAAAGCTGAAAATGTCGTTTATGTTTCTGAGAATTTTCTTCAGCAAAGATATCCTACATCAGGGAGATCTATACACTGCTCAAATGTAAGGTTGCTCAGACATCAGAGACAAGTTGATGATGAACTAAGATTAAAGGACAAAAGTAACGGTACTCGCTTTGTCATAGGTACTGCTGGTGCTGTCAATGTTAAGTACAAAGGACAACAATTTGTGATAAGAGCCCTTGGAAAATTGAAAAGGAAGGGGATTGATTGCATTGAATATCAGATTGCAGGTCCGGGAGATTCGACTTATCTAAAGAATATGGCGGTTGCCGCTGGCGTCGAGAGCCAAGTTGTTTTCGTTGGAAATATAAAGCATGATAATGTCTTTGAATGGTACAAATCATTGGATATGTATATACAGCCAAGTCTTACAGAAGGATTACCGCGGTCTCTAGTTGAAGCCATGAGTTGCGGCATCCCTTGTGCTGGGACCAGGGTGGGCGGTATCCCCGAGCTGTTAGATGCATCAGTTCTTTTCCCAAAAAGAAGTTGCAACACCATCGCAAAGATTATCCAGAAGATTATTGATGAAGGTGATTTTGCTACTATGCAGGCTGAGAGAAATATTAAAAAGAGTCATGAGTATGATGCTGATGTATTGACTGATAGGCGAGTAAGATTTATGAGGCAGGTCCTATGCTGAGTAGTATTGCAAAGAGTTCCCAAATCTTTTTTTCCATTGTATGTCCATAAGTATGAGAATGAAACAGGTTTCTTTGTATTTGGGCAAACAAGTTGGCAGAGGCACTTGCGTTGAATTGACATGGAACAAGCTCTTCTCATTGTTATGTCTGCTTCTGTTTATAGTTCTTGTTGGAGGAAATAGTGATAACCCGGATATAAAAAATTACATCAATAACTATTATAACAGTGGAAGTGTTGAGGAAGGGGCATTCCTATATTTTATTCTGGTCCATATATTTCAGCTTGCTGGTGTTTCATACTATGGATTTCGTTTGGCAATATATTCCTTAGGCTATTTTGTCTTATATAAGGCAATGCTTAAATTTACTCAAAAGCCATTATTCCTTCTGATTTGTTATGCACTGTCATTGTTGCTGATGGATAGTACCCAGACATATAACTTCTTGGGAATGTGCTTTCTCCTTTTAGGTTTTGCTTTCCTGCAACCTGATGAAGGGAAGAACAATGAAACCAAATACATAATTTGTGTTCTTCTAGCTTGTGGCTGTCACATTGTTTTCATTGTCTTTATACCATTTGTAATCTTCTCGAAGATAACACAGAAAAAGGTTCTATTGCAGATTGGTATAATTTTAATTTTGTTATACTGCTTCTTGTCTTTGATCATTAGCCAGTCAGCCTTGGTCAGTATGTTGTCTAGCATGCTTGATTTATTGGGATTATCCTTCTACTTGGAATATACTGGGTCGCATACTAGGTTTGGACATCTTGTTCCAATGTTTCAGCATGTGTGCGGCACCTTGATATGTATGGTTCTCTATCGAAAGGCAAAACGCTTAAATTTGCAGAGCAGAAAGATTTTGCGTTTCTTTGTACTCGTGTCTCTGTATGGTTTTTTTTTCTTCCCCCTTTTCAGGTTCCAATCAACGCTTAATAGGCTAACGAGAGATATTTGTTTAATTCCGTTTATTTCTTGTTCTGTGGCTTATAGTGAGTACTTTCAAAGTAAATCCAAAGTTCTCATAAAGGTACTGATGTTCCTTTGGGCTACAGTCATTGGTTTTTTCACTACTTATGCGTTTCACTGGGATTCGATTGTTGTGCCATTCTTTTCGAGCAACTGGATTCTTGGAGTTTGACGATGAAGATAAGTGTCATTTTGTCTGCTTACAATGGCAGCCGATTTCTTGAGTGCCAGCTTGATTCACTTGTTCAGCAGACAATGTGCCCTGATGAGGTACTTCTGATTGATGATTGTTCTACAGATGGAGGTGCTACTCAAGAGATTTTCGAAGGGTATGTGAGAAAGTATCCGTTCATGAGAAGCATTCGAAACGAGAAGAATCTGGGCTGGAAGGCTTCGTTCATGCATGGGGTGGAAATTGCTACTGGCGACGTGCTTTTCTTTTGTGATCAGGATGATATATGGATGCCAACCAAGATAGAAAAGTCGCTAGATGCTATGCTTTGTACTAAAGCGGAAGGGGTGGTGACTGGGTGTTTAAATATAGATATGTCTGGGACACCGTTGACTCATGGGCATTTTTCTGGCGAGGTTATTTCAAACAAATATACCTTCGATAGAAAATTCTACTACACTAAGCAAGTCGGAGCCGCGATGGCTGTAAAAAAAGAGTTTGTAGAAAAATATCTTGAGTTGTGGAATCCGCTTATGGCTCATGATCAATTCATACAAGCAATGCTCCTGCTTTTTGGAAAACTAGCATATGTAGATGAGCCATTGATTGAGCATAGGATTCATGGCTTCAATGCCACAGGGAAGAGAAGTTATCTTCTGGAAAAGCGTATTGAGGACACAAAATCACACCTTAATTTTGTTGCTTCATTGTTGGACAAATCTTCTTCGAATCTTGATTCTGATAAAATTAAGGGTCTGTATGGATGCAAGGAGTTTCTTTCGAAGAGATTGAATGCTCTTGAAAAGAAATCGGTGGCTCGGTGGCTGTCTATCCTTTCTTGTGGCTTGACATACTATCCTACATGGAGGACCTGGTATGGAGATCTCATTGCAATTTGTAGGGGGAATTCATGATCGCTGGTTATTTCATGAGACAAATGAGAACAATAAGGGCGAAAAAGTCCTGGCGCATGTTGAACAAGAATAATTTCACAATTATCAACAAAATGTTCGATTTTTCATTGGTTGAGGTTGGAAATTATACATATGGTGCAATCAATGTTTCTTCATCTAATTCCATATCACATCTGAAGATTGGCCACTTCTGTTCAATTGGAAACGATGTCACATTTGTTCTCAATAATGAGCACCATTCTGACTTTATATCCACATATCCTTTCAAAGCAAAACTGATTGATCACAAACCAGAGGCAATATCGAAAGGTGATATTGTTGTTGATGACGATGTATGGATTGGTAATGATGTCAGAATCATGTCTGGGGTTCACATCGGGCAGGGGGCGATAATCGCAACTGGCGCTGTGGTTACTCATGATGTTCCTCCTTATGCAGTCTGGGGGGGGGGTGCCTGCAAGGCACATTAAGTATAGATTCTCACAAGGTACAATCGCTCGGTTGATGAAAATAGATTATTCGAGGATTGATAAGAGTTTTATTGAGCTTAACCTCAATAAGTTTTATAGGAATCCAGAGGAATCAGATTTATCATGGTTGCCTCTGAAAAACTGATGGGTTAGACAAGTGAAGGGAATCATCCTTGCCGGCGGAGCCGGCACCAGACTATATCCGTTGACGCGGGTGACATCGAAGCAGCTGCTGCCGGTGTACGACAAACCCATGGTGTACTATCCGCTCTCGACGCTGATGCTTGCAGGAATCGACGAGATCCTGATCATCTCGACGCCGGAGGACACTCCGCGCTTTGAGGACCTGCTTGGAGATGGGAGCCAGTTCGGTATCCATCTCGAGTATGCAGTACAGCCGTCTCCGGACGGACTTGCCCAGGCTTTCATCATAGGCCGTGGGTTCATCGGGGACGATTCCTGTGCGATGATACTTGGAGACAACATCTTCTACGGCAACGGGTTCGGAACGATACTCCGCTCTGCGAAGGCGAATGCGGAGAACGGTAGAGCCACGGTGTTCGGCTACTACGTGAAGGATCCGGAGAGGTTCGGCGTGGTGGAGTTCGACGAGGACGAGAAGGTCATCTCCATAGAGGAGAAGCCGGTGGAACCCAAGAGCAGCTATGCGGTCACCGGTCTGTACTTCTATCCGGCAGGCGTATCCGCCATGGCGGACAATGTGAAGCCTTCTGCAAGAGGGGAGCTCGAGATAACCACCCTCAACCAGATGTACCTCGACGAGGGGCTTCTGGACGTGAAGCTTCTTGGAAGGGGCTTCGCATGGCTGGATACGGGGACGATGGACAGCCTGCTGGATGCATCTGACTACGTGAGGATGGTCGAGCTGAGACAGGGCATGATGATCTCCTCGCCCGAGGAGATAGCATACAGGCACGGCTGGATAGACGAGGAGCGTCTGCTCGAGAGCGCCGCGCTGTATGGCAAGTCGCCGTACGGGGAGTATCTGAGGACGGTCGTCGAAGGCAAGGTGAGGTACTGAAGATGAAGAGGATCGATACGAAGCTTGAAGGCGTATGCATCCTGGAGCCGGAGGTGTTCGGCGACCACAGGGGCTGGTTCATGGAGACATACTCGACGAAGGTGTTGCATGAGCTGGGCATAGATGCCGTGTTCGTGCAGGACAACCAGTCGTACACGAAGGAGAAGGGCACGCTGAGAGGCATACATTTCCAGAACGGCCCCATGGCGCAGGCAAAGCTGGTGAGGGTCATACGTGGTGCCGTGCTGGATGTGGCGGTGGACCTGAGGAAGGGCTCTCCGACGTACAGACAGTGGGTGGGTGTCGAGCTGAGTGCTGACAACAGGAGAATGCTCTACATACCCAGAGGCTTCGGACACGGGTTTGTCACGCTCACTGATGACGTCGAGTTTGTGTACAAGGTGGACAACCTGTACAGCAGGGAACATGACAGGGGCATAAGGTTCAACGACCCGGATATCGGTGTGGAGTGGGGAGTCGAGAACCCCATCCTATCCCAGAAGGACACCACCTCGCCGTTCCTGAAGGACAGCGATTGCAATTTCACATACGAAGGAGACCGGATATGACCATTCTCGTGACCGGAGGAGCCGGCTTCATAGGATCGAACTTCATCTTCCACATGATGGAGGCGCACCCCGAGGACAGGATCGTGTGCCTGGATGCACTCACGTATGCAGGCAACCTGTCCACGCTTGAGAGCGTGCTGGATGCCGGGGGCTTCCGCTTCGTGAAGGGCGACATCGCCGATAGGGATCTCGTCTACTCCCTCTTCGAGGAGGAGAGGCCGGATGTCGTTGTGAACTTCGCCGCGGAGAGCCATGTGGACAGGAGCATAGAGGACCCCGAGATATTCCTGCGCACGAACATCATAGGCACGTCTGTGCTGATGGATGCATCCAGGAGGTGCGGCGTGAAGAGGTTCCATCAGGTGTCCACCGACGAGGTGTACGGCGACCTTCCCCTGGACAGGCCGGACCTGTTCTTCACGGAGGACACTCCGCTGCATACGTCCAGTCCGTATTCGTCCTCCAAGGCTGGGGCGGACCTTCTTGTGCTTGCATACCACAGGACCTATGGGCTTCCGGTGACGATATCGAGGTGCTCGAACAACTACGGGCCCTACCAGTTCCCGGAGAAGCTGATACCGCTGATGATCATCAACGCGCTGTCCGACAGGCCTCTTCCCGTATACGGCAGGGGTGAGAACGTGAGGGACTGGCTGTATGTGGAGGACCACTGCAAGGCGATAGACCTGATCATCCACAAGGGGCGTGTCGGCCAGGTGTACAACATAGGCGGGCACAACGAGATGAGGAACATCGACATAGTGAGGCTCGTCCTGGAGGAGCTGGGGAAGCCGGAGAGCCTGATCACATATGTCGCCGACAGGAAGGGGCATGACCTGAGGTATGCGATAGACCCGGCGAAGATGCACAGCGAGCTCGGGTGGCTTCCCGAGACCATGTTCCGTGACGGAATAGTCAAGACAATAAGGTGGTATCTGGAGAACGAGAGCTGGTGGAGACCGATCATCTCCGGAGAGTACATGAACTACTACGACAGGATGTACTCGGGGAAGGTGAAGGCATGAAGGTGTTCGTCACCGGAGTCGGAGGACAGCTCGGACATGACGTTATGGACGAGCTTGCCGGAAGAGGCATCGAGGCCGTCGGTAGCGACATCCACGAGACGCTCGACACACCCTATGCATATCGACAGCTGGACATAACCGATCCAGATGCCGTCAGAAGAGTGCTGACTGATGTCTCGCCGGATGCAGTGATCCACTGTGCCGCATGGACCGCGGTGGATGCCGCCGAGGACGAGGCGAACAGGGAGAAGGTGCATCTGATCAATGCGGTGGGAACCGAAAACATCGCCAGGGTGTGCAAGGATCTGGACTCGGTGATGATGTACATCAGCACCGACTATGTGTTCGACGGACAGGGGAGTGACCCCTGGCAACCGGACTGCATGGACTATGCACCTCTGAACCACTATGGACAGACGAAGATGGAAGGGGAGCTTGCCGTCTCCTCGATTCTGGAGAGGTACTTCATCGTCAGGATAGCCTGGGTGTTCGGAGCGAATGGAAACAACTTCATCAAGACGATGCTTAGGCTGTCCGAGACCCATAATGAGCTGAGGGTGGTGGACGACCAGATAGGAACGCCCACATACACCCTGGATCTTGCAAGGCTTCTGGTGGACATGATCCTTTCCAATAGATACGGCTACTATCATGCGACCAACGAAGGCGGATACATCTCGTGGTACGACTTCGCCGTGGAGATATTCAGGCAGGCAGGTAGGGATGTGAAGGTGATTCCCGTATCGACGGCGGAGTATGGGCTGTCGAAGGCGAAGCGACCTTTCAACAGCAGGCTGGACAAGTCGAAGCTGGTGAAGAACGGATTCACTCCTCTTCCTGACTGGAAGGATGCGCTGAAGAGATATCTTATTGGATTGGGAAAAGAGGGCTGATGTCGGCAAATCTTGCGAAAAGGAACATCCTATATTCGGTTTCAGCACAGGTCATATCATTAGCTGTCAGCTTTATAACAGGATTGATTGTTCCCAAGTTCATCCCTGAGATTCAATATGCATATTGGCAGACCTATGTACTGTATGTTGGTTATGCTGGCGTTTTTCATTTTGGCATTCTTGATGGTATGGTTCTGCGATTCTCGCAATATGACTATGACAAGTTGGACAAGGGGCGTGTCAGCGCGCATTTCTTTTTCCTGTTGTGCTTGGAAAGTCTGCTTTCTATTCTCCTCTTACTATTTTCAATCGGTTTTGATTCTTCTGAAAACAGAAGAATCTTTTCCATGGTAGCAATTGGGCTGATCAGTAAAAACATTTTCGCGTATTCTTCTTTTCTCCTGCAGATAACCAATCAGATTTCCAGATATGCACGCCTAGTCGTGATGCATAGGGTTGTATTTGGGGGCCTTGTCGTTGCCGCACTGGTTAGCAGATTCGAGAGATTTGAACTTTTCTGCTTGGTTGACCTTGCAAGTGATTTGTTTGCAATAATTTATTGCATGTGCATGTGCAAGGAAGCGTTTTTCGGCAAGCCTGAATCGTTTGGATATGCTTTGACGGATATAAAGGAGAGCTTTCTTGCTGGAGCCAAGCTGATGCTTGCCAATTTCTCTTCCATGTTGCTGATAAGCAGTGCGAAGATGATGATACAGTGGCATTGGGGCACGCTTGTCTTCGGTCAGATATCATTTGCATTCAGCCTATCCTCATTGTTTTTAACTTTTATTTCTGCAATCAGTGTAGTTCTATTTCCGTCATTGAAAAGAATGGATAAGAGTGAGTATTCTGACTTCTATGTTGGCTTGAGGCGGATATCATCACGTTTCCTCTTTGGTGTGCTTCTGCTGTATTTCCCTGGTTATTTCATATTGGCGTTGTGGTTGCCTTCCTATCTACCCAGCCTGTCATGTTGGGGAATTCTTCTTCCTTATATTGTGTTTTCTGCTAGGATCAATCTTCTTACTAACAACTATCTCAAGGCGTACAGGAAAGAGCAGACAATGTTGTTTGTTAACATCCTGTTTGCGGTGATTGCAATCTGTCTTTATGCCCTATCAGCATTCGTCTTGGATAACATGATTCTTGTCCTTATCGCTGTTGTAGCCGCCATTGCATTGATTTCCATTGCGTCTGAGAATATTGTCGGAAAGTTGATTGGAATCTCTCTAAAAAAGGAAGTTCTTGCCGATGTCATATTAGCTAGCGCTTTCTTTGTTTCTGCAAATCTGTTTGATCTTAAGACAGGTTTTTTCATTTATCTGTTTGCGTATGCAATTTATCTTGCTGTGGATATCCTTTCTGTTCGGAGGGAGTCCAGAGAGGTTTCCCGTCATTAATAGGCTGTTTTACTATTCCAGCAGAATTCCTTTCGAATCAGGTCAAAAGTTGCTTAATCTGTAACAATGCTGAATATTCGAATATTCCAGCTTAAAAGCACCAGTAATCTGATCTGAACCCGATTTAGGTAACACCTTCTGTACCACAGAGCCAAAGGAGGTAACAGAAGGAGAAGGGACAGATGA
>CALXKL010000016.1 GCA_944388965.1 uncultured Spirochaetales bacterium | reverse complement strand
ATACCGGGATGAAGACTACTTCTTCACTCTGATTCAGTACATCTTCATCCCGTCAGTGAAATACAAATCCCCTAAGAGTCCGTGAAGAGCCTCTTTTCATACTATTCCTCCTTGACCGATTCCAAGACCGGCTGGTAATCATATCAAAAGCGACTCGGCATAGATGTTGTAGCTCTGAGTCCTCTCCTTTCGTATCTTCTCCCTGAGAAGCTTCAGCGCAGTGCGCCAGATATCGTCGCTGAATATAAGAAGTCTGTGCCCGCGTATTACATCATCGCTGAAGAAATTGACGTATGTGACCGTCTGGGGATCCGCACCTCTTTCATCCAGCGCACGGAAGGCACCACGTGCGTAGTCGCTGTCACCGAATATCAGTCCCTGTGGAATGTGCTCAAGCGCCATCACGGCCTCATATCCACTCTCCTCGTCGAGTCCCCCCGATGGGATGCACGCCTCATCGAGTATGCAGTAACGTCTGAGAAGCTGTCTGAAATGCTCAGCCCTGTTCTGGCCTATGACATGTCCAGAGCGTACATAGGTACCACCAAGATAACCTACCTTGGCAAGCCCCATGTCTCTGAACATCCGCACAACGTTCTCCTCGCTGTGGGCATAATCCATCATTATGCTGTCATGTGAATAGCTCGTGCCGAGGTTGTTGATCATCAGCAGATTCGAGGACACCTTCTCATAGTCCATGACCTCGTCTCTGCTGAACTCCCCTATCGCGATGATTCCATCGACATTCTGGCTACGGTCAAAGTGGTGTATATTGAAGTCTGGTCCGGAAAGCTGCTGGAGATATGCTATGAGTCTCTCCTCGAATCCCGGCTTGTCAAACGGAGCAAGCGCAATGGATATGTCGAGGATGAGGTCGCTTCTCTTCTGCCGAGGAGTACGATAACCGAGACGGGCAGCCTCTTCCTCGATCCTGCGTCGAACATCATTCGATACGGACAATGTCGTATCCTGATTCAGGACTCTTGAAACGGTTGAACTGCTGACGTTGCAGTTGGATGCGATTTCCCTGATGGAAGCCATCTCGTCTCCTCATCCATCATTTGACTACATAAGGGATGATGAGGTCAACATGTATGGTAAAATTTAGTAAATAATTCACCGGGATTTCACCTTGAGATTCCACTTCATGGTAATTGCGAGGGACTGGTCACATAAATATAATCACTCTCATGATCGAATATGAATATAGACCTGCAAAGGAGACTGTTTCTGCATTCAGAAACCTCTATCAGATCATCTCTCTGCTTCGTGGCGAAGGTGGCTGTCCCTATGACAGGGCGCAGACTGAGCGTTCCAGCCTGGGAAATCTCATCGATGAGGCTTATGAATATCTCGAGGGTGTTGCAAACAATGACAGAAGTATATGCAAGGAGGAGCTGGGTGATGTCCTGCTGAACGTCTTCTCCATTCTCCAGATCCATGAAGACAAGAAGGACTTCACCACCGTCGATGTCGTCAACGAGGTCTGTGAAAAACTCATCAGACGTCACCCGCATGTCTTCTCCGACAAGGTGGCCACATCGGTGGAGGATGGTCTCAGTCTGTGGAACTCGGTCAAGAAGCAGGAAGGAAGGGACTCGTCGATTTCGGCAGTACTTGATCATGTCCCTTCTGGAATGCCACCTCTTGAGAAGAGCTATGAAATCCAGAAGAAACTTGGACGCATGGGGTTCGAATGGACATGTATCGACGACGTCATCGACAAGGTCTATGAAGAACTGGATGAAGTGAAGGAAGCCATAAAGGAAGGCAGCCAGGAGCATATGGAAGAGGAACTTGGTGATGTCTTGCAGACTCTTGTGAATCTTTCACGCTGGATGAAGGTCCGACCGGACCAGGCACTGGAACGTGCGAACCAGAAGATCACCAGGCGCTTTGTGCAGCTTTCACAGATCGCCCAGGAAAGAGGCATCGAGATCAGCAAGGACAATCTTGATGCGCTTGATGCGATCTGGGACGAGATCAAGGCCGCAGAGAACTAGCCTCTCCGCTGGAGGGCCCTCAGTCTCGACATCGTCATCTGGGGAAAGTCCTCATAGGCATACGAATAGTATGTGCTGGCGGTGCCGGGAATGCCCATCTGGGCATATATGTCACCGATCAGGATTGCAAGAAGACCGTCGCCTACCTGATATACGTTCAGGGCAGTCGAAAGCAGAAGCTGCCCTTCACCTCTGGCAAGCAGGATTCTTGCAGCCGACATCACGGCATCACGGGTTTCATCACTCCTCCCATCGGCAAGCACCCATGCCTCGAGATTCGAGACGATGAGAGTACTGGATGCTTTTGCATCGATGCACATCAGGGCCGCTTGCCGGTCTGTCAGCTCACCTCTTATGCTGTTGTAGAGTTCTGCAGCCTTTTCATAATCTCCAGTCGCCATCAGGGCCTTGAAGTAGGACATCTTCTCGTCAACCCCTGCCCCGGGACGGGAACACAGACGCTCACCCGCCTTGACTGCAAGCAGCGAATCATCGTTGTAGTAGAGTATGATCCTGAGTGCATCATCAAGCCTTGCATCATCATCCTTGTCCGCGACGGCATAATAGACTATTGCACTTCTGTTCGCCTCTTCGAACTGGCCGAGCCTGTAATGGCACAGCATTTTGTAGTAGAGGGCATCCGGATCGATAGAAGAGGAAAGATCTTCATCACATAGCGCCAGCAGCGTATCGTATTCGCCTGACGAATACAGGTCGTCATAATCCTGACCGGTACAGGATGTGAGGATGAAGATGGAAAGGACCATGAAGATGAACAGATACGATGTCCTTCTCATCATGGTCCTCCAGAAATAAACAATGACGGCCGGCAATAAGCCGGGTTCTGTATAACGACAACCATCTATCTAGGCCCGGGGTCTCCCCCGGGCTCGAGCAGCCTACCCGCAGAGCATTGTCCAAGGCGTGACCCTCTGCTGCTTGGCCTTGCACCTGATGAGGTTTGCACTGCCGTCCCTGTCACCAGGAACGCGGTGAGCTCTTACCTCGCCTTTTCACCCTTACCCTTTGCAGGGCGGTATGTTTTCTGTTGCACTGTCTGTTGCATCACTGCACCTGGGTGTTACCCAGCATCATGCCTTGAGGTGCCCGGACTTTCCTCTTCACACAAGGTGAAGCGGTTGTCTAGCCGACCGCCAGAATGATCAGACGTTGTCGAAGTCGTCGTCGCTGATGGCGTCGGCGAAGAAGTCCTCGCCAGCCTCGCTGCTCTCGAAGTCGCTCAGATCGATCTGCTCCTCATCCTCCTGGTAGTACAGGATCCTGGAACAGTACGGGCAGTATTCGGTGGCACTGGTGCCGAGCCTGACATCGTTGACGAACTGCATCGGCAGGATCATGTGACAGCCGGAACAAACCTGTCCCTGGATGATCGGAGTGATTCCAAGACCGTTCTTGTTCTTCACAATCCTGCAGAACTTGGCATAGATGTCATCGCTTATGCCTTCCGCCTTGATCTGGATGCATCTGGCATCGAGATCGACGATCTTCTCGTTCTTCTCCTTCAGAATACCGTCGATCTTGGACTTTTCCTCCTCGACTTCGGCCTTGAGCACATCGCAGACCTCCTCCTGGGCCTTGAGCTGACCATCGAGCTCGTCGACGAGCTTGTTGGAGGCGTTGCGTGCCTTGAGCAGGGCATTCTCGACCACACGGGCCTCGTCGATCTGCTTTGTGACAGCCTCATACTCCCTCTGGAGTGTGATCTTCTCGACAAGCTTCTCGGCATCGGTCCTGGCCTTCACGGCATCATCGTATTTGATCGAATTGGACGTCGCATCCTGTCTTGCCTTGGTATAGGCATCGTTCAGCTCGACATACTTTGCATTGGCCGCTTCAAGACGCGCCTCCTTCTCCTTGAGGGCGGCAGGAAGGACTTCGATCTCCTCTTCGAGCTCGAATTTCTCCCTAAGGACGTCCTGAAGCTGGAGCAACAGGGTGTGCACATGATGCAATTCGTTATCAGCCATTTCACTTCTCCTACAGTTTATACATAATCCTTGAGCTTTCTGCTTCTCTTGGGATGTCTCAATCTTCTCAAGGCCTTGGCCTCGATCTGCCTGATTCTCTCACGGGTGACATCAAAATACAAGCCTACCTCCTCGAGAGTCAATGGATAGCCGTCGTCAAGACCGAAGCGCATCCTCAGAACCTCCTGCTCACGCGGCGGAAGCGTCGTCAGCACTTCGCTTATCTGCTCCTTCAGCAGAACATACGCCGTCTGTGTCGCGGGATTCTCGACGTCCTTGTCCTCGATGAAATCAGACAGCAGGCTGTCCTCCTCCTCTCCGACAGGCGTCTCGAGGGAGATGGGCTCTCTCGAGACGGACTTGACCGCCTTGACCTTCTTCTCGTCCCAGCCCAGCTTGGCCGCGATCTCCTCGTCGGTCGGTTCGCGTCCGAGCTGCTGCATGAGCGACCTGGACTCCCTGACGACCTTGTTGATCTGCTCGATCATGTGCACAGGCACACGGATGGTCCTGGCCTGGTCAGAGATCGATCTCGTGATCGCCTGGCGGATCCACCACGTCGCGTAGGTCGAGAACTTGAAACCCTTTCTGTACTCGAACTTCTCGACCGCCTTGATCAGGCCGATGTTGCCCTCCTGGACGAGATCGAAGAACTGGAGGCCACGGTTGGTGTACTTCTTCGCGATGGAGACGACGAGCCTGAGGTTCGCCTTGATCAGGCGGTCCTTGGCATCCTTCATCATCTTCTGTCCTTCCCTGATCTTCCTGACTGAGGCAAGGATCTTGTCCGTACCGCTGAGAAGGACCCTGTCGGGATCGGCGGGATCGTACCTGTCGTCGAACGACTCGAACTCATAGCAGATGCTCTTGAGCTGCTTCTCGGTTATCTGGAGGGCCTTGATGTCCTCCTTTATCTCGTCGGCGCTCATTCCAAGGGCATCCTCGATGCTCTTCGTCTTGCTTCTCGTCGCAAGGTCACGACCGAGCTGTCTGAGCTCTCTTGCCGTATCGGTGCTGGAAAGATGGAGCTTGGCGATTAGATAAGATGCCTTGACGCTGCACTCGTGGATCTGGTCGGCAGCCTCGAGGAAACGATCCGTCAGTTCGTCGATCTCCTCCTGGTCGAGCACGATGGGATAATACCAGATAGGCATACGTGTACGCCTGTCTCCGACATCCTTCGCGACCTCAAGGACGGCCTCGTAATCCGCGTCCGCCCTGAGAGCCTCGAAGGCGCCGCCTTCACTCCTCTCGTCATCGCCTGAAAGCGCTGTGTCCTGTCTGTCGAGCTCGTTGAAGATGGAGCAGTCGTTCCTGTCACTGATATGGTTTCTTGCGACAATGATCTGATTGCCGTTGGGAGTACGGATCTTCATGTACATCCGCAGTGTCTCGTCATCAAGCTCCCTGGCATCAACGGAAAGGAACTTCGCAAGCTCCTTGCGGCTGTCCTGTGTGAAGAACACGATCTCGTCCGCCTTCACCTCGAAGCCGCCGAGATACAGCTTCATGAGCTCCTCACGGCGTCTTGCGAAGTCCTCGTTTCCGATCAGGTCCTCACCTGTCAGAATCGCCCTCTGGATCTGCTCGTTGTACTCCCTGAGAAGTCTGGAGCAGTCCTTGAGCGACTCCTTGTATGCCGCACTGTAATGCTTCTGACGGGACAGCAGCGTCTTGAGCTCCTCCGGGCTGATGGAGTCGTCGTCCTCGTCCACCCTGGTCGCAAGCTGGTTGCTGATGCGTGTGAAGAGGGAGATCAGGAGACCGCTTTCCCGGATGACGGACCTGATGACCTCGTCTCCGGCCTCCATCTGCTTCGAGAGCGTGACCTCCTGCGCGGCATCAAGAAGATTCTCCTTGCCGATCTCCTTCATGTAGAGTCTGATGGGATCGTCTCCAGAGCTCTCGAGCTTGTCGTTGCCCAGGATCGTATGGGACTTCGTCTCATGGTCGTGGCTGTCGCCGATCTGGTTGAGGTCGACGAACTGCTCTCCTGAACCGACATGCTCATCGTCCGGGTTGGTCCATGAGCTGAGAGTCGGAGCGTCGTTGTCCACGTCCTCCTCGCTCTCCTCGTCGTAGTCGTCGTCATCCTCTTCCTCGCCTTCCTCATCCTCCTCGCCGCCATCCTCGGGGATGTCGAACTCGGAGGAGACGTCCTCGTCGGCCGGGATGTCGTCCTCCATGTCGGGGTAGTCGAGATTGTCCTCCTCGAGCTCCTCTTCGGTCATGCTCTCGGGGTCTTCCTCCGCTATCGCCTGGCTGGCATTGTCATGATAGTCGATGCCGTGCTCGTTCAGCTCGTTGACCAGATCGTCGAAGTCGGTCGACTTGTTGATCTCGTCCTCCTTGATTCCAAGAACCTCCAGGATATCCTTCTTCAGGACGAAGCCGCCGTTGTCGAAGCTCCTCCTGGACAATTCCTTGACGATCTGATTCTTCTGTTCCTCTGTCATCGAGCAAAAACCTTCCTAAATGTTCTGAAGCCTCTCAGAAAGACCTCTTATCTGGCTGTCGAGATCGATCTTCTCGTTCAGCAGCTCCTTCTGCTCGGCCTCAGTGAAGCCTTCCGCCTCACCCTGCCTTATCTGCAACAGGACAAGCCTCCGACGCTCCTCCAGCTTCCTCAGCGTGATACGATCCAGGATCTCGTCTATAACCTCTTCAGGATTGTCCACCTTGAATTCCGGAAGAAGGAAGCTGGTGGCCACATCGTGTCTTACCTGGTCGTCAGCAATGAGGGAGAGGAAGATCTCATCGGTCCTGCCTACCCCGTCCCGGCGGACAGATTCCAGGGCAAGATAGATGATCTGCGCCTCCCTGTCCTTGAGGTCGCCGAACCTGAATGCCCTGGTGTAGGTCGCAAACAGATCCCTATGATTCGCGAACATGAGCATCATGTACAGATCCGGGGAGATGCTTCCGACCTTCAGCCGCCTGAAATGGATGGAGGATGAGTCCTGGTCGACGTTCTGCTGCCGCACCACCTGGCGCGAAGAAGACAGCGCACCGGCCAGATCCCGTCCGATTTCCACCTCACCTACGCCAAGGATCTGTGAAATCTGCCTCACATATGCATCCCTCTCCACATTGCTGACTGTGGCATTGAGGAAAGGTGCCATGCTCTGGACGAATTCCGACTTCCCCTTGGGCGTTCTAGTATTATATAAATCCAGCCCCCGTTTTACAAGATACGTGAAGGCGTCGCTAGACACTTCGAGAGTGGATTTCAGAGCCTGGGGCCCCTCCTTCTCCAGATACTCGGATGCATCCTTGTACCTGTCGAGAGACAGGATCCTCGTCTCGAGCCCCTTCTCCTGAAGCATCGTCACGGCCTTGACCGTCGCATCCTGCCCGGCCTGGTCCGTGTCGAACAGGAGCTTCACCACCGAGGCATAGCGTGCGATGAGCCCTGCCTGCTCGCTGGTGAACGCGGTTCCGAACGGGGCGACGGCACAGGTCAGACCGGCCTGGTGCAGACTGATCGCATCGAAGTTCCCCTCGCACACGATGACCTCATGGCCCTTCTTCACGGTATCGAGCGACTCGAAGAAGCCATAGAGATTGTGCTTCTTCGAATACACCGCGGTCTCGGGTGTGTTTATGTACTTCGGCGTATCGTCACGGAACGTCAGGTCCCTGGCTCCGAAGGCGACGACACGGCCCTGCCAGGATTTGACGGGGAACATCAGGCGGTTGCAGAAAAGCGGATAAGGATAGCTGTTGCGGCTGAAGAAGCCGCTCTGGCGGAGGAAGTCATCACTGTATCCGAGCTTCGTCAGATGGGTGTGCAGCCATTTCGGATCACGGGGTGCATAACCCAGATCGAATCGTCTGATCGTCTCGTCCGTTATCTTCCTGCGTGCAAGATACAGTCTGGCCTCCTCGGCCTCCTGGCTCGACATGAGCATGTCATGGAAAGTCCTGGCCATCTGCTCGTTAAGTTCGTAGAGGCTGGTCTTCTCCTCCTTCCTTTTGGCATCCGCCGGACTCTCGTCCTCGATGGCGACACCGGCCTTCTGGGCCAGCATGCGCACGGACTCGGGGAATGTGACCTTGTCCATCTTCATGACGAAGTCGAACATGCTTCCATGCTCATGACAGGCGAAGCAGTAGTAGCTTCCCCTCTCCATGTTGAGCTTGCAGCTGGGAGTCCTCTCGTTTCCGTTGCCATGGAATGGACATCGGATCCAGAATCCGTTGTTGCGCTGAAGCACCTGGGTATAGGAAGACACCACATCGACAATGCTCAGTCTGGATTTGATCTCCTCTATTGTCCTGTCAGAAAACGCCAAAACGGAACCCCACCTTCTAGAAAATAGTCCAGATGACAGCCAAAGGCAATCGCTAATCGACGATCGTCACGAGTTTTTCAAGCAGAGTCTGTCTGACCAGACGCCTGATCTCGTTCGCATCATGATGCTCTCCGCTGCCGATGCCGGGACAGTTGGACTTCTCCGCCTCCCACAAGGCCCTGTCCTCGAACAGGTATGGCCAGAACGGATATGTCATGCACTGTAGAGGCCTGACGGGATAGATCGTGCATCCCTTCTCGCCGAGGAAGACGCAGCTGTAGTCATCCCTCTCCTTCAGTGATATCTGGCGATATGTGCCCATGTCCACCTGCCGCGTATACTTCTGGAGGAACTCCTGCCTGTCCATTCCAAGGAATGACGAGATATCGTCGATCGACTTGTCCGAAAGGAAGACGGAACCAGGCTCACCTGAACAGCAGTGTCCGCACATCCTGCATGAGAATTCGACTCCATTGTCGTACCAGGCCACATGTCCTCCAGGAAAAAAGAAACCTCCCATCGCTGGGAGGCGTCTTCCGTATCTGGAGAGAGAAGGATTCGGACCTTCGAAGGCTAAGCCAACAGATTTACAGTCTGCCCCCTTTGACCGCTCGGGAACCTCTCCGT
>CALXKL010000015.1 GCA_944388965.1 uncultured Spirochaetales bacterium | reverse complement strand
AGAAGGATTCGGACCTTCGAAGGCTAAGCCAACAGATTTACAGTCTGCCCCCTTTGACCGCTCGGGAACCTCTCCGTCAAACAACGCCATTCAAGCATAGATGGCGGCATCTTGTCAACACGTCAGTCCCTCATTTTTCTCAATCAGAGATGTAAGGGGCCTCATCTTTCGTCGTGCAAAGGACTTGCCGGGACGATCTTGTCCCTCAGAAGCCTGACGACCTGCTCGGGAACGAGCGAGGATACGTCGGCCCCGAAGGCCGCCATCTCCTTGATCTGTGATGAACGGAGCATGAAATAGCTGGGGTCGGTGGGCATGAAGAGGACCTCGAGATCGCTCATCATCTGCTTGTTCGTCATTGCAAGTTCGAACTCGTAGCTGAAATCGCCCATCGCCCTCACGCCCCGTATCATCACACCGATTCCGTTCCTGCGTGCGAAATCGACCATCAGCCCGTCATAGGAGACGACGACGATGTTGTCGCTGTCCCGGAAGATGTCCTTGAGCATGTCCACCCTCTCCTGGGCGGTAAAGAGGCATTTCTTGCTGATGTTGTCGGCCACGACCACATACAGTCTGTCATAGAGCCTGAGGGAACGACGGATGATGTTGACATGGCCGAGTGTCGGTGGATCGAACGAACCGGGGAACATGGCGACATGATGGTCTGTCATACCTTGTTCTCCTCGACATAGCTCCTGATCTTCTCCAGACGCTCGCCATCCTCGTACTGGATCCGTCTGACGACGATCCACTTTCCATCACCGTCCTTCTCGAAGACGGCGAAGTTGCCATGGCCGGAATATGAGAGGACCTGCCCCTCTTCAAGCGGATTCTCGCCCTTGAGCTTCTCGAGCACGCAGTCGAAATGTACGAGCTGCCCCTCTGGAGAGTACATTGCGTTGGCGACACTCTCTATTCTTTCACCACATATGGCGCAGGTATCGAACGGTTCCTTGACGATCTTCGGCTCAGTCACAGGCAGCTTCGAATGATATGAATGGCTCTTCGGCGCGCCGACGACCTGGTCGAGAGTCCTGAAACCTACGAGGCGGGAGTCATCCCCACCGCCCTTGCGTCTCCTCCGGTCCCTGGAGGGTCTTCCGTTCTTCCTGGCTCCATACTGGCCTTTAGATGACTTCTTGCTCATACCTCAACCATTATGTTTCAAATCGCATGTTTAGACAATAAACGAAGAACCGGACAGCCGTGAGCCGTCCGGTCCCTGATCCGAAGTCGAAGAAGATCAGTCCGCCTTCTTCCTGATGAGCTCCTTGACCTTGGCGGCCTTGCCCACCCTGTCTCTGAGGTAGTAGAGCTTCGCTCTTCTGACGCGACCCCTTCTGACGACCTCGATCTTCTCGATCCTGGGCGAGTGGAGAGGGAAGATCCTCTCGACACCGACGCCATAGCTGATCTTCCTGACGACGAAGGTCTTCCTGATGCCCGTGTTGTTCTTTGCGATCACGATGCCTTCGAAGACCTGGATTCTCTCAGTCGTACCCTCGACGATCTTGAAAAAGACCTTGACGGTGTCTCCGATGGAGAAGTTCTCAGCATCCTTCTTCATCTGTCTGGCTTCGATTGTTCTGATGATGTCCATACGACATTACCCCTTCATTTCGTTGATAAGTTCTACAAGTCTTCTCCGCATTGCCAAGTCGAGAGAGGCTCGGCAAAGCACTTCCGGTCTGCTCAGCATCGTTTTTTCGAGCATACGGAAATCACGCCAGGTAGCAATCCTTTCGTGATGACCTGACAACAATACATCAGGAACGCTTTTTGTGCAATACCTTTCGGGCCTGGTGTACTGCGGGTATTCAAGCAGTCCGTTCGAGAAGCTCTCGTCCTCCAGACTCTCCGAGGCGATGACGCCTTCGACCAGTCTGTAGACCGCATCGATTATGACTATCGAGCTGGTCTCGCCGGAGGACAGCACGTAGTCCCCAATGGAGATCTCGTCATCAACATATGTATCGATTATCCTCTGGTCGAGTCCTTCGTAATGGCCGCAGATGAAGACGAGGTTCTCCTCCCGGCTGAGCTCCTGGGCATACTCCTGATTGAAGAGTCTGCCGGAAGGCGTCGGGAAGATGACGCGCCTGTTTTTTGCATCGACCTCCTCCAGTGCCCGTCCGATCGGCTCGCATTTGAGGACCATCCCTGCTCCCCCGCCATAAGGCACGTCATCACAGGTTCGGTGCCGGTCCTCGGCGTAGTCGCGGAAGTTCACGATACGGTATGAAATGATGCCCTTCTCCACCGCCCTTGCCATTATCGAGGAGGTGAAGAAGCTGGATACCATATCAGGAAAGAGAGTGAGGATGTCGATGTGCATGTCTCAGATTTCCAGCAGGGAGCTGTTCAGGAGCTCTATCGTACCCTTTTCGAAATCGGGTCTGGAGACGAAAGGCTCCATGTTCGGGACCAGGATGGTCTGTCCATCGGACTTCCTGACCATGAGATAGTCCGCCTGGGCCCCGTCGCAGACGGATTCGACCGTGCCCACGACCTTTCCCGAGCATACGAGCGAAAGGCCGAAGAGGTCCGCGATATAGTATTCTCCTTCGCCGAGCACAGGACCGTCCTCTCGACGGATGAACATCCTTCCTCCGGAGAGAAGAGCCGCCCTCTCCTTGCTCTCGTAGCCGGAAAAGCGCATGAGGAAGCTGTCGCTGTGCTCCTTCGTGTCGATGACACGCACCTCGACCCGTCTGCCGTCACGACAGACGATGATGCACTTTCCAAGACGCTTGAGGTGGTCCGTCTCACCACTGTATGGATGGATGAGCAGGAAGCCCTCATAACCATGTGTCCGACCGACCGATGCGGTCGCAAGGAGTCCTTCTTCCATAATCGATTTCACTTGAGGTTCCAGAGAAAAGACCACTGGCGGGAGAT
Organism: uncultured Spirochaetales bacterium; assembly: GCA_944388965.1. Classification (GTDB taxonomy): domain Bacteria; phylum Spirochaetota; class Spirochaetia; order Sphaerochaetales; family Sphaerochaetaceae; genus Bullifex. Next base: position 18,901 of record CALXKL010000015.1, on the reverse strand, counting down.
GACTCCCGCCAGATCCTGTCCTGTTTCAGTCGAGAATCTCCAGACTGGCTCTCTTGCCGTCCTTTGTGGCACATGCCGAGAGTATGGTCCTGATGGCCTTGGCGATGCGTCCCTGCTTGCCGATGACCTTGCCGATGTCGTCCTCGGCGACATGAAGCTCGAGTATTGTCGACTTCTCGCCTTCGACGACGTTGACACTGACCTCCTCCGGTCTGTCCACAAGACTCCTGACCAGGAATTCAACCAGTTCCTTCTCCATATGTCACGCTCCTTGAGGGAATCAGTTCTGACTCTGGCGTGAAATGGAAATTCCCTGCTTGTTGAAGATCTTCTTGACAGTTGCAGAAGGCTGTGCGCCGTTTGCAAGCCACTTCTTCGCCTTGTCCGCGTCGACGGTGACCTGCTTGTCCTCTGCCTCGATCGGGTGATAGGTACCCAGCTCGTCGATGGTCGCGGAGGACCTTGCAGCCCTGCTGTCCATGACGACGATGCGGTAGTAGGGTCTCTTCTTTGCGCCGAAACGCTTCAATCTGATGCTAACCACGGTTTTTCTCCTTATTCTACTTGATAGGCTCACATGAAGTTCTTCAGCATCTGAGCCTGCATTTTCCTGTTTCCCATCAGCTTCTTCATCATCAGCTTCTGCTTCTCGAAGAGCTTCAGGAGTCTGTTGACGTCGGCCACGGAAGTGCCCGACCCCTTCGCGATCCGCTTGCGCCTGCTCGGTCCTATGATACGGTAGTTCGAACGCTCGAACTTCGTCATGGACTTGATGATAGCCTTCTGGATCTCGAACTGCTTCATGTCGATGTCGTCCGCGCTGACGTTCCCCTTCGCACCGGGAATCATATCGAGGATCTTGTCTACAGAGCCCATCTTGTCCATGTTCTCAAGCTGGTCGAGGTAGTCCTGGAGGTCGAAGGTGTTCTTCTGCATCTTCTGGGCGAGACGTTCGGCCTCCTTCTCGTCGAAGACCTGCTGCGCCTTCTCGACCAGAGATACGACATCACCCATTCCAAGGATGCGCTGGGCGATCCTGTCGGGATGGAAGACCTCGAGGTCCTCAGGCTTCTCTCCTGTGCCTATGAACTTGAGGGGCTTGCCGACGACGCTCTTGAGCGAGAGCGCGGCACCGCCACGCGTATCGGAGTCGAACTTCGAGAGTATGACTCCGCTTATGCCGACCTTCTGCTCGAACTCCTGGGCGATGGTGACGGCGTTCTGGCCTGTCATTGCATCGGCCACGAAGAGCGTCTCGTCGGGGTTGACCGCCCTGGCGATGTCGACGATCTCCTTCATCAGAGTCTCGTCGAGATGCATGCGTCCGCTGGTGTCGATGATCACCGTGTCGTACAGCTCATGACGGGCGGTGGAGACCGCCTCCCTGGCAACCTTGACCGGATCCTTCTCGCCGGGGATCGCGAACACCCTTACGCCGACCTTCTCTCCAAGCACCTGCAGCTGTGTCACGGCAGCGGGACGGACCAGGTCCGCCGCCACCAGCATGACCTTGCGCCCTTCCTTTGTGAGACGGAGCGCGAGCTTGCTTGCGGTGGTCGTCTTTCCAGACCCCTGGAGGCCCATCATGAGGATGATGCTGGTCGTGTCGCGGCCCTTTAGCTTCAGTCCCTGGTCGTCGCCGCCGAGCAGTGCGACCATCTTGTCGTAGACGATCTTGGTGAACTGCTGGCCCGGATCGACGGACAGGAGCACCTTCTCACCCAACGCCTCCTCGAGCGTCGAGTTGATGAAGCGACGGACGACGCGGAGATTGACATCGGCATCCAGCAGGGAGATCTTGATCTCCTCGACTGCATCGCGGATGTTCTTCTCCGTGATCCTGCCCTTCCCCGACAGGCTCTTAATGATGGATGAGAACTTTGTGCTTAGGCTATCGAACATTCTTCCTTATCCTGATGGCAAGAGTCATTTATACAGTTTTTCAGTCTGACGCGTCAAGATTTCGCCTTCCGCTTTCCGTCCTTGTCGAAGTCGACCCGCTCGTCGTCCTCGTCGAGGATAACCGCCTCGCCGGCGATGTTGGCGAGCTTGTACGTGACGGTGGTGGAGACGCCGGCCTCCATCTGCGTGACACCGAGCAATGACTGAGACCCCATGACGGTATGGGTGTTGTGCGTGATTATGATGAACTGGCTGGTCTGGCTGAAGTCCTCCAGTACGTTCAGGAAGTAGCCGATGTTCTTGTCGTCCAGTGCGGCGTCGATCTCGTCCAGTATGCAGAACGGGCTGGGCTTGACCAGGTATGTGGCAAACAGCAGGGCGACTGCCGTCATGCTGCGCTCTCCACCGGAGAGCAGGGTCAGGCTGATCAGCTTCTTTCCAGGAGGCTGGGCGAATATGTCGATTCCGCTGGTCAGGACGTTCTCCTCGTCGGCAAGCGTGATCTCGGCCCTGCCGCCGTTGAAAAGACGCTTGAACATGGCCTGGAAGTTGTCGCTGATCTGCTTGTAGGTGGTCATGAACATCTGGATGCTCTTCTCCTGGATCTCGGCGAGGACCTTCTCCAGATCGGCCTTGGCCTTGTTCAGATCGTCCAGCTGCTTCGTATAGAAGTCGTAGCGCTCCTGCGCCTCCTTGAAGTCGTCGACAGCCATGTGGTTGATGTTCGGCCCAAGAGCGGCGATCTGACGGCGCACCTCTCCAAGCTCGTTCTCGACGAGGGTCTGGTCTGGAAGATCGTCCGACTCGAGAGTCTCCTTGTATTCCCCGAGGCTTCTGGAATAGGTGTTGAGGAAGCCGGAGAAGAGCATGGAGATCTGTTCATCCGCCTGGTTGGACCACAGCTCGCTCTTCTCTATCTCGTTCCTGAGAAGATGGATGGTCTCTATCGCCTGGTCCTTGGCCTTCTGCCTGTCCTCGAGCTGGCTGTTGAGGGAACGGATCTCCTCCATGACGCCCTGAAGTCTTCCCCTGGCATCAGAGATCCGGTCGACCAGCTCAGCCTTCTCCTCCTCGGCCTGGCGGATGCTGTGGTCCGTATCGGATATCCTGCCGTCATAGAAGGCGACCCTGGTCTGCGCGTCGTCCAGCGAGGCTGTGGTCTCCTCGATGCTGCGCCTTATGTTCTGCGCGATCTGCCGGGCCGAGTCGAGGGAGGCCTTCATCGAGGCCACCTTGATCTCGATCGTCTTCACAGTCTCGCGAAGTCCTTCTATCTCCTGTGAGAGCGTCGCAATGGTCTGGCGGCAGGCAGCTATGCGGGTGCGGCTGCGTGCAATCGATTCACGACACGCCTCCTCTTCCTCCGCTATGCTCCTCTTGCGTGTCAGAAGGCCTTCAGGGGCAAGCAGCGAATCGATGAATGGAGGAATGGATCCCCTGTAGTCCAGGAAGGCCTGGCGGATCGCCTCGACGGAGGAGATGATCGACTTGAAGTCCGAATCGAGACGCTCATGTATGTCGGTTCCTTCAGGAAGACCACGATAGAACGCGGCCTTCTCGCCAAGACGACGGGAAAGGACATCGATTCTCTGGACGAGGTCATCCTCGAAGCCCTTCCTTCTGGCGAACGAGTACTCCTCGCCCATCTTCTCGTCCAGCTCGAGCGCAAGGTCCTCTATGACCTTCTTCAGCTCCTGCGACAGGTCGCCGATGCGCTGTTCGTTGACGAGGATGCTCTGCTCCTCCTTCTCGAGGCAGGCGTTCTCCTCGTCGACTCTGGCCAGGTCGTCCTGGATCATCCTATGCGCATGTGCCAGCTGACTGGATGACTCCTCGAGAAGCTCCTCCTTGTCGGCGATGCTCTCCTCGTTCTGCTCCAGCTCGCGTCTGTCGCGCTCGATCATGGAGTTGAAGCCCTCGATCTTCTGGCTGAACTCGTCGCGGCTGCGGATGTACTCGCGATACTGCTCCTCAAGGATCCTTATGCGCTCGTTTCGGCTGTTGATGGCCTCCTCGTCCTTCGTGATCTGGGACTGGAGGTCGAAAGACGTACGGTTCTTCTCCCTGACGAGCACCTGCTCCTCCTCTATACCGGTCCTGAAACCGTCCAGAGAGGCGTTGAGCTCCTCGAGCCGCTTCTGGTTGCTCGCCTTCTGCTCCGCCCTGACCGCCTTGAGATTGGTGAACGTCCTGATCTTGATCGCATGCAGGGTGACGTCGAGCTCGAGCTGACGCTTGACCAGCTCGTTGTAGCTCATGGCCTTCTCGGCCTGGTTCTTAAGGGAATTGTACGTCCTCTTCTCGGCCGCGATTATGCTCTCGACCTGGGCGATGTTCTCGTCGGTCCTGTCGATCTTCTTCTGGGCCTCGTTGCATTCCGCCTTGAAGCGGGAGATGCCTGCAGCCTCCTCGAAGATGTAGCGCCTGTCCTCGGGCTTGGACGAAAGGATCTGGTCGATCTTGCCCTGCTCGAGGATGGAGTACGCGGACTTGCCGATTCCCGTGTCGAAGAAGAGCTCGCGTATGTTCTTCAGCAGACAGCGCTGCCTGTTAAGGTAGTATTCGCTCTCGCCCGTGCGGAAGACGCGGCGCTTGATCTCTATCTCGCTGAGGTCCGTCTGCAGCTTGTGCTCGCTGTTGTCGATGGTAAGCGCAACCTCGGCGAACTGCAGCGGCTTGCGGGTGTCGGTGCCGTTGAAGATGACGTCCTCCATCCTGCCCGCCCTGAGCGTCTTGGTCGACTGCTCGCCAAGCACCCACTTGATCGAGTCGACGATGTTGGACTTGCCGCAGCCGTTGGGACCGAGAAGGCTTGTGATTCCGTCGCTGAAGTCTATGTGTGTCTTGTCGGCGAAGCTCTTGAAGCCGTTGATGTCGAGGCACTTTAGAAACAACCCTTTCCCTCCCGGAGTTGACTTGGCGTGTCTGCAAAGATAGCATTCTTGGACAGTTTATGGAAGAACAGCCAACTCTATTCGATTTCTCCAGACCGGGCTTCGTATGCGGATGCGACGAGGCGGGACGCGGACCCCTTGCAGGGCCCGTATGCGCAGCCGCATGCATCCTTCCCCAGGACTTCGACACCACTGTCCTGGACGACAGCAAGAAGCTCAGCGAGAAGAGACGCTTCGAACTCGAACCGTTCATCAGGGAGAATGCGATCGACTGGTCTATCGTCTTCATCGACCAGGAGGAGATCGATTCGATCAACATACTCGCCGCGACGATGAAGGCCATGGCGATGTGCTACGAGGAGATCGCCATACGGCATCCGATCTCGACGTTCTATGTGGATGGCAACAGGACTCCCGCGATTCCCTCGGACCGTGACGCGAACGTCGTCGCTGTCGTCAAGGGCGATTCGAAGATCCCCGAGATAATGGCGGCGAGCATTCTCGCAAAGACCGCCCGCGACCGCTTCATGATCGAGATGGATGCACTCTATCCCCAGTACGGATTCGCCGTGCATAAGGGCTACGGCACCAGGGCCCACATACAGGCCCTTGAGGAATTCGGACCATGTCCTCTCCACAGGAGGACGTTCCTCAGGAGGATCCTGTCTAGAGAAGAGCCAGTGTAAGGCCCATGAGGACCATGCCGAGAATCACGGCGTAGGTGACAAGATGATGATGGCCGTAGTTCTCCGCAGTCGGCAGCAGCTCGTCGAATGCAAGATAGACCATGATGCCCGCCACAAGGGCGTAGACCAGGGCGGATGTGAACGGGGTGAACACGCTCGACAGGAAGAGGAAGCCCAGGAGGGCACCCACCGGCTCCGCTATGCCTGAGCCGAGAGCCAGGAGGAACGCCTTGAGTCTTCTGCCTGAAGAGTGGTAGACGGGAGAGGCGACCGTTATGCCCTCGGGGATGTTGTGCAATGCTATTGCGATTGCGATCGACACGCCGCTTACAGGGTCCTCCAGGGCGCTCATGAAAGTCGCAAGGCCCTCCGGGAAGTTGTGCACCGCTATCGCAAGTGCGCTGAGAAGACCCATCTTTCCGAGGTCTCCGCCTTTCCTCTCGCTGCCGAACTCATGTGGATTGTCGTTTTCCGGGACGAGCCTGTCGATCAGCGCGATCACAGCCATACCGATCAGGAAGAAGGCGAGCGCCATCAAGCCCGCGGTCCTTCTGGAATAGTAAGCACCCAGGGAGGCGATCGCCTCGGGAAGCATCTCCATGAACGAGACATAGACCATGACGCCGGCCGAAAGGCCGAGGGAGAAGCACAGGAAACGCGTGCTCCTCCTGTCGGTGAAGAGCGGGACAAGACCGCCGATGGCGGTGGACAGTCCCGCAAAAAGAGATATCAGGAATGCGAAGAGCGTCGTATTCACTCCTCTTCCACCACCTGTCTGCTGGATGCCTTTCTGGCATGCATCTTCAGATAGTCCAGACTCTTCTGCATCTCCTTGATGAACTCGCCGATGTCCTCCTGGTAGACCAGGACCGACTGTCTGAGGAAGCTGCCGCCCTCAGTGGGCTTGCTCTCGACGATGTTCAGATAAAGATCGCCATACATGTTCTCCTTGACGTTGAAGAAATACGTCCTGTCCTTCCTCACCAGTCTTGAAGAGAACATCTCACCTCGCTGTCCCATGATAGAACCTCCGCATGAATGGAATAGATTGTGTCGCCACGTATTCAAGCATCAAGACAGTCCGTTGTCAACCGGGACAACTCATTGCCAGAGAAGGCATTAGAATAAATGTTGAAATCTTTGTCCGGTTTTTATTGACTAAATGCCGTCTTCTCTGCTAATTTACACATCGTCATTGCGTCTGTCGTATAATGGCTATTACCCCAGCCTTCCAAGCTGAAGATGCGGGTTCGATTCCCGTCGGACGCTTAACCGATGAACGAAAGCTCCTTGTCCACAAGGAGTTTTTTGTTACACGAGGTTTTCCATGGATACGCTTGCCGACAGATACGCCCATTTCATAGTCCATTCCATGCTCAGGCTCGAGGATGGGGAGAAGCTGACCATACATGCAGACGACCAGACGATCGCCTTCGCCCACAAGGTCGCCCACGAGGCCGCCGAAACGAGCGGAGTACCCGTCGCTCTGGTCTACATAGAGAACGGCAGGGTCGAGTCCGTCGACGAGATCGCACCCGAGTTCGCCCAGAAGGACGCTGTGGGGAACGTGATGCTCCATCTTGCCACCTTCACAGTCCATCCGTTCGACAGGGATGCAGAGATGAATGCCGTGAACCTCCAGAGGCATCGGCTGCTTGCCGACCCGATCTTCCTTGACAGGAGGATCGCGATTCCCTACGCCGTCGCCTACGTCCCGACGGCATCATGGGCCGAGTTCGTCTATGGTCCTTCGGCGACTGTGGACAGGCTGTATCTGGACCTTGCCGACTTCCTTTCGATCGAGGAGGGAAACGACTTCACATCCACACTCGAAAGGACCCTGTCAGAGCGTTGCAGGATACTCAACGCGATGGATATCAGGAAGCTGACGCTGACAAGCTCGACGATTGAGCTGGAGGTACAACTAGCCTCGGGCTCGAAGATCGGCACCAGCGCATCCAGACTTGATGGAGGCAGGTTCTTCTACCCCACTCTTCCGTGCGAAGACATAATCGTGCCGGTGGACTTTTCGAAAGCGGAAGGCCATTTCAGGTCGACCTATCCCTTCCGCTTCTTCGATTCGGTCGTGGAGGATGTAGAAGTCGAAGTGCATGAAGGCCGCATCACGGCCTTCAGAAGCGACAGGAATGACCTTGTCGACGCCTACATGAACATCGATTCAATGTCGTCATGCATTGGAGAGATCGTGCTGTGCGAGAGTCTGACCCAGGCCGCCGGCTTCCACCGCTCATTCGGAATCCCGCAGCTGGACAGGATGAGGACGAGCCAGGTCGTGTTCGGAGGTGTCAGCCCCGAACTCGTGACGCTTGACGACGAGTCGGAACTTGCTCGCAACGGTCTCAACACAGGCTTCGCCCGTCTCGAGATCCCCGTCGGAGGCAGGGACCTCAAGGTCGTCGCGACGCTATGCGACGGGACCGAGGTCACGATATTCGAAGACGGTCTATCTGTTCTGGAGGTTTAACGAGGCGATGAGGCGGAGACCATCGAGGGTGTGTCTCTTGTCGAGATGGTCGATCCTCGATATGAGGGGCGAGATCGTCATGCTCAGCCCGCCTGTCGCCATCACATAGAGCCTGTGGCCAAGTTCGTCCTCGGTCCGATGGATGATGCTCTCCACAAGCCCGGCATAACCGTACATTATTCCCGCCCTTATCGAATCCTCGCTGTTGCGTCCCATCACGGTCGTGGGTATCTTGAGCTCGACCTGGGGAAGCTGCGCAGTGGAGCCGAAGAGCGCATTCACGCTCGTCAGCAGGCCTGGTACGATCGCAACGCCCTTGACACGCCCTTCACCGTCCACGGTCGAGAATGTCAGGGCCGTGCCGAAGTCGACGGTCATGACCGTATCGTCCGGTCTGGTGTGATGGGCCCATGCCAGGTTGCACAGAAGATCGCTTCCGAGCTCCTGGGGAATCGATTCGCGCACAAGCCCGGTGTGGATGTCATGCGTGACGACCAGGGCCTCGCGGTTGAAGATCCTCTGCATGTCCTTCTGCATGGAACGTGTCAGATTGGGCACGACCGATGAGATTATGACGCTGTCGACGCTAGTCACGTCGACGCCTTCGCCTTCGATCAGGGAACGGAAGATTACGTAGTACTCGTCCCCTGTCTTCCTCTGGTCGGAATAGACGCGCCAGATATGTCTCCAGTCGTTGCCGTCGTGAATGGCAAGGACAATGTTCGTGTTCCCTATGTCGACTACTGCAAGCATCCGGTTAAAGAAGCACGACGTGGTGCTTCCCCTCATAGGCCTTGTCGCGGAGTGCATCGATGCTCTTGTCGTTGATGTAGCTCTCGAACGTGGTGAAGCGGTCGATGAGTCCGGTCGGGGTGAACTCGATTATCCTGTTGGCGATCGAGTCGACGAACTGGTGGTCATGGCTGTTGAACAGCAGCGTCCCCTTGAAGTTGATCAGTCCGTCGTTGAGTGCCTGGATGGCCTCCAGATCCAGGTGGCTGGTCGGCTCGTCGAAGATCATGCAGTTGGCTCCTTCCAGCATCATCTTGGCCAGGACGACACGGACCTTCTCGCCTCCAGACAGGACCCGGCAGGCCTTGAGGGCCTCGTCACCGGTGAAAAGCATCCTGCCAAGGAACGAACGGACGAAAGTGTCGTCATCCTCCTTGCTGAACTGCTGGAGATAGTCGGCGATGGACATGTCGGTGTCGAACATGCTCGTGTTGTCCTTCGGGAAGTAGCTGAGCGAAGTCGTGACGCCCCAGGTGTAGCTGCCGGAATCGGGCTCCATCTCACCTGCAAGTATCTGGAAGAGGACTGTCTTGGCATAGTGGTTGGGGCCGACGAATGCGACCTTGTCACCAGGGTTGATCGTAAGGTTTAGCTTGTCGAAGATGACCTGGCCGTCGATTGTCTTCGACAGGTCCTTGATCTCGAGGCAGTTCTTTCCGATCTCGCGTTCCGGCTTGAAGGCCACATAGGGGAATCTCCTGCTGGAGGGCTTGATATCGTCGAGCGTGAGCTTCTCGATGAGTTTCTTGCGGCTCGTGGCCTGCTTGGCCTTTGCGACGTTCGAGCTGAAGCGCTGGATGAACTCCTTGAGCTCGGCGATCTTGTCCTCCCTCCTCTTCTTCTCGTCCTTCAGCTGCTTGGCGGCAAGCTGGCTGGACATGTACCAGAAGTCGTAGTTGCCGACATACAGCTGGATCTTTCCATAGTCGATGTCGCAGATATGGGTGCAGACCGTGTTGAGGAAGTGTCTGTCATGGCTGACGACGATGACGGTGTTGTTGAAGTCGGCCAGGAAGTCCTCGAGCCAGTGCACCGACTCCAGGTCGAGGTGGTTCGTAGGCTCGTCCAGAAGCAGGATGTCGGGATTGCCGAACAGCGCCTGGGCAAGCAGGACGCGGACCTTGAGATTGTCCTCGATCTCCTCCATCTTCCTGTCATGCAGGTCGGTGGGGATGCCAAGACCGTCCAGCATCTGCGCCGCCTCGCTCTCGGCCTCCCAGCCTCCCATCTCGGCGAACTCCGTCTCGAGTTCGGCGGCCCTGAGACCGTCCTCCTCGCTGAAGTCCTCCTTGGCGTATATCTCGTCCCTCTCCTTCATCACGGAATACAGCTTGTCGTAACCCATGATGACGGTCTCGAGGACTCCGTACTTGTTGAATGCGAAGTGGTCCTGTCTGAGAACCGCCATTCTCTCGCCCGGAGTGATGATCACCTCTCCGCTATCGGCCTCGATCTCGCCGGAGAGTATCTTCATGAATGTGGACTTTCCTGCTCCGTTGGCACCGATGATGCCATAGCAGTTGCCCGGTGTGAACTTGATGTTCACGTCCTTGAACAGTACCTGGGTTCCATACGAAAGGGAAATGTTGCTAGCTGTAATCATCAAAACTCTCCAAAGCAAAAAAAATGCAGCACAGACCTTGGTTCCTGTGCTGCTCCTCTTTTAGTTCCTAGGGGAATCGAACCCCTATTTAGAGACTGAGAATCTCCCGTCCTAACCGTTAGACGAAGGAACCATTGTTTCAGATCTGGGATGGAGGGATTCGAACCCCCAAAGGCAGAACCAGAATCTGCAGTGTTACCATTACACTACATCCCAATCTCTGTTTTCCAGTCCTCAAGTAAACTACCTGAAACGCGCATAAGTGTCAACTAGAATTCGCCAAAAATGTTCATTTTTTAGAACGTTTAATATAAGTTCTTATAGTATAAGAAATTGTCAATTTGAATTTGGGCATTATCCTTGAAAAAAAGCCATGCATCCAAAATGATGGTTGAATCAGAAGAGTATTTCAACCTTCACCCATAAAGAACACAAGTGCCCACCAAAAAAGCAGGCACTTGTATGATCTGAATAAAATCAGCAATTAGTTTGATGGATATCCTTAGGGTGCCATTGTGCTGTCCACGTAATAGGATGATCCGTCATAGACAATGCTCAAAGAATCGTTACCAATCACAAAATGGAACGAGTGGTTACTTGTACCATCAGAATACTTTACATCAGCCTCCATGGAACCATTTCGAACAACAGCATAAGTGTAGACAAAACCGCTTATTGGACCTTCAACCGTCTGGTTAGCCTTCAGTGTGTATGTTATTGTAGATTCATTCAAATCAAACTTTGTCTTCAAAATCTCCATAGCTTCTGGACTAGAGCCGAACAACTGCCCCAAATCACCCATCACATTCTTAAATACAGCAAGCACATTTTCATCAGCTGGCATTGATGCAGACCCGGATGGACTCGGATTGTCGCTATCACATGCGACGAAACAGAAGACTACAAGAACGACAAGCAGGATACCAATTAGTCTTTTCATGATTACTCTCCCCTTTTTCTCGTGGGCGTTGCAGCCCGTTTTCGATGCAAGAGTAGAGCATTTGCCCCCCGTCAAGGTTTTCAGAGGGCACATTATAAGAAAAGGAGATGAGGCCTAGTCGCTATCATCTCCTTCCAATGTCAATGTCGATCAGGACTCAAGGATAAGCGTGCTTGAAGGCGGCAACGCGGCTGCTGGCGGTAAGTCTGAGATCATCCCTGAAACCGTCCTGCAGATAGCGGTAGGCAAGACCCGCGACCATCGCACCATTGTCCGTGCAAAGCTTGAGCGACGGGAAGGTCACAGTGTATCCACCCTGCTCCAGAGCCTTGAGCTCGCTTCTAAGAAGGCTGTTGGCGGCGACTCCGCCACCTGCAGAAACACGCTTGAGACCGGTATCCTTCAATGCGGCCTTCACCCTCTTCATCAGAATGCCGACGGCACAGCGCTGGAACGAAGCTGCTATGTTTTCCGGAGTCGCCTGAGCATCGCCGTTACGGAACTTGTCCAGCTGGTTTATCACACCGGTCTTGAGTCCGCTGTACGACATGTCGTAGGGATGCTCTCCCCTGTCAAGCGTCGGACCAGGGAAAAGGAACGCCATGGGGTCGCCGGATTTGCTGAGCCTGTCGATCACGACGCCACCGGGATAACCCAGGTCATAGAACTTGGCGACCTTGTCGAAGGCCTCTCCAATCGCATCGTCTATGGTCGTGCCGAGGACCTGTATGCTGTCATATCCTTCAACCCGGCAGATCACGGTGTGCCCGCCTGAAACAAGCACGCCGAGATACGGGTACTCCAGAGGATTCTCGATCTGGGATGCATACAGATGGGCCCTGATGTGGTCGATGCCGATCACGGGTATGCCGAGGGCGTAGGCAAACGACTTGGCGAAGTTCACACCGACGAGAAGAGATCCCAGCAGACCGGGCCTGTTGGATACGGCGACAGCGTCGATGTCCTCGTTCCTAAGCCCCGCCTGGGCGATTGCCGCCTTGACGACCTGGCTGATCCATTCGGTATGAAGGCGGCTTGCAAGCTCGGGCACAACCCCCTGGTAGGGCTTGTGCAGCTCGATCTGTGTGGCTATCACATTGGACAGGATGTCCCTTCCATCTCTGACGACGGCTGCAGAGCATTCGTCACAGCTGGTCTCTATTCCAAGAACGGTCATGCTCAAGTCAATACTCTTCTTCACCCTCAGTGTCAACCATGTCGTCATATGCGTCCGCATCCGGCGAGAGGTTGTCGGAGAAGTAGAAGTTGTATAGGTCGTCGGCAAAGAGCGAATGGTAGTAGTTCGCGACCGCGACGTCGATCGTCTGTCCGACGATCACCGAAGGGCGCTTCCTCTGGTCCGGCGGAACCGGTATCGGAACGACCAGGTCCCTGGTGACACCCTTTCCGGTAAACACATCACCCATTTTCATGCCCTCCTTGTATGAAGTCTATCATCGTTTCGTAATTCCTGCCTTAAAATTACAGGATTTCGAATAAAAGAAAAGGGGATTGGCGAAAAAAAGATGCAATCCCGTTCTATGGACTGCATCTTCTTGTTTCCAGCCGGGAAAGGGAATTGAACCCTTGACCTGCTCATTACGAGTGAGCCGCTCTACCCCTGAGCTATTCCGGCATCGACATCGCTACAGCATCGTCTGCTGAGGCAACTCCCTACTTTTAGCATAAAGGGTGAGAAGAATCAACACCGTATAAACACCTTTTTCACTGCTTTCCGGCAATAGAGAGACCGGAGACGAGAACCGATGGGCTTCCGGTACGGAAACTCGAAAGCGTGACATCGAATTCAAGGTCGTCCCCGACAGCCTGTATGTCCTTCAGCATCTGGAAGAAGTTCCCAGCAACGGTGAAACCCTGGACAGGTTCTTCGACCTTGCCATGCGATATGATGAAGCCGCTGGACTCGATCGAGAAGTCTCCGCTCACCGCATCGGCTCCCGCATGGAAGCCCTTCATCGCCGTGATGTACAGCCCCTCACCCGCCTTCGCGGCAAGCTCGTCGAAGCTGCTGCTGGAAGGGACGATGTAGAACGAATAGGGAAATATCGCGCTGCCGGCCGCGGTGCTGAGTGCGTTTCCGGTCGTACGGCATCCTGCCTTCAGCGCCCATTGTCTGTTGTACAGAAGCGTCTTGAGCACACCATCCTCGATAACGGTCTTAGTGTATGTGGCATAGGCATCGCCATCGAAGGTCCTCTGAGCCGGATAGTCCGGGTATAGAGGGTCGTCGATGAGAGTCACACATGGTGAGGCGACCATGTCTCCGACCTTGTCTCCATACGGAGAAAGCCCTAGCAGGGCGTTCTTCCCGCTAAAGGCGGAGGAGAAAGTGGAAAGGAACATGTTGAAGCAGTCCGGGGTGAATATCACAGGACGTGGACCGCTGGCAAGCGTTCCGGCGGAAAGTCTCTTGAGCGCCTTGTCCACAGCTGGTCTCATGTCAGCCTTGCAAATATCCCCTTCGATTGCATGAAAGGCGTTCTTCACATCTTCGCCATCCTTGACGATGACCGAACTCGAGACATAGCTGGAAGCCCAGGAATCATATAAAGACAGTCCTTTTGAGTTCTCGACGTAGGACTCTCCGCTACCTGTCGCCGCTGAGCTCGAGGTGCCTTTGGAAACTCTACCATCACTCGAAAAGAGCGTCCTCTGCGTGCGTGCAAGGACATCACGGATCTCTGCTGCACTGCTGAGATACCCTCTGCCGCAGGTCTTTTCAGGATATGCGTCCCCCGGTCCATGTATCTCGGGGATGTATGAGGAGTCGACATCCTTGACCCGGCTGTTCTCAAGGGCTCTGGCAAGCAGATCCGAAATGATTGAGAGGTCGACCCGCTGGCTGGTCGCGACACCCTCGCGTCCATCGACGACGAGCCTGGCGGAGATGCCCGTTTCGGTTGCGGACGAGAACTCGACAAGTTCCTCGTCCACCATCTCCGCTGAGATGGACGTGCCGCTGGAGAAAACGATCTCCCAGTCCTCCACTCCCAATCTTGCACATTCCTTCTGGACTGCATTTCTCAAGGCTTCACGATCGATCATGTCATCTGCCTCCGACTATTATCTTCCTGACGCGGATAAGCGGCTGACCGACATCTGTCGGAACGGATCCGGATGAAGAGCCGCACATGCCCTGCCCTGTCCTCATATCGGTCCCGACCATGTCTATGTCATGAAGAATCTCGCTTCCCCTACCTATGAGAGAGGCGCCTCTCACTGCACGTGTGATCCTGCCGTCCTCTATCATGTACGCCTCAGTGACCGCGAAGTTGAACTCGCCTGTCACAGGGTTGACGCTTCCACCACCCATCTTGGCACAGTACAGTCCCCGGTCGATGCTTGCGATGATATCCTCATTGCGGTCTTCACCGGCCGCGATGAAGGTGTTGGTCATCCTGCTGGTAGGAGTATAGGCATAGCTCTGACGACGGGCGGAACCGCTGGAAGGTTCATTCATCCTGCGGCCGTTGAACCTGTCGACCATGTAGCGTTTGAGTACCCCCTTCTCGATGAGCACCTTGCGCTGTGTGGGAGTGCCTTCGTCATCTATGTTGATGGAGCCCCATGCGTTCGGGATCGTCCCGTCATCGATTGCCGTGACCTTCTCGTTCGCGATCAACTGTCCCTTCCTGCCGCAGAACTCGCTCGTACCGTATGCAACGCTTGTCGCCTCAAGGGAGTGTCCGCAGGACTCGTGGAAGATGACGCCTCCGAAGCCGTTCTCGATCGCGACAGGATAGACTCCCGAGTCCATGTATCCGGCTTCGATATTGACGACGGCCTGGCGTGCAGCCTCCCTCCCGATATCCTCCGGAGATGCGACAAGATCGAAGAACTCCATGCCCATCCGTCTTCCGGGACCGTCGAATCCGGTCTGGCTCTCTGCACCCTTCACCGCCACGGCGGAGCAGGCGGCTCGAATCCTGATCTGTCTGTCGGTGGTCAGAAGTCCTTCGCTGTTTGCAACAAGAATGCGTCTGTCCACATCCTGGATCGTACCTGTCACCTGGCCGATCATATTGGAATAGCCTCTTGCGGCGGCGCTCATGCGTCTTGCAATCTCGACCTTCTCCTTCACCGGATAGGAGGAAGGAACCACCTCGATCCTGTGAACATTCGTGTTGAGGCGTTCGCAAAGCCTGAATTCCGCAGCGGTGCGCCTACCATCGGCGATGATCGACGCGACGTTCCCCGCTGCGGCCAGCACCGCATCCCGTGACAGGTCGCTGGATGTTGCACTGACGCTCCTGAGCCCCAGATAGGCCCGTATCCCGATACCGGATATGAATACCGAGGAGACGGTGTCGACCTTTTCATCAATCAGCTGAAGCGTGTTGTTGAGCGTATCCTCAATGAACACCTCGGCGAAATCGGCACCGCTGGAAAGCGCGGTGTCGAGAGCCTCCTTGACAAGGGCTTCATCAATCAGCATCCCATCTTCTCCTTCCAGCCTCTGGTCGCCTTGCATGTGAGGCTGTCCACTTCCAGTCTGAAGACGAGGATCGCGCTCATTAGCCGCTCATCATAACCGAAGTCGCCTCTGCCATAATGGTCCATCAGCAGGTCAATCGTCCTCTTCCTCTCCTCATCACCCTCAACGAGGGAAATGGTCCCATCCCCGATGATCGAGGCATAGTCCATGTTGCATGTCCCCTTGACCTCGTCCATGAAGAGGGAGTGCTCCCCTTCCAGCTCGAACGAACAGTGAGGATCCTTTTCGATGAGTTCGTACAGAAGACCCCTGCGGTTCTTGTGGAAATAAAATACGCGTCTGCCGTCGACCTTCTCATAGCCGAAGCACAGCGGAACGATATAAGGCAGGCCATCCGTGTTCATGCAGATTCTCAGGACCTGGCTGTCCTGGATGCATTTCTCTATTACGGAATCATCTGCACTGCAGTCGCGGTCAAGCCTTCTCAAGGGATGCCTCCTTCCTGGAAACGAAGTAGATGATAGTGAATCCGATGGCGAACATGAGAATCGACAGCGGAATCTCCCAACCGGACGGAGTACCTGGATAGACGGTATACAGCGAACCGATGAGGAAGCCCATGATCATCATGTAGGTAAGCTGCGGGAAGCGCTGCATGCAGATTTCCAGAATCCTCGTCAGAAGAATGACACCAAGTATGAAGCCGAGCACAAAGGGGATCAGGGCGATGATGTTCAGCTGGGTGATCGCAAGCATGACGTAGTCGTATGTGCCGAGAAGCAGCAGAAGATAGCTCGTGCTGATGCCGGGAAGGATGAATCCCACGGCCACCACGATTCCGGTGACAATCTGCAGGAGGAATGTAGCGACGCTCATCTCGAGCGAGACGTCATCTCCTCCCATGGGAGGAAGGTATGCCATGGCGACGACGACCGCGACACCTATGATGAAGCTGAGAGCATACTTCCAGTTCAGTCTTTCTATCTTCGCGGTCTTGTAGAGCATGGGAAGCGAACCGAACACGAGGCCTATGAAGAAGAACATGGAGACCACGGGGAACCTGTCAATGACAGAGGAGATGGGACTTGCGCAGATGACGATCCCCAGAAGAGCAGGCAGACCGAACTGTATCAGATAAAGGGCATTGCCCTTCCAGTCCTTGAAGAATGAGCTGACGGAGCTTATGAGCCTGTCGTATATCCCTAGAACCATCGCCATGGATCCGCCGGAGACTCCGGGGACCATCATGGTCGATCCTACTATGAAGCCCTTCAATATCAGTGAAAACGAGAACATGTGTCAGAATATATCACTTACGATGAATGAAGGCCACAGCTGTCCGCCGTGGCTTTCATCATTCACAAATATCTGGGCTATTACGCTCAGCGCTCCCAACCGATGTTGAAGCGGATGGTCAGTGCATCGACATCCTTCTCTCCAAGCACATCGCCGAACTCGTTCCAGTAGTAGGCGACCTCGCAATGAATGACATTGAAAAGATTGATTCCTCCTCCAATGGAGACATAACCGCCATTGAGTCCCGCCCTGAGCTCGAATGCCTTGAACATCTGCAGCTCGACACCGGCCTTCAACCTCGTGAGGAAGTTCGTCGTGCTGAAGTCATCGACAAGACCGATCACATCGATGACATCGATTGCGAACGTCGGATCGAGAATCCACTCGAACCAGCCGAGATCCGGAGCCCATCCGAGACCGACGCTGTAGTTCACGGGAGACTTCATCACGAATTCGGATTCACCGAAGACGTCAGTGAAGGCGCCCATGTAGTCATCGGCAAGGCTGTTGTAGTCTGTAACGACGTAATTGAATCCGCCATTGATAAGATGGATGTTGGAAACGACGTTCGCGATGGTGAAGCCGAACGGGAAGTTGACGTTGATTCCGACTGTAAGAGGTACGGCCCATCCGATTGCGACAGGGTGTGCACCGAGGATATCGGTCGGCTTGCTTCCTTCGCCGAATGCATCGGCGAAAGTCCTTATGCTCACAGCTTCCATGAAGGCTCTCATCTGCAACGCAGCGGATACGCCTACATCGAAGTTGATCGCGCTGTCACGGAAGAATCTGAATCCTAGTCCGAACGTAGCTACGACATCGACCTGAGGAATGACGCTCAATGCCGAAACTCCATATGTGTTGTATGTGTTGAGATTGATCTGGGAATCGAGTCCGAAGGCGAATCTTCCAAGCTTCATCCCGACACCGGCATCGATCGTGGCAAGTCTGTTCCTTCCACCAGCGGTCAATGTGTTCACGAACGAATCGAGCAGGTCGCCCGTGAGGAAATCCTGATCAGTAAGCTTTCCCGGATCGTCGACAAGGGCATCTGAAAGACCGCTGTCGACATATACGTCCTTTATGTTGTAGAGCGTCAGGGATACATTGGGAAGATTGAATACGAGGCCCTTCTCACCAAGAGACGCCGGATTCATGTAAAGCGCATCCTGATTGTTGAATACGGCAAGACCGGCTCCACCCATTGAACTGACTCTCGCGCTTGTCTTGGTGAACGGCGCATTCAATGCCGAATACACGGGGTCTCCGACAGGATTGAATGTCGTAGCGGCAAAAAGAGCACCGCATGAAATTACAATTAGAAAGACCAAAACAAGTGTTCTTCTGGAATTCTTCATGCCTGCACCTCCTGTGAGCCATCGCCATTTGATGAATTCGTGAACGACTGTATCAGCTCCGAGATGTTCGGAATGCTCAGGACACTTGTCGAACCGGAAAGAGCGTTCGTGACATTTGAAAGAAGCGTCAGGTCGTCCATGATCGCAATCACTTTATCATTCTTCATGAGTTCGCTCATGTCCTCATTCTCATTCTCCTTGAGCACGTTGGCGGCATTCGCGACGGAGGATACCAGATTGGTGACCATCTGTACCTGCAGGACCTCGGCCTTTGACAGGGATTCGGTCTGTTTGGACTTGGATGCCAATTCTTCCTTCAATGTATCAAGAACGTCCTTGATCTCAGCAGGCATTTCAGAGTCTTCGCCATCGCCTCTCATACTATCTGTTATCTTGCTGATAAGAGAATTGGTCCGGAATTTAGGAGCAGTTGTCTCTGAATCCTGACCAGCCCCAAACAGCCATCTGCTTATGACATAACCTCTAGGC
>CALXKL010000014.1 GCA_944388965.1 uncultured Spirochaetales bacterium | reverse complement strand
GTCCAGACCTACAGGCTGTTCACACCTCAGGACATCGAATGGGTCGCCGCAAGCTGAATGTCACCAAATCCCAAATATGGAATTTTAAAAATAGTAAAATCAGCCTAGCTCCTTTATAGCATTTATAATAGAAGAACTATTCCAACCCACTATTTTATCCGCTGCATCTTTAACTACTTTAGATGTTCTTTCTGCGCCCCAAGGCTCGATTGCAATAATAGGTTTGGGTATCCAAAATTCTGTTTTTGCGATCTTGATTTCCTTGTTTATCCATTTACTATATGTAGAATAAACTCCAGCCAAAATAAGTACAACGCTTGCCTGAGTAATCTGTGATTTTATGGCAGCATATAATTCTTTATCGGTGCCCGCATTATGAATAGGATCATTTTGTGGCACAGAATAATTTTTGTAACTGAAATATGCATCTTTATTTAATAAAGCGAGAAGTTTTTCATAAGCGTCTGAATACGTCCATGAGTGACTAATAAAAAGATGATATGTTTTTGACATTAGCAAACCTCCACATATTATTTTAAAATCTCTTATCCTTAGATAGTCTCCAATAATGCAATCCTAAAGCAGTTAATTTGCATGACTTATTTTCCATTGCCGCGAAATACATATGTTCCGTTCCAACAGGTTCGACCAATCCAACACTTTCAAACAACTGTAAATCTTTAAATATTGCCACATGTTCTTGCTGAGCATAAGGTTCAATAATTTGATGCTCTACATTTGGTTCATTTGTATATTCAAATGAGGGGTCTAATTTATACTCATCTGTAGGATTTTTAAAATATGTACTCAATTTTCTGAGTTTTGATTTTTCTACTTTTGCTTGTATAGTCCTCACTGGTAAGAATTGGGAAATATTTGTTTTAAAAACTGGACGTTGCTGCCATGCTCCTAAAGATTGATCCACAAATGAATATAGACCTGCTGGAGTAATATTACCACCAATATCTGCCGCACCACCTTGCAGTCCTTGAATGAGTAATTCCGTAAATACTCCATGTTGGATTGAAGCATCTTCTGCTGAAGTTTGCCATGATTGACTGGCTGCTATTATTGTTACACCTTCTCCTAACACAGATTTATTATTGAGTAATATAGACGTACCCATCTTAGCGGCAAAACAGCAGTCTAAAATAATAACTTTATTTTTACAACGTGAGTTATTGGCCATCTCTAATACATCTGCCATTTTAACGCCATAATCGTCTTCAGAAAAATCTGTAGTGCAAAGATATCCCCCATCTAAATCTGCACCATGTCCTGAAAAGTATAAAAGTGCCACATCAGCATCACCTGAAAATAAAATTTTAATGCGTTCTTTTAAATCATGTTTTGTACAACTTTTAGTTATTAAGATTACATCAAAATTAGGTGATCCATCCCCATTAGTTTCAATTAGCCCTTTCATAGCAATAGCATCATTATCACACCACTCTAATTCGCAATTAGGATAATCATTTAATCCAACTATTAGTGCCTTTTTCATTTACTACGACCTCTTTAACATCTATTTTACCATATTGTTCAAAATTCTCATTTGTTAACGTCTTCGTTTCCTTGTCCAACTAGGTATTAATAATAAAGTAAAATATGGAATCTGGTACAGGATTTATGTGTATAGAAAACAATCTTGAGGAACTCGCTTGTATCCTATTAGTAGTGATGATGGAATCATGAATTAAAAATCTGATGTGAAATCTCATCGTCACGAAATCATTGCAACGTAAATATTTATTATCATGGCTTCGATAATTAATACAGATAATACGTATATCAGTTTTAAGGATTTTCCGCTGGTAGGAATTTGGAAGGAAAAATCTGAAATAATAGCGATAGCTGACATAAAAACAGAAAATCGTCATAATACAATTCATTGTATTACAACGATTTTCTTATTATATATATACTAGAATCATTCCCACTCGATGGTCGCAGGCGGCTTGCTCGTGATGTCGTACAGCACTCTGTTGACCGCACCCACCTCGTTGCAGATACGGCTTGCACACTTCTGCATCACATCGTACGGCATCCTGTACCAGTCCGCAGTCATGGCGTCCGCGCTGGTCACCGCACGTAGCGTACAGACCTCCCTGTAGGTCCTCTCGTCGCCCTGCACTCCTACGCTCTTGACAGGAAGCAGATCGGCAAGCGCCTGCCAGATATGTCCATACAGTCCGGCCTTGCGTATCTCGTCGATGAAGATCGCATCGATTTCACGAAGGGAATCCAGGCGCTCCTTCGTGACCTCTCCGATGCACCTGACACCAAGGCCGGGACCGGGGAAGGGATGACGGTCGACCAGCTCCTCGGGAAGACCGAGCTCTCTGCCGAGCGCTCTGACCTCGTCCTTGAACAGGTCCTTGAGCGGTTCCAGAAGCTTCCACTTCAGGTCCTCTGGAAGACCTCCGACATTGTGATGCGACTTGATTGTAGACGTGGGGCCGCCGAAGGGGCTCCTGCTCTCCACGATGTCCGGATAGAGCGTCCCTTGTGCAAGATACGATATGTCACCGCACTTGCGGGCCTCTGAATAGAAAGTGTCGACGAATAGCTTGCCGATCGTCTTCCTCTTGTCCTCGGGGTCGGTCTTGCCCTTAAGTGCTGATAGGAACGCCTCTTCGGCATCGGCGTACTGAAGCCTCATGTTGAAGTTCTTTCCGAACAGTTCAAGGACGCTCTCCGCCTCGCCCTTGCGCAGCATTCCGTTATTGACGAAGACGCATACAAGCTGGTCGCCTATGGCCTTGTGGATCAGGACCGCCGCCACGGACGAGTCGACCCCGCCGGAAAGGCCGCACAGCACGTTCCTGTCACCGACTTCGGCGCGGATGGCCTCGACGGCCTCGTCGATGAACGAGCCCATGTTCCAGTCGGCCTTTGCATGGCAGATGTTCAGAACGAAGTTGCCAAGCATCTTCTGCCCCTCGAGCGAATGGACCACTTCGGGGTGGAACTGGACTCCGTAGAAATCACGCTTCCTGTCCTCTATGGCCGTATATGGACAGCTCGGGGTCTGTGCCGTCACTGTGAAGCCTTCCGGCATCATTGCAACCCTGTCGCCATGGCTCATCCAGACCTGGGAGTTGCGGCTGACACCCTCAAACAGCGGAGACTTGGCGATTATGTCTATGTTGGCGATTCCGTACTCCTTGTGCTCAGGGCATTCGACCTGGCCACCGAGCATCTGACTCATGACCTGAAGGCCGTAGCAGATGCCGAAGATCGGCAGTCCCATGGAGAACACCCTGTAGTCGGGTCTGGGACTCCCCTCCTGCGGCACGGATGCCGGTCCGCCTGAGAATATGATGCCCTTCACCGGACCCGTGGCGAGAATCTCCTCAGGAGTCGCGTTGAAAGGCAGGATCTGCGAATAGACGCCCAGCTCCCTGACCCTTCTGGCGATCAGCTGGCTGTACTGGGCACCGAAATCGAGGACTACGATGCATTCGTGTCTGTTGTCTGCCATAGGCTATGGTTCTTCCTCTCTGTTCACCAGGCGAACGACTTCACCGGTGGATATGCCTTGATGACCGCTTCGCTGAGAGCGAAGCCCACGATGGCTCCGACGATGCTCTGGATGAAGTTTCCGGGGATGTCCGCAAGAGCCGCTTCGAATCCTACAAGAAACAGACCCGAAAGTACATAGTAGCCGACCGGAACGATGAGGATGCAGATCGCCGCAGCGAGAATCTTCGAAGCCATGCTGTGCTTCATCGCCTTCAGCACCAGGGCCATCAGCAGGCCTTCAAGCCCATGCACGATACAGCTCACAAGCGCCCACTGGGCATAGCCTCCGGCGAGGTCCGCGAATGCAGGACCCAGGGCTCCGGCCACGAGAGCCGTGACAGGACCAAGAGCATATGCACAGAACGCGATCGCCACATCGCACAGATTTAGATACCCCGCCCCGAGAGGGATGCGGACCACCATGGTGAAAACACATACCAGGGCTATGGCGACGGCAAGCGTCGCGAGTCTCACAGCACTGTTGCTTCTAGCCATTTGGATGCCTCCTGAAGAAAATCCCCGCAATGATAGCTCAAAGCGGGGATTGTGTCATTCAGGGCTCTCCTTTCTTTCTGCGGATGAGCTCCACGGCCTGCTCAAGCGTCAGGGAGGATATGTCGTTGCGGTACTTCATCGGAAGAGCGATGTTGGAACCGTCCCATTTCAGGTAGTAGCCGTAGCGGCCGTGGGCCACGACGACGTCCTTGCCTTCGCTCTGACCCAGGACGACAGGCCTTATGGCCTTCTGTTCGCTCTGGGTGCGTATGAAGCCGATGGCATCATCGAGAGTAAGCGACGATGTGTCCACGCTGCGTGGCAGGCGGAAGTTCTCGTCCCCCCACTTCAGATATGCGCCATAACGGCCGTTCGCGATCAGAACCGGGCGTCCTTCGTGGTCGCCCAGGGAGACGGGAGCGTCGCTCCTGGCCTGCGTGATCAGGGCGACGACCTTGTCCAGCGTCACCTCGCCGAAGCCGCGTGGAAGTCTGTAGTTCGTGTCGTTCCACTTCACGTACTGTCCATAGCGCCCGTCGTGCAGCGTCACGTCTCCGCCTTCCCAGGATCCTATCACCGCACCGCCCTTTGCCGAGTTCGAGGCAACCGAGGCGCGGCACAGCTGCTCAACCTCCTCCTGCGTGAACGACTCGACATCCTTGCGTGGCAGTCTTATGTTCGTGGACCCCCATTTGAGATAGGCTCCGTACCGGCCCTTCCTGATCGTCAGAGGAAGCCCTTCGTAGTCGTCGAAGCCCTTCAGTGAGGATGCAGTGGACGGCTTCTTGCTTCCGACCAGAGCCAGGGCCTCGTCACCCGTCATGTTGAACGGTACTGAGAAGACCTTGTAGTTGGCATCCCTGTACTTCAGATAGAAGCCGTACGGCCCCTTGTTCAGCACGACCTCGTTTCCATCCTCGTCAGTGGCTACGGTACGGGGGAGCGAGAACATGTACTCGATCTCCTCCTGGCTGTAGTCCTCGGCCTTCTTCCTGCCGCGCGGTACGCTGCAGCGCTGGTCGCCCTTCTGCCAGTACTCTCCACGCTGACCCTTCTTGAGCACGATTCTGTCATCCTGGACGTCATCTCCTCCGAAGACGGCATCCTCGACAAGCGTACGGATGTCATCGTCATCCATCAGTCCAGGAAGTTCGTACGAGGGGATGTTGACCAGAAGCGCCTTTCCATCGTCCTTTCTGAGGTCCGTGGCCAGATATGCTCCGTAGGGACCGATCTTGACCGAATAGGTGCACACCCTGCCATCGCGCAGAGTGGCACTGCCGCTGAAGTTGGGCAGATGCAGCGTCTTGTAGTCGGCCTGGGATGCCCTGGCCTCCTCCACCATGGCCTTCAGACCCTTGCCCTCGCCGTCTCCGTAATAGAAGGTGTTGAGGTAGACCAGGCTGTCCTCCTTCCCCTGTGCCACCCTGTCGAGCTCGTCCTCCATGTCCGAAGTGTAGGAATAGTCGACCAGCTGGCTGAACGTGCTGTTCATGCAGGCGTTCACGGCGAAGCCGGTGAACGTCGGGATCATGGCCCTGTCCTGTTCCCTGACATAGCCCCTGTCGAGCAGCGTGGAGATGATCGTCGCATAGGTGCTGGGTCTTCCGATGCCCTGCTCCTCCAGCTTCCTGATGAGACTGGCCTCGCTGTAGCGCGAAGGCGGCGTCGTCACATGTTCGCTCGCGGACAGGACGGCGTCGGAGAGCCTGTCGCCTTCCTTGAGCGAAGGAAGACTCTGCAGCTTCTCGTCCTCATCCCTGTCGTCGCTGTACACCTTGAGATAGCCGGGAAACAGGACGACTGTGCCGGATGAGGAGAAGACGTACTCCCCGTTTACGATCTTGACCGTAGTGGTGCTCTTCCTTGCGCTTGCCATCTGCGTGGCTATGGTCCGCATCCAGATCAGCGTGTACAGCGCCAGGTCCTTGCCCTTGAGTCCCGTCTGCTCGGGACGGCGGAACGTGTCGCCAGCCGGACGGATGGCCTCATGGGCCTCCTGGGCGTTCTTGCTCCTGTTGCGGAAAGTGCGGACCTTCTCGCTCAGGTATTCGGCACCGAACTCGGTCTCTATCTGGCTGCGGGCGGCATCGATGCACTCCTTTGACAGGTTGACACTGTCCGTCCTCATGTATGTGATGAAACCGTTCTCGAACAGGGACTGCGCGATGCGCATCGTCTCGCGGGAGGACAGGTGCAGGCGGCTGGAGGCTGCCTGCTGCAGCGTCGACGTCGTGAAAGGCGGCTGGGGATTCGATACGCTTGGCTTCATGACGACGCTCGTGACCTCGTACTCCGGATGGTCCTTGCACCACTGCATGATCGCGTCGCAGTCACCTCTGGACAGAAGACGGGCCCTGTTGTCGAACGCCCCGGTGATGGAGTCGAAGTCCTTGCCGGTCGCCACCCTCTCGCCGGACACGCTCTCAAGCACGGCCGTGAACGACGGGAAGTCGGCCTTGACGTCATAGTAGCTGGAGGACCTGTAGTTCAGCCTCTCCATCTCCTTCTCGACGATGAAACGTAGTCCGACGGACTGGACACGGCCTCCGGACAGCTTCTTGTTCGAGAGCTTCCGCCACAGCACAGGAGACACCTCGTAGCCGTAGAGACGGTCGACTATCCTCCTGTCCTCCTGGGCCTTCACCAGATTCATGTCGATGTCGCGTCCGCCCTTGAGCGCCTCCGTGATGGCCGACCGGGTGATCTCGTGGAACACCATCCTCCTGTAGGGCACGGAGGGTCTGAGCAGCTCCAGCAGATGCCAGGAGATGGACTCTCCCTCACGATCCTCATCGGTCGCGAGCAGCAGCTCGTCACAGCCCTTCAGCTTCTTTCTGAGGTCCTCGATCAGACGGCCCTTGCCCTCCGTGACCACATATTCGGGCTCGAAGCCGTGCTCGATGTCGATGCCGATGCGGTCCTCGGGCAGATCCCTGACATGGCCCTTGCTGGCCATGACGACATAGTCCTTCGCAAGATATCTTCTGATCGTCTCCGCCTTCGTAGGCGACTCGACGATGACCAGAGTCTTCCTTTCCTGTGCCATATGCGTCGTGAAATCCTTCTCGGAAAGAGAAAATAAGGGTGCCGTGAAAGCTTTGTCAAGTCATGCACGGCACCCCTTGATGCGTTATTACATATGTAATAAAAAAGTCAGTCCTCGATGTTCCTCAGCATATACGTGTATGGGTTTTCCGGATCGGTCGGATTCCTGAACAGCGCAGCCTCGGCAAGACCGCTGCCGGTCGTGGTGAACTTCACATAGCGTCCCTCGTCGTCGCATCCGAACTCGTAGATGCTCACGGTGCTGACGCCGATCCCGAAGGCGCTGGAGCGGATCGAGACCTCTATCCTGTCGTTGGTCATGTTCACCGACTCCACGCGGAAGCGGCTGGGGGATATTCCAAGGGAATTGAACTTCTCGCAGTTCAGTCTGTAGGCGACCGCCGTCGGCTCGTCCGAGTCGTAGTCTATCCAGTCCCAGCTGGAATCGAACGCGACCAGGGGGAAGACGACATGCTCCTGTCCGTCCTCACTTATGGATATCTGAAGATACTGCCCGTATGTCGGATCGCTCATCAGCCTTGCGCTGTATACGACCTCCTTCATCATGCCGTCGTTGTCATCATCCGTCGGATTGGTCCAGACATAGGTCCCGCCGTAGTCCCCGGTGTGCACCCGCACCGCCTCGGCATCCAGATCCGCATTCGACCTGTCGCGGGCCCCCATGACGAAACGGTAGTCGGTGTCCTGGGCCAGATGCTCCATCGTGTAGCTGCGCGCATCGGAAGGGAGGCGCACAATGAACTGGTCGCCATTATATATGTCGTACCACGATGCACCGTCAACGCCGCTCCACGAAAGCGTCACGGTGTTGACTCTGCACTCGGCCTCCAGGTCCAGCGACGAGGAGAACAGCAGCGCCGGAAGCGCTGCCAGCGCGATGATTATGGATACGGTTCTTCTACTGTACATGTCACTTGTCCGTCTGTAGTTGTTAATATATCCTTAACGTATGCGAAAACTACTTCCCTTGTCAATTTTATTGATCACTTTGCTGTCAAGTTGTACGGTAACGGAGAATCTGGAGTTCGGTTCCACCTCATCTACATCAAATACGGACATACATGTCCAGCAGTTCTTCGTCGATGTGCTCGAGGACTACTCCGAGTTCATGCCATCCGGCAGCCAGAGCATCATGGACAGTGCCGTCGCCACCTTCGCCGACCAGGTGGAGGCCACCGACCAGGGATACGACACGCTCTCCATCAGGACAGGGGAAAACGAATATGTGCTCTCGTTCTCGTTCACAGACCTCGCACTTCTCGCCCAGGAGATGGGAGGTCAAGAGCAGACCATCATAAGGCAGGAAGAGGGAAGCCTGTCGTTCGACTGCAACATCGACAACTACACCCAGCTGGAGAGGATCGTCCCGTTCCTGGCCGACCCGAGCATCTCGGTATACCTTGCGCAATACAACATCGGCTACAGCGAGCAGGACTACATGGACATGATCATGTTCGCCATAGGCGAGGAGGCTCCGGAGGCGCTCAGGACATCCAGGATCACCGTCAACGTCACCGTGCCCGGCACAATAACCTCCATCACGGGGGCCGAGCAGACGGGAAGCGACAGCTTCACGTTCTCCTTCCCCCTCATAGACTTCCTGCTCCTCGCCCAGCCGCTTGCATTCAGCGTGCAGTGGGTCTGAATCGTTGACAGCGCCTTTCCATAAATGCTATTTTCTTTAGCGGATTGCGCCCTTCCGACAGGGAGGGCTCATTTTCATCAACCTAGAAGGAAGGGCAAGAGATGGCTGATACGGAAAACAAGGACATAGACTTCAACAAGGCCAAGGCGGAACTCGACAAGAAGGACACCAGGGAGGCCAAGGCGAAGAAGCCTCATTCGAAGAAGAGCTTCGGCTGGTGGGCAGGAGTCATCATCCTGATCCTCATCTCCATAACCTTCATCCTACCTGCGACCGGCATATCGTTCCTGTTCATGGACGACAGCATAGAGTTCGGCCGCTATGACGGCGAGCCCATCGCATACGAGAACGGCAGCTACATGTACAACCAGTACATCAACCTCTACACCCAGTACGGCGGATACATGGACTCCAACTCCCTTCTCTACCAGGCCTACTACAACGCCGTGCTCAACCTCGCCCTGACGCAGAAGGCCGAGAAGGTCGGCTTCTACGTCTCCGACGAGATGGTCAACCGCGGCATCATCGAGTCCGGCTACTACAATGACGAGAACGGTCTCTTCGACGAGGCTCTATACGAGGCCACGGGCGTCAGCGAGCGCACCGGCGTCTACAACTCCGTCAGACAGCAGCTTCCGACGACCACGGTCGTCGGCGATATCTCCAGCGTGCTCTCGTCCAAGGCGGAGGAGGACTTCGTCGCCGCGATGGCCAGCGAAGGACGCACATTCGAGTACGTCGCCTTCGATTCCTCCATCTACCCCGACGACCTGTGCATCGGTTATGCCAACAGCAATCCGCAGCCATTCACCCTGATCACGGCCAGCGTCGTGAGCGCATCCACCCAGGAGGAGGCCGATTCCATCAAGGCGGACAGCGCGCTCTTCGACAGCACCCTCGCCGAGCAGGAAGATGCGGCAAGGACGTTCTGCTTCTACGAACTCGAGGGTCTTGGGGAGGAGAACGCCAACCTGCTCTTCTCCACAGCACAGGGCGAGCTTGCCGGTCCCTATCTCAACGGTTCCTCGTATGAGGTCTATCGTATCGAGAGCAGTCCGTCCGTGCCCGATTTCAGCGATGGGGAGATTCTCGCCAAGGTGCGCGAATACATCGGGCAGAACGCACCTGAGGTGGTGAGTGAATGGGCGGCACAGGCGGCTCAGGACTTCTACACCGCGGCCCAGGAGGACTTCGACGCGGCGCTTGGCCAGTACGGTTACGGCGTCCAGAGTGTCTCCTTCACACCTGCAGGCAACGGTGCCTCCGCACTTCTTGCAGGATTCCAGTCCACCGACGCATACGGACTTCTGTACAGCGCGGCCAGCGCAGACGAGGCATACAACAGGAGCCTGTTCACAAGTGCGGACTACAGCGTCCTCGCACCACAGGCGGCAGGTGATGCATACATCGTGACACGTACCGGAGCCATGGGAGAGGATTCGAGCCAAGCCGGCTTCGTCTCCACCTTCTACGACTATCTCTCGTCATCTCTGGCACAGTCCGACCTGCAGAACGCAATCCTGACCAGCGACCTGTTCGAGGACGACTTCTACACCGTGCTCATCGAGCGTCTGATCCAGAACCAGTGACGCCCGGTCGACCGGAGAGAGAGGAAGGCACAGCCACATGGCTGTGCTTTTCCTTTATGCGGCGCTATAATCCTTAACCATGGACGCCAGAGAGATCACCAGGACGACTGCCCTGTTCGACCGGTCGGGCATCGTACAGCCCGCCGGATGGGCACGCCACCCCTACTTCGCATACAACCGCCAGACGCTTCGCAGAAGGTTTTCGTCGCTGAAGGAATGGGAGCACTACGTAGTGGTCGACTTCTCCAGACGGTTCATCGTCGATCTGGAGATGATGGATGGCAGTTGGCGTTCCGTCTGCTCGGTGACGTTCATCGACATGGACAGGAGGCAGAGCGCCTGCATACGGTCTCCTCGCCTCTTTTCTGGACACTGTCTGGACCTTTCCACCTCCAGCGCCCTGGACAGTCAGGCGACGTATCAGGACAAGGACGGAAGGCTCACTCTGACGTTCATGAAGCGCGGCGGAGTGAGGCATATCATCTTCAACGCCCCGTCGCTCGAACTTCCCGATGGAAGGAAAGGTCTTCTGGGCGACTTCTCTATGGCCCAGGACGAAGAAGGCGAAAGCATGAACTTCCTATTCAGCGATGGGACAGGTTCCAAGGCATTCATACTGGGCGAGAAGGTGCTCGGCATGAGAGTCGTAGACGGCTTCATCCGCCGTGGAATGGACAAGGACATGATGAAGGACGGCATCGCTCTGGCCATCCTCGACTGGGGTCGGGGCACACCTTCCGGCCACATCCCTTCAATCGGAGCGACTGCAGCCGCCCTCGTGGATGGACACATGGCGGGATTCAATCTCGGCTACTCAGGAGACGGCATACAGAACGCATTCTGTCTGGACGGAAGGATCACGAAGCTTCCTCCCATGTCGTCCTGCGGTGACGAGGAGATGACCATGCACTCCCAGGACGATGCCCATCTAGTCCGCTTCACCCCGCTTGCACAGGGCATTGAGCAGAAGGCCAAGGGCATGATGCGGACGTATGGCACGTTCACTGGCCGTTTCACACTGGAAGACGGAACGGTTCTTCCCATCAACGATATGCCGGGATGGGTCGAAATGGTCGGGCCTTGAGCTTTTGGGACAAACAATATATATTCAAGCGGTTTGAAATCTGAAAAAACCATCTACATGCAAGGAAATACGTACAATGGATGAATATGATGCCCTGGAGGCCTTCAAGGCCCTGGGACTGAGCGCGACCACTCTGAAGGCGCTCGAGAGGAAAGGCTTCACAGAGCCTACCGATATCCAGAGGGAGTGCATACCCCTCCTTCTGGGCAGGAACGTCGACGTAGTGGGACAGGCACAGACCGGAACCGGCAAGACCGCCGCATTCGCGCTTCCGATTCTTGAGAAGCTGGATGTGGAGGACAGGTCCACCCAGGCCCTGGTGCTCGCGCCAACAAGGGAGCTTGCCATGCAGGTCGCGGACGAGATCTCCTCGCTCAAGGGAGAGCGGAAGATCTCCGTGGAGGCCATCTACGGAGGCTCCAGCTACGAGACCCAGTTCAAGAAGCTCAAGAAGGGGATACAGATCGTCGTCGGTACGCCCGGACGCATACAGGACCACCTGGAGCGCGGCACACTCGACCTTACCCATCTGAAGTTCGCCGTCCTGGACGAGGCTGACGAGATGCTCGACATGGGATTCGTGGAGGACATAGAGAAGATCCTCTCGCAGACCAACGAGGACAAGAGGATGCTCTTCTTCTCGGCCACGATGCCCGATCCGATCCTCGCCCTTGCGGTGAAGTTCATGAAGGAATACGAAATCGTCCGCATAAAAAAGGGGGAGGTCGACACCAGCCTCACCGAGCAGTACTTCGTCGCTCTTCGCGAAAGCGACAAGATGGAGGTCCTCACGAGGATCATCGACAGCTGCAGCCAGTTCTACGCGATCGTGTTCTGCAAGACGAAGGTGCAGTGCGAGGAGATCGGCCGCAAGCTCGGCGAGAAGGGCTACCCCGCCGAGGCCCTGCATGGTGATCTGTCGCAGAAGCAGAGGGAGATCATCCTTCAGAAGATGCGCGACCACAAGATCGGAATCCTCGTCGCCACCGACGTGGCGGCACGCGGCATCGACATCAGCGAGCTGACCCATGTCATCAACTACACCATCCCCGGGGATCCGGAGGTCTATACGCACCGCATAGGACGTACCGGAAGAGCGGGACGCACCGGTGTCGCGATCACATTCGTCACTCCGTCGGAGAAGCGGAAGTTCGCCTTCATCAAGCGCATCAACAAAAGCGAGATAGAACCCTACAGGGTCCCGACGGTTGCGGATCTGATCCAGGCCAAGAAGGACCGCATGGCGGATGCTGTCGCCTCTCAGATGGACAAGCTGGACGATGCCTACGACGACATCGCCTCCACGCTTCTTTCCTCATACGAGAGCGATCTTCTGGTCAAAGCACTTCTCCAGCTGAAATGGCCCCATGAGCTCGAGCGTGAGCGCTACAACGACATCAGGGCGATCGAGGCCAAAGAGGAGAGAAGAGGCAGGAGGGAGAGGTATGAGCGTCCATGGCATGACGACGAGACGGAGGACAAGGATGGAATCACGCGCCTCTTCTTCGCACGGGGACGCAACAGCCACCTCACGAAGAGGAAGCTTGCCGACCTGATCATCGATGCATGCAATGTCAGGGACGGAGACCTGCAGGACATCCAGGTGATGGAGGACTTCAGCTTCATCAACGTCCCCAGTCATCTCGCCGGCCGGATAATCTCGACGTTCAAGGATTACGGCGAAGACGGAAAGCCTCTTGTGACACGTGCCAGGGCCGAGCAGGACGGCAGGAAGAAGAAGCGGAACGATGCAGGCCGGAGGCAGGTGAAGGCATCGTTCAGCAGACGCCGTGAACGCCATGCCCAGTGGGAGGAGGGGGTACGTTTCTACGGACGCGATTCGTACGACGACTACATCCCCTCCAGATCCGCCTCCAAGGGCAGGAAGAAGGAACACGGCAAATACAACACGAAGAAGCGGAAGTAGCCGCACGGCGGCTCATGACTATGAAGGGCAGCTCCGACAGGGCTGCCCTTCTCCATTCATCTGGTGACCGTGAAGCGAAGCGACCAGATGATGTCCTCCTCCAGACTGTCGTAACCGACCCTTATGGTCATCGGCACGTTCTGCAGTCCGATAAGAGACAGCTCGAACTGCAGCTCCACACCCGTCGAGTACGCTGGCACCACTCCGTCCCAGAACAGCAGATCGCAATAGAGACTCAGCTCCAGGTAGTCGGCCATCAGCAGCTCGCCGAAGGACGGGGCTGCGGTGAACGCGTAGCCGAACGAGATCGGCAGCAGCACGAAGTAGCCTTGGCGAGGCGGATCCTCGGCATCGTTGAAACCAGGAGTCGCCTGGTCGACGGGATTGGTGTACTTGCGTCCGTTGTTCAGGTAGTCCGAGTTGGTCAGGAAGCCGTCGGCCGAATAGATCGGCACGCCGGTACCGTCGACGGAGAAGCGGGAGAAGAAGCCGATGTCGAGGAAGAAGGTCGTCGCATCGGGGACGACATACAGCCTCGTGTCGGCACCCGCCTGTAGGTAATGGTGTGGGATGTCGTCGAACAGGGGTGTCGTGAGCATATAGCCGAAGCGGAGGTTGAGCCTTGCGTAGTCCCACATGTTCAGATAGCCCTTGAACTGGGCCGTGAGCATGTACTGGTCCTCGTCCTTCTGGTCGCCGAAGTCCTGGTAGATCTCCATGGCCTGATTGAATTCCACGGTGAAGACATGGGAGGAGAAGATCTTGTAGTCCAGTCCCTGGCGGGCATAGATCGTGGGGATGTACCACTTCGGCTGGCCCTCGAACGTCAGGGCCGTGTACAGACTGAGCCTGAGCGGACTGACAGGGAAGTACATCATGGATGCGGATATCAGGAAATCCGCCCTGCTGTCCTTGTTGTACGTGGCATCGAATGCGCCTCCCATCAGCAGCGACAGCTCGAACGAGCGTGTCGCCAGGCGGTACTCAAGACCGATATCGAACGTGTTGCGCAGATAGTACGGATAGTCGTTCGTCTGGAACGTGTACATCCCCAGTGAAAGCGTGTTGGACAGCTGAGGCTGCTCGACGCGGGAGAAGTAGTACTGGTTCCTGATCGCCTTGTCTATGTTGACCTGCAGCTGCTGCCGCCGCTCCAGAATCCCTGGCGAGATGCCATGCCTGTATAGCCCGTCAAGTTCATCCTCCACCACAGCTGCGCTCTGGTAGCCGATCTCGGCCATCTCGGCGGCCGCCCCGAAGTCCATGAAGCTGAACTGCTCAACGGCGCATCTGATCCAGATCATCCTGTCGGAATAGGTCCTCAGCTCGCTTGCCGCGTTCTGTCTCTTGCTGACCTCGAAGGAGACGTTGAGTATGTTCAGCAGATTCTTCAGATTGAGCTGGTCGTTGTCATAGAAAGTCGTGGAGACGATGACCGTGTCGCTGTATTCGTAGGCGACGGCGATGGGCGCCAGGTTCACGATTCCCCCATCGATCAGCAGATGTCCCCTGTATTCCTGCGGAGGGAAGTATGCAGGGATGGCGAACGAGGCGAGAAGCACATCGCTGAAATCGCCTTCCATGATGCGTATCTCCCTCTTGGTCACCAGATCCTGGCAGATGACCATGACAGGAATCTCCAGATCCTCTATCTGCGTCTCTGGACCCACGACGGACTCGACGAGCCCCTTGAAGCCGGTGGGGTCCAGCAGACCGCCGTTAACGGGTATGGTCATCTTGAAGAACGTGGACAGGTCGCCGGAGGTTATGACCGACATGATCTGGTCGCTCGAGAGACCGGCGGCATACAGCATTGCTATGATAGAGCCCATCGAATTGGAGATTATGTAGTCTGGTTCGATGCCCTTCTCCTCAAGATATTTCAGGACTCCCAGATGGGCGAAGGCACGGGCAGATCCTCCTGTGAGAACAAGTCCGATCGGGTCCCTCTCGCCGTTCGTACGCTCGAGAATCCTCTGTCTGAAGCCATCCTCACCATAGAGCACAGGCACATCGGCGAGCAGCAGGTCGTCGGCAGTCAGGGCCGGTTGTCCTTCAACCACCTCGATTGCCGTCGGACCATCGGCACCACCTATGATCCCGATATCGGCGGCATCCTGCGCCATGAGTGCGGATGCGATGGCCAGTACAAGCGACAATGCTATGAGAAGTCTCCTGAACATGCTGTCTATTCCCCCGCAGGCGCACTGATGCGCCCGTGAAGTCAATATAGCGGATGAATGGGGAAGTTTCAACGTAAATGCGCTGAGGGAGAAGATGAAAGCCGGATTCCTAAACAGGGAACCCGGCCTTGATAGCCGCAATCGGGATCGAACCGATATGGCATTGCTGCCGGCAGATTTTGAGTCTACTGCGTCTACCAATTCCGCCATGCGGCCATGACAGTGTCGAATCCTAAGAGGAATCGACCACCTTAGTCAATAAGAAGAACCGGGCCCGGAAACTCCGGGCCCGTCATCATGTTCACTCCTCGACGACCTCGAAGTCCTCGGGGCCTGCTCCGCACACCGGGCAGACGAAATCATCAGGGAGGCTGTCCCCCTCGTATTCATAACCACACAGGACACATCTGTACTTCATGGCTTCTCTCCTTCTCTTATCAAGAATCGTTATCAATAAAATATCATTAAACTCCGTCCTTGGCAAGCTCAGATGTGCAGATGGTCGTCATAACGCTCACTCAGCCGTCTCCTGACGTAGCCGTCCTTCTTCTTGAGCATCCTGCTGCCACGGGTTATGCGGCACAGGCTTATCCTCAGCTCCTGGGCGATCGTGCGCTGCGGTACATGCTCGTACAGGTCGTTCATGAGCTTCCATCTGATGGTGAAGTCCCTGATCTCGGCCTGGGTGAACATGTCGTCGAACAGCGCCTTCATGTCCTCTTCGCTCTCCACCTGCGTAAACAGCTTGACCATGTCGTCGTACCATGGTGTCAGGTCGATCTTCACATCTTCGCTCTTTCTTGCCATATCAGTCCCCTCATGTCACAGCGCCGGTGCGAAGAAACCGAAGAACGTCCTCACCAGGCGTCTGACGAACGACACCTTCATCAGTTCCTCCTCGGTCTGCTCCACACTGCGCTGCAATGCGTATTGCGTATCCCTCTTCACCTCGTCCACGACGCTGCCGCCCATGAACAGGACGCTCAGCTCGAAGTGCAGGAAGAAGGAACGGTAGTCGAGATTCGCCGTTCCGACAAGAGCCATCCTGTCGTCGGCGACCAGTGTCTTGGAATGGATGAACCCCGGCCAGTATTCATAAATCCTCACGCCGGAGGCCACAAGCTTGCGGTATACGCTCCTGGTCACCTCGTGGACGCTCTTCTTGTCTGCGTAGTGCGGGCAGACTATCCTCACGTCAACTCCGGATGCGGCGGATATCGACAGCGCCGTCGTCATGTCGCTGTCGAGTATCAGGTACGGCGTGACGATCCAGACATAGCGGCGGGCGTTGTTGATCGCCTGGATGTACACGTTGCGGGCCACGGCGTTGTCATCGAACGGGCTGTCTGCGAACGGCTGGACATAGCCGTCCGAGGGCATCTTCACCGTCGGCCGGTATGATTCGTAGTCCTCATCCCTACGGCTCAGACCGCGCCAGACGGACAGGAACATCAGGGTGAAGTTCCACACGGCAGGCCCCTCTATCCTGACCGCGTTGTCCTTCCAGTATCCGAAACGGACCTTGGCGTTCACATACTCGTCGGCCAGGTTCAGCCCTCCCGTGTAGCATACGTTGCCGTCGATGTTGAATATCTTCCTGTGGTCGCGGTAGTTCAGCCTTGGGTTCATGTGCAGGGCTATCGGGTTGAACGTGTATGCCTCGAAGCCCATGGAACGCAGAGTACGGAAATAGTTTATCGGCACGGCGCTGATGGAGCCCAGGTCGTCGTAGATGATTCTGATGGAGACGCCCTCGGCCCTCTTCCTGGCAAGCTCCTCCAGGATCGTCTCCCACATCAGCCCCCTTCCTATTATGAAGTACTCGATGAAAATGAAGTTCCTAGCACTGCGTATGTCGTCGATGAGGTCCTTCATGAAGTCGTCGCCATAGGCGTAGTATCTGACCCCGCTATCCCTCCACGGGGCGAAGCCGGTCATCGAGTGAATATACGACATCTGACGGCTCTCTGTGCGGGCCAGGTCCTCCTGTCCGTCCACCAGCTCCATGTCCTCCTTGTAGCGGGCGATGTCACGCGTGAGGAGGATCTTCCTGACCGCCACGCGTCCGATCTTCTTCTTTCCGAAGATCAGATACAGAACGCCTCCGGCAAGCGGGAAGACCACTATTATGAGCATCCAGGCAAGCTTGTAGTCGGGGCTCTCGTCCCGGGTGGCGACGAAGAGGGCCGCAAAAAGGCTGGTGGCAAGGAAGAACAGGAGCACATAGTAATTGTTCGAGATGTAGAAGACTCCGACGACGAGCAGGACGAACTGCATCAGCATCAGCAGTGCGAACCAGAACAGTCTGGAGGACAGCAGCCTGAACAGCTTTCTCATCATCCCTTCCTCATCGAGAACTCGCAGCCGCAGTAGTCCTGCCTGTACAGGTCAAGCTCCTTCGACAGCCGGAGTGAACGGTTGAAACCGTCCCTCTTCTTGAAGTCGATGGGCTCGAAGCCGTCGAGATCCTCGCCCTGGGCGAAGATCCTGGCGCTGTTCTTGAAACGCGAGACTGTGAGCGTGGTGGCGAATGAAGGTATACCGAGCTCACGTGCCTTGGCGGCGGCACGCAGAAGATTGTAGCGGAAGCAGAGGCTGCATCGCTCTCCGCCCTCCCGGTCGTCTTCGTGCCCCTTCACCGCATTCCTCCAGGCATCGTGGTCCTGCTCCTCCCTGATCACCTCCAGACCGTAGTGTCTGGCGACCTTCAGCAGCTCCCCATAGCGCTTGTCGAACTCCGACGAGGGATGGATGTTGCTGTTGGAGAAGAAGAGCACGGGAGTGATCCCCTCTTCCAGCAGGCGTTCTATCGAGGCCGTGGAACAGGGACCGCAGCAGCAGTGCAGCAGCAGTCGCCTATCTTCCTTTTCCATGATGGAAATACTATCATGAAACATATATTTCTTCATCAAGGGTTTTTATGGATAAGAACAGAGTCATGACTTACGTGGCCGCAATGGTCATAGTCCTCACGATACTATTCGGAAACCTGGACCTCGCCAGCCAGGCGGTGGTCCTGCTGCTCGCCCTTGCCACCATACTGTGGGCACGCAGGGCGTACTTCTTCTTCATCAAGGCCAACAGGATATACAGCGCGAAGGACCGGTCACGGTATCCAGAAGCCATGGCATGGTATGCCAGGACGCTGAAGGCCGGCATCAGCCCGAAATACACGGTCCTCGCGGCGACGATCCTCATCCAGGAGGGTCATGCCTGTGAAGGCAGGTGGGCGCTGGAGAAGCTCGTGACATCCAGAAGCGTCAAGGACGAGGTCATACTCGGCCAGGCCAAGAGCGCCCTCTCGCTTGCCTTCTACATCGATCGCGACTACGAAAGGGCGCTGTCGCTGTGCGAGGAGGTCATGAAGACGAAGTACCGGGACAATGTCCTATACATAAACATCTGCACATACTACCTCGCACTGGGCCGCGTGAAGGACTTCAGACGCACTGTGCGCGAGTTCAGCCAGAGCCGCGTGACCTCGCCTGCACTTCTCGACCTCCAGATCGTCTACGAGATGCTCGGTGGAAACTGGAAAGGCGCCTATGTCATGCTCAGGACGCTGTTCGACAAGGCCTCCTCATTCGGCTTTGCGGACCCCTATGTCCACATGGCACAGGTCTGGATGCACTACGGGAAGTCCGACGAGGCGGTGAAGATGTTGGACGAGGCGCTCGAGAAGGTCTCATTCCGCCCCGTCACGATAATCTCGAAGGACTTCATCCAGAATCTCCGCGACGCACTGTGTGACGAATCCACCAGGGTGCAGACCATGGCCGACTGCGATAGCGACCCCGTCAGCATAATAAACGGCTGGATGCCTGCACACGCCCCCGAGGGGCACCGGTTCGCACCGCAGGAGGAGCTCGAGATGGCCGAACAGGCCGCGCTCGAGAGCCCTGGAGAAGTGGATGCGGATCTGGACGACAAGGAGCCGGACACCGAGCTCAATGCGGACGACGAGGAGTGGCTGAGACGCCACCAGGGATCCTGATCAGTCCTTCAGAGGGATTCCGAAGGACATCCGGTCTCGTGTAAGGACCGTCTCCGGGAAGATCGCCCTGGCCTCTGCGGCCAGAGTCTTGAGCTCCCTGTCGCTGTAGCGTGGGGAGTAGTGCTGCAGGCAAAGCCTGCCGACGTTCCCGTCCCTTGCGACCATCGCGGCCTGGGCTGCGGTCATATGCTTCTTCTGCCTTGCATCGTCCTCCAGCGACGAGTCGAACATCCCTTCGCAGAAGAGTATGTCGGAATCGTGGGCGTAGTCCGAAAGCTCCGGGAAGTACATTGTGTCCGTGATGTATGTGAACTTGCGTCCGTCCCTCTTCGGTCCCAGGACCATGTCAGGAGTGACGGTGAGACCGTCTTCGTTCACCACGCTCAGACCATGCTGGAGCTTCGACCACAGAGGCCCGCGCGGCACCCTGTGGGCCAAAGCGGCCTCGACGCTGAACGCACCGGCACGCTGCTTCTCGACAAGCGAGTAGCCGTAGCAGATCTTGGTATGGCGGAGCATGAAGCAGTTGACCGTGAATTCGTCGTTTTCATAGATGGCACCCTCCTCCACCGGGATGAAGTGGATGTCGTAGTTGATGTACATGTCCAGAATGCGCCTCGACGAGTCGATGTACTCGCCCAGCCTCGTCGGTCCGTAGATGTACAGAGGTTCGTCCCTGTCCACCTGGCTGGAGAGCATGAGTAGACCGGGCAGTCCCGTCACATGGTCTGCATGCATGTGGCTTATGAAGATCCGGCCGATCTTCTTCCAGCTGAGATTCAGCATCTTCAGCGACACCTGCGTACCTTCTCCGCAGTCGAAGAGGAACATCTCGCCCTCGCGCCTGACCAGCGCACTTGTCAGATTGCGTCCCGGAAGCGGCATCATGCCGCTGGTACCGAGGCTGAACACTTCGAAATTCACAATTCGAGAGTATAGCTTTTCTCTTCTTCAGGATACAAGGGCCCTATATAGGGAGACCCCCACGCCCCTGTGCAGGCTGATCCTGAGCGATACGTATGCAGACAAGGCCAATGCCGCACCCACCAGGACAATAGTCGTGACAGGGACGTGGACATCCATGTTCGTCACATAGCTCTGCAGCGCCGGGATGCTCCAGGCATCCAGACGTGACAGCAACGGGATGAACACACATGCCGCACCGATGCCGATCAGCATGCCGCAGACGAGCGCCGCCAGAACGCGTCTCATGGTTATCGCGACATAGCAGTGCGCCATATCGGCATCCCCATGTCCGCACAGCATCATAAGCGCGATGTCCCTCCTGTCCCGTTCCACGTATTCGGCCCCTAGACTCACCGCGAAGAATCCCGCAAGGAGGGCGATCAGGGCGACGATAACATCGAGGCTGGTCACAGAGACCGAAATGTTCTCGTAGACGCTCCTGTTCATCTCCCTGTAGCTGTAGGCCTCGATTGCGGAGGAACGCAGCTTCCTGACCAGCTCATCCGGATCACCTTGAGTGACCAACTCCCAGAAATCCACGCCCCTCACTACATCGGTCGAGGTGAAGGCGAGGACTTCATCGTATTCCCCGTATCCGGTGGAATAGATTCCCTCGATGAAGAGCAGGACAGGACGTACCCTGCCTATCGATGCATCGTAGACCATCATTGCGATGCGGTCGCCAGCATCCACGGCCAGATGCTCGGCGAGCATCCGGGATATCGTGACACCTTCAAGCGATGTGGGGTTGTCGATGGTTTCGAGATCAAGCGCACGGCTTCGACGTGGAAAGAAGTAGTCATCGTCCACGCCCCTCAGCGTGACCAGTGCGCTGTCCGTCCCTGAAGAGGCCAGAGCTGATGTGGTCTGGAAGCGGAAGACATGGTCATCCGATCCCAAGAGTCCGTCGTCCGGCCTGTCGTATGCAATGACGCTGCCGCCGCCCAGCAGCTGCAGCACATCGTCCAGTCCCTTCGCCATGGACTCGATCAGCACGATGCTGAACGCCAGGGCGAAGCTGATGAACAGTAGAAGAAGAGTGGATAGCATGGCACGGACACGCCAGGACAAGGCCTGCCCTCTTCCGCTCTTCCTCGAGATGTACAGCGCCAGGTCACGAGTCCTCACCGGCTCAGCTCCTTGTGGGACAGGGTGAGCACTCTCGAGCAGCGGTCCGCGAAGGTCCGGTCATGCGTGACGAGCATGAGTGCGATGCCATGCTCCTCGACAAGGGAGAACAGCAGGTCCTCCACGAGGCTCTGGCTCTCCTCGTCCAGGGCTCCGGTCGGTTCGTCCGCGAAGAGTATGGACGGACGTGGACATACGGCCCTTGCTATGGCTACACGCTGTCTCTCTCCACCGGAGAGCATCATCGGGCGGTGGTCGAGCCTGTCCCCGAGGCCCATCTGCGTGAGCATGCAGGCGGCCTGGCGGTGCGCCTCGGCCTTGGGCAGGCCTTTGTTGAGAAGAGGAAGCATCACGTTCTCGAGCGCGCTGAAATCCTCAAGCAGAAGGCTGTTCTGGAAGACGAATCCCATCCTGTCACGTCTCAAGGCGGCGATGCGCCGGTCATCCCAGGCCACTGTATCCACATCGTCGTAGAACACCCGTCCCGCACTCGGCTTCTCGATCAGGGAGGCGACATACAGGAGCGTACTCTTTCCACTGCCGCTGCGTCCCGTCACGGAGATGCTTTCGCCTTCTCCTATCTCGAGGTCGATATCATGGAGTATCTCGAGTCTTTCATGCCCGAGAGGTCCGTCGAAGCTCTTGGACACGCCTTCAAGTCCCAGTATCCTTTTCATGTTCCAAGCCCCTCCATGACGGATCGTCCGTCCAGATTCCTGTCGAATGCATATGCATAGCTTAGTGACGAGAGCGTCAGCATTACAAGCGAAATCACCGAGAATGAGCCGATGTCCAATGTGAACGACGCGCCCGAAAGCATCGGCACGGATGCAGGCAGAAGCCACAGCACCAGCCGCGCCGCAACCAGTCCCAGAGCAAGCGAGACCAGACACAGGACCAGTCCCGTCAGGGCGAATATCGTCACGAGAGTGCGCCTGTCCATTCCCATCAGGTGGAGCGCCACGCACTCGCGGCTCTTCGTCGATGCAAGCATCGATGCGCTCTGCACGATCTGGACGGCGACGATCAGATACAGGCAGGAGAGCATGAGCGTCATGACCGTCTTCTCGAGCTGCAGTGCCGAATACAGAAGGCTCTCGCCTTCGTACCACATCTCGACGTCGTAGCCGGATAG
Organism: uncultured Spirochaetales bacterium; assembly: GCA_944388965.1. Classification (GTDB taxonomy): domain Bacteria; phylum Spirochaetota; class Spirochaetia; order Sphaerochaetales; family Sphaerochaetaceae; genus Bullifex. The sequence continues at coordinate 13,440 of CALXKL010000014.1, read as the reverse complement.
GCAAAGCTCGTCATGCAGCATCTGCTCGTCAACTTCCAGCCGGGTGAAGGCGACGGTCCATGGAATCCCCTCAGGTGCCGCATCAAGCGGCAGGAAGACGGTGGAGGAGTCGAAGTCCGACACGCGTGTCTGGTAATAGCCTTCTATCACGTATTCGCGCGTCCTGGGAGCAAGACGTACGGCCTCGCCCTCTTCAAGAGCAGTGAGCGAGACCTTGCCGCCAAGGCCCCCGTAGATGCGGTAAGGCAGCCAAATGCCATCGACCGGTGCATCCGTCAGGCAATAGAGTCCCCCATCATATCCATCGTCGATGTATCTGACGACAACGCCCCTGCTCTGGCCCGATGCGACCAGGAGGCCCTGGCTCTGGCGATATGCGAACACGTGGGCCTTGTCTCCATACTCCTCGGCAAGGGCGAGGGCCTCCGTCTCGTCCTCGACCTCCACCGTCACCGGGAACGAGCGGACCTGGCGCAGCACATCCATGCGGCCTGCCTGAAGCCAGTCCATGATGGAGAGTATGCACATCATCAGGACACTGGAGATGACGAGCCCGACCATGATCCTCACAGTGCGGCCGCGGTGCCTGTTCTGCCTCGAGAAGAGATATCGGAAGAGAATCATGCGAAGGACATTCACCTGAGCATCTCCAGCGACAGGACGCGGCTACCGTCGCGGTCGTAGACGATACGGGCGTATTGCGCTCCGTCACGATACCTCGTCGCAAGGACAGTGTCGTCATCCCGGTTCATGCGGACCTCACGCAGCTGTCCGTCTACGTATTCGCTCTGACAGCGGACTTCTCCGTCCTCATTGTATTCGTATACTGTCCTCACATCGTCCTCGACGACCTCCATGGAGACCACATGCCCATTCTCGTCGTAGCTCCAGGACGTCTGCGAGACCAGCTCTCCATCCCGGGTCACCTTCCTGTGGATGAGATGGAGGGACTGGTCGTAAAGCGATTCGACGACCCCGTCGTCGGACTCCTCGACCAGCAGACTCGTACCGTCGTCGAGCCGGATTGCATCTGCGATGGGAAGTGTGGCGTCTTCGTCATCGAATGCCGAAACATCGACACCGGATGTGGTCTGTACACCGTCCGCTGTCCTGTAGGAGAACCGGGAACCGGAATAGAACACCGCAGCGTCGCCGCTCAGGTCGAAATGGCCGGCCAGAGAAGCGGATGGCGTCACGAGGTACTGTACGACGCGGAGAATCTGATTGTCTTTGGAATATACAGCACGATACAAAGTGCCGTTTTCGGCATATTCATATGAGATATCAATACCGTCAGATGTCGTCTCGCCTATTGGTCTTCCATCCTGCAGTCTGACCACATTCACGCCATTGTCGTCGCTGGTCACGACCTCGTCAGCACGCTGCACCACGCGTCGCACCTCTTCGCCATCGAGATAGAGGATGCTCTCGTCCCCATCTTCGACGATGAAATACCCGGTCTCGGGAATGGCGGTGATTGCATCCAGCCTCTGCATCATCGCATTGCTGGAATACATCGATGCACAAAGACATGGAATGGTGCAGCATAAGGCCAGCAGCGCAGACGGAAGAAGGCGACGCATCAGGCTAGTCTTCCATGCCCACCAGTGCGTCGAGGAACTCGTCCTTGTCGAACGGATGGATGTCATCATAGCCTTCCCCGGTTCCGACGAAGACTATAGGGAGCCCAAGCTGCTGTCCGATCTGGACCAGGGCCCCGCCCTTTGCAGCCGAATCGTATTTCGTGAGGATCACTCCATCGAGCTTCACCGCGCTGTTGAAGAGCATCGCCTGCGACAGGCCGTTCTGACCGGTCGTCGCATCAATCACCAGATACTTCCTGTAGCGCTCCTGAGGGATGCCCCTGTTGGAGATGATCTTGTCGATCTTCTGGAGCTCCTTCATCAGGTTCTCCTTGTTGTGCATCCTTCCGGCCGTGTCCGCCAGTATCAGGTCGTCGCCCTGGGCGAGCGCAGATGACAGGGCGTCATAGACGACAGCCCCCGGATCGCTTCCCGTCGACTGCTTGACGATCCTCATGCCCAGACGTTTTGCATGGATATCCAGCTGATCCACAGCCGCGGCTCGGAACGTATCGGCCGCAGCCAGAAGGACCCTGTTGCCATGCCTCGTGTACCACGAGGCCATCTTGGCGATGCTGGTCGTCTTTCCGACTCCGTTTACGCCGAGGATCAGGAAGACGTTCAGCCCCCCGGGAGCCAGATCGACGTCGGCCGTCTTCACATATGGGGACAGCAGACCTTTCATGATCCTCTGCAGATCCTCCACACTCGTCGCACGTTCCGCCTTGGCCTCCCTGCGCAGCGTCTCTATGACCTCGTCGGTGAGCCTTGCACCCAGGTCGCCTTCTATGAGCGTATCCTCCAGATCGTCGAAGAACGCGTCGTCTATCCTTCTGGATGAGAAGAGGTCCTTCAGCTTCTGTCTGAACTTGTTGAACATACCATGTACTCCTTACAGATACGTCTGTCTTGCCGTATCGTAATAGGAAAGACAGTCATGTAGGAAATCTATCAGATTGACTATGCTGATGCCAGCCGTGACGGTGCCGGCTACGCCGGTCCAGGATGCACTTTCCGGGAATATGTCCCCGAGAGTCGACATCAGGACATACAGGCCGAACGAGAGGATCGTGTTGCGCATCGAGCGGTACATCTCGTCCTTGGCCTCCTTGAGTCGCCCGTCGTCTGCCATCCACTGCGGACGGAGCATGACTGAGCGGAAGTGCTCGCCAGGCCCTATCTGGAGGTTCTCATTCCTGAAACCGTCCTTGGAGACGGTCATGAGCACGGCACCCATGTCGAAGGACGTGACGAGCGGAAGCGTGGCGACATCCACACCGAAGAGACTTGCCCTGGAGCCGGATGGATTGACGACAAGGGTGAACAGACCGATGTCCTCCTCATCCTGTTTGCCGGAAAGCACGGCGACTCCATCCTGTGCGACCACAGGAACCTCCAGGTCAAGATAGCCCTCCCGCCGTATGACCAGAGACGTCACGGAAGGCTCGACGAGCGAAAATCCGCCTGAAAAGGGAATCTCCTCTCCCGTGGAAGAGTCGACAAAACTCGAAGACGGGAACGAGCCAAGGTCCAGCACGACCAGGTCCTCGTCCGAAAAGGCGCGCACAAACGCGGCGATCACGGCCCTCTCATCAAGGTCGCCCGAAAGATAAAGCGTAGAATACAGGTCTTCCACCTGTCCCTGTGCATAGCAGTAGATGTCGATGGAGGCTATCTGCCCATCATCCTCGCCGAGAAATACGAAGACGATGTCGAGCGAGGATGAGAGCATGACATGCTCAAGCATCGATTCGTCCCGTCTCACGGCAAAGCCCTCATCGCACTCGATCTCGGCTATGGAGAAGGGCTCGTCGCAGAGCCAGTATGGTTCGTATACGGACCCTTCCTGCTCGCTCATGGGCCTCTCCTTTGCAAGGGACTCATGATAGGCGATGTCAAGTCGACGCCGGTCCTGACGGATGCCGGAAAGCCGCTCGATCTCCTCGAGCCTGGACGATGGGCCTGCAAGATCCAGAAACACCTCAAGCGCATCATGCGCGAAGGTGGAGAGGGACGGGGATGCGATCAGCCCGACATCAAGCGTACCGGCGGCAAGCGACGATGCCATGACGACGAGCATGATGAACAGCCCCAGAGCCTTCCTCATAGCCCAGCTATTCTTCCTTCGCCCAGTTCAGATAGGCCTCGATGAAAGGATCGATGGCTCCGTCCATGACGGCGTTGATGTTTCCGATCTCGACGTTGGTCCTGTGGTCCTTCACCAGAGTATAAGGCTGGAAGACATAGCTGCGGATCTGGCTTCCCCAGGCGATGTCCTTCTTCGCGATGGCGTTCTTCTGGTGCTCCTCCTCGCGCTTCTTCTGGTAGTATTCGTACAAACGGGAGCGGAGCATCTTGAAGGCCACCTGCTTGTTCATGATCTGGCTTCTCTCGTTCTGGCACTGCACGACGATTCCGGTCGCATAGTGGGTGATCCTGACCGCCGAGTCCGTCTTGTTGACGTGCTGGCCGCCGGCACCGCCTGCGCGATATGTGTCGAGCCTGTAGTCCTCCGGCCTGATCTCGATCTCGATGTCGTCGTCGATGACAGGAGATGCATAGACGGAGGTGAAGGACGTATGACGTCTCTTGTTCGCGTCGAACGGAGATATCCTGACAAGGCGATGAACGCCTGCTTCCCCCTTCAGATAGCCGAAGGCATATGGTCCGGACACCTTGACGGTGGCGCTCTTTATTCCGCCCTCGTCCTCAAGAAGGTCCAATATCTCGCTTTTGAAGCCATGGCGCTCACACCACCTGAGGTACATCCTGAGCAGCATGTTGGCCCAGTCGCAGGCCTCGGTGCCGCCGGCTCCGGCATGTATCGAGAGGAACATGTCGTTCTTGTCGAACTTGCCGTCGAGAAGCGTCTTCAGCTTCAGCGGTCTGAACTGCTCGTCCAGATCGAGGATCTGCTGGTCCAGCTCCGCCGTAAGAGCCTCGTCGTCCTCGCCCGAATACATGTCGATGAGCTCCTGGATATCGTCGATGTCCTTTATGAGCTTCTGCCAGGGGTAGTAGCTGTCCTTGAGCGAATTGAGCTCGGCGAACGTCTTCTCAGCCGCATCCTTGTCGGACCAGAAGTCGCCTTCGCCGGTCTTCGCCTCGAGTTCCTTTATCTTGGAGAGCGTGTCAGAGGAGTCAAAGACGCCTCCATACGTTATATGCTTCTTCCTTTATGCTGTCGAAAAGCGCTCTGTTCTGCAAAAACATCTATTTCTCCTTCGTGCTCGCGATACGGGTCACTATGTTGAGGCTTGAGGCACTCTGCGGTGCCACATGGAGGCTGAAACGCAACCTGACCCTAGTATAGAGATAAAACTGCTGAGAGCCAAGGGTGGTCACTTCGCTCTGGTAGCGGTTCTCCTCCTGGACGGAGAACTCGTCGGTGCTGGTGAACGATAGCTGCATCGAGCGCGAGGAGTCGTTGAAGCGCACATTCCTTATGCCGGAGAGGGACTGTCCGACAAGCGGCGCCCTGTGTGCGTCGTAGGCGAAGGCGCTGGCATCCGGAAGCGTGAAGTAGACGCTCGTGACATAGCCGACGTCCAGCATCCTGTCGCTGCGGTTCACGATCGTGTGCGACATGTACAGGTTCTGGTTGGCCAGTCTGTAGTGCTTGCTGACCGAGAACGGCATCACGTCGTCCTCGAAGGAGAAGACGAACTCGTTGCGCGCCCTGTTGACGCTGTCCAGCGAATAGATGCAGCGGGACAGGTCGTACGTCTGTCCGTCGACTTCATAGCTGTCGCAGAAGCTTCTTCTCCGGCTCTGGTCGGGAAAGGCCTTCTGCCATGGGCAGATGGTATCGAAGATGTTGACGCCGAGCTCACGCGAATTGAACTCGTACACGGATCCGCCGACATGCGAAAGCAGGGCGGTGTTGGTCTTGCCGTAGCAGAACTCCTCTTCGATGCCGTCGTCGTCGACGTCCGCGCTCACCTGTCTCAGCCCGTTCTCCGCCAGGCTCGCCTCCGCCTCGATCACGGTGCGGAAGAACTGTCTGTGCTCTGACAGCGAAAGGCACGATGCATGCGTGTCGCAAAGGAAGAGATTGCCGGAAGGCAGTGTCGAGAGCATGTCCTGCAGACGCCTGCGCAGCACCCGGTCCTTGCGGGAATCGTCAACGAACGATCCGAGAGAAAGATAGCGGCCGAGGAAATACCTGTAGTCCTCACAGCGCACGAAGAGCTCGTTGAACGACCCCAGAATGCCTGCATAGGCGTCCCGTCCATACCAGCCGGATGGCAGATAGCCCACCTTGCGCGGCTGGATGTCGCGAAGAAGAGAGAGCGTATAGCCGCACTCCCTGGCGACGTTGAGCAGATCCGTGAAGACGGTGTATAGCATTTCATCGTCCTCCCGGTTGTAGCTGGCGCCCTGGCACAACTGGTCGAGATTGATCATGCACACCATGTCGTCATCGCATCTGGACGTCCTGACATGCTCCACCAGGGCGAAACGGAGTTCGGTGAGCGTGATTTCGTTCTGGGCATAGGAGCTCACAAGACGTGAAAAGCGGTCGTCGGACTGTATCACATCTATCCTGCGGCCGAGCTCGTTCATGCGGAAAGAGCTGATGCGTGAGGCCTTCTGGGTCAGTGCATCATATGAGGATATGACTATCCGGTCCAGGGAGACCGTCTTCATCATCGCGATCAGGCTGGGGGCCCAGATCTGGCCATAGCACCACAGGCTCGTCGCCCTGACGCCATATGTCTTGCGGATCAGCGTCGTCGTCCGGTCCACAGCGCTTGAGCGGTCCTTGTGAGGCACGAGCGGGAGCACGGTGTTGTTGTACGCGCTGGTCACGAGCTCTATGGAACCGCTCTTCGCCAGAGAAGACAGCAGCAGGTTGATTTCTGGGAAATGCCACGAGAGGTGGCTCGTCATCGCGCTGCCCTGGGCGATCGAGACCCTGCAGTCGCGGTTGTCGTGGATATACGTGAGCACGGGCTTGAATATGCACGAGAGCACCCTCGCCAGGACCGGCGTGGGTGCGTTGTGCGAAAGCTGTGTATACAAGCCCAGAACGAACTTCAAGGTTCAGCTCCTCAGCGCTCTACTATGCACTTCTGCGGGCAGGCCTGTGCAGCATCCGCAATCTGGTCATGTACACCGTCGTAGTCTATCGAGGAGAGGAAGTCCACGACATGGCATCCGGATGAGGGGAAGCGCGTCTCGCATATCCTGCAGCCGATGCAGCCGACTTTACATTCCTTACGGACCTTGCCGCCCGGTTCATGGTTGCTGCATGCGACCACGTGCGTCGCACTTGCCGGAATCATCCTGATCACGCCTGTCGGACAGACTGTGGTGCACTTCCTGCATCCTATGCACTTTCCAGGATCCACGACGATGAATCCCTTCTCGTCGCGATGGATCGCCTGGGCAGGGCAGACCTTCATGCAGGAGCCAAGATGCAGACACCCTTCCTTGCATGCGTTCGGCCCGGCCTGGAGCAGATAGGCGGCATTGCAGTCGTCCATCCCTTTGTATGTGAATTCCTGTCCGGTCACGTCGACGTTTCCACGACAGTGGACATAGGCGACCATCTTCTCCTGGCTGACGTCCACGCTCAGGCCCATGATCTGACCCATCTTCTCGGCGAGAGCCGCTCCACCGGGGGCACAGTGTCCGATCTCGGCCTCTCCCTTGAAGACGGCTTCGGCATAGGCGCTACACCCTGCAAAACCGCAGCCGCCGCAGTTGGCGCCCGGCATGATCTCCTCGAGCTGGACGAGCTTCTCGTCCTTGACCACGGCAAGCTTCCTATCGGCGATGGCAAGTCCGAGTCCGAGGACCAGTCCCATGCCGGCAATGACGAGAAACGCTGAAAGTATCGCTGTCAACATAGTTCGATCCTCCTCATACGAGATGCAGATTCGTCAGCAGACTGCTGTCGAAGGCCATGAACGCCAGAGCCATCAGGCCGGCGCTGATGAACGCGATCGGAACTCCTTTGAACACTCTGCGGACAGGAGTCATCTCGAGCTTCTCGCGGATATTGCTCATGAGCACGATGGCAAGGGTGAAGCCGAGTCCTGCGGCGAGTCCCGCGAGGAAGCTCTCGAGCATGTTGTAGCCCTCGTCTATGTTTATGATTGCGATGCCGAGCACCGCGCAGTTCGTGGTGATCAGCGGCAGGAAGATGCCCAGTGCCTTGTACAATGACGGGCTCATCTTCCTGATGACCATCTCGACCATCTGCACGAGCGCCGCGATGACGAGGATGAAGGAGATCGTCTGCAGGTATGTCAGGTCGAACGGGACCAGCAGATATGTGTACACGGCGTAGCATACGACACTGGCGACGGCGGTGACGAAGGTGACTGCCATGCCCATGCCGATGGCGCTCTCGCTGTTCTTCGAGACTCCGATGAACGGGCACAGTCCCATGAACTGCACCAGGATGAAGTTCTGGATGAACACATATGTGATGATTATTCCGATGTAGCTCATGCCTGACCTCCCTTGGCGGCCCTTCTCTCGCCGTTCCATATGAAGAACGCCTTGAGGTAGCCCATCACGAGCAGCGCTCCTGCGGCCAGCGTCAGGACCCGCACCGGGCTCTCGCTGATTCCAGGCAGCGTGATCACCAGACGCTGGGTCTCGCTGAGGTTGAACAGCGTGATCGTGCCGGCGCCGAAGATCTCCCTGATGGCTGCGATGAGGCTGAGTGCCAGAGTGAAGCCTATGCCCATGCCGATCGCATCGAGTGCGCTGTCAAGCACTGTGTTCTTGTTCGCAAAGGCCTCGGCGCGGCCGAGGATGATGCAGTTGACGACTATCAGCGGAAGATAGACGCCCAGAGCATTGAACACAGCCGGAACGAAGGCGTGCAGCACCATCTCGACGATGGTGACGAACGACGCGATGACGACGATGTACGCCGGGATTCTGATGGAGTCCGGTATGATCTTCCTCAACGCCGAGATGAAGATGTTGGAGCCCAGCAGCACGAACAGGACGCTTGCGCCCATTCCGAATGCGTTGAACACCTGGGTGGTGACACCCAGCGTCGGGCACATGCCCAGCATGATTATGAATGTGGGGTTCTCCTTGAAGATTCCCTTCGTAAGCTCGTTCATGTGCGACATATCATCTGCCTCCCAGAGTCTTGACATACTCGCTTCCAGCCCTGATGGCGGAACTGACGCCGTTGAAGGTCACGGATGCACCGGAGACCGCAGACGGGTCGGCAAGGTCGTTCTTGCTTGCCGGAAGCGGATCGTCGCCGCCCAGTCCGACGAACATCTCCATGTACCAGCTCTCCTCGGCGTTCTTGCCGAGTCCTGGCGTCTCGTCGTCGCTCATCACCTTGCTCGAGAGGACGCTTCCGTCCGTGTAGTAGCTGGTGGCCATGACGATCTCACCGCCGTAGCCGGTCGTTGACAGCTCGAGGATATATCCGACGAGCGAACCGTCATCGTCTAGCAGCGGGACCACGTAGTTGACGCCATCGGCGTCTGAACTCCTCTGCTCTCCCTGCTCATAGCCTCCGGATACCGCAGCAAGCGTCGCTATAGTGGTCTGCTCGGTGTTGTATGCGATATACGGTGCGGTGATCTGGTTGATCGCGGCCAGCAGAATCGTGGCCACTGCGCAGATCGCGAAGAGGATGAATGCAACCTTCAGATACTGTCTCATTTCTTCTTCGCCTCCTTGACCGGCTTCACATAGCCGAATCTCCTCGGCCTGACGTATCTGTCGATCGTCGGCGTGAGGATGTTCATCAGTATGATCGCCAGGGATACGCCTTCGGCAAGAGAGCCGAAATAGCGGATCAGGAAGGTGAAGAATCCGCAGCCTATGGCGAATATCACCTCGCCCTTCTTCGTCGTGGGCGTCGTCACCCAGTCGGTGGCCATGAAGAACGCACCGAGCATCAGGCCGCCCGTGAAGAGCGGCATGAGGACCTCACCGCTGAACAGGCCCATGCCGGAACGGATTCCGCCGAAGACCCAGGACAGCAGTGCGAACGACCCCAGATAGACGACGGGAATGTGCCAGGTGATGACCTTCGTCGCGATCAGGAAGATGCCGCCGACGAGCAGAAGCAGTGCGGAGACCTCGCCGATACAGCCGCCGACGTTGCCTAGGAACGCATCGACCGTATACGGGGAGATACCCAGCGCTCCTCCGATGCTCTGGGCAATCGACGTCGTGCCGTATCCAAGCTGGTCCATCACCCCCTGGTAGTCGAGATTCTGCATCCCTCCTGATATCGCCGTCTTGACGGCGGACAGAGGAGTGGCGGATGCAAGAGCATCTGCGGCCAGCGCCCGTGGTGCGCTGAACGTGCTCATGGCGGACGAGAACGAGAAGAACACGAAGACTCTTCCCGCAAGGGCCGGGTTCATCCAGTTACACCCAAGGCCTCCGAATGTCCATTTGACCACGAATATCGCGAAGAAGGAGGCGATCACAGGGATGTACAGCGGAATCGCAGGCGGCATGTTCATGCCGATCAGCAGCCCCGTGACCGTCGCCGAAAGGTCCGGCAACGTGTTCTTCTTGTCAATAAGACCGAGCAGGTACTCGGACAGCAGGGCCGATGCGACAGAGACCAGAAGCACTACAAGAGCCCTGAGTCCGAATGCATACACGCCCCACAGGCAGGAAGGCAGCAATGCGATGATGACGAAAAGCATGCTCCTTCTTATGTCCATCGTCGTGTGGACATGAGGACTTGCGGATACTATCTTCATCCTACTTCCTCCTTCCCATCTTCTTGCCCAGCTTGAAACCCTGCACCAGAGGCAGATGTGCCGGACAGATGAATGCGCAGCAACCGCACTCCTTGCAGTCGAGAAGCCCCATGTCGAGCGCCGCCTGGTAGTTTCCATATTTTATGTTGCGGAACATCCTGTTCGGCATCAGTCCCATGGGACAATGGCTGACGCACTTGCCGCACGAGACGCATACTCCGGTCTCGACAGGCTCGTCGACGAGGGCGAGTATTCCACTGGTGCCCTTCGTGACAGGTGCATCCTCGTCGGCGAACGAGAAGCCCATCATCGGTCCTCCGCTGACCAGTCTGTCCACGTCATCGCGGCTGTAGCCTCCGGCAAAGGCGATCAGGTCGCCAGCCTTTGCACCGATCGGAGCGAGAATGTTCCTTGGATGGGCGATGCCCTCTCCGGAGACGGTCACCACACGCTCGATCAACGGCTTGTGGAACACGCATGCCTCGTATATCGCATAGGCCGTGCCGATGTTGCATACGACGGCCCCCACATCGATCGGAAGCTTGCCCGATGGCACCTCGCGACCTGTGGTGGCCTTGATGAGCTGCTTCTCATCTCCCTGGGGGTACTTCATCTTCAGCGGCTGGACCTCGATGGGATAGCCATGCTCCCTGGCCCTGTCGTCCAGCAGCCTGGCCGCATCCATCTTGTTGGCCTCGATCCCGATGACGATCCTGGCAGGAGAAAGGATGCGGGAGAGGATCATGATGCCCTCGAGCGTCTCGTCCGCCCTCTCCATCATCGAGCGGTAGTCGCTTGTCAGATAAGGCTCGCACTCGACTCCGTTGACGACCAGGGCCTCGACCTTCCGCCCCTCCGGAATGGCGAACTTCACATGCGCGGGGAAGGTGGCTCCGCCCATTCCGACGATGCCCATGCGTCTTATTGTGTCGAGAAGAGCTTTCGGGTCCTCGCTCTTCCAATCATGGCGTACGGTGAACATCTCGCCCTGTATCTCGTCCGGTCTGATGACGACCGCCTCGCAGGAGGCGCCGTTGGCCAGTCGGATCCGTGTCACTTCCGTGATCGTACCGGAGACAGGGGAATGCACATCCGCACTGACGAACGAGCTCGCCTGCCCGATCATCTCGCCGCGCTGCACGACATCGCCCTTGGCCTTGACCAGCCTGGCCGGAGCACCAAGGTGCTGAGACATCGGCACGACGAGGGACGAGGGCATCGGAAGAACCTCTATCGGAGAGTTCTTCGACAGCTCCTTCCTGTCATGAGGATGGACACCACCACGTCTGAAGGTGGAAATGCGCAACATATATATCTCACTCCTCCATCATTCCATTCACTGTGTTGGATGAATAGGACAATAATACACCACACATAGTGGAAACACAATCGAGGACGGGCCTCAATGAAGCTGACCGCGCCTCTTGTCACGCCTGGCGAAGAAGGCCACGAGAGAGGTCCAGACCATGACCATGATCACGTAGAAGAGGACCTTTGCGAGCGTCAGCTCCTCGGCCAGCAGAACCGGGAAGAACGTCAGGAAGACTCCGGACACGATTGCGGTGATTATGGTTGCATAGATGAACTTGAGCACACGACCCCCTTTTCCGATTCTCAGGATATTTGCACTTGCTGAGCGCGTCAACAGAAATGGGATGAAAGCCGACCCTCGCCAGAGCCTGATGGGAAGGAGGCCGCATCAGGCTCTCCAGTACGTGCCCGCCTTCATCCTCATGGCCGTCTCAAGCACGAACAGCCTGCCCGGACCGCAAGCCCCTTCGCCGCTCGTGACGAACAGTCTTCCATCTTCGGACAACCCCACTGCCGACAGGGGAATCGGGAAGCCGTCCATCCTCGGAGAGTTCTCCTCCAGGCTGTATGCATCCAGGCTGACCACCTGTCCCCTGTTCCACAGTGCGACCATGACGGAACCCTCGGCATCCAGGCACAGGCCGTCAGGGCTGTCTCCCTTGTCGAAGAAGTGGCACGCCCTCTCCTCGATTCCGTCGCCGGACAGGGCATAGCGCCTGATGACGTCACGGCCGGAGTCGACGAGCAGGAACTCCCCGTCGTCCAGGAAGGCCACCCCGTTGGGCACCGCAAAGCCCGATGCGACCTCCTTCACCTCGAGTTCGGGCGAGACCAGATAGACACGGCCCTCGTCGACACGCGGGCGGTCGATCCTCATGCTGCCGATCAGAAGATGGCCGGACGGGGAGAGTGCGGAATCGTTGAACCTCATCCCGGCACCGAGATCCATCTCGAGAATCATTGTGCGCCGTCCGCTATGCACGTCGACGATCCACAGGGATGAACCGGCAGACACGAGCACCTTGTCAGAGTCGCTGCACAGATTCACAGAAGTCACATGATCCTCGAAGGCGAAGCTCCTCTCCTGCCCGCCATCCGGCCGGACATGGAGTCTCCTTCCGTTTATATCCACAAGATACAACGTCCTGGTACGCACATCATACCTCGGACCCTCTGCAAGCCTGAAATCTCCAATACCTTCCATGACGGCAATCTCCTTACGTGGCGCAAAGCCGCAATGACGATGATACCACCTGTCCCCTGTCGTCTTCCACAGGACATCGATACAGGATGCGGAGAAAAGAAAAGACGTCCAGGACACTGTCCGGAACGCCTGTGGATACGCCCTATTGGATTCGAACCAATCACCTACTGCTTAGAAGGCAGTTGCTCTATCCAGGTGAGCTAAGGGCGCATGTGTGATGATGTGCCGCGTCTGCAGCACTTTGGGGATACTATCACATAAGAAAGAACGATGACAAGACCTCACAGATGACGCACAGGAATCCATATCTCGCTGTGCAGATCGTCTCCACAGGTATCCCCGCTCTCGTTCCACAGGATCTCGGGACCGCCTGTAAGGGCATAGCCGGAGGTGGCAAGCCACTGTCCGTATGCCGCGGCCCAGGCATCCTGCAATGCATCGGGAAATCTTCCACACACGGAGAACACGGCCCAGTCGGACGAAGGGATCGCGAGAGCATCGAATGGGGAAGCCTCTCCGCTTCCCGAGACGACGGCCAGCCACTGTTCCAGCGTGCCGGAATTTAGGAGCAGTTGTCTCTGAATCCTGACCAGCCCCAAACAGCCATCTGCTTATGACATAACCTCTAGGC
>CALXKL010000013.1 GCA_944388965.1 uncultured Spirochaetales bacterium | reverse complement strand
CCACTTGAATCAATTTCTTGTGGCCTAAGATTTTATATTGGATTATTGCGCGTTTCTGCTCCTAAAGTCAGGTATCATTCTTCATGAGTTCGCTCATGTCCTCATTCTCATTCTCCTTGAGCACGTTGGCGGCATTCGCGACGGAGGATACCAGATTGGTGACCATCTGTACCTGCAGGACCTCGGCCTTTGACAGGGATTCGGTCTGTTTGGACTTGGATGCCAATTCTTCCTTCAATGTATCAAGAACGTCCTTGATCTCAGCAGGCATTTCAGAGTCTTCGCCATCGCCTCTCATACTATCTGTTATCTTGCTGATAAGAGAATTGGTCAGAGCCATCGTACCTTTCGCAGCATCACTCTGCTCCTGGGGAGCCTCCTGTGACATCGAATCGACAAGGTTCTTGGTGCCGGATGTACTGCCGAGAGCGCTTCCAAGACTCGCGTAGAGCTCCTCCTTTTCCTTGTCCTGCGGCTTCAGAATGCCATTTTCGGTAATCAGCTTAGCAGTATTTGAATCGATAGTAATCTTCAGATCCTCAGTATCAGTTCCTGAGTCTTTGCCAATGCTCTCAATTGCGTCTGCGATATCCTTGAACCCTTCAATATTCGCAACATTTAACGTCTGCTGATCACCTTCTCCACTTACCCATTCCTTCCCTTGCTCCTGCATTGCAGTCTCGATGGAATCGACGAGCTCGGAGACCTTCTGCGCAGACGGGTTCTCGATATCGATAAGGCCCATCTTCTCATACAGGTTTCCCTGAAGGTCATCCAGCGAGCATGACGAAAGGGCGATCAGCATGAGTATGCAGATGCCGAGTATTACGGATACCTTTCTCTTCATAACCTTCTCCAATGATTTGCGATTATAGCACAATCCCTCGTGCTGATAAGCCTCCCCCGGGGCTTTTGTCAGACTTTCGAGGCCTTTTCCTCATAAAGATCGTCAAGAGTCCTGATCTCCTTGTCCAGCGGGGAGAAGTCATACATGTCCTCCATGCCGAAATCCAGGACCCTGGAAAGCTTGTAAGCCAGAGACAGCGATGGCGAGAACACGCCCTTCTCTATCGAGATGATCGTCTGCCTGCTGACGCCGCAGCAATATGCAAGCTCGCTCTGCGTCATCCTTCTCTTGATTCTAAGTGCCTTGACGAGGTTGTTCATGCATAGAAGTAAATTGCTCTTTGAAAGTTTTGTCAATTTCGTTTGACCCGCTGGATTGTAAAAAGGACGTATCGGAGGCCGTCCGATACGTCCACATCCAAAATGAGGAGGAATTACCCTTATTTCTCCTTCTTCGCAGCGATTGCGGCCTGGGCGGCGGCAAGGCGTGCGATAGGCACCCTGAACGGCGAGCAGGAGACGTAGTTGAGAGGGATCTCCTGACAGAACCTGATCGTCTTCGGGTCGCCACCATGCTCTCCGCAGATTCCAAGCTTGATGTCGGGTCTGACGGAGCGGCCGAGCTGTGCTGCCATCTTGACGAGCTTTCCGACGCCACCGACATCGATCGTGGCGAAGGGGTCGTACTCATAGAACTGCTTGTCGGGGTCGTTGACGTAATGCGTCAGGAAGCTTGCTGCATCGTCACGCGAGAAGCCGCAGGTCATCTGCGTCAGGTCGTTGGTGCCGAAGCTGAAGAACTCGGCCTCCTTGGCGATCTCGTCGGCGGTGATAGCGGCACGCGGGACCTCGATCATCGTTCCGATCTTGTACTCGATCTTGAGGCTCTGCTCCTCGAAGACCTTGTCGATGACCTTGAGGGCCTTCTCCTTGCAGAAGATGAACTCCTTGTCGATGCCCACGAGAGGGATCATGATCTCGGGCTTCACATCGTAGCCCTCCCTCTTCGCCTGGATGGCCGCCTCGATGATCGCCCTGACCTGCATCTCGAGAATCTCAGGATAGACGACTGCGAGACGGCAGCCGCGGAAGCCGAGCATCGGGTTGAACTCATGATGCTTTGCGATCTTCTGGCTGAGCTCCTCGACGCTCATTCCAAGCTGGAGCGCGGTCTCGTGACGGGTCGTGCTGTCGTTGGGCAGGAACTCGTGCAGAGGCGGATCGAGCAGACGGATCGTGACGGGAAGTCCGTTGAGCGCCTTGAAGATCTCGTAGAAGTCGCCCCGCTGCATCGGCAACAGCTCGGCAAGGGCCTGCTCCCTGGCGCCGAGGGTGTCCGCGAGGATCATCTTCCTCATGGAAAGGATCCTGTTGCCGCCGAAGAACATGTGCTCAGTGCGGCACAGTCCGATGCCTTCGGCTCCGAGGAGCACTGCGTAGTGGGCATCCTTCGGGGTGTCTGCATTGGTCCTGACGCCCATGGTCTTGATCTCGTTCACATAGCCCATGAATTTCTTGTAGTTCTGATACAGAAGGCTCTCGCTCTCCCTCATGGTTCCATCAAGAACCTGCATGATCTCACTGGGCTTGACGGGGATCTTCTGGGTGTAGACGGCACCGGTGAAGCCGTCGATGGCCATGTAGTCGCCTTCCTTGAGCTTCACGCCGTTGACCTCGAGGGTCTTCTGGAGCTCGTTTACATGGATCTCGCCGCATCCGGAGACGCAGGGGCAGCCCATGCCACGGGCGACGACCGCCGCATGGCTCGTCATGCCGCCGCGGCAGGTCACGACACCACGGCTGACCGCCATTCCACCGATGTCCTCGGGGCTGGTCTCCTCTCTGACGAGGATGACGTCCTTTCCTTCAGCTGAAGCCTCCTCGGCCGCCTTCGCGGTGAAGTAGATCTGGCCGCATGCACCACCGGGGCTGGCTGCCAGGCCGGTCGTGGCGACCTTGTAGCCAAGGTCACGGATGATCTTGTTGTCGAGAATCGGGGCGAAGAGCTTGTTGAACTCCTGAGCAGGGACCCTGGAGACTGCCGTCTCCTTGTCGATGAGGCCTTCGTCGACCATCTCGACCTGGCTCCTGAGCCAGGAGAAGATCGTCCTCTTGCCGCTCCTGGTCTGGAGCATGAAGAGCTTGCCTTCCTGGATGGTGAACTCGATGTCCTGCATGTCATGATAGTGCTTCTCGAGGGTCTGGCGGATGTCGCAAAGCTGCTTGTAGACCTCGGGGTTGATCTTTGCAAGAGTCTCGATGGACTGAGGTGTCCTGATTCCGGCGACGACGTCCTCGCCCTGAGCGTTCATGAGGAACTCGCCGAAGAACCTGTTCTCTCCGCTGGACGGGTCGCGGGTGAACGCAACACCTGTTCCGGATGTGTCACCCATATTGCCGAAGACCATGGACTGGACGTTGACGGCGGTTCCCAGAAGACCGCGGATATCGTTCATGAGGCGGTACTTGATGGCCCTTTCGTTGTTCCAGGAGTTGAACACGGCGTCGATCGTCTTGAACAGCTGGTATTCAGGATCGGTGGGGAACTCCTCGCCCGTGAACTTCCTGTAGACGATCTTGTAGCGCTTGATGACCTCCTTGAGGTTGTCGACGTCGAGCTCTGTGTCGAAGACCTTGCCGTTCTCGTCCTTGACGGACTGCAGGACGCGCTCGAACTCGGCATGGGGAACGCCCATGACGACATCGCCGAACATCTGGATGAAGCGGCGGTAGCTGTCCCATGCGAACCTCTCGTTGCCCGTCTTCTGGATGAGCGCCTCGAGGGAATCGGGGTTGAGACCGAGGTTGAGCACGGTGTCCATCATGCCCGGCATGGACTGCGCTGCACCGGAACGCACGGATACCAGAAGAGGATTCTTCTTGTCGCCAAGCTTTGCACCCATGAGCTTCTCGAGCCTGGAGAGGTTCTCGAGGACCTCCTCCCTGAGACCTTCGGGATAGGCGCCCTTGTGGGAGTCGAAATAGGCGCAGGCCTCCGTGGTGATCGTGAAGCCGGGAGGAACGGGAAGCCCGATGCTCGTCATGTCGGCAAGGTTGGCACCCTTTCCACCAAGCAGATGCTTCATGTCGGCACGGCCCTCGGTCTGACCTGCACCGAAGAAATAGACATACTTCGCTTTTTCTTTCTTCATCTTCGAATCACGACGCATGGCACACCTGCCATGCTGTCCTCCTTTGATAGTTTTTTCCTGTGTCGAAAGGCATGATAGAAACATGCTCAACAGATTCATTCTATCAAATCCTGTCAGATAGTCAATTGCTTACCAAGCAAGCACTTACAAGATTCCTATGAAAGACTGTGCGGATGTAAGTCCTTGGGGGTGAAGCAGTTAGCCTTGGCATTTGCAATAATGGAATCTGGTTTCATTTTCAAAACAATGAAAAACCGGACACACGGGCGTCATCCACCCATGCATCCGGTCTGCATGAAAGTCGCCGGCGGATATTCCGTCAGGCGGTATAGCTTTCGAGCATCTTCGCCCGTCCGGGCTGCTTCAGGCGCTCGAGCGCCCTCTTCTCGATCTGGCGGATCCTCTCCTTTGTCAGGTTGTACATCTCGCCTATCTCCTTGAGGCTCATAGGTGCCGTATCGTTCAGACCGAAGCGCAGCGTGATGATGTCGCGCTCCTTCTCGCTGAGCGTGGAGAGCACCTTGTCGATATCCTCCCTGAGGCACTTCTGCATCGCCAGCTCCTCGGGTCCGAAACCGTCGTCTTCGATGAAGTCGCCCAACCTGCTGGACGAGGAGTCCGATCCGTTGCCCACCGGGGTGTCGAACGAGACCGTCTCGCGCGAGATCGAAAGAAGCTCGCCGACAAGCGCGGGTTCGAGTCCCGCCTCCTTGGCGATCTCCTCGATTGACACCTCTCCACCTGCCGAAGCGTGCATCAGGTTCTTCTGCGCCTTCTGTATCTGGAACAGCTCATTGGCCCTGTTGAGGGGCAGTCTCACCGCCCTGCTCTTCTCGCAGATCGCCTTCATGATCGACTGTCTGATCCACCAGACGGCGTAGGAGATGAAGTGGTATCCCTTTTCGGGCTCGAACTTGTCCATCGCTATCAGCAGACCGATGTTGCCCTCGTCTATGAGGTCCTCCAGAGGCAGCCCCTGTCCCTGGTATTTCTTCGCAACCGCCACGACAAAGCGGAGGTTGGCGCTGACCAGTCTCTCTCTTGCCTTCTCGTCGCCCTTCTGGGCCCTGACTGCCAGGTCATACTCCTCGTCATGGTCGAGAAGAGGAACCCTGTTGATCTCCTTGAGATATATGGACAGGACATCCTTCTCGTCTTCCATTTCAATCGTGTCGTTGAGCATTTTCCTTGACATCTCCATTTCTCCTATGCCATTTGACAAGCAATAGACGTGCCAACATGCACCCACAATGATTTGCATTGAAAATGACGTCGGAAACAGGGGTGAATCAGTCGAAATCTGCTAAACTACGTGTCATTACGACACACACGTATGCGGAACCGGATTTTCCGTGTCGATTTGACACGCACCCGCTCTTCATGCACTCAGGAAAGGTGTCCTTTTCTCCCTGAAATCGATTCTGAGGTCCTTCAGGAGGTTCCATTCCCCGTCCGCCTGGATGTCGAAAGGACTATGCGACAGGGATATCTTCATCTGCTCGAAGGTGTCCTTTATTAAAGAACAGACCTCGTCGCCTTCGCAAAGGGGAATCGAGAAGTCGCGTCGACCCGTGAGATACACCCTGAACTGGTAGTCGAAGAAGCTTGAGAACTCTATGTCGAAGAAGCCGCTTGCGGTGCACCTCAGGTAGAAACCCTTGACATAGCTGGAGATACAACATTCCAGGTCGCCCCTTTCGGCCGCCTGTCTCGCCCTCTTCAGGTAGATGAGACTGTTCATCCTTCTCATGTCCATGTTCCTGTCCAGCTTCCTTGCCCTAGAGATAACAACGCAATCGTCGAACGGCAAGAGGGCGAAGCAGAATTTCTTCACACTGTTACCTTTTTTCTCACCTGAACACGGAAAAGGGATGCCCGTCTCCAGGCATCCCAAGGCTCTCAAGGAGAATTCCGTCACCTCAGCCAAGGATCAGGTCATATAGCGAGAAGCCGGTAAGAATCAGACAGACGACGTAACAGATCGTCATGCAGACGCGCAGGGCCGTCGGTGCCTTGAGACCGCCGGTGGTGTCCTTTCTCCAGAGCATCAGTGTGACGAAGGCTCCCGCGACAGGCGTCGCGATGCATGTCGCGTAGTTGGCGATCAGGATCAGCTGGACCGGTGATCCGTTGTAGATGAAGCATATGGCAGTGCACGCAACAAGAACAATGACCGAACCGTACTTGATGAACCTGCTGTCGAGCTGCGTCGGCTTGTCGAAGCCTGCATTCAGAAGGACGAGTCCCCTCTGCGTATTGCCAAGCAGCGAGGAGAACGCAGCTCCCAACAGCGCTATGCCCATGATGACATATGCGGCTCTTCCGAACACCGGAGACAGAAGGTCTGCAAGCTGTGCCGGCTGGCTGATCGAGATGCCCTGCGGATGGAGGACGATCGCACCGACGAGCATGATCGCGGCGCTTATGAGGATGACACACACGACGTGCGCGATTGCATCGGCCTTCATCGCTCCGTTGAACAGGTCGGCCCTGGTCAACTTCTTCTCCTTTCCCAGGTATGTTCCGTATATGCCAGTCGTGATTGCCGCATGCGTGGACAGGAAGCCCAGGGCGGCGACGACGCTTCCCTCAGGGAAGTTTCCGATCGTGACCACGCCCTTTGCGAAAGGCCCCCACTCCGGTCCACCCACACCGACCAGGGTCACATAGAACGCGATGATCATTGCGAAGATGCAGATCGTGACACCCTTCTCTATCTTCGAGTAGACGTTCTTTGCGAAATACAGGGCGAAAAGCACCGCAAGCATAATGACGGAGCCGAGCTTCCAGTTGATGCCGAACAGCAGTTGCAGTCCGGTACCGGAACCGGAGATGTTGCCCATGGTGAAGAACAGGCATGTCAGGAACAGTGCGACTCCGGTGAAGGCGGCCGCTCCCTTTCCGTAGTACTTCCTGATCGCATGCAGCGTCGGCATGCCGGTGAGCATCGACAGTCTGTAGGTCGTCATCACGTAGACCGATCCCATGAACGCCACAAGTATGTACATCCACATCAGAGAATAGCCATACGATGCACCGAGATTCGCCGCGGTCGTGATGGCACCGGGTCCGATGACGATTCCGCTGAGTATGATGCCCGGACCTATCTTCTTCATTATCTCGACGAAGGAGAGCTTCCTGACCTGTGACGGATCGAAGGACTCCTCGTTAATCCTTTTCTCTTCCATTCTCTCTTCTGACATTATGCCAGCCTCCTTTAAGGGATGAAAACGGCACCCTGACAGGAAGACAGGTTCTCGATCAGGGTGCCGGATTCGACTATTCACAACCGATGACGATTTACTTTGCGTACTTGCTCATGTCTACCTTGCCGAGCTGGCTCTTCTCCAGTCCGAGGGCGACCCATGCCTTCTCCTCGTCGTCGAGCGGAAGGACCGGCTTCCTCATGATGGCGTTGGAGAACACTCCTCTCTGGTAGAGGGCCTCCTTGAGTCTTGCATGGGCCTCGCCGGAGGGCTGACCGCCACCGTATATGGCCTGGGAGATGTAGTAGATCCTGTTGGACCAGTCCTGGGCCTCCTTGAGTGTGTGCTTGTCGGGATTCCTGAAGACCTCCCATGCCGGGCAGATGAGCTCAGGTACACAGCCTGCGAATCCGATGAGGGCACCGTCCATTCCGGGGAACCAGCTGACGCACAGCGTCTCGTCGTGGCATGTGATCAGGGAGATGTCCGGACACTCCTGGCGAAGCAGTCTGACGTCATGCTCGTAGATCGAGGTGACGCGGGTACCCATCTTGATGCACTTTACGTGGTCGATCTCCTTGCACATCTTGATCAGTGTCTCGACGGGATAGAACGCCTTGCTTGTTGCAGGATAGAGGTGGATGACGATGTCTATGTCGGCCCCCTCCGCGACTTCCTTGACGTATTCGAATGGAGCATTCGGGTTCATGCCGAAACGAAGCCACATGTGTGGAGGCATAAGCAGGATTGCATCGGCCCCGGCGGCCTTGGCCTCGGCAGCCATCTCGATCGACTCGATGGTGTTCTCGCAGTTTATGCCGCTGACGATTGTCATCTTGTCACCGACCTCCTCGTTAGCGATTTCGATGACGCGCTTCCTCTCGGCCCTTCTCAGGCCGGTGATCTCACCGGTATGTCCGTTGACGACGATGCCCTGGATGCCCTGGTCATAGAAGCTCTTGATCCATCTGAGGTAGACCCTGAACTCCTCTTCGTTGATCGAATAGTCCTCGTTGAGAGGAACCGATACTGCAGGGAAGATCGTCTTGAAGTTCTTTGTCTTGGCCATAAGTGTTTTCTCCTTTCTTGTCTTGTCCGTCGCATCCGGCCTGCGCACTGCCTTCTGCAATCGTTTGTCTTTCGACGTTTTCATATTCAATCCTCATTTGCGAATGCGCAAACGAATTTGAAAACCTGCAAGGTGTTGCAGATGTCACGATCCGATCTTTGCTTTTCTGCAAAATATTGCATACAATTTCCTTCGGAGGATCATATGGCGACACTGAAGGACGTGGCCAGACTGGCCAATGTGGATGTCAGCACTGTCTCGAGGGCTCTCAACAACAAGTCCTATGTACACCCTGAGACGAGAAAGAGGATCTTCGACGCTGTGGCGAAGCTGAGCTATCACCCGAATGTGCTTGCACAGGGGCTTAGACATGGCAAGAGGAGGACCATCGCCATCGTGGTCCCGCGGTTCGCGGATGCGGTCTATGCGGACATGATTCCGGCGATCTGCGACGGAGCACGCAGCCGTGACTACCAGTGTCTGATCTGTACCAGCGACGATGACGAGTCGACCGAGCGCGAGATCCTATCCCGTCTCAGGGGAGGGGTCGTCGACGGCATCATCATAACGAGCACCGGAAGGAACAACCGGATCCTGAAGGACATGGATGCTGAAGGCATACACATTCTTCAGGCCATAAGGAATCAGGAGGATACGCTGTCCAGCATAGTCGCGGACTACCATGCCAACGCCTATGATGCGGTCCATCACCTCTATTCGAAGGGATGCAGAAACATCGGGCTGATAATAGGCAACCTGTTCATACATCCGTACATGGAGCGCTACAACGGCTACCAGAAGGCGATAAGAGAGCTGGGGCTGGAACCGGTCGTAGCAATGGCCGAGTCCGACCCCAGCACCTTCGACTACGGGGCTGAATGCACGAAGAGGCTTCTGGAGGAGAATTCCGCCATCGACGGCATCCTTGCTTCGCTGGACATCCAGGGGATGGGTGTTCTCAGAACGCTTAAGCTGATGGGCCGCAATGTCCCCCAGGACATCAGGCTCATCTCGCTGACGGGGATAAGCCTGGGTTCATACCTGGAGACGACAATGACCAGCATGGAGGTTCCTGCCGCCGAAATCGGCAGGGAGGCCATCGACCTCATGATCCGGGACATCGAATCGGGCGACGGGAAGCGCAGTGTCAAGAAGCTGGTCTTCCGCTCGACGCTCGTCGAGAGGGAGTCGAGCTAGGCGATGTAGCCCTGAGCCATCTTGCCGATTCCCCTCACCTTTGGCTATATTACACAATGTTGTCGGGACGACACGTCCCGGCATCCGAGTGCAACTACAATCAATGGAGGAGAGAGACACATATGAAGATCATTCCTTTGAACGACAGGGTCCTGGTGAGAAGCGCAGAGGCTGAGGAGAAGACCGCAAGCGGTCTCTATATCCCGCAGACCAGCCAGGAGAAGACACAGATCGCCGAGGTCATCGCAATCGGCGACAGCGAGGACATCAAGGTCAAGGCTGGCCAGAAGATCCTCCATGACAAGTATGCCGGAACGGCAGTCAAGGCGGATGGCGTCGACTACCTCATCCTCGCGGCTGCAGACATCCTGGCCGTCATCGAGTAGGGTCCTGTCCAGGGACCTCCACTGGAAAGGGCATCCGTTTTACCGGGTGCCCTTTTCTCATGAAAAGAGGAAGTCCTCGACCCTCTGGCCAAACGACGAGACCGTCAGGCCCTCGTCGTCCGGAACGTAGTACGGAGGGATGCAGGAGCGGATCAGCTGTATGTAGCGCCTGGCCCTGGCATCGGCGATGACCACCACCCCTCTGTCGCTTTCGCTCCTGATGAGACGTCCGATCCCCTGTTTGAGCGTTATCAGCATCTCGGGAAGGTCGATGAGCATGTACGGGTTCTTCCCGTCTCTGGCCAGCGCCATCGAGCGCGATCGTCTGATCGGGTCCTCCACATGGGTGAACGGCAGCTGGGTTATGACGAGGAGCTTCAGCGACTCCCCCGGTACGTCAATGCCCTCCCAGAACGACCTGAGACCGAACAGCACGCTGCCCACGTCCTGGCAGAACTGCCGGCGAAGCTTCTCCGTGCTCGTCCCCCTCTTCTGCACCAGCAGCGTCTGGGAAATTCCGTCCCTGGCCTCCTCGTAGACGAGGTTCATCATCTCGGCGCTGGTGAAGAGGACGAGCGCACCGCCCTCGCTGCTTCTCACGACATCCACGATCATCTGTGCAAGGTAGTGGGCGTACTCCCTTCTGGAGGAGACGTTGAAGTTCATTCCGTCCTCCCTGGCCGGGTACAGAAGCATGGCGTTATGGGAATAGTCGAACGGCGACGAGTAGAATCCGGTTACAAGATTCTCCCTGCCCTCCAGCCCGATCTGCGAAAGGAAGTACGAGAAGTCCTTGCCGGCCTTGATGGTCGCAGATGTGCACACGACGCTCTGGAGCTTGTCGAAGATGTCGTGACGCATTCTGTCGGCGACGGACAGCGGGCTGACGACCATGGACACATCGCCGCCTCGAGTGCTCCACTGGTAGTGGAAGACGAGATCCGGATGCGATGCATGGTCGACGAAGCAATCCAGCAGGTGCTTCCAGCTACGGTAGGTGTCGCGTATGGTCGTGGCCATGCGCA
This sequence comes from uncultured Spirochaetales bacterium, assembly GCA_944388965.1. GTDB lineage: Bacteria > Spirochaetota > Spirochaetia > Sphaerochaetales > Sphaerochaetaceae > Bullifex. The sequence goes on along the minus strand of CALXKL010000013.1, from coordinate 33,256 downwards.
CATACATCTCATCCTCCTCGGCGACGTCCTTTACGTCGAGCAGGAAGTCGAACGTCTTCAGGAAGGCCTCGAGAGTGGACGAAAGAGAGGCGCAGCGTGAGCGCAGCCCCTGGTCGAACGGGATGCGGGTGTCGCCGATAAGGCACTGCGAGGTGAACGCCATCCTGTCCTCGTCGCTGAGTATTGAGCCCAGAAGCGTCGCGGACTCCTGGTTGAACTGTAGTGCAAGAGTCTCGAAGCGCCCTGCGTCCTCGACGACGGCGTCCTTCCTGAGCGTGGAGACGATGTCGGCAAGCGTCATGCCGTTTCTGGCCTTGTGTGTGGCCTGGAATAGCCTGCGGTGAGTCTCGAGGATCCACTTGCGGTCCATGTATGTGCTGAAGAACTCCGTGGCCGCCCTGTCGATGTTGTGGCATTCGTCGATCACCAGCCGGTTGTATGGCGGGATGATGACGCTCTCGTCGTAGTCCTCGCCTGCTTCGGCACGGATGGACGAGTCTATGAAAAGCAGTGCATGGTTGGTCACTATGATCCTGCTGTTCCTGGCCTTCTGCAGGGCGTTGTAGTAGAAGCAGCGGGTGAAATGGGGGCACTTCTGCTTCATGCACGTGTCCTTGTCGCTGCGCACCCTTGCGATGAAGGGACTTGCAAGGAGCCTGTGCTCAAGCTCCTCCACGATGCCCGTGGTTGTGTTGCGGAACCACTGGTATATGCGCTCCTCGTCGCTCTCCTCGTCCTTGAAGAGCATGTCGCCCGTCTTCTGCCTGTACGAGTTCACGGCGCCGGTCATCTTCGAAAAACAGACGTAGCGGCCGCGCCCGAGCAGAAGCGCGTACGAGACATCGACCTCCATCAGTCGCTCCAGCGTGGGAAGGTCCTTGTTGATCAGCTGCTGCTGGAGGGCGACGTTGCTCGTGGCGACGACGGTCCTTTCGTCACCGTCCTCCAGTGCGGCCAGGATCGCGACCGAAAGATAGGCATAGCTCTTGCCGATGCCGGTGCCCGCCTCGATGACGCCGACAGTGTCCTCGTTGTAGCAGCGCGCGACGTCCTGAGCCATGAGAAGCTGGTCGTCCCTCTTCTCGAAGTTCTCCAGGCCCTTGTCCAGGATGCCTCCGCGGGCGAATATGTCCTCGAGCTGTGTCTCCTCTATCACTTCGCGCTCCCGTATTCATCGAGCTTGCGGTGAAGCGTCTTCCGCCCGATTCCGAGGATTTCGGCGGCGCGTGTCTTGTTTCCCTTGCAGTGGTCGATCGTAGAGAGTATGATCATCCTCTCGGCATCCTCGAGCCGGGTTCCGATCCTCACGCTGACGGACTCGCCGGGAGCCGAGTCGACGATGTGCGGAGGAAGATCGTCGACGTCGATGTTCTTTCCACGCGCCATGACGACGCAGCTTTCCACGGTGTTCCTCAGCTCCCTGACGTTTCCGGGCCAGGAATATGCGAGAAGAGCCTTCCTGGCGGCGGGAGTGAAGCCCTCGACCGACCTGCCGTCCTCCTCGTTGAATGTCTTGACGAACGAGGCGATCAAGAGGGGGATGTCCTCCTTGCGCTCGCGCAGGGGTGGGACGCTGATGTGCACGACGTTGAGCCTGTAGTAGAGGTCCTCGCGGAAGCTGCCCTTCCTGATCTCCTCCTCCAGGTCGCGGTTCGTTGCGGCGACGATGCGCACATCGACATGGAGGGTCTCCTCCCCTCCCACACGCTCGAAGCTGCGCTCCTGGAGGACACGGAGTATCTTGACCTGGGTGTTCTGGTCTATCTCGCCGATCTCGTCAAGGAAGATCGTCCCTCCGTCGGCAAGCTCGAAGCGGCCCTTCTTCTGTCCCACGGCCCCTGTGAAGGCGCCCTTCTCATGTCCAAACAGCTCGCTTTCGAGAAGCGTGGGCGACAGGGAAGCGCAGTTGACCTTGATGAAAGGGCCTTTGCTGCGGTTGGACAGACTGTGTATTGCATCGGCCACGAGCTCCTTGCCCGTTCCGCTCTCACCGGTGACCAGGACGGAGGCCTTGGAAGGAGCGACCTGCTGGATGACCTCCATCATCCGTGTCACGGCCGAGCTCTTTCCTATGATTCCGTCGTAGCCCTGACGCTTCCTGAGCGTGTCGATCTCGGCCTTGAGTCTCGTGTTCTGCTCGCTTATGGTCCTGTTGTGCAGGGCCTTGCCAACTGTGAGGATGAGGTGGTCCAGATCCACCGGCTTGGTGAAGAAGTCGACGGCTCCGTCCCTCATGGCCTGCACCGCATCCTCTATGGAGCCATGGCCGGTGAGCACGATCACGGGCAGCGTCGGATAGGACGAGGCGATCTTCTTCAGCAGGTCGTAGCCGCTCATCACGGGCATCCTCAGGTCGGTGACCACCAGGTCCACCGACTTCCTGTTCACGATGTTCCATGCCTCCTGTCCGTCCGCGGCCTCCAGGGTGTCGTAGCCTTCGTCCTCGAACGCGATGCAAAGTCCGGATCGTATGTTCCTCTCGTCATCTACCACCAGTATCGTGGCCATCGCCGACCTCCTCGATGTTCTCTATCGCCATCCTCTCGTCGCTTGGCACGGGCAGCGAAATGGTGAATGTCGTGCCCTTGCCGACGGTCGACTCCACCGAGATGTCGCCGTCATGCTCCTTGACGATCTTGTACACGACGGTCAGGCCCAGTCCGGTGCCGGAGGCCTTCGTCGTGAAATAGGGTTCGAATATCTTGCCCAGATGCTCCGCGTCTATTCCGCAGCCGGTGTCCTTGACGGCGATCTTGACATAGTCGCCTTCACACCAGACGTCGATGTCCAGGCGTCCTCCATTCTCCATCGCGTTCATTGCGTTCTTGACGATGTTCAACAGGGCCTGGCGCAGATAGTTCGAATCGATCATCAGCTGCGGCAGGAACGGCTGGACGTTGACGACGAACCTTATGCCATGCTCCTCGAGCTCAGGACGGACGAAATCCTCCAGCGAGGAGATCACGCCATCGATCCTCTGCTTGCTGGGCGAGAGGTTCATCGGCCGCACGGCGAAGAGGAAGTCGACCGCGATTCCGTTCAGGTGGCCTATCTCCTCTTCGAGCACGCCAAGATAGCGCTCGGCATCCTCAAGCGTCAGACTGCTCTTCCTCTGGAAGGCCTTTCTAAGAAGCTGGATGTGTATCTGCATGGCCGCAAGCGGGTTCTTTATCTCATGCGCCACGCCTGCCGCCATCGTCGTCATCGCGGCGAGGGACTCGCTGCGCCTGAGACGGGCCTGGTCCCTTCTGGCGGAGGTGACGTCCCTGGTGACGATGTCCAGATAGACGGCGTCCTGCACCTCCAGACGTCGGTTGACGATGCTGATGATGCGCACCTCGCTTCCCTGCTGGAAGGAGAACTCGCGGCTGGTCTCCTCGTCGTCCACATCCAGTCCCATGAGATAGTCGAGGACCTGCTCGTCCGTCACGATCTCGTCGAGGTGATGGCCTTCGCTTCGCGAAAGGTAGAGACGGTTCGTGGGGATCATCGTTCCGAAGGACACGTTGGCGTATCGTATGAGCCCATCCTGAAGCACGCAGTGCCCTTCCCTGCTGTTCTCCAGAAGGCTCTGCAGAAGGTCGCTCGTCATGAGCTGGGAGACCATTATCCTCTTCAGCTCCTGACGCGGCATCCCGTCGATCTTCTCTATGGCCTTTCTGAGTATCCTGTCCGTCATAGTGCGGAAAGCCTCCTGTCTATGCGTTCCATCATCGTGCGCCTGTTCTGGCTGAACGTCGTCGCCTCCCTCCTGCATGAGGAGAGCGTGTCAAGCATGACCTGGGCACGTCTCATCTCTATATGGTCCTGAAGAAAGCCGTCCTCGATGATCGCGACGACCTTGTCCAGGAAGATGTCGTATGCATCCCACTGGTCCAGGAACGAGCACAGATCGCCGAGCGAGGGACCGTCACAGATCGACCTCTTCGTCACGACCCGGTGGACGAAGTCCTCGGCCTTCACCTCCAGGGCCGTCATGTCAAGTCCGCTGGATGCGCAGATGAAGTCATGAAGACTCGTCTGGTCCTGGACACGATAGACGTCCCTGATGAGACGGGCCTGCAGCGGGGATGGTATCTGGGGGAAGGCGTACTGCCTGACACGGGAGAGTATCGTGGCGAGTATGCGACCCGCATCATGTGAGACGAGGATGATGTATGCACCCTCGGGCGGCTCCTCGAGAAGCTTGAGGATGGAGTTCATGGCACCGACGGTCACGTCCTCTATGTTCTCAAGGATGACGACCTTGGCCTGGGACGCGTTCTGCTGGAGAAAAGCCTGTATCGCTCTTATCTGGTCGATTGTGAAGGCTCCGGTGCGCCTGCGTCTGGAGAGGAATCTCTCCAGTGCGGAGTCATACCTTGAAAGGAACTCCTGGATGCTTCCGTCGTCGAACTCCTTCGGCGTCTCGTACAGTACGTCCGAAAGCTCGCCGGCTGCAGAGAATGCCTCCTTCTCCCCTCCGCTGTAGAAGACCTCATGGAACGGAGAGAGGGCGATTCTCGTCTCATGGATCATCGCATCCAGCAGAAAGCCTCTGCGCTGACGTTCGAAGAGGTTTCTCATGGCCCTGATGCGCAGCGTGACGTCCCGGCTGGGGACGATGACTATGTCGGTGCATTCAAGCCGGGCGTATGCATCCTGTGCACCTGTCAGATGCACGGCAAGCTCTATGGCGGCGCTCATCCTGCCGCTGTAGGATGGGCCATGGAAGAGAAGCGACTGTGGAAGGCTTGCCGAGGATAGTTCCTCAGACAGCCTGGAGGCGATCGACGGCTGGACTGCGGAAAGCCTAGACAGCGGCATGGGAAGCCTCCTGCAAGGTCCTCATCCCCTCCTGCGTCAGGGTCTCTATCGTGCCGATGGTCGCAGGCAGCAGCGGCTGGATGATCCGGGAAATGATCACTGAGGAGGAGAAATAAGGACTCAGGTCGAAGAGATTCTGCAGTGTAAGGAGATAGACCACGACGCTGACGGCCATCAGGCTGACGACGACGCCCCATGCAAAGCCCAGGATGTTGTCGAGAGCGCCGAGGTTGAACGTCTCGACGATCCTCCTGAGCATGAGCCCCAGCAGGAGCACCACGAGAAAGCCGGCCAGCCAGAGCACGAGGAAGGTCACCAGAGTCACGGCGAATGCCGGAAACGCGTTTGGCAGCAGCGTCGCGGCGGTCCCCTTTGCAAGCGGCGTGAACATGATCGCGCTCAGCAGTCCGATGAAGATTCCCATCCACTTCGACAGTTCCATGACGAATCCTCTGATGCAGCAGAAGACCGCACTGATCATGCAGATGACGAATATGACTATGTCAACGGGTGAAAGGCTCAGCGAGCCTATCTGTATTACGCTGTCCATTTGCAACTCCCAGGACGATACGTGCGATGTGTCCGGCCGCGTCGCCACGTCCTTCGGCGATTGCGGCCTTCGAGATGCCTTCGTTCAGGGCATCGTCCTCCATCAATGATACGACAAGGTCGACGAAATCGTCACCGTCCCTGTACACACGACACGCGCCACGGCTCTCGAGGGCGGCGGCGTTCTCGACCTGGTCGCCGCGTGTGGCATGGGTCAGCGGAACCAGAAGGGAGCATTTGCCCAGCGTGCAGATCTCGGCGATCGCATTGGCCCCCGCCCTGCTCACCACGACCCTGGCCCTTGCCATGAGATCCGGCAGATCTTCGTCGATGAACTCCACCTGGCGATAGCGCACCGCAATCCTGGTCATGTCCCCATGAGAGCCGCACTGGTGCACGACGCTGTAGCGCGGGCACAGCCGTTCGAGTCCACTGTACACGAGGTCGTTGATCTGGCTCGCCCCCTGGCTGCCGCCCAGGACCAGGACGAGGTCCCGCTCCTGTTCGACGTGCCTTCCTGCAAGCGCAGCCACATCCCTCCTGACGGGATTGCCTGTGAGGACATACCTGAGTCCGTCCACCTTGTCTGAGGGGAAGGACAGGCACACGACATCGGACAGGCGGGCGTTCAGCCTGTTTGCAAGGCCCATCGAGAAGTCGCTCTCGTGCGTGACGATCCGGATGCCGAGGGACGAAGCCGCCGCCACAACGGGAACGGAGACGAAGCCGCCCTTGGAGAAGAGCACATCAGGCCTTCTTTCAGCCAGAATCCTCCTGGCCTGGAAATAGCCTTTGACCACGCGGAGCATGTCGCTTATGTTCTTCGGCGTGAAATACCGTCTCAGCTTGCCTGTCGATATGGGAAGAAAGCACAGGCCGGTGCGTTCGACGACCATACGCTCCCTGTCAAAGATGCCGCCTATGAAGAACGCCTCGACGGACGGATCCAGCCTCCTGATCTCGTCATAGACGCTGAGGGCTGGAATCACATGGCCGAGGGTGCCACCTCCGGTGAGAGCGACTTTCATGTTTCCAAAGTACTCTCCGCGCCATGACCGTGTCAATTGGATACAGCTGTTTCCATTTGACCCTTCCTTCGTCCGTTGTTTCCTCTTTCGCCGTTTTTCGTTACTATTCGACCTGTTATGGCCAAGAATCTATTAGCCGCCCTGTTCGGCGGCACAAAGCACGACAAGGACATGAGGCGTCTCCAGCCTATCGTGGAGAGCGTGAACGCGCAGTCATCCTGGGCCGAAGGGCTCACCAGAGACGACATGGTCGCACAGACCATGGAATGGAGACGTCAGCTATGTGAAGGGACGACCAGTCTCGACCGGATTCTGCCCCAGGCCTTCGCCATGGCACGCGAGGCCAGCTGGCGGGTCCTTGGCGAGCGCCACTTCGATGTCCAGATAATGGGTGCGATCGTGCTCCACCAGGGAGACATCCTCGAGATGAAGACCGGCGAGGGAAAGACCCTCACCTGCGTCCCCGCCGCATACCTGAACGCCCTTCCCGGAAAGGGGGTCCACGTCGTCACGGTCAACGAGTACCTGGCAGCCAGAGACGCCTCATGGATGGGACCGGTGTACGAGTATCTGGGGCTGACAACGGGTGTCGTCATGTCCAACCAGGACGTGATGAGCAAGAGGAAGGCCTACCAGTGCGACATCACATACGGTACCAACAACGAACTGGGCTTCGACTATCTTCGCGACAACATGTCGTGGAGTCTCGACCAGAAGGTCCAGAGGGGACATGCCTACTGCATAGTCGACGAGATCGACTCGATCCTCATAGACGAGGCCCGCACCCCCCTGATCATCTCGGGTCAGGCCGAGGACGACTCGAAGCAGGTCAAGGCTGCGGATGGAATCGTCAAGTTCCTCAAGGAGTGCGAGAAGAACCCCGAGACCGGAGAATACTACGAGCTGACGAAGATGGAGATGCTCGACAGGAGGACCGTCGAGGCCTTCGACGAGCGCGGCGACTACAGGATCGACGAGAAGAGCAAGAACGTCACGTTCACCAAGCAGGGAATCGACAACCTGGAGAGGATCCTCAGACAGCAGGGTCTTCTGGTCACCTCCACAGACGAGGAAGGCAATGACGTGACCAGCATCTACGACGACGGCAACTTCGAGATGATCCACTACTGCACCGAGGCGGTGGTCGCCCACAGGCTGTACGAGAGGGACGTCGACTACGTCGTCAACGACGGCCAGGTCGAGATCGTCGACCAGTTCACCGGACGCGTACTTCCCGGACGCCGCTACTCCGGCGGTCTCCACCAGGCGATCGAGGCCAAGGAAGGAGTGAAGATCCTGGGCCAGTCCAAGACCTTCGCCACGATAACCTTCCAGAACTTCTTCAGGATGTACTCGAAGCTCTCCGGCATGACAGGCACCGCCGACACCGAGGCCAACGAGTTCAAGCAGATTTACGACCTGGATGTCGTGGTCGTTCCGACCAACAGGCCGGTCCAGAGGAAGGACCTTCCGGACCTCATCTACTACAACGAGGAGATGAAGTTCAACGCCATCGTCGAGGAGGTCAAGAGGATACATGCCACAGGACAGCCTGTGCTCGTCGGCACGGTCTCCATCGAGAAGTCGGAGGCCCTATCGAAGCTCTTCCGCCGTGCGGGGATCCAGCACGAGGTCCTGAACGCCAAGAACCATGCGCGCGAGGCCTTCATCATCGGCGAGGCGGGAAGCAAGGGTGCTGTCACCATCTCCACAAACATGGCGGGACGCGGTACCGACATAAAGCTTGGCGGATCGCCTGAGCATATGGCCCTCAAGAAGGTCGGCAGCGAGGCGGCCCCCGAGGAGCTCAGGGCCGCCGTGCAGGAGATAATGCCGCAGTGGAGGAAGAACTACGAGGAGGTCAAGGCACTCGGAGGCCTTTACATCATCGGAAGCGAACGCCACGAGTCCAGACGCATCGACAACCAGCTTCGCGGCCGCTCCGGACGTCAGGGAGACCCGGGCTCGTCGAGGTTCTTCGTCTCGATGGAGGATTCCCTGATGAGGCTGTTCGCCTCGGATACGGTACGCTCCCTCGTGGGACGGCTGGGGATGTCGGACGGCTCCCCCATAGAGAACAAGATGCTGACGAACGCCATCGAGAAGGCCCAGATGCGTGTCGAGGAGCGCAACTTCGAGATAAGAAAGCGCCTGCTCGACTACGACGACGTGCTCAACGAGGAGAGGAACTACATCTACGAACAGAGGGACGAGATCCTCTCCAGCGACGACCTGTCGGGACGCATCAGGGAGAACTGCAGGATATTCACCCAGTCGCTCTACGAAGAGACGCAGAAGGACGGCGCATCCCGCTTCAGGGAGGCATTGCAGCATACGTTCACCACGAACTTCGACCTTACGGACGAAGAGTATGAAACGAAGCCTGTCGACACCGTATGCCAGAGGATCGACAAGATCATCGAGGACAAGGAGAAGCTGATCGGCAAGGCCAACTTCAACCTCTTCCTGCGCTCGGTGTACCTCAGGAACATCGACAGGCGCTGGATCGATCATCTGGATGTCCTTGACGAACTAAAGGATGCAAGCCAGCTGAAGAGCTACGCCCAGAAGAACCCGCTGATCGAGTACAAGAACGAGGCCTCCGACGCCTACGACAGGATGCTTGAGGAGATAAGCGAGAACGTCTGCCGCATGGCCGTCGCCGCGAAGTTCGTCCTCAAGGCGGCCAACCGCTCGCCTTCCCACCAGAAGCTGGTGCTCTCGAAGCCAGGTGCCGGTCAGCCGACAGCCCCTCAGAGGAACGAGAAGCCAGTCACGGCAAGCGCGATGAACACGACCACGGTCGTCAGGTCGACTCCGAAGGTCGGACGCAACGACCCCTGCCCCTGCGGAAGCGGAAAGAAGTACAAGAACTGCTGCGGTAGAAACGCCTAGGCGCTTCCCGATCATACATCAGGCGGATATCCCCAGACAGGATGTCCGCCTGTTTCATATATGGGCTGATGCCTCTATGTCAGAAAAGGATAGACGGATGATGAAAACCCGCCTTCTGTGCACATGGCTGCATGAGGACCTGTAGAAGGCCTGCCCTACCATACTGCATTCATCACCATTGACGCTTCATGGATCAGATGGGCGAATCTACATGAATGGAACGGATCGATCGGGAAAAGCCCTGTCTTCCTGTCAGATGAACATCTGGGGATTGAGGAGGATTCCGCCCTGCTCTATCTGGAAATAGAGGGTCGGCCTCGTGTAGGATCCCCCTGCCGAGCCGATCGTTCCGATGACCTGGCCTGCCGTGACCTCGCTTCCGACGACGCTGCTCACGACCGTCTCCAGATTGGAGTAGGTCGTCTTGTAGCCCTGGTCATGCTGGATCACCAGGAATCTTCCGCTATCGCCGTCGACACGTCCGGCATCGACGACGATTCCATCGGCGGCGGCACGGACGGCGGAACCGGCTCCGGCTCCGATCAGCACGCCCTGGAGGTTCTGTCCATCCACATACTGGCCATAGGAGCCGTATACGGTTCCATCTACCGGCATCGAGAAGGAGAGCGATACCTGCTGGATTGAAGAGGACTCCTGTCCAGAGTCCATGTCCGGGATGAACAGCTTCTGCCCCACCCTGATGCTCTCGCTCTTGAGTCCGTTGATGTCCATCAGGGTCTTCCAGCCGAGGTCGGGGTTGAACCTGTGGGCGATCGTGGAAAGCATGTCGCCTTCCTGAACGACATACAGCTGACCGTTCATGTTGGGTATCTGGAGCTCGACACCCGGACCGATGGCCGCTATGTTGCGTATTCCGTTGACCGACACGAGGGTGTCGACGGTCAGACCGAAGCGCTGTGCGACTGAATCCAGGCTGTCGCCCTCCTGGAGCACATAAGGCATGTAGAGAAGCACATCCGAGTCGTCGAAGTTGGCGATGTTCTGTGCGCTCACGAGATCGATCGCACTCACACGACCTGCCGTCTGATCCGCTGCAGGGCGGACGGACTGGGAGATGACCGCCTCATCCTGAGCCGGGACTTCAGGCTGCTCGTCCTGCACGCTGCCGGATGCCTGATCCGACACGGGTGCATCATCTTCAGCCGGTGTTGTGGCAACACTCGAGGCAAGCGTCTCCGGCTGTCTGATCTCGACAGTCACAGGGGTCTGGGTCTCGACAGACGAGGTGCCGGCATCCTGTGGAGAGAGTATCATGAAGACAAGCAGGGCTATGGCGCAGATGAGAATGCCGAAGACCACGATGAGACCCGTGATCCTGTTCGTGCCTCTGCCTCTGCGCTGGCGGTCCGGAGAGACCATGTCATCGTAACTGTCGCGTCCCATTTACTTTACCCTTACCTCTTTCCTATAATACTCCACAATGGCTCAAGATTCCAGGAACAGGATTCCATACGTCTTTCTCGGCATCGTGATAACGCTATTCCTCATCTTCACTGCAAGAATAGCATATATCATTGTCATGGAGAAGGACGGACGCAGGAGCTACGACGACCCCGTAGTCGCCTCAAGCGTCGTGAGAGGAAGCATAGGCGACCGGAATGGAAACATCCTGGCAAGCCAGACGAGCACCTGGACGCTTCATTTCAGGCTTTCCGCAATGGACGACATCGAATACGCCGCACTGGCCGTCAGTCCATACATCGGAATGATGGTCGACGAGATACTGGACAAGGCATCGCAGTACACGACCTACGCCCTGATAAAGGACGGCATGACCATGGCCCAGGCGGACGAGGTCGAGGCGGCGATAGAGGACGCAGGGCTGCAGGCGCAGATCGACGTGACGCGCCAGCAGACCAGGAGCTACGCCTCACACTTCCACGCAGGCCAGCTGATAGGGTTCGTCAACAGGGAGGGAGTCGGATCCGAAGGTATCGAATACATGTTCGACGATGTGCTCTCCCCCTATCCCGGGCTCGACGAGAGCGTCACTTACGGTGACGACATACTGCTGACGATCGACCTCGACATCCAGTACCTGGTCGACGTCCAGGTGCAGAACATCGCATACGAGCACGACCCCGACTACATAATGGCCATCGTCGCCGACGCGAAGACGGGCGACATACTCGCCATGTCGTCATACCCATGGTACGACCTGAACCACTACAACGTCTCAAGTGCGGACGAGAGGCTCAACAGGTGCGCAGCATACAACTACGAACCGGGAAGCGTCTTCAAGGTCTTCACTCTGGCCAAGTGCATGGATGAGGGCATCGACACCACCACCCCATTCATCTGCGACGGCAGCGAGACCTTCACCGTGGACGGGAATTCGTTCACCATCGGCTGCCATACGCCGCATGGCGAGGTCGACGGAAGGCAGATGATCGCCCAGAGCTGCAACGGCGCGATCGCGTCATGGTGTCTGCAGCTAGGAGACGATGTCTTCTACGAATACCTCAGGTCGCTCGGATTCGGCTCGAAGCCCGACCTCCAGATTCCAGCGCTCACCTCCGGCTTCCTGTCCTCACCCGAGAACTGGAGCAGCAGGACGAAGGCCACGCTCGCATTCGGCCAGGAGATCAACGTGAATGCGCTGCAGATCGTCGCCGCGGCGAGTGCTCTTGCAAACGGTGGAGTGGAGATTCCGCTCAACGTGATCCACGAGATCAGGAGACATGACGGGACGGTTGTCTGGGAAAGTGCGCCGGCCGAGGGCACACGCGTGATGAGCGCCGAGACCGTGGCGGCCATTCTCTCGTACATGGAGAGTGCTGTCGAGGAAGGGACCGCCAAGAAGGCGGGCCTTGACGGCATCCGCGTCGCGGCGAAGACCGGCACTGCAGAGATCATCAACCCGGAGACCGGAAGCTACGCGGAGGGCACCAACCTCGCCTCGACTCTCGCTCTGGCACCTGCCAAGGATCCGGAATACATCGTCTACTACGCGATATCCGCACCGAAGGGAAACAGCGTCTGGGGTGCGGACATAGCCGCACCGGCATGCTCGGCGATCATAGAAGGACTTGCTCGCCAGGGAAGGCTCTCGACAAGCGACCAGATGACGATTCAGGTCAACTGACCGATGATGGGCCGGATCTCCATGTCGAATCCGTCCAGGTATTCCATGAGAACAAGAGTGGAGGCCTTCTTCAGGTCATCCGGAACGCCCTGCCCGTTCGTGCAGAAGGCAACCGGAAGGCCGACCTCGTAGGCGAACGTCAGAAAGCTTCCGATGCTCTGGCTCTCGTCGAGCTTGGTCACGATCAGGGAAGTGACCTTGACGAACTGGGTGTAATGCCTCCACTGCTTCAGCATGTCCTGTGTCTTCATCGTTGCAGGGCATGTCAGCAGATAGCTCGTATCCTGCTCCTCGAAGAGCGACAGAAGCCCTCTGAGCTTGAGGTTGAGAGGGATGTCGTTCGGACTGAGCCCCATCGTGTCGACAAGCACGAGGTCCTTGTCGCGCAGACTGTCCTTGGCAAGGATGACCGCATCCTCGTCCTCGACGAGGATGGATGGAATCGAGAAGGCGTCGGCGAAGGCCTTGACCTGGTCGTATGCCCCGACCCTGTAGCTGTCAAGGCAGATTATCCCGACGTCCTTGCCGACAGTCTTGTAGAGAGAGGCTATCTTGGCAAGGGTCGTGGTCTTTCCACTTCCCGTCGGGCCCAGGAAGATCTGGTACTTCCTGGGATGGGCCTGGTTCTCATGGTCGATCGCAATCGATGATATGATGCGGTCGCTCAGGGCGAGCTCCAGATCGTCTCCCGGCTCGAAACCGTCGACTATGCGCTCACGCAGTTTCATCCCTATGCCGTTGAGGTCGAGTATTTCATCGACACGCTTGCGCGATTCGAGCTGACGGGCAGGCTGACCTGTATCGAGCCTCTCGGCCTCGGTCAGACTGCTCGGGTCCGGCGTCTGGGCCTCCTTCTCGAACTCGGCGAGGTCCTGGCTGGTCACGGAAGGCCTCTTTTCCTTCTCCTCAGCCCTGGCATTGGAAAGATAGCAGGTGATCTCGCACTTGCGTCTCTTTCGCGTGAACAGTCCGCCCCCGACGGTGTATTCGCGTCGGGAGTGGACCCTCAATGCATCCCCGTATCTTCTCCTTGCCTCCTCCAGCGCCTTTTCATAGGTGTCGGAGACGATGGTGATGTACTCCATCCCTGATCCTCCTAGAGGATGTATCTCGAGACATCTTGGCTGGATGCGATGTCTCCAAGCTTCTGGTCGACATAGGCCCCGTCGATCGTGACGGTGCTGCCTGCATATTCCTCCGCCTTGAAGCTGACATCCTCAAGAAGCTTCTCCATGACCGTATGCAGTCTTCTTGCTCCGATGTTGTCGGTGTCGCTGTTGACGCGGTATGCCGTCTCGGCGATCCTTCTCAGTCCGTCGTCGGTGAAATCGAGCGTGACGTCCTCGGTCGCCAGAAGCGCGGCATACTGCTTCGTAAGGGCGTTCTCGGGTTCGGTGAGTATCCTGTAGAAGTCGTCGCTGGTCAGCGCATCAAGTTCCACACGGATGGGGAAGCGGCCCTGGAGCTCCGGAATCAGGTCGCTCGGCTTCGAGAACGAGAAGGCGCCGGATGCAATGAACAGGATGTTGGTCGTGTCGACGACGCCCCACTTCGTGTTCACCCTGGTGCCCTCGACGATGGGAAGGATGTCCCTCTGAACACCTTCACGGGACACCTCTCCGCGGCTGGCGCTGTTGCCTCCTGCGATCTTGTCTATCTCGTCGATGAAGATGATGCCCATCTGCTCCGTACGGGCCTTGGCCTCCTCGACGACCTTCTCCTTGTCGACGGCCTTTCCAGTCTCCTCCTCGCGCAGGATCTCGCGTGCACGATGGATCGTCATGCGCCTCTTGCGCGGCTTCTGGAAGATGGAGCCTATGTTGTTCATCGCCTCCTGGATTTCGTCCATGGAGTTCCCGCTTCCCATTACGCCGATCTCGACACGGGAAGCCGGAGAGACCACCATCTCGACGGTCTTGTCCTCGAAGACACCCTTGTGGAGCATCTCGCGGAACTGCTCGCGTGTAGAGTCGTCGGACGACTGTACCGATTCGCTGCCCGCCTCCTTCTTCACCTGAGGAAGGAGCAGGTCGAGGAGCCTCTCGTCGACGGCCCTGTTGACATCGGCCTCCTTGAGACGCGCCATCTCATCGGACACCATGGTGACCGCACTGGCCATGAGGTCCTTCACCATGGATTCGACATCGCGTCCCACATAGCCGACCTCGGTGTACTTGGTGGCCTCGACCTTGATGAATGGCGCGTTGGCCAGCTTCGCTATGCGCCTTGCGATCTCGGTCTTTCCGACGCCGGTGGGACCTATCATGAGGATGTTCTTGGGTGTGACCTCCTCACGCATCTGATCATCCAGCTTGTTGCGCCGTGTCCTGTTCCTGATGGCGATGGCGATCATCTTCTTCGCCTCCGCCTGTCCGATAATATACTTGTCCAGAGATGCCACAATCTCGCTGGGGAACATCTCGTCAAGCGTCTTCGTCATTGTCCTCTCCTCTCCCATGTCAGCCGACGACCTCGCAGATTATGTTGTCGTTCGTGTATACGCAGATCGTGCTGGCTATCCTTATGCATCTTCTCGCGATCTCCTCGGCATCGAGGTCCACTTTGCTGTCGAGGTATGCCTTGGCCGCAGCCAGGGCGTAGTTCCCCCCAGAGCCGATGGCCATGCAGTCCTCCTCAGGCTCCAGCACATCGCCGGTTCCCGAGATGTAGAACATCCTGCGTCCGTCGCTTGCAAGCATCACGGCCTCGAGGTTCCTCAGCTGCTTGTCCATCCTCCACTGCTTTGCGAGATCGACCGCAGCACGGGTGAGGTCCCCATTGTCGGCGTTGAGCTTCTGCTCGAACAGCTCGTACAGCGTGATGGCATCCGCAGTCGTCCCGGCGAATCCTATGACGACCTTGCCGTCGTAGATGCGCCTGACCTTCCGGGCGTTTCCCTTCACAACATAGCTCTGCCCGCCGGTGACCTGTCCGTCACCTGCGATGGCGATCCTTCCATCCTTTCTCACTGCGACAATAGTCGTCCCCTTGAGATCAAGACTGCTCATCACTCTCCCCTCTTGCATGTGGATGGCACTCGTCATAGACCTTGTGGAGTCCCGAGCGCGACACATGCGTATAGATCTGGGTGGTGGAAATGCTTTCGTGCCCGAGCAGGGCCTGCACCACCCTTATGTCCGCACCGTTGTCGAGAAGGTGCGTCGCGTAGGTATGCCTGAGCGTATGCGGAGTGAACTCCTTCTGCCAGCCCAGCGCATCCCCGACCTCAGTAAAAATAACGTGAGCGCTGGAAAAGGGCAACCTGTTGCCCCTGCTGGATATGAACAGGGCCTTCTCCTGCGCATTCCCCTTTGCCTCCAGCACCTTGGCCCTCGCCTTCAGATACTCCTCAAGAGCATCCATCGTCACCGGGGACAGGAAGATGTAGCGGACCTTGCCACCCTTGCCGCGGATGCGTATGCGCCTCTGGCCCTTCTCTATCATGTCGACATCGACGCCCAGCGCCTCGCTGATTCTTGCCCCCGTGTTGTAGAGGAACATGAAGAGGAAGTGGTCGCGTTCTCCGTCGAAGCCCTTGCCCATGTATGAGAGAAGCTCACCTACCTCGCTCTCGCTGAGCACGGAGGGCAGATGGAACGAGCCCTGCGAAAGCGAGATCGAGGAAAAGACGTTGTCCGCGACGATGCCACGCCGCAGAAGGAAGCCGAAGAAGGTGCGCACTGCCGATATCTTGCGCTTGACCGACTTCTCGGCCCACTCAAGCTTGAGAGTACGAACGTAGTCTCTTGCGTCATGCAGGCTGAAGTCTTCATACGTGAGGCCGCGAAGCGCCATGTACTGCATGAACTCCTCGATGTCGCTTCCGTATGCGGTCACAGTGTGCTGTGAGAGCTTCCTCTCGCTTGAGATATACGAGAGGAACAGTGCAAGACAGTCGTCGTCATGAACTGAAGACTCCATAGCCTCTTCCTTCGTAGAAATGCTGTCCTCTTCCATCCGGGTAGACACGGCTTGTGACACGACCTCCTTGCAGAAGGATGAAGTGTGCCGCCGAATCGACGAGCTGGGCTCCATCCTCGGCAAGCATTCTAGCACACTGTGAAGACATGAAAGAAGTATGGACATACACCTCGCTCCCGCTCATCAGGGCCTGCTCGACGATGTCCTTGCCGGACTTGGACAGACCAAGGACCACGATTCTGCGCTTACGGGTTGCAAGGTATTCCTTGAACAGCATCCGCCTTCCCCTGCCTTCCCTGTCCGATACATCCGGCTCATAGCACGAATACACGGCTCCGTCGTTTGCCAGGACGACGCTTGAGAGCCTTCTGAGCCTCCTGTTGGAAAACACACTCATGATTCCATCTGACAGAAAGCATTCAAGCCTTCCATCCCCATCCAGAAATCCTGCCCGGAACGCCTTCTCTATTCCCCCCGACCTTCCGCCTGATGAGACGGGCCAGCCGTTCAATGCAAGCTCCAGGCCGAAACGGTACGCCTCATCTTCCAGCCTGTCGTCCGAAATGGATGCACACATGAGTGCCGTGTCGCATTCGAACGGTTCTCCGAATAGCGTAAACACATCCACATCATCGCATCCTTCCATCAGCGGAAAGCCGTTCTCGCCGCGTTCGATGAAGCCGACATGCTTCTCCCATGCCTGAGGCCAGAGCCTCCTGTAGTTTCCAACAGATAAAATTCTTTCCTTTTCCATGCAAGACATATACAGGAACATGAGGTTTTGGCTAATGCACCATCTGACAAGGAAATATGGCATCAAGGTTCACAAAAGAAGAAGGCGTGGGTCGTCGGCCCACGCCAGGTGATTCATTGCAAAATGTCAGATTGACAACAGCTCAGATGTTCGGATAAGCAGCATTCTCATAGGTAACACCATTTATCTTGACAACCATGGAATCCATTGAGCCGGTCATAGAAAGTTCGAACCTGAATCCTTCATTTGTTCCATCGAACTTCACAAGAAGCGTTTCGGACATCTCATATTCGACAGCCCCGGTCTGAAGAGTTCCCCAGATCTGGTATTTCTGCCCCTCTGCAGTCACATTGTAACCATAGAAACTGAAATGAGGTGCCCCATTGCTTCCAATTGTCACCGCAAGGGTCCTGTCGCTGTTGTATTCCACATCGCCTGGAGCCAGATCTGCATAAATGTCGAATACATCTGACAATGCATAGTTAACACTCATTCCAATCGGAAAAAGTTCATCCGCGCTCTTGTTCGAACTGACCTCAGGTGCAGATGCGAACGGATCGTCTAATGATGACCCGCTTCCACCACTAGGTGCAGGATTGTCTCCACTACACGAAGCAAACGCAAATACCACGAGTACGCTTAAAACAAGCAGAAACGCCTTCTTCATCCTTCTTTCCCTCTCTTCTGTTGTTCTTGCATCCAAGGATGCAGAGAGGGAGATGGTTCATCAGCTATCTGTTTCCCTCTCGACATGAGGGTATCCCATTACCCCCCCCGTCAAGGGAAAAGCATCTATCCGTGGCAGAAATTACAAAAATGACATTTGTTCTCAATTTTCAAAATGACGACACCCTAAAATGTTGACCTGTGGAGCCACCAACTTCACACTATCTACATAAAAAGGAGGGAAATTATGAAAGGTAGACTTTTCATTTTTCTTTTGAGCTTGGCAGTTCTTCTCTTCCCTGCCTGTCAGGGAGATACACCTCAGCCAACTGCAAACGGCACGCTGAGAGTTGTCATAGAAAATCCAACCATGGGGGGGGTAGATCCTGACAGCAGAGGTGTAGAGCCTCAGGGCATGGAGGTCGCAAAATACAGAATCAGTGCAACAGGCCCTGAAAATGCAGTCCTTGGCCCTATAGAGATAACCGGAATCACATCTTATGAGGCGTCAGTCATACCTGGTACATGGACGGTTAATGTCGCCGCATTGAACTCAAGCGGTCTAGAGATAGGCAGCGGTTCGAATTCAGTTGCAGTTCATGCTGGCAGCATTACCCCGTGCTCTGTGAAGATTGCCGAGAAGACCGGCAAAGGACAAGTCAATTTCAACATAGAGGATACCACCGGGCAGATAGCTTCCATGACGGCATCGATTTATGAAGATGTTTCATCGCCCACTCCGATTCATACGATCACCCTTGAAAGAGATGAGGAAAGCAACAAGTTCATCGGCGACATTTTTCTGGATAATGGAACATACAGAATCGTCATCACATCCGGTGACAATGAGATAGCACACGATGATTCGGTTCGCATCTATGCTGGAATCACGACCCAGTACAATGCAGCATACAGTGGAGAAAGCCTTGCAGTCACTATTGTTAACGAAATCATCGTCACCCCGACAATAGAAATCAATCTGTCTTCCGGCGCAGAGATTGCATCGAATGGCACAATCGTCGCGGTTCCTCATATCAGCGGTATTGCCGATCCTGTTCTCACCTGGACACTGGACGCCAAAAAGATAGAAAGCACAGCTACTGACGACACTCTGATCTACGAACTGGATGGAACAGCGCTTGCAGGCAGCAAGTTGCGCCTT
This sequence comes from uncultured Spirochaetales bacterium, assembly GCA_944388965.1. Taxonomy (GTDB): domain Bacteria; phylum Spirochaetota; class Spirochaetia; order Sphaerochaetales; family Sphaerochaetaceae; genus Bullifex. Next base: position 14,369 of record CALXKL010000013.1, on the reverse strand, counting down.
ACACTGTTCGTTTCGAACGCGAGTGTCATCTGGAGCGAATCCGTCGAATTGACTGTCAATTCGTCTGTCACGATGCCCAGCCGGGATTCAGTCACGATTTCTGTTACGCCTAACGCATCTGCTTCATACGACGAACAGCTGACATTCTCAATCACAGGAGAGTTCCCTGCAGGAACTGAATTCACATGGAATGTCGCTGGAGCCGATATCGAAAGAAATACATACACCGCCAATGAAATCGGATCAGACATCCCTGTTGCAGTCACCGCAAGCAAAAACGGTGTCAGTGCAGAGTATTCTTCCAAAATAACTGTCTCCCCTACTGTGTCTGCATCCATTGAAGATACAGAGCTTCCACAAAACGCATATCTTGCGATTAAAGACATCAGCATCGGAGCACCGCAGGATGCCGAGTTCACTTTCCTCGTTAACGGAAACAGTTGGGATCTTCTTGATGGAGACAGGCTCCTTCTTGCTGGAATCGAGGCGGGCGAGAGCATTCCTATTACATGGAGCATCGCATACAATGATGAGTCCTGGAAAGGAGATATTGGTACAATCAGCATAGTCGCAGCAACGACTTCTGAAGCACCGACAGAGCTCGTTGAAATCGAAGAAGCCGGTGAGACGGCGGAAACGAAGATTGAATTCATCAATTCTCTTGTCAAATCGATTATAGAACCAGAGAGACTTTATGAAATCCAAGGTGGCGACATGGTCAATCTTGATCAGTCGTTTGTCAGGAACGCCAATGGAGAAATCACCTACAAAGGATACACCAGCAGTGAATACATGTTCTGGGGCAATGCCAACGAAAATGGATTCGAATTGACGGTCCAGAACAGTTCAGAACAGGCGTTCAAGATAAGAAGACAAGGAGAGACCTATTACTTCAATGACGTTGAACTCATCATCGAAAGTATTTCAGAAGCTCCGCAGGTGAACACCGCTGACAATCCCGACTTCGGTGGATCGACGTCTCAGGACAAATTTGAATTCATCACTACAGTGTTGATGGAATCAATGCCTGATTTGCCAGATAGCACAGCTCCTGGAGTCGAAACAAGTCAAATAGATTCCTTGACCATATATGACATGACAGGATACCAGGGTGAAAACGGTTATACCATCTGGGGAAGAATCCAAATGACTTCCGATATGATGAACAATGAGATTGATTTGATTGTTCGGGATGCGGAAGGCAACGTCTTCTCGATATACTGGAAGATAACTCCGTCATACTTAGAAGCTAGTCTGAACGGAGTTGACTGTTCCGAGGAAGCTGAATCTGACCCATATGACCTTGGAACAGATTTCCTGGTATTCCTTGACTGGATGCATGGCCAATATGAAGGCGACATCGTATATGGAGAATACAGTGGACCCGTCACTCTTGATATCAGCTCGTCGGACTTCATCCTGAATGTTCCCGGAATGGGTTCCATGAGTTTCTTCGAGCTGTATGGCAACTGCGACATCGTCAGCCAGAGAGGAAGCATCAATGAAGGATGGTGGGAAGCATCTCTTGAAAATCCGCTCAATGGATTCACCATCGAATACGAGATCGATCGGATTGAAAACGGAATCCATGTCTACTACTTGACTTCTGATGGAGAGACACAGAACATCGACTTCACTGTATCGACTGGAGAATATCCTGACACACCGCTTATTCCCGACTACACCGAACTCAGTGCACCTGTGGAGCCTGTAGTACATGCTCCGGAGTCAATGACGGACTATGTAGATGATAATCTGATGAAAGTGTACTCGGCTGTCAGTGAGAATATCACTCAGATTCCTATGGTTGGTGTTATCTACAACAACAACTGCACTAACATGGAAGTTGGACCGTTCATCATCAGTATTGACGGAGATGCCATGAGCTTCGAAGCATCTTATCCTGAAACGGTGGGTAATACAGGAATCGATATTCCTATCTATGATGAGTATGGAACACCTAGCCAAGCAACACTTCTTTCTGGAAGCAGTCTATCTTCGCCTTCTTTCGAAAATGTAGATGGAAAAATCAAATATCTGCTTGATGATTATATCTATACAGTCAATATCAGACAGACCGCATCTTCTCAAGTCAGTGATATTACATTCGACGGAATCAACGAGATAGCCGTGACAAATGAGATGAGAATGATCGCAGAACAGATTTTTGGAATGTTCTCGATGTATGTATCCATGTCAATCATCGAATCTCCTGATCTTGGAGTACAAAGTCTTGGAAAAGACATTAAGGTCGATTTCACTGATGCCTACTTCAATGCTTCCAGTCTTAGTTACTCAGAAAAGACTATCGATTTCGTCATCTCAATGTTAAATTGTTCGATGATTTCAAATGAAACAGGTGAGACATATTCTGTCAGCTCGCCTGGCTTGAGGTATTGTGCAACTTATGATTCCATGTCACTTCTCGGTCCTGTGATAGTCGATGGGGAAAAGTACTATTTTGACATTGAGTACAGCATGACAACAGAATCGATTTCTGGTGGAATATGGTCAGATGGTACCTGGAAGAAGGTAGGAGGCTGAAACAGACAAATTCTTTTGGTTCCTTTCCATTCGAGGCGGGATTTCCCGCCTCGAATCATTTTCAACTGAGTGAAAGGGCCTTTTCAACGTGAAGCGTCATACTTGCTGAGCGGGAAGTACTTGTCGAATGTGGCAAGAAGGTCGTCCGTATCCAGATGCGTGTATATCTGCGTGGTCTTTATATCGGCATGGCCGAGCAGCATCTGCACCTGGCGGATGTTCGCACCGCCTTTGAGAAGATGTGTGGCATAGCTGTGCCTCAGGGCATGCACCGTGGCGTCTATGCCCAGGCTCTCGACGATCCTGTGGTAACGCTTGTGCATTGCCTGGCGGGTGAGGCTCTCACCTCTTCTGCCGAGGAACATGGCATCGGTGCTGTCACGGTCCTTTGCGGTCCTTCTGGCCCTCCTCCTGTTGGCCGAGGCCAGAACGGGTCTCACTTCAGCCAGATACCTGTCAAGCGCGTCGGAGGCGATCTGGCCGACGAACACCAGCCGCTCCTTGCTTCTCTTTCCGAAGACTATCAGAGTGCGCTCATCCCTGTTGTAGGACGAGACCTTGAGGTTCACGGCCTCGCTTATCCTGAGTCCACAGGAGTAAATGAGCTCGAAGAACGTATAGTCGCGCACGAAGAGGATGTCTTCATCAGCCTGTCTCTTCATCTCGTCCAGGATGGAGTCAACCTCATCGATGGACAGGGCATGAGGCAGATACTCGTCCATCTTCGGCTTCTCCAACAGCAGGGCGATGTTGTCCTTGCGGATTCCATCCTTGACCAGATAGGTGAACAGGCTTCTGAGAGATGAGTTGATGCGTGACACGGTACGTGCGTCGAGAGAAGCATCACGGTTCTGAAGATAGGAATCCAGATCTGCAAGGGAGATCGTGGATATATCGAGACCGGCACTTCGAAGATGGGAAAGCAGGAAGCCCGCCTCCCTGAGATAGACCTCGCGGGTCCCCTTGGAAAGCTGGGCTTCGTTCTCGAGATAGTCCTCGTAGTTTCTCAGCAGTTCGGCATCGAGGCCGGACTCACCTTCTGTCCTTGCCTTCATCTTCCTCTCCCTGACGGTAGCGCATGACCGCAGGAATGGAGTAGTCGTTGCTCTGGCTTCTCTTGCCAAGCTGCTGCTGAAGGTCCTGCCAGCGGTTCACGGTGATTGCGTCGGCATCCGTGGGAGCCGGTCTGGAGGGGGCGGCAGGCTGTTGTGGAGCGCTGGGCTGTGCAGCGGCAGTAGCGGCCTGATGCTGGCTCTGCATCTGGTGAAGCGGGCTCTCCTGGCGAGGCTCCGGATTGACGAAGCGCCTGAGAGCGGACTCGCTGTCGACCTCTCCGCCGGTGACCTCGGCCTTGTTCTGGAAGCCGGTGGCGACTACGGTGACCTTGATCCTGTCGCCCAGTTCGGGGTTGAACGCCTGACCGGCGATGATCAGCGCATCCTCGGCGCAGTTTGCCGTGATGAGCTCGACGACGTCCTGGTACTCCTGTAGTGTCAGGTTGTCGCTTCCTGCAAGATTGACCAGGACGCTCTTGGCTCCGTCAATCGAAGCGTTTTCGAGAAGCGGGTTGCTGATGGCCTCCTTGGCCGCATCAACCGCCCTGTTGGCTCCTTCGCCGAAGCCGATACCCATCAAGGCATCTCCCTTGCCCTTCATGACGGTCTTGACGTCGGCGAAGTCGATGTTGATCTCACCGGGTTCGGTGATGAGCTCGCTTATGCCCTGGACGCCCTGGTAGAGCACGTCGTCGGCGATGAGGAACGCCTGCTTGATCGGGGTGTTGTTCTCGACGACCTTCAGAAGGTACTGGTTCGGGATCAGGATGAGGGTGTCGACCTGCTTGCGGAGTCTCTCGATACCCTGCTGCGCAAGCTCGAACTTCTTCTTGCCCTCGAAGGCGAACGGCGTGGTGACGACGGCGACGGTGAGCGCGTTGCAGCTCTTGGCGATCTCCGCAACCACGGCTGCGGCACCGGTTCCGGTTCCACCACCCATTCCTGCGGTGATGAAGACCATGTCGGTGTTCTCCAGCTCCGCCTTGATCTCCTCTTTGCTCTCGAGCGCAGCCTTCTCTCCGATCTCGGGCTGTCCACCTGCACCGAGACCGCCGGTCAGCTCCTTGCCGATCGCTATCCTGGTCTGTGCATTGGAGCGCTGAAGGGCCTGGACGTCTGTGTTCAGAGCGACGAAGGAAACCTTCTTGAGTCCGGATGCGATCATCCTGTTGACCGCGTTCCCGCCGGCACCGCCGACGCCTACGACCTTTATGATCGTCGGGGTTGCCTGCTCTCCTGTCGTCGTGTCTTCAATGTCGAAAATTCCGAATCCCATACGTCTCATCTCCTAAAACAGCTTGCCGAAGAACCCCTTGAGCCTGCCGCCCAGGGAAGACTTCTCCCTCTCGCTCCGGCCACTCGAGGAAGAGGATGTGGCTATCTTCTTGGCCTCGCTCTTGAGCAGACCGAGGACAGTGGTGTATTTCGGGTTTATATAGCTCCTGTCGAGTCCGGGAAGGGCCTCGGGGAAGCCGATGCGTGCAGGAAGCTTGAAGATCTCGCTTGCAAGCTCCGTGACTCCGGAAAGCAGCGAACCGCCTCCGACGAGCACGACTCCGCCTCCGAACGAGCCCTGGTGCTCGACCTTCTCGAGCTCCATGGCAAGGAGCGTGAAGATCTCGGCCATGCGCGGCTCTATGATCTCGCACAGGGAACGGCGCGGCATCCTTATGCTGGGCATGCCTCCCACCTGTGGTATGAGGATCATGTCGGATGACGGGACGCTGGGTACATAGCAGCTTCCGCTCTCGCACTTGATCTGCTCCGCGACCTGCTTGGGCTTGTTGAGGATGTAGGCCAGGTCGTTTGTTATGCTGTCGCCTCCGAAGGCGACGCCGCCGGTGTAGATCGGGCTTCCCTGGCTATAGGCGATCATGTTGGTCGTCCCGTAGCCGATGTTGATCAGGATGGTGCCCATCTCCTTCTCCTCGAGAGACAGGACGACCTCGCAGTCCGCAACCGTCTGGAGCATCATGCGCTGGACCTGGAGTCCGGCCTTCTGGACGCACTTGCGCTGGTTCTGGCAGATGGAGGATGATCCGGTCACGAGGAGCACACGGCTTTCAAGTCTGTGTCCGAGCATGTCGATCGGATCCTTGATACCTGTCCTTGAGTCAACTTGGAAGTCCTGGACGAGCGTGTGGAGGAACTCCCTGTCCTGGGGAAGCTCCCTGGCCCGGGCGACATCCAGCGAACGGTAGATGTCCTCCCTCTTGATCTCCTGCTCCTTGGAGTTGATTCCGACGACGCCGGTGCTCTGGATGCCCTGGATATGGTCGCCGCCCACTCCGAGGATGGCGGAATGGATCTCGCATCCGGCCTGCAGCTCGGCATCGGAGATCACCGAGTTGATGGTCCTGAGGGTCTGCTCGATGTTGACGATGGAACCGGAGCGTACGCCTTCGGTCTGCTTCTCGCACAGGGCGTCGACCATGAGGGCCCCTTCCCTGTTGACGGATCCGATCACGGCCCGCGTCCAGCTCGACCCTATATCAAGTCCCATCATTATCCTGTCACTAGCCATCTTTCTCCACATCCCTTCTGACAAGCGCGTCGCTGTACAGGTCCCACCGTCTCATGCCGATTCTCAAGGCGCCGGCAGGATCGTCTTCGATGCTGGCCTGTATCACCCTGATGCTGTCCCCGATGCGCTGGGCGGAAACGCGTTCACGCACGTAGAGTCGAGAGTTCAGGGGCTCGAGCGTAAGGACGATCTGTCCGAATCCGCTTGTTGTATTATTATCGTATTTTATCCGCGTTATCAACCAGCTGCTGGTTTCGTTGACCCGTTCGATGAGGTCAAGGACCTGGTCGAAAGACGACGGAGACGAGTAGCGTTGCATGTACCCGATCAGGCTTGTCGAGACATCCACGGTGCACATCTCCGCCGCGTATGCGGCACTGTCCTCGCCAGAGAGGGCGACGGGCCTTCCTTCGTCCATGAGATAGTATTTCTCGCCGTCGTACAGCAGACACTTCTCGTCGCTTGGAATCAGAGTGACCTCCATATGGGCCGGAAGCGACCATGATACGATGCACTGGTCGACAAGAGGGTTCTCCTCGACCGAGGAGACCAGAGCGTCCACATCCAGACGGAAGCGGTTGACTCCATAGCAGGCGGCCAGGATACGGCTGACGCTGTCGGGGATGCGCTCCATGCCGACGACCGTTATCCTGTCCACGGCGAACGCGTCCATGTAGCGCAGTGCGTATGAGACCGTCACCACGACGAGTGCCAGGCCAATCAGGACGACGATGGAAAGATAGACCCTCCTCTCACTCATCGCCTCCCTCCTTGGACGACAGGACGATCGCCCTGTACAGCAGTCCGCACTCGACAATGATGACGAAGAGGTTCGTGCCGCCTTGGCTGAAGAAAGGCAGAGGTATTCCCGTAGGAGGCAGAAGGCCTGTTATGACCGCTATGTTCAGAGCCACCTGACTGATGATCATAGTCGTTATGCCGACCGAAAGCAGAGCATGGAACCTGTCCCTTGGCCAGAGCCGCACGGAAGCCCTGTAGCCGAGAATCGCGAACATGATGAACATCATCGCGATGAATGCAAAACCGACCAGTCCCGTCTCCTCTATGATCGACGAGAGGATGAAGTCGTTCTGGACCTCGGGAAGAAGACCGAGCTTGTATGTGCCATTTCCTATTCCCTTTCCGGTAAGCCCTCCCTCCGCGATCGCACCGAGCGACATGTTCACCTGCCAGTTCAGCCCCTGCGGATCCAGAGATGGAAAGACGAAGCTTGCAATCCTCTTCACCCTGTAGCTTTCGCTGAGCATATAGAGAATGCCGGGTACGCTGATGAATGCACAGGCGATGAAGATGTATCTGAGCTTCAGCCTTGCGGCGACACAGATGGCAAGGGCCAGTATGAGGTAGTGAATGCTCGTCGTGTAGGCCCGCTGCACCACGATCAGAAGCGTGAAGCCGACAATCATTATGAACGGTACGACGTAGTACCATCCCAGGTATCTCCTCGTCGAGGGGCTGGTAAGCCACCAGGCAAGGAACACAATCGTCGAAAGCTTGACAACCTCGCTTGGCTGGAACTGCGGCACGAGCGGAAGGGCCAGCCAGCGGCGTGCCCCCATGACGGTCACGCCATAGGGGGTGAATAGAGTCATAAGCATGGAGACGAGGGCGATGACCACAAGCGGAATCGCAGCTAGTCTTATCCACTTTACGGGTACGAGGTTGATGACGATTGCACACACGAAGCCCAGAATCGCGAAGATGCCCTGACGCAGCACATAGTAGTAGTGGTCCAGTCCGTTCATCGTCGCCTCGGCGTAGCTCGAACTGTAGAGCATGACAAGACCCGTCATGACAAGGATCACGACCACGCATATGAACGTGAAGGGGGCGAGAGACCCGGAGGAGCCGGAATCGATCTCTCCTTCAAGGCTGTTGTAGTAGTCGCTGTAGTCCCGCTGCGCCATTTCACACCACCCTGAAGAAGACTATAGCAGAAACAAGCGAGGTGAATACAGTGACGGAGAAGAAGGTGTCGACTATCTTGCCTTCGGCGTATCCCCTCTGCTCGAAGTCATGATGGAGCGGCGCGATCAGGAACACCTTGCGCGAGAAGCATCTGATCGACACGATCTGGATGAACGACGAGAGAAGCTCCACATAGATCACTGCGGCCGAGAACGCGATTGCGACTGGATGAAGCGACAAGAGCGCATCCATTGCCAGGAACGCTCCGATGAAATGGCTGCCTCCGTCCCCCATGAAGATGCTTGCTCTGCCCGTGTTGTACACGAGGTACCCGGCAAGGACCATCAGCAGTATGAGATTCCCGCTTCTGAGCGAAGGAAGTGCAATCGCAGCGAGCAGGACGGGAGGCATCGAGACCTTCGTGGCCAGTCCGTCAAGACCGTCGGTTATATTGAGCGCGTTCACGGTGGTCGCGATGAAGAGGATTGCGCACGGGTAATACACGAGCACATCCGTCGTCTGGAAGGCGATGCCCTTCACGATGTAAGCATCGAGTGCACATGCGACCAGCTGCAGTGCCAGCTTCACCAGGCTCGGGAAGCCGTCTCCACTGTCATGGACAATCTTCATGATGTCGTCGGCAAGGCCGATGAGGAAGAAGGGAATCGCCAGTGCAACGAGACGTATTGCCTCTACATCCCCCGACACCAGTGCGGCGACGCCTGTCGACAGGACGATTGCGACCGATCCAAGCGAGCAGGTGCCGGCCTTGCCGCTCTGTGTGACCATGAGCTCGTCCTTGATCGGCGAATTGAAACCGCCTGCCATCTTGGCGATGGCAGGGGTTGTTGCAAGTGCAAGGATGAACGCGATTACATAGGGCATTGGTCAGCCGACCTCCTTCAGCGTCTCGAAAAGCCGCTCCATTGCCATGGCACGTGAGCCCTTGAGAAGCACGAGGTCGCCTGAAGATGCCTTCTTCCTCAGTGATGACGAGAGCACGTCGAAACGCCGGGTATAGACGACGTCCCTTCTTCCGCTGTCGTAGAGGACCCTGTATGCCTCCTCCATCTCGTCACCGTACAGGAGGATATGGTCGCACCGGGCAGTGCACAGACTGCGCCCGACCTGGCGGTGGGCGTCTCGGGATGCGCTTCCAAGCTCCCTCATGTCGCCCAGGACAATGAGCTTGTCGGCCTTCCATTCCAGACCGCTGACGGTCCTTATCGCATCGTCGACGCTGTCGAGCGTCGCATTGTAGCAGTCCTCGATGACGGTGAGGCTTCCCTGGTGCACCACCCGACTGCGGCCGAACAGGGGCTTGAGGGATGAAAGGCCATCGATTATCTCATCATCCCTCATGCCGACATGACGAGCTAGCGCCACTGCAAGGGATGCGTCCTTGACATTGTGCATGCCGACGGTCGGCATGACGAAACGTCTGGAACCCAGGCTCATCGCGATTCCATCCAGACCGAGCATCTCGACGTCTTCGAAGGGACAGGAGACGGTTCTGATTCCAGGACTCATGGAATACAGGGTCTCCTTCATGTCGTTGTCGTCAAGGATGAAGCCCTGTGTCTGCGGAAGGAATATCCTGCCCTTCTCACGTGCGATGCCCTCTCTGGTGCCGAAGTTCTCCAGATGGCTTATTCCGATATTGGTCAGGACGGCGAGCTCCGGCTGGATGATGCGTGTCATCGCATCCATCTCGCCGTAATGGTCGACACCCATCTCGAATACGCCGAAGTCGGCTTCGTCATCCATGGTAAGCACAGCCAGTGGAAGCCCGAGCGTGCTGTTGAGATTGCCCGGCGTCCTGGCTACACGAAAGCGCGTGGAGAGAATCGATGCGATCATCTCCTTTGTAGTGGTCTTGCCGCAGCTGCCGGTGACGGCGATGCCTGTGAACTTCCTGTTCGACAGGATCTGTATCGAGGAGAAGCGCGAAAGCGCACCGGCAGGATCGTCGCCCGCGATTACGGCGACGCCACATGGCAGACAACGTCTGCAGGCAACAGCCTCGTGATCTCTGTCCACCAGGACTGCGGAGGCGCCAGATGCGACAGCTTCGGGGATGAAGTCGTTTCCATCCACCCTTGACCCTTTGATAGCGATATAGAGGAAGCCTTTGGAGACTGTCCTCGAATCATAGCTGATGCCGGTGATGACGGTTTCATCACCATGATGTATGGATGAGGATAGACAGGCGAAGCGCCGGCTCGTGAACCTCATGTCACACCTTTGCGACAAGTACTGTTCTTGATGCGTCGATCTCGTTGTACTCGAGACTGTGCTGGACGACGTTGTCGATCAGGGCCTCTGGACTGCGGGCGATCGAGATCTCGCTCTCGAGCGTGCGCTGGATGTCCTCAAGCTGTCTGATCTTCTCCTGGCTTGCCGCGATTCTTATGCGGTACTCATGATTCTGTCCGATCTGGTAGACAGGCACCATCATCATGAGAAAGATGAAGACAATCGCCGTCAGGACCATCGCCTTGGTCGTCATCGTCATGGAGAATCTTCTTCCTCTTGTCATATACATATCCCTCAAAAACACTTCTCCACCACTCTAAGCTTCGCGCTTCTAGATGGCGGGTTCACCCTGCATTCCTCCTCACTTGCAACCACCGGATGCTTCGTGAGGATCTTCACCCTCCCCTGAGAGGCGAGGTCCTTGAAGAACCACTTGACCGGACGGTCCTCCAGGGAATGGAAGGTGATCACCGCGATGCGACCGCCCTTCCTGAGCACACGTACCGCCTGCTCCAGCGCCGGCGTTATCCGCTCGAGTTCTCCGTTGACCTCGATGCGGATCGCCTGGAAGGTCCTCGTGGCAGGAGATATCCTGCCGTACCTGTACTGGGACGGAACCGCCGAGGCGACGATCTCGGCAAGCCGGGATGCCGTCTCTATGCGCTCCTTCGCCCTCTCCTCCACTATCCTTCTGGCGATGCGTCTGGAGTAGCGCTCCTCGGAATAGTGGTAGATCAGATCCGCAAGCTCATCTTCCGGATACTCGTTCACCACCGTCTCCGCCGACAGCCTCTGGCCGGCATCGAGCCTCATGTCCAGCTTCTCGTCACCTCTGAAGCTGAAACCGCGCTGTGACTCCACATAGTGGAAGACGCTTATTCCCAGGTCGAAGAGAATCATGTCGGCCGACTCGTCATCCACACCTTTCAGATACTCGTCGAACCAGCAGTTGACAGGAGTGAACCGCTCCTTGAACCTCTGTAGTCTCTCGACCGCCTTTCTCTGGATGGCGGCATCCCTGTCCAGGCCGATGACCTTCAGCTCGTCGTACCTTTCCAGGAAGGCCTCCGTATGACCACCTTCGCCTGTGGTGCAGTCGATCATCAGCGGGGAACCGGAGACAGGAGCAAGGAACGATAGCACTTCATCCTTCATCACGGGTGTGTGCACTATCTCCATCACTGCCCCCTCTTCTCCCTCATCAGCTGCTGCCCGAGATCGGAGATGCTCATTTCGGACTCGGCCATGAGCTCTTCATACTTGGCCGGGTTCCAGATCTCGATGTAATTGCCCATACCGAGGATTGATACCTCACTTCTGAGGTCAATCCCGGCATAGGTCCTCAAGGACTGCGGCAGATTCACCCTTCCGCTGGAATCAAAGTCCAACTGCTGAGATGAAGACAGGAAACGTCTTGTGAACATCCTCGCGGCAGGTGAGAAGATCTGCATGCCGTCATCGCCCGAAATTGCAAAAGAGAAGGTCTTATCGAAATATTCAGGGGGAAACAAGGCGATACAGCATCCATCAAGTCCTCTGGTGGCGACCACCTGCGATCCCGTCATTGCAGAGCGCAGTCTGGCAGGGACCATGAGACGGCCCTTGTCATCGACCTTGTTGATGTATTCGCCTGTCAACAGCATCCTACTGCACTCTCCTGCACTTTCCGGAATCTCCCACTTTCTGGGAGGCTCTACCACTTTTTACCACTATCTTACCCCAAATCCCCCACTTTCGGGGCCGGTTAATCCAGAGAAGGCGACTCGCATATGAACATATATATTAAGAAATACTTAATTGAATTTAAGTGTGCGCATAAGGGGTATAACAAGACAAGTCCTTGCGATGCAAGGACTTGTCTCTTAGTTTTTCAAATGTCGATTCCATTTGGTTTGAATCTGTTTCGTCCAGAATTTGTGACAATCCAGTTCGCAATCCATGCGGAGAACCCTCGTTTTAGCCCCGTTTATTAGTCCATAAACGGCCTGTGTACTCCTGAAATTGCGAATTGCGAACCAAATTGAAGAGAAAATTGCGAACTTTCCAGCCGTTTTGACAATTTCCAGCTCTTCTCCGTTGAACGGGCGTTCAAAAGAAGTCGAATCCGTCTTCAAAACTCCGATTACCCATTGAAGAATTCTAGAACATTCAATGAACGTTTGTCGATTCCATTTGGTTTGAATCTGTTTCGTCCAGAATTTGTGACAATCCAGTTCGCAATCCATGCGGAGAACCCTCGTTTTAGCCCCGTTTATTAGTCCATAAACGGCCTGTGTACTCCTGAAATTGCGAATTGCGAACCAAATTGAAGAGAAAATTGCGAACTTTCCAGCCGTTTTGACAATTTCCAGCTCTTCTCCGTTGAACGGGCGTTCAAAAGAAGTCGAATCCGTCTTCAAAACTCCGATTACCCATTGAAGAATTCTAGAACATTCAATGAACGTTTCGGAGGATATTCAAATGGAAATCGACCTCAGGCGATTTGGAGCTTGGTTGAAGCACAAGGGCAGAAGCAAGTCCACGATTACGAGCTATGTGAATGCTATCGACCTCTACTTCAGATCCGGTTACAGATGGACTTACCAGGACGCATGCCTTTGGAAAGAGAACGCGATGCAGAGCTCAAAACCCGCAACAGTCAATCTGCGAGTGCATGCCATGAATGCCTGTGCGGAATACTCAAAGGTCCGGTGGAGGTTGAAACCGGTCAAGATCCAGGTACAGCATTTCGTTGAACATCAGCTGACGATGTCACAATACCAGAGGCTTCTCAAAGGGTTGCTCGATGATGGAGAATATCGCTGGTGGACGGCCATCAAGGTCCTGGCCTGCACCGGAGTGAGGATCTCGGAGTTCCTGCAGATCAGGCGGGAAGATCTCAAGGTGGGATATGTCGACGTCTGCGGAAAAGGCTCGAAATACAGAAGAATTTGGTTTCCTTCCAATCTCCGCCAGAGCGTGTTGTCCACTTTCAAGGAGGATGGATTGATCCTCCCCTTCTCGGATGGTGTCATCAGAAAACGTCTGCATGTTTTTGCCAGACGATATGGAATCCCTATAGGGCCGATGCATCCTCATGAATTCCGTGCATTCTATGCCAGGAACGTCTATGAGCGATGCAAGGATTTGAAATTCTTGCAGAATCTGCTTGGTCACGCAGATATCAAGACGACGGTCCGCTATCTGCGCAAGACAAGCAAGGGTATCAGCAGAAGAGTCTCGAGAATCGTCACATGGTAGCGGCAAGGGAAAGATTTTTCGAGAGAGCCTGAGCCTCGATTTGATTTATCAGGTCACGTCTGCTCTGCCTTTCTTCCTTCAGCCCAGGGTAGACCTCATCGAGATCCAGCCCCTGCTCTGCGCATTTTATCACTGCATAGTCTGTACGCTGGAGATAGGCCTTCGCTTCTGCGATATCCGCCATCATCTCTTCGCGCTCTATCTCGGACTCTGGTTTTTCTGGCTTCTCTGTCACCGCACCATCAGGTAGCGGGCCAAGCTCTTTCATATATCTAGGCTCGCTCCTCCAGTCATCTCCCTCTGCCGGAAGCCAATATGGAGTACCTCCAGTCGGTTGCCCCTGGCTATTAAGGTATCTGCGATGGTCCTCAACCAATTCCCAGGCGGTGCCGTTCCATCGCGGCCGATAAGGCGATGAGCATTCAGGCGGTTCTATGGGCGTGGAATGTGCCGGTAGAAGATAGTCATCCGGAGACAATGGATTCTTCTGCCGTTCGATTGTTCCTCTGTAGATTCCATTCTGGTCATATTGATATGCAAGCATGGTATCCTCCTGATTACAGGATACGAGACTTGCATAGCGATTTTTCTGAGGGACATTACTGGATATGTAGGCGCGGCTGGTGCATTTGTGTTCCAGGACATATCAGGCTGTTTCAATGATTTTGACCAGTCAAGTGGTCTACAGGCAGCTCAAGCTCCTGGCGCATATGGTCGATCCGGTTTCTATTTTGATGCAGCATGCGTTGTTCCTACAGCTAATGAAAATAGACCACTCGCTACAACTGTGCCGCTTTTGATTTCATTCTGAGGGACATTAC
>CALXKL010000012.1 GCA_944388965.1 uncultured Spirochaetales bacterium | reverse complement strand
CACGAAAGTGAAACGCCTCTTCGCCGATGGTACTGCGGCTTGTCCGTGGGAGAGTAGGGCGTCGCCAGGTTTTTTTTCATCCTTCCGCTCCCGGATTCCTCTCCGGGACGTACACCATACACCGCAGGGAGCCCACAAAAGGCTCCCTGTTCGCTTGTTTGCCCTGCATGGGCATTGACTTGGTGGTGAAAGTCCACTGCGAGTACAGCTCGGAACGGGAGTTCCAAATCGCTAGCCAAGAGCAAGGGCGTTGCCGTGAGGCAGGGTCGGGAGGAAGCTGGAGGCAAAAATCGCGGGCCTACGGACAGAAACCGCATACAAGGCATGCATGATGGATGAGACTGCAAGCAAAGGCAAAATCCAGAGCTGGGTCATGTATGTAAATGTGGAGGCTATATGCGAGGAAGGTCAATGCTCTTAACGGGGGAGGTCTCACAGGCGCCGAGGCTGCAACATCGCCTATGACAGCGTAGTAACAACGAACTGTGAGAAGTCAGCCGAGGTCATAGTAGTCATAAGGGAGATGGCGAAGGACCGAACAGATGAATCTTCGAGTAGGGAGGAAGAGCTACAGCATCTGCGATAGATACCGCAGTGCGGAGTAAGTCGGATGCTGGAAGAAGGAAATCGATGAAAGAAGGGAACCTGAGAGAACCCAATACGGAGCTATGCAGGAGGATGCTCTCGCCTCATAACCTTGAAGTAGCCATCCAGAATGTAAAGCGGAACAAGGGCAGTGCCGGTGTCGATGGAGTGGAGGTCAAGGACATTGACGAGTACATGGAAGACAACTGGACACGGATTGAGGAACAGATACTTGCAAGAACGTACAAACCGAAACCTGTAAAGAGAGTCGAGATACCGAAGGACAACGGAGGGGTCCGGCTTCTTGGAGTACCCTGTGTAATGGACAGGGTGATACAGCAGGCGATGGTGCAGGTTCTCCAGCCGGTCTTCGAACCGACATTCTCACAGTACAGCTACGGGTTCAGGCCCGGACGCAGTGCCGAGGATGCGGTGAGGAAGGCACAGGAGTACATGGCAGAGGGATACAGGCATGTTGTAGACCTCGACCTGTCCAGATTCTTCGACACGGTCAACCACGACCTTCTGATGAGTCTGGTGGACCGGACGCTTGAGGACAAGGACATCAGGAGACTGATATACGTGTACCTCAAGAGCGGGATAATGACCAACGGATGCATGATGGAAAGCGATGAGGGAACGCCGCAGGGCGGGCCGCTGTCGCCGCTTCTGTCGAACATCTATCTCACGCCCTATGACAAGGAGCTTGAGAAGAGGGGTCATAAGTTCGTCAGATACGCCGACGACTGCAACATATTCACGAAGAGCAAGTATTCTGCGAAGAGGGTGAAGGATTCCGTGATACGGTTCCTCGAGAACAGGATGAGGCTGAAGGTGAACATGGAGAAGACGGAGGCAAGGAGAGCCGTCGGCTCTTCATTCCTTGGATTCACATTCATGACCACCAGATCCAGAGACGGCCTTGGAATGTGCAAGCCGAAGCAGAAGAAGATCGAGAAGTTCGAGCAGCGCATAAGGGAGATAACGAAGCGAAGCCGCGGAGTTTCTGCCGAGCGCATGATTACAGAGCTCAACTCATACCTCCGCGGGTGGATAAACTACTATGCGAGAGGATACTTCAAGAAATGGCTAGGAGAAAAGGCTCAGTGGATAAGGCGGATGGTACGGCAGTACCTATGGAAACTGTGGAAGAAGAAGGATGCAAGAAAGAAACACCTGCGGGAGATGGGTGTGCCTGAATGGTGGATACGCAGATACCAGAAGGGACTCTCGACCAACAGGAACTGGCGGATGGCTCAATGCCTAAGCAATGGTCTGAACAATGACATCCTGCATGAGAAGCTCGGCTTGCTGAACATCGAAGAGTATTACAGAGTGAAGCACAACGAGCGCATGGAATGGGACAGGACATACAACTCCCAGCTGGAGTTCGTATTCATCTGAACCGCCCACTACGGAACCGTACGGTGGGTGGTGTGAGAGGAAAGCTCTCAGTGCTGACGCTCTGAGAGCCTACCTACTCGATTCTTACGGCCTATATGAGAGATTTGGAAGATTATGAATAGGTTGTGATGTATAGATCTACCAGATAAGCAATCATAGATATGTATACATTCTTGAGAATTTGAATTTAATCCTATTGATTACAATATTTTTTCTTGACAGGTATACATGACAATCTTAACATATGAAATATCTTCGTTGTATATCAGTGAGGGAATTACAGGAATGAGCACTGCCAAGGATATGGCAAGCAGCATCTACGAGGATATTAGGGCGGGTATCCTCGACCTGACACTTGTTCCAGGCAGCCCCATATCGGAGGGTGAGCTCTGCGAGCGCTATGAGGCTTCAAGAACACCTGTCAGGACTGCGCTTCATCGGCTTGCCGACCAGAATCTCATCGAGCTTCTGCCCTATCAGCAGTCTATCGTCAGCTACATAGATCTCAAGGCGGTCAAGGAGTTCATTTATGCCCGTGTCGCCATCGAGACCAACGTCATAAGGGATTTCATCAGGCTTGACGATCCTCTGCTTGTGGAGGATGTGAGCCATCTGGTCAGGAAGCAGGAAATCATACTCGAGGAGGATTCGTTCAGCCCACAGGACTTCTACGAACTGGACAGCGGAATGCACAGGCTCTGGTTCGATGCAGTGAAGAAATCCGCCTTGTGGAGACTGTTCAGCTCGTCTACGGACTATACAAGAATCCGCATTCTTGATATCAAGGAAGACAAGGACTACCGTTCGATAGTCGACGATCACCTGGAGCTTCTCGAGGTGATAAGGAAGAAGGACTTCACTATGATCGATCCGATCGTCGAGAGACATCTCAACGGAGGATTGAAGAGGATCGAGGCCCGTATGGATGAACGACTGGCCGCTTATTTCAAGTGACCTGAAAAAAGTAAAAGGAGTTTTCAGAAATGGATATCCGCTATTCGACAGGCAAGGAGCCTTTCACCAGAATGAACACGGAAGAACTCAGAAAGGAGTTCCTCATCCAGAACATCTTCAGCAAGGATGATGTCTCATGCGTCTACTCTCACGTCGACAGGATCGTCACCATGGGTGCCATGCCGGTGGACGAGGAGGTGAACCTCGAGAAGAACATCGACCCCTGGAAGAACTTCGGCGTCCATTATCTTCTGGAAAGAAGAGAGCTTGGAACGATCAACATCGGTGGAGACGGAATCGTCAAGGTCGACGGCAAGGACTATGAGGTCAAGAACTACGACGCACTCTATCTGCCCATGGGCACGAAGGAAGTCAACTTCAGAAGCGTCGACAAGACCAAGCCTGCCAAGTTCTATATCCTCACCTGTCCGGCCCACAAGCCCTGTCCGATCACCCTCATCCCCTATGAGAAGGCGATCCACAAGCACCTGGGCTCTCTCAAGGATTCCAATGAGAGGACGATCAACCAGTACATCCATCCGGACATCCTCGAGACCTGTCAGCTTTCGATGGGCCTGACACACCTTGAGGAGGGATCCGTGTGGAACACCATGCCTGCTCACACCCACGAGAGGAGGATGGAGGTCTACTTCTACTTCGACATCCCCGAGAACCAGTGCGTGTTCCACTTCATGGGCGAGCCGGACGAGACGCGCCACATCGTCATGCACAACGACGAGGCGGTCATCAACCCCTCCTGGTCCATCCACTCCGGATGCGGTACCACGAACTACACCTTCATCTGGGGCATGTGCGGCGAGAACCGTGCATACGACGACCAGGACTGGATCAAGACGGAAGACCTCCGCTAGTCCACGTAAGAGCTGGAGAGCGACAGGGGCGGGAGATATCCCGTCCCTTCGCATTTGGAAATGGGCACAGGACTTTCATCATATACCAGGGGGATAAGAGACGGACTGCCGATTGCGATCGGCTATTTCGCCGTATCCTTCTCTCTTGGAATCCTCATGCGCAACTCGGGACTCGATCCTTTGCAGGGCCTGGTGATGAGTCTTGTCAACAACACTTCGGCAGGTGAGGCCGCAGCTGTGGGAATCATTGCGGATGGAGGCTCTTATCTGGAGATGGCGATCAACCAGGCGGTCATCAACATCCGCTATTTCCTGATGAGCGCCGCACTGTGCGTCCATCTCGATCCTGGCCTGTCGCTTGGGCGGCGCATGCTTGTGGGCTTCGACGTCACCGACGAGATCTTCGCCACTCTCATCGGTCAGAAACAGCCCGTGAGCGAGTACTTCGCCTATGGGCTTGCCTCGATAACGATTCCAGGCTGGGCGGCAGGGACAGTGCTTGGAATCGTCTTCGGGGACATTCTGCCTGCCGACATCGTCAGTGCGCTCTCCGTTGCACTGTATGCCATGTTCATCGCCGTCGTCATACCCCCTGCCAGGAAGGACGGTCGCATACTCGCAATCGTGCTTGTCTCCATGCTCGGCAGCTGGCTCTTCACTCTCGAGCCGATTGCCTCATACATCAGCGAAGGCGTGAAGATCATAATCCTGACTCTCGTCATCTCCGCTCTGGCAGCCGTCATCTGGCCGCTGAAGGAGGATGAGGAATGAAGAACGTCTATATTCATATCCTCGTGATGGCGGTCGTGACCTATCTCGTGAGGGTCATCCCCCTCATCTTCTTCCATGGCGGAATCCGATCCGCATTCTTCCGCAGCTTCCTGCATTACGTACCATACGTCACTCTTTCCGTGATGACCTTTCCGGCAATCATCACGGCAAGCGGCAGCTACGTTTGCGGTGTGATCGGTTTTGCGGTCGCCGTCATCGTATCTCTTGTGAAGGGGAGCCTTCCTCTGGTGGCCGCCTGCTGCTGTCTGACCGTATACATATCATCGCTGTTCATCTAGAAGAAACGACCTTCATGATTACGAAAAACGCAGGGTATAGACAATGATGACCGGTATGGCGTAGTACCAGTGCCGTTTCATAGACACATCCTCCTTCGACCTGTATTCCTTGAAGATCTCCTGTGGTATCAGCCTGATTGTCAGTGCAATCAGGGCAGGAAGGACGATCAGGTCATCAAGATATCCAAGCATAGGTAGAAAGCCGGGTATCAGGCCGATTGGGCTCAGGGCATATGCGTAGACGGGAAAGGCCATCAGATTGGTCAGAAGCGAAGTCCTCCTGTCCCTGTGTGCCAGGAACATCGCCGGGATGTCTCGATCGAGGACGGCAGCGCGGGCTATGATACCCATCGCACCGATCAAACATTCCTCCACCTTGTTCGGACAACCCTTGAAGCCCTGAAGTGGACAGGAGCGCAATTGTAGCTCAGGCTCCTGCTATGCTAATATTGTCGCATGGCTTCACTGATAAGATTCTTCAAGCCTACGCTGAGACGGAAGGACATGGATGCCGTGCTCCAGACCATGGTCGACGAGAAGATCGGCCCCGGGGAGAGGAGACGCGACTTCCTCAAGCTGTTCGCCCAGCACCTGAACCTCAAGGACGGAATAACCGACCGGTCATATCCGTCTGCTCTCGCGACCGCTCTCAAGGCCGTAGGGGTGAAGGAGGGTGACAAGGTCATCGTCTCCGTCCTCTCGCCCGAGATATACAGGACGGTCATCGAATCGCTTGGCGCCTCGATGCTGCTTGCCGACGTCTCTCCCGAGTGCGGCTGTCTGAGTGCAGAGGCCATAAGCCGTGCATTCGAGGCCGGAGGCTCGGCGATTCTCCTGCACGAGCCCGTGTGCCAGATCCCGACAGGACTTGACAACATCCGTGACCTCGGCCTTCCAATAGTCGAGGACATCACACAGTCGTTCGGTTCCAGAATCGACGATGGAAGCGGAAAGGTGGTCTGCCCTGGAACGCTTGGAGACGTGGTTGTGTGCGCCTTCGAGGAGGACTGCATAATATCCACCGCAGGAGGAGCGGCAGTGCTCTCGTCCAGCCCCGAGCGCATAGAGGTGCTCAAGAGGCTCGTGGCCCCAACCAGTCCCTATACAGATCTTCCGGACATGAACGCCGCACTTGGGATCATCCAGCTTGCAGGTCTCGATGGTCTGCTGTCGCGTAGGAACGAACTGTATAAGATGTTCATGCAGGCCGTCATGAAGACCGAGAACAAGGTCTTCGGTCTGAGAAGCGTCGACTTCCTCTCAAACGGCTATGTCTTTCCCGTGGTCGTCAATGGAAGACCTGACGACTGCATCGCCTTCGCCAACAAATACGGAGTGTCCTGTAAGAGGACCTTCACCAGAAGCGTCGGCATCCACTATCAGGAACGCTATGACCTGTATCCGAATGCCGTTGCAGCATTGAACAGGGGACTTTCCTTCCCACTGTATCCTTTTCTTCAGCAGAAGGACACGGAGGCCCTGAACAAGGTCCTCTCCCATCTGCCATAAGGAGCCGGACCGTCTTGGAGATCAGGAACGTAGTCATCATCGCCAATCTCTGGAAGAACGACAGCCTTGCCGTCGCCCGTGAGATGCGAACTTATCTCGAACAACGCGGCATAGAGTGTACCGTGCACGAAGTCGAGAACCTCGACGAATCGATCGAGATCTCGATCAGGACCGACCTGCTGGTGTCCGTGGGTGGAGATGGAACCGTCCTGTACTGCGCCCGTCTCGTGCAGGACCTGGGCATACCGATCCTCGCCGTCAACCTGGGCACCTTCGGCTTCATCACCGAGATCAG
The DNA here is from genome assembly GCA_944388965.1 of uncultured Spirochaetales bacterium. GTDB lineage: Bacteria > Spirochaetota > Spirochaetia > Sphaerochaetales > Sphaerochaetaceae > Bullifex. Next base: position 38,219 of record CALXKL010000012.1, on the reverse strand, counting down.
CTCCAGCGAGTGGCAACACGCCCTGCAGTGCGTCCTGGACGGGGAGGAGAGGATATCCCGTCGTCTGATGCTCAAGGTCAGCGTCATGAGGGAAGGCCGGAGGGTCTTCCAGTGCCAGGGGCTCAACGAGGCGGTCGTCACGTCATCCGGTGTCGCCAAGGTCGTCAACATCGACCTGTTCGTCGGAAAGACCAGGGCTGGAACGTTCAGAAGCGACGGAATCATCATCGCGACGCCTACCGGTTCCACCGGTTATTCGCTTGCAGCCGGAGGACCGATTCTCGACAGCGAGATGAGCGCCCTCATAATAACCCCTGTCTGTCCTTTCACCCTGTCCAACAGACCTCTGGTGCTCGGCGCCAACGAAGTGATCACGATGAGGGTCGACGAGGGGCAGAGGACTGATCTCATGCTCACCGTCGACGGGCAGCAGTACTATGAACTCAGGGAAGGTGACGACATCGTCGTCGAGAAGAGCCGGAGCAAGGCCCTTCTGATCGCTTCCGACGTCAGGAACTACACACAGGTCCTGAGCAGCAAGCTCAACTGGTCAGGAGGAATGCATGCTTGAGCGTCTCGAGGTCAGCAACTACGTACTGATCCGTTCCCTCGTCCTCGATTTCACATCGGGCTTCGCCGTCCTCACCGGCGAGACGGGATCAGGAAAGTCCATAATTCTCGGCGCGCTCGGTCTTATCCTCGGCGAGAAGTCCAAGGGCGATGTGGTCCGCCAGGGTGAGAAGGAGGCGCGCATCGAGGCCCTGTTCTCATACAGGTCCGGAGGATCCGTTGAAGCATATCTCAAGGAGAACGGACTCGAGGACGAGGACGGAGGACTCTTCATCCAGAGGATCGTACGCTCTAGCGGCAGGTCGATCATGAGCGTTAACGGCTACAGCGTTACACGGGAGCAGCTCGAGATCCTGGGCCAGATGCTCGTCGACGTATCCAGCCAGCATGCGCACCAGTCGCTTCTCAGGCCTGCGATACAGCTATCTCTTCTCGACAAGGCGGCGCACAGCGCTCCGCTTCTTGCATCCTACCGCCAGGCCTATGATGAGCTGATGCAGGCAAGGAAGGAGCAGCAGAGGCTTATCGAGGAGAACGCAAAGGCGTCCCAGGAGGCCGACTACATCTCCTTCTGCCTTGACGAGATCGAGAAGGCGGATGTGAAGGTGGGCGAGGATGATGAGCTATCGGCACAGCTCAAGCTCATAGGCCAGAGCGAAGTCCTCACAGGGGAGCTTGAAGAGGCGCAGGAGGCTTTAAGGGGTGGAAACGACCTGGGTGCCCTGTCCCTGATCTCCAGGTGCCTGAACGCGGTGGTCAAGGCATCCAGAGCCGATGCGAGACTCGATGTCTATCGGGAGCGCATCGAGTCGGCATCGATAGAGCTGGAGGACATCGCATACTCGCTTGGCGAATACCTGTCCTCCATTTCATTCAGCGAGGACGAGCTCGAGGAGAAGAGTGCGCGTCTGGCGCTTCTGCAGAGACTGAAGAAGAAGTACGGCGGTTCTCTGGAGGCTGTGGTCTCGAGACGCGATGAGTACCGCAGTGCGCTTTCCACCATAGAGAACTTCGAGGACCTGCTTGCTGAAAGCGGGCGCAGGGTGGAGAAGGCTGAGCGTGAGCTGATGAGAACCGGTGAGGCCCTCAGTGCACATAGAGGCAGCTGTGCACGCTCCCTGGAGAAGACCATCCAGGGCAACCTTGCATCGCTTGGACTCAAAAGCGCGGTTTTCAGGATAGTGATTACCCGACGCCAGGCGGAGGCCAACGGCATGGACGATGTCGTTTTCACCCTGGCCGCCAACAAGGGGGAGAAGGAAGGTCCGGTCAGCCAGGTGGCATCGGGCGGCGAACTCAGCAGGATCATGCTTGCCATCAAGAGCGCCTTGACGGCCGAGGACGAGGTGGAGACGCTGTTGTTCGACGAGATCGACTCCGGTCTCGGCGGTGTGGTTGCCAACTCTGTGGCCATGGAGCTGGACAAGCTCAGCCGGAGCCATCAGGTCATAGCCATAACGCATCTTGCGCAGATCGCCGCGAAGGCGAGGACGCACTACATGGTATACAAGAGGGAGGAGGCTGGCCGCACCATCTCCTCGATCGGGGAGATATCCGGAGAGGACAGGGTGGACGAGATAGCCAGGCTCCTGTCCGGCGAGGTCAGCGGAATATCCAGACAGCACGCGGCGAGTCTGCTTTCACAATGAACATATGCAAGAGGCCGCCCTTGTGGACGGCCTCGATGCTTTCCTTACTGCGCTGAGGTCATTGGAAGTTCAGGATGTCGTAGACCCTTCTGAGCTTCTCAGGTGCTATGTCGCTAGACCTTTCGCCTATGTAGTACTGGTATATCGAGTTCTGGATGTCCCTCAGCTCGGGTTCGAAATCCTGGTTGCGGCTCTGCGTCATGATGTTTATCACCTGGTCTGCAGTCGTCTCTCCGAGACCCTTCTCGTCGATCTTCCTGCTGAGAAGCATGAGCGCCGATGAGAATATGCCCTTGATTGCATCCTTCTCCGCGTTGCGACCGCACTTGTTGATGAAGTTCAGGATCGCATTCATGTTCTCGTACATCTCCTTGTCGTCGAGCTCGTCGAGGAAGCAGTTGAACAGCCCCTTGAGGATCTTCATGGACAGTCCGAGATTCTCTATCATCTGGGTCTTCATCGGAAGGTACTGGCTGTTCCTGCTCAGCATCGAATAGTGCTTCAGACAGTTTGTCATGTCGCGGATCTCAGAGATGGGCAGGTCGGAGATCGCCCTGTCGATCCACAGGTACGAATCATCAAGCATTCTCAGCGGGATGTCGTCCGTCGTTATGCGGTAGCGCCCTGTGGCGCTCGAGGCGTCGGCCCCTTCGCAGATGTACAGGTTCAGTCCGCTTTCGATGGGCGAGGAGGCAAGGACCGTGAACGTGCAGCTCTTCATGCTCACACTGTCGCTGACGACCTCTATGTAGTTCTCATCGTCATCGAAGTAGTCCTTCTCCAGATGGAAGCGCCCGTATTCGTCGTGCCAGTCGGCCGGCAGCGCGAGAAGGCGGTTGAGATAGAAGTAGATCGCGGCCTCAAGCTCTCCCGACAGCCCCTTCATCTCGTCCTGCGCTATGCTCATGCCGTCCCCCTGGCTCTTGAGATTGCTCTTGGCAAGGCGGAGGTCGGAAAGGAAGGTCCTCATCAGGTCCTCTGCGACGTATGGCTGGAACATTCTGATCGCGTATATCGCGTACTTGATGTTCTGCCGCGTCTCGATTCCGGAAAGGTCCGAGAAGAAGAAGCCGCAGCTGGTGAGGCTGAAATGCTTGTTCATGATGCCGCTGAGCATCGATGACACCTGGCTGTCATATTCGTTCGGGAAGGAGTACTTCTCATGCAGCGAACGGATGAAGTTTGCCATCGGCACGCGGCCGCAGAATGTGCATCCCGCCTCCTCGAGCAGCCTGTAGGGCTCCAGACGGCTGGAGAAGATCTCCTTTATGCGCTTGCTGAATATCGCATCGAGCTTGTCAGCAAGGTTCCTGAGAGCGTTGCGAAGCGGAGTCCTCCAGGCCTGGTTCCAGCCTTCCTCGCCGCCGGTGTGGCAGCCGCAGTCCTTGTACCAGCGCGACACGCCATGTGAACAGGACCAGGATGTGCCTTTGCCTTCCTCTCCTTTATGAAGGACGGCATGGAGGGTCGCCGGATGGCTGTCCAGCCAGGTCGCGTAGTTCGTCAGGACGAAGTCGTTCCTCTCCTCGACCTTCCGGATGAGCGCGGCCAAGGCCATGTCTCCGAAGGGTTCGTGATGTCCGTATATCTCACCGTCGGTCGCCGTATGGATCAGTCCTCTGCCATCTCCGTTGCGGATGTCTATGAGCGTCTGGTACAGCGAGTCGGCATTTCTCAGCGCATGACCGAAGCTGATGCCCTCCGCAAGACCGGGGTGGTAGAAGAATGCGCTTATGGTGCGTCCCTTCTCTCCGGTGAGGATATAGCTCTGGTAGTATGGGGCTGGTCGGCCGGACAGCAGCTCCATCTGATGGGTCGAAGGGTTCTCGACACTGCTGCACTGCCATGGCGAGAGAACCACGAACCGGATGCCCGCCTCGGCGAGCATGTCTATGACCCTGTCGTTGACGCCGCATTCCGGAAGCCACATGCCTTCCGGTGTGCGTCCATAGCGCGAGATGAAGTCTTCGACGCCCCACATGATCTGGAGCCTTGCGTCCTCCGGCTTGTCCAGAGGCAGGATCGTATGGTTGAAACTCTGGGCCATTGCGTTTCCATGTCCCAGTCTGGCGATGCTGTCGCGGTCCGCCTGGACGATCATCTCATGAACCGCCGGATGGTATTCCTGGAGCCAGGACAGGAGAGTGTGTCCGAAGTTGAATGATATGTAGCTGTAGTTGTTCGTCAGCGATATGATTCTGGAGGAGGGTGACAGGTATCTTGAATGTGCATTCGCCTCGTAGCAGTCGTGGTATATCCTCTCGTTCCAGTCCATGTAGGGAGAAGCGGATACCTGCTTCTCGATTATTCCGGTGAACGGATTCTCCCTTGGCGGCTGATAGAAGTGGCCATGGAGAATCAGCGCGGTCCTTTCAGTGTTTTCCATAACAGAAGAATTTTATCAGAAGGACTGCAATGTGAACAACTGTTAATCTGAGTTTAGTTGTCCCGCATTTCGCGATTCCTGCAAGCTGTTGACGAAGAATTGCCTTTTTCCTACGATAAGACGAAGGAATTACAGGGGTTGCCAATGGTTCTGATCAAAATCGAATCCCTTTCTCAGAAGGAACTCGAGCACATCGCCCTCCAGGAGGGTGTGCAGAATGTGTCCTCGCTTTCCCGCGACGAGCTCATAGAGACCCTGAAGGACATCTACGAGGACGAGCGCGAAGACTTCTATGAAGGGGGTGAGGACAATATTCAAAGACGCTTCGTCACATGGCTCACCGACTATCGTGGAGACGGGAGCGAGGTGACCAGCCTGCCAGGCGTCGAGGAACTTCCGGAACTGTACCCCGAGACCTCCATCCATGTCCTTTCCAAGAGCGCCACCTGGCTCTTCTGCTACTGGTCGATAGCGCCTCTTGACGCCGAACGCCTCAGCCAGGAGCTCGGCAGCTACGACGTGCTTCTGCATGTAACTGTCAGCGAGGACGGCCAGGAGGTCGATTCATACGACATAAGCGTCGGAGAGAACGACTACCAGTGGAACATCAACGTCAGTTCGACGCGTGGCACCGCCAAGGTCGACCTCGTCGTCGAGAACGCGGAGGGCAGAAGGGAGGTCCTTGCGCTCAGCGAGTCCGTCCAGCTCGTCTCATGCTACTGGCTCGAGCATGCAGACCAGATCAGGTCCGATGCCGATCTTCTCGAGAGGGAGTTCTCGCTTCTGACCAACAGGGAGGGCACAGTCCTTCCCTGCGAGACGGTCGAGGCCATAGTCCGCCGCATCGAACAGGAGGAGACAGTCTGATGGGAGACAAGGCAAGTGTCAATCTAATACTCCATGCTCATTCACCATATGTCAGACACCTTGAATATCCCAAGTTCCTCGAGGAGAACTGGCTGTTCGAGTCTCTGTGCGAAAGCTATATTCCGCTTCTGAGAATGCTTGAATCCCTGGACGCGGAGTCCAGCCCGTTCAAGCTCTCCATATGCTTCTCCCCGACACTGTGCACCATGCTTGTCGACGGTCCATTGCAGGAGCGTTTCGTCGAGTATATGAACAGCCGCATCGAGCTGGGCGAGAAGGAGGTGGTGCGGACGCAGAACGAGGCGAGCGAGCATCTCTATATGGCCAAGTTCTATCTGGATGCATACAGGAGGAACCTGGAGTACTACGAGAGCATCGGCCGCAACATCCTGGACGGTTTCATCCGTCTTCAGGACAGAGGCCTGGTCGAACTGATCGCCACGGCCGCGACCCACTGTTATCTTCCCCTTTACAAGAACTATCCGACAGCGGTCAGAGCCCAGATCGAGATGGGGATCAAGAGCCATATCCGGTTCTTCCACAGTGCTCCGAAGGGTTTCTGGCTTCCCGAATGCGGCTACTATCCGGGGATCGAGTCGGAACTCGAGAACTACGGCATCAGGTGGTGCCAGATCCCGGCCCATTCGATCATCACGGCCCGCAACAGGATCTCCGGTGCAGGCTACCAGCCCGTCCAGCTGTACGACTCGTCTGTCGTCGGCTTCCCACGCGACTGGGGACTGACGAATCTCGTATGGTCCGACTCGACAGGCTATCCCTGCGACCCCGACTACCGTGAATTCTACCGTGACATCGGCTACGATCTGGACATGGACTACATCAGGCCATATGTCCACGAGCCTGACGTCAGGGTGTTCACCGGCTACAAGTACATGGCCATAACAGGACGCGACGACGACAAGAAGGCATACGATCCCCAGGTCGCCATCAGGAAGATATCGCTTCATGCGGAGAACTTCCTCTACCATATCAGACGCAAGGCGCTCTCCCTCTCTGCGGAGATGCAGGAGCCGCCTGTGATCAACCTCTGCTTCGACGTAGAACTGTTTGGACACAGGTGGTTCGAAGGCATCGCCTTCCTGAAGAAGGTCCTGATGAACGGTGCGAAGGACGACAGTCTCCTGTTCACGACACCTTCCCAGATCCTCGCCAGAAGCGAGTCGTTCGAGAAGGCGGAGCTCAACGAATGCTCATGGGGGAAGGGCGGATATTCCGACTCCTGGCTCGACGGCGAGAACAACTGGGTCTACCGCCATACCCACAAGGCGATAGAGAGGATGGAGGAGCTGGCTCTCCGCTTCCCCAACCAGAAGTCGCTCAAGAACCGCTTCCTGAACCAGGCTGCCCGCGAGGTGCTGCTTGCCATGGCTTCCGACTGGCCGTACATCCTGCATGACAAGACCAGCGTCACATACGCCGACAGAAGACTTCGCAACCATCTGGGATCCTTCAACGTCGTGTACAGCAACATGTGCAAGAACTCGGTCCATACCGAGTGGCTGGTGAAGGCCGAGAGGCGCAATGCGATCTTCCCTGAGATGGACTACAACCTGTTCCGTCCAGCGGAGGGTGGCAGATAATCCATATCATCATCTAAGGTTTGATGTACAATCCGCCGGAATTGACAATAAAATCCGGCGGTTTGACAATTTTTTCCAAGTAGTTTGACAATTTTCTAGTCTGCAATCCCCTGTTTAAGCTTGCAAAACCGTGTCTTCTAGAACAGCATAAGCTGTCCATCGTCCTTGATAATCTTTTGCGAACGACTCACCTGGACGGGGATGTTCCTGTTCAAAAACTGTTCAACGACCAGGTAGTCATATATCGTGGGCCAGTCGACCTGGGCGGTGTAGTCGCTTATTCCCATCTCGTTGCAAAGAGCCCTTGAAGATACCTGGAAGATATCGGCCAGCTCATACAGATAAGCCTTGTCCGGAATGGGCAGGGAAGGGATGTCATAGAAGTCCTCTGCTTCGGTCTCTCCTGCAGGCATATCGTTGTAGCAGCTCTGCCTGGTCTTCTGCATGAGGTCATCCATGGCCGATACCGGATAGCCGTGCGACAGCAGCGATCCGTAGGCCTCCGTTATCCTCCCTTCGAAGGCCAGGGCGTGTATGCCTGAAAGCTCCCTCTGAAGCATCGCATCGTGGTATGGCCTCTCATACCGGTCCTGGACCCCGTCGATGTAATCTTTCAGAGCCTGGACCGTGATGCGGAACTCCCCGCAGATGATGTAGCAGTCCAGCTCGTAGTTGAAGATCGCGTATCTCACCTGGCCCCAGGTCTTCCCGAGGACCGCCATGACCTGCTTGGGCGTGAGAAACACAAAGCCCTGCCGGACGAGGTCGTCCAGCAGAGCAACACATATGGAGGATCTCCCCTCATCTGCGGATGGCTGGTCCGCAGTGAAAAGACAAAGATCAGGCACCTGGGTTCTCCTCTCCCTCGGGAACGTCGACGGCCTCGGCATCCATCGGGACGTAGTCCGATGCCGCCTCTCCCATGAGACTGGTGAAGTCCATCGGGACGAGCTCCATCTCTCCGCTCTTGCCTCTTATGTACAGGCGAAGTGCGCGGCTGCCTTCGTTCCACTGCTTGGATTCGTCGATGATCTGCATCGCCTTGACCCATCTGGGGTCCGTCTCGTTGATCTCGCGCAGCTTGAGGATGGCCTTGACGTCCATTCGGCCCTGCTTGAGGTTGAACGCGCTGTTGACGATCTGCTTGATGGATCTCGAGGAATCCTTCGTGATGTCCTCCAGGAATTCGTCTATCAGCTTCTTCGCGATGTGGATGCCCTCGTTGAAAGTGAGATAGTCGTTGCGGTAGTACTTGAGCTGGACGCGTCCGTCGAAGCTGGTGAAGGAGAGGTTTCCCTTCTCGCCGCCGAGCTTCACGCCATAGCTCTCGCTCATGGTCTGCATGAACGCCTCTATGTCGTCCAGGATCTCGGCCTTGACGCGGATCATCTGCGTCCTGATGTCCATGATCTTCTCCGCCGCCTCGAGCACGAACTGGTCGCGCAGCCTGTCGGAGTCCTTCACCTGGTCCTCTGGAACCAGCGTGCCGTTGGCCTTCTTGTAGTATGTCTTGTCGCCGATCTGTAGAGTCATCTCCTGTTCTCCTCTGATTCAATCCTATCCTTCGCCGCGTCGTGTTTTTTCAACCGCCGCAGCCATCCGATCACCTGCCTGAGCTCCCTGTCGTCCAGGGCATAGATGCTCGACGCTCCGATGACCTTGTCGATGAAGCCCTGGAGCCTGTCGACCCAGGAACCTCCCAGCACCCGTACAGCCTCCCGCTTGATCAGCTGGATGGTCTGCGTCCGTCTTCTCGTGTGTGCGGCTCTCTGGCGTCTCCAGTACTCCCTCCAGCCGGTCTCGTCGAAGGCGTTCACGACCATCTGCAGCTCTACCTCGTCCATCTGCGAGCAGGACCGTTTGCCGACCTGTACTCTCAGGAACTCGCGGTACTCCTCATCGGTCATGCCGTGGCCATGTCCCCTGCAGTTGGGACAGACATCCTGGAAGTGGATGCTGCCGCACAGGTCGCAGACCACGGCCCTGGCACGCTGCTGATGCACGATGCCGACAAGCCGTCTCCTCTCATCTCTTTCCTCCATCCCGACCTCCTTTCATGACCAGGCGTCTGAACCTCTCCCGGTCTGTCGAATACATTCTCCTGCGACCATCGTCGCCTATCCTCCTGATTGCGCCCATGGCCTCCCAGCTGCGGAGCAGGTGCTCCAGGAAGGGGAGGGACAGCGACTGCGGATCTCCTAGGGCCTCGGCCAGCATCTCCACCGTCCACATCCTCCGTCCGAACGAGTCGACGGCGGACATGGCGCTTGCGATGATCACGGCGGACATGCTCTCGTCCCGGCCTCTCTCGACCTTGAACCTCGGTCTGAGAATCCGCCTCTTCGCCACCCTCCAGGTCTCTTCGCCGGAGCTTTCGATGCGGACGATCGAACCATCCTTCTCCCATCGCGTCAGGAAGCCCCTGATGACGGACGGCCTGGCATCCGGCAAGATGTTGGCGACGTCGCTGCATGTGAACACGCCGAGCATCTTCATGGCCTTCCACACCTTGTCGGCCACATAACCCCTGGGGACGCTCTCATGCACAAGCACGACGACGTCGTCCTCTAGCCTGACGTGACCATTCGCCTGCATGGAGTAGATCAGACTTCTGAAGCGCCCTTCGGAAAGGTCCCTGTAGATCTCCCTGAGATGCGACAGGCTGTCCCTGCCGTCCGGCTGCTGCTTCAGTATCCTCTCCACCTGCACCTGGAGGCTATCCGTCCCCAGGAGCGCGGCGCGGTCACTGGCGTCTATACTCATCGAGCACCTTCCTGGTCAGCTCGCCCTGGCCGGACACGTTCATCATGCGAACGATGTTCTGCATGTCGTTCACGGCGACGCGGAAGTCGCCAGAGGCCATGTCGACGAGCGACCTGGCGACGTCCGCCTGGATCCGCAGCCCGCAGGACTCGGAATACAGGGTGGCGAGCGTCACCGGATCCAGTCTGTGGAACTCGATGCGCGGCTTCCGTATCCTGGACTCGATGCGGTCTGCCCGTCTGACCGTGCGGGCGAGGGTGGGTTCTCCGACGAGGAGAAGGGGGACCCTGCCACGCTCGTTGAGCGTCCGGAGATCCTCGAGCAGCGACAGCGGCATGCGGTCGGCCTCGTCGATGATGATCAGCTTGCGGAAGACCTGCGTCGTGTTCATGATCAGCTGGAGGTTGGAGTAGTATGCCACATGCGAACGGCCGACGAGCGCCTCGGCGATCTCCCTGAAGAGGCTTGCCCTCGTGTAGCCCATGTAGAGCACATAGCTCGCCGCGGAGTGCTCGGCCGCATAGCGCTGGACGCTCGTGGTCTTGCCCATCCCCGCATCGCCGATCACCAGACCGATGGATGCCGACAGGGACGAGTCCGGCGACAGGAGCCCGTTGCACAGCTCGTACACCGCCTGGAAGTCCTTTGTGGCGATCGTCACGTCACGCACCTGTATCGGCACGAATCCTCCGTCCTGGTCCGCAAGCCGGACGCCCAGAAGCCTTTCGGCCATCTCCGCGACCTTCGTCTCGGCCTTCGGATAGTTCCCGCTGAGCACTCCGGAGAGGGTCCCCGGGCTCCATCCGAGTATGTCCGCCAGCTCCCTCTGGCTGAAGTCCTTGCCTTCGCGACTCCTGTACTCATCGATGATCTGCTGTCCTGTCATCTCAATGTCCTCCATAGAATCTTCTGTAGTTCTCCCAGTACGACCTCTGCATCTCGTACTCGGGCGCCTGTTCGTATTCCCTCATGAAGGCCAGCTCGTCCTCGTCGAGGACCTGGCCGTCAAGCTGCCTGTCCACCAGCCACTGGTAACGCTCGTATGCCGTCGAGTGGAGGCGGGCTCCGTCCGACGACGTCCTGTGCGTCTCCCGTTCCGGGGTGTGGACCTTCGGCGGCTCCGGTGGCGGCAGCTCGATATCGGCCGAATGCTCCACCGCCTGTCGGACCTGCTGTGTCAGCCTGGTCTCCACGTCCTGCATGATGGGCATCTCCAGCCGCCTGAAGACCTCCCTCACGGCCTTCATCTGGTCGCGCTTCCATCTGATGGCCTCCACCATCGCACGGTCGTCAAGCATGTCGATGCTCTCGACGAGCCTCAGCGGCCTGATCTTCTGGGCCGCACCGGGGAAGACCGCATAGGCCATCGACGGGTCGCGGGGATCGTAGCGCAGATCGACCGTCTCGCCCTCATGGAGCACCAGACCGACGTCGGCGAACTGCCCGACGACGACCTTGAGATCCTCTCCCTTGTACTGCAGTCCGTTGATCGAGACCCGGCCGCGGCGCACCTTGGCCCTGGTGCGGGAAAGGAAGATGAAATCCAGCTCCGCAGGGTTGGCCGGACGGCGGGCCTGCCAGCCTTCCGCGATGTGCTTCTGCACCGCCTCCCATGGCGACATCTTCAGCGCGGAATGATAGGTGTGCTCGTACTCATCGATGCCCTTGACCAGCTCGAGCATGAACTCGTCGAGAGTCAGGATCATGTCGTGCGACTTCCAGTAATCGAGGTTCCTCTGCTCCTTCTCCTCCTGGTCCGCAGGAGCGCCAGGCGTGACCACGTGTCCCGGGATGCCGCGCTGCGCCATCCTCGTCTCGATCGACCCGAACAGGCGCTCGATGGGCTTTGACTTCGCGTTCTTGACGGCTGCATAGATCCTCCGGTGCTTGCGCCTCCATTCCTCGGGCGTCTCGTCGACCGACATGACGTTTCCATCGGGATCCTCCACCACATAGCTGCCGTCCACGGTCCTGTAGAGCTCGGACAGGTCCTTCATCTGGCTCCTGCCGTCGGAGAGGATCAGGAGCTCGTCCACGACCATCGTCGTCGCCCTGGAGCACTCCGAGGATCCGTTGTCGTTGTATGTGCAGTCGAAGAAGCCGAAGCGCCTGATGCCCATCCTGATCGATTCGATCACGGTGCCGCTGTCGTAGTCCCTGTCGACTGCAAGTCCCGCGATGCACCTGGTCGCGCCGTCCTCCCAGACGTAGAGGGTGGGGCGGTAGTACTCCCACCTGTCGGGATTCCGCTTGTCCACGACCCAGAAGTCGCAGATGTGCTGGTCCCCGATCCAGATCTGGCTCGGCTTCAGCTTCGACCAGTCCCTGGAGATGTAGAAGAAGTTGTCAAGCGCCCTGGAACCGCCCATGGCGTACCTGACCATGATCTCGGGGATCTGCGACAGGAGCTCATACGCCGTGCTCCTGCAGCCGACGCTCCATCCTCTCACCTCCGCCTCGGCCTTGACCGCCTTGTACGCCGCGGCCTTAGATGAGACGTTGGTCCTCTTGAGGAAGCTCAGATACCAGCTCCTCATCCAGGCTATGGCCTCCTCGTCCCACGAGCCTCCGGTGCCACCCGTCCTCGCCTCCTCGAGGAAGCCGTTGGTCCTGACGTCCTTGACGATGCGCCGGACGGTGGACAGCGAGATGCCGAACTGGCTCGATGCGATCGCCGCCTTCTGCCGCTCCTGGAGGACCGGGTCGAGCGAGCACCAGAAGCGGTACAGCTCGGCCTTCAGCTTCTCCCTGTCGGTGAGCTGCCTGCCCAGGGCCTCCCTCGACGCGGCCGAGAGCACGACATCTCCGGCGGAACCGACGACCGTGAGGTCTCCCGCGGACTTCCTGTACTCCTCGGGAAGACGGTTCATCATGTCCTGCGGCAGGCTGGTGAGGTCCACCTCATAGCTCTTGCCGTCCTTCTTCCTGGCTGTCACGACATGGTCGTGTATCGCCTTCTGTATCGCCCTCGGCGTGACCTCCATGAGATCCGCGAGCCTCTTCACACTGAGCCACACGATGCACCTCCTTGCACAGGACGCCCATCGGGGCTATGCTTCCGGCAGAGAGGTGAGGGCCGGGCGGTGCGAACGTCAACCAGTCCCCCTCTCTTTCCTTTCTCAGACGACATCCGCATCATCCCCGCTTCTCCCCGCGCTTGCGGCCACGTGTTCCTGGAACGCCAGCGCCCTCCACTCGAGGTCGTCCCAGCTGCGCGCCCCCATGACCAGGGTCGCGAACCGGTGCTGGATCTCCTGGCTGCGCTTCCTGCCCATGATCACCGCGTTCAGGAACTGCACGCTGCATCCGCATATCCTGGCCGCAGCCGTCTGGCTGAGCCTCCTCTGGCTCAGACACACCATCACGTATGTGTGCATTGCGCTGTCCATGACGACGGTCGCCCTGGACCGTCCTCCTCCTGTCTTCATGTCATTCCTCCATCCGATCAGCCGATCCTCCGTCATTCCTGCTCCTCCTTGCCGTATTCGTTCAGCATCACCATGACGATCTGAAAACACCCCATGCTCCTGTCGACACTGCCGTCCAGCAGGAAGCGCGAGATCTCGTTCAACCATATCCGTTCGTTCATCCCGAGGACCCGCTTCAGCACGTGCGCCGCTCTGAAGGACTCGATGAGGTTCTTCGAGATCTCGTAGCAGCGGCATCCTCCGTCCCGTAGACGCTGCCTGCCGACGCACAGCGTGTAGTCGACCAGTGGAATCCCCGCACTTGCACTTAGATGGGAGGCCTCGATGAGGAAGCTCCCACCGTCACCCGTCGCCATTCCGCAAATGATGCCCTGGCTTTCGAAGGCATCCATCAGCATGGCCAGACTGGTAAGCCCTGTCGGATCCACGACGGCCGTGGTCCGCCCGTTCCTTGCAAACAGTCCGTATCCGAAGATCATCGTGCACCCTCCTTGTCCAGCTCTCCTGACAACTCCCTTATCCTCGAGGCCGCCTCCAGACAGTCCCCGTCGAACCTGACGGCTCTCGTGCCCACATAGGCCACGGCCGGTGGAAGCGATGCTGATACCCTTGCTATCCACTGCAGCATCCCGTTCGCGTTCAGCCAGTGGACCACCTCGGTCCGCCCCTCCTGCGTCAGCGCCCTTGGTGTGCAGACCTCGATGTCGAACCCCTGCGAGAAGAGGTCCTTCACCAGGCCCCTTATCCCGGGCATCGGCGGCCCGAGGGGAGGCGAGGGGGTGAACACGCCGTCGAACCCCATTGCCACTATGCCCTTCACCAGTCACCTCCAGACCCTCTGGCGGAACGCGGGATGAAGCACCACATCAGCCTGCCCGTGTCCCTGTCCAGGGTGTCGATGATCCCCTGGATGTCATGCGAGAAATTGAACGGTCCGAAGCCCAGGAGGCGGGCGAAGTCGATGTCGCATCCCTGCGCCTTGCAGGCCGACAGGTCCAGCCTGAGCCACTCCATTGCATCGGGCTCGCCCTTGATCAGCCCCTCCACAACGGCCCTCACGACTATGTCGTCTATCAGGACCCTGTCCTTCTCGGACACGTCGAACGAGACTCGTCTACTCATCCTTCTCCTCCTTGATTCCTGCCGCACGCAGGATGTCCTGGACGACCTTGTCAAGCGGCATGTTGCCGATGATGACGGCACGTTCGCCGGCAAGTCTTGCGGAGCTTGTCTCCATGAGCTCTCCATCGGGCATGATGGCTTCGACTATCTCGCCCATCAGCGTCATGCGCGAACCGATGACAAGTGCATGCCATCTCCTCCTGGTGAGCCCGGCCTCGATGATGTCGCCCGGGTGGAGCTGTCTCGCATCCTCGATATCCGATCTCCTGTCATTCCTCTCCATGGTGGTTCCTCCTCATCATTCATCGTCCTCGTCGGCCAGATAGACCGCGAACTCCGTTGCCTTGACGGCATGGTCGTCTGCAAGCGAGTATGCCTTGAGCACCTCGGCGGAGGCCTTCCTCAGCATCTCCCTGATCCTGTCCAGAACCTTCTCCATATCGAGGCCTGCATCGATGTCTCCGATCTCGTCTCGAATCCCTTCGAGCGAAAGAGCCACGCCGAAGATGCGGGCCGCCAGCCGGTTGAGATCCATGACCGCTGTGATCGCTTCACACTTCTTCATATTCATCCTCCAATCGATATCCTCAGCTCGACCATCACACCACCTCCACGGCGAACACCTCGCCGATCCTGGCCCTGTAGTACTCCATCCTCCAGCCCTCGTAGTCGATGAGCGTGTAGAAGGGGATATGGCCCTCTCCGACGAAGACCAGCTGGATGACATGGTCCCTCTTCAGCCTCCTGTGCTCCTCGGAAGGAACCGCCAGCCGCATGAGGTCGAAGCTGTCGGCCCCGATCCTGATCTCCCTGACGGCAAGCAGCTTCCCCTTGCGCTGACGATAGAGCGTGGGGTAGTGCTGCAGCTCGATGATGCGTCCTTCGGGCATCTTCCTTCTGATGCTTTCAATCATCCTGGTCCTCCCTGTTGTATCCATCCCTGCCGAGAAGGTCGGCGAGAAGTGCACGGCAGTAGTCCCTGTCCGCCTGGGGGAGGGATGAAAGGACGCCCTCCACCAGGACGGCGGCCCGCATGAAGGAACGCGAGTCGATCGACTTCGGCATCTTCGGTGCGTACGCGTTGACCAGGTCGCTGAAACGCCTTGCCCTGGCACCCGAGGTAAGCTCCTCGCAACTGTCGCGAAGCTCCATCATGTAGTCGATCGTCCAGAGCCCGAACCTGGTAACCTTCGAATAGCGGTCCGGGACGAGGTTCGCAATCGCCTCCCCCTGTACCGTCTGCTCCTTCTCTGCGACCCACTTCTGGAACTTCGTCTCGCTCCATTTCGTCTGCTTTCGGTTCCACTTGAGACTGAGCTTCTCGGGCACATAGCCCTCATCCTTCTTGCGCTTCGCGTATACGTCCTCATAGAGCGTCGTGAGTTCGAGCTGGCGCGCCTCCTTGTATTCGGAGTGGGAGAGGAGAAGGTCCTTGTCCGGGTCATAGCATGCAAGCCAGTCATAAGCCGTTCTAATCGGGAGACCGATTTCAATGCAGAAATCCTCCCATGTGGGCGTTTTGTTAGCCGAACCTAATGCAACGTTGCATTTAGTTGAACCTTTCAATGCCAAATCAGTTCGTTTGCCCTTTTTGTTGAGTTGCTCGTTAGCGATGTACAGAATTCGAGCCATCTCGATAGTACGTTTCTTCCAGTCCTCTGCAATTGGTCTGGCAAGCGCAACCGCCTTGTCATAATCCCAATCCGTCATGAGCTTCTTGAGTTGCGTTTCCACTTTTATGTTTGACCTCCTTCTAAATACCGCGTTATAGTTGCTTAGGTTTAAATTTCAACCTAGAAACAGGTTAACTATTTCGTAGTTTACTGTCAACTAGAAATTAGATAAAAACAGGTAGATTATGGTTAGTTTGCGATTAAAAGAGCTAAGAGATAGTTTGAAACTCTCGCAGAAAAAAATGGGTGATATGCTTGGTATTGCACAAACAACATATGCAAACTATGAAAGTGGAAAGGCGAATATTCCCGATGAACTAAAAACTAAGTTGATTAATTCAGTTGGCCTGAATGTTAATTGGCTATTAACCGGTAATGGTGAAATGATTGTTTCTGCCGTCTCGAATCCATCTAGTTCAAATCAGCTTGCAATCGACTCAGGAGAATATAAGACACCTTCTGGCAAAACCATTCTGATTCAAAAAGACAGTTCCACCTATTCGGTCCCCATCCTCGCCTCCAAGGTCTCAGCCGGACCCGGTTGCGAATGGTCCCAGGCTGACTTCCGCGAGCTGCGCATGCCCACGCTCGAGAAGTTCTTCCTGGGATACCCCAAGGACGACATCTTCGCGGCGGAGGTGGTGGGGGACTCCATGCAGGACATAGACCTCATAGACGGCGACTTCGTCTTCGCCTGCCACAATCTCGTCAGGGGGAACGGGATCTACGTCATGGCCCTGGACACGGAGGTCATCGTCAAGAGGCTGGAGATAGACACCGTGGAGAGGAAGCTGCGCATCATCTCGAAGAACAGCGACTATCCGGACAAGGTCGTGGATCCGGACAGGGTGATCATCCTGGGCAAGGTCATAGGCTGGCTGCACAGGTACGCGAACTAGGGGAGGTTGTAATATGGGAAACAACATCAAAAACAAACCAATCAAGGGTTTCTATTCCGTATGGGAGAAGACCGTACCAGGAGAAATGAATGGACAGAAGCTCACTGGCTCCGAGCTTGCAGGTCTGTTTGCATACATAAGGTCGGTGCCTATTTCAGATAGGTATTCAGGAGATGAAGAGCAGAGACTTATCGCATTCCACGGCGACAATCTCACCGGCGATTCGGATTTTGTAGTGCCAGCTGATACTGACGATTTCATCTACGGCCTATTCATGAAAAAGCGTGACATGGCACTTCCTCGGCAAGGGACTCAGACGGATGACAGTCTTGTCGTCAGGAAAATAGAGATTGGGGATAAGTCCTTCATGTTCGAGGTAAGCTACTTCATGGTCGACAAGGTGAATGGAATTATCCTTCTGCTCAACAATAGGAATGTGGGCTCTTTGAATCAGTTCCGCTATTATCTCAATGGCTTTCTGGCCGGAGGGGAAGATTCGAAGAAATACAGACTGATGATTGGGAATCGGTTTGCAAACAGGCTCAATGCTGCATACATCCCGGCAGAGGATGTCTTCGGCCATCTTGCCAGGTTCGCAAGGGTGTCTCAGCTCATTTACAAGCTCGGAGGAAGGGAAGGTCAATCCATGCAGGTTCCAGGATACTCCTCCAGTGACGAGGCAATGATCATGGCTTCAAAAGGCAATTCCATTGATGACATGGAGAGCCTAGGTGGCTTCTCAATCGAAGTGAAGATCAGGTCAAAGCGAAACGGCAGTCTAGATGCTTCGGGAATCAGACGGCTCTTCAACAACCTGTCGAGCCGCTTCCAGTCCACAAGCGAGAAGAAGCAGTTTAAGATCGAGGGACGGGACAAGAATGGACAAACCGACGCTTTGGACTTCATTTCTGATGACATCATGCTAAGTACATCAGTCTGTTACGAAGGGAGGTATGTAGCAAATGTCACGGTATTCGAGGCTATGCGTGACGATTTCCTGAAACAGCGCCATCTTCTTGTTGAGCGGACGAAAAACACGCTTTGATCGTGTGCCAGAATTGGAGTCATGAATAGGGACAGTGGATTTCTCTGGGGTGATTGGATAAGGCCTGTTGCAGTCGGGCTGATAATGTCATGCCTGATGGGGCTGCTGCTTTGGTTTGGAAGAAAAGGTGATGAGGTCGTAGGCCTTGCGAACGACATTGCAGCTCTCTCTGCTTCTTTCTCGTTCACTTTCATTGGCGTACTTTTGACTTTCTATTCCCTCCTTCAGGTGCTTGCAGACAAGGAATGGATCCGCAAAGGGGTTGCTCACACCCCGTATTGGAGCATCTTCAAGGAGAACCTTCTTCGGGTGATAAGATTGCTGGTCGTGCTGTTCTTCATCTCCATACTGTATAAAGGAGCATATTATCTTGACATGAAAGACGAAGAGACCGTATCAGCAGCAGCATTTGGTGTTTCATCCATTTTCACTCTTTTGGCATGTTTTCTGATGAGTGTTGTTCTGGTCAGAATATATATGACGGCCAGCACGTTCATTTCGATTGTGACCGCTGATGGCCAGGATGAAGCATGAGCGGCATGGAAATCACCATGCCCTCAGATCAGATCCACACCCATGAAGAACGATTCCAGATAACGTCCTCCAGTCGCTATCCGGAAGGTGTAGACGTCATCGGACTCCGGAGGCAGTGTGACCGTCTGCGACGAATAGACGACACCTTCGTCCGTATAGATGTCGCCATCCCAGACGACGATCCTGAAAGCCCTTGCCCAGTCTGACCGGTTGGCGATCCTCGCAATCATCGAAAAGCCCTCCCAGACATCCCTTTGCTGCCATTCCATGTCCAGTCTCATCAGCTTCTCCTGCCAAAGCAGTCTCGCCTTCTGAAGGCCTTCGTAGTATTCGACATCTGTTATCGTGCCCGCCTCCAGCTGGTCGTCGAGGTTCCCTGTCGTGGCGTAGTACTCGTCGTATATGACCTGCTCAGTCGCCTCGTATTCCGCCATGCTCTCCGGGACGATCTCCTGGGCCAGCAACCGTTCAGTGATGATGGATACGCCCTCATCCGCGGCAGCCTCCTCGCTGTACAGCTCCTTGAACAGCTGGTAGCTGGAGGATGTACCGCCTCCACCCGGATTGACAATCCCTCCATCCGGCGATGGCGTGTCACCGCTGCAGGAGACGAGGGCGAGGACGACGATGATCAATGCAAGAGGAAACAGCTTCTTCATGGGTTGAAGGTTAAACCGGAAGCTCAAAAAAATACAGTCTCCGGCAGGGTAGTCTGGAATCAGGAGGAGACTGTACATGATCGAGATGGTTACAGGTTGGATCAAGCCGGTTCTGCTCATCCTGATCCCGTTCTGCTGGGTGCTTGGGATGTGGCTCAAGAAGGCCGTCGCATACGAGGGCGACGGAAGGGTGATGAAGCTGCTGAAGAGGATCCTCGGCTCGACTTCCAGGATCAAGGGGGCGCTGTACGCGCTGATCGTCCTGGTCGCGGTGCTGATCGGCTTCGTGTTCTCCGACCTCGAAGGGGGAAGGAGGGTCGGCGAGGCGGTCATCGTCTACGGCATCCACGGGGCCGTGTGCGTGTGGATCTCGACCAGGCTCTACGACAAGGTGAGGGCGCAGTGAGGTGTGGGAGCGTGTCAGGAAGGTTCTCAAGGTCGTTGCTTATCCTCTGCTTCTTGTTGCCGGCCTGCTTATGGGCCGCTCCCTCGCCGGCAGAGATGTCGGACGGGGAGCTGCTGGAAGAGCTGAGTCTGACCTGGCAGATGCAAGAGAGCAGGCTGACAGGGCTCAGGAGCTCGTTGGACGACTTGAATCTGACGTTGCAGGACTTGCAGACGATGCAAGAGGAGGCGGCAGGAAGGTCGAAGCAGCTCGAGAGCTCGCTCACGAGTGTACAGACAGACTTGGAGAGCTTGGCGACAAGATCCGCCGGGCTCGAGAGTCGGGTGCTGAGTGCGCAGGACTCCTTGAGGAGTACGCGCAGCTCTCTAAGCGAACTGGAGAGCTCATTGACGAGCTTGTCAGAAGAGGCGCGCTCGCTACAGACCAGGAACGTCTGGCTGACGGTGCTGCTGGTGCTGACGGCCGGGGTGGCGGTGACCGCCCTGGTGCTTGACTGAGGAGGAGGCGATGGACTTCCTATCCAGCGTGAACTCCCTGGGCACCGTGCCGATGCTCGTGCTGATCACCGTCATCTTCATCCTCCTTGTCAGGGAGGTGAAGAGGGAGAACGAGAACCTGTCCAGGTCCTTCGACAGACATCGTCAGGACGTGGACAAGGCCCTGGAGGAGTACAGGGCGGCCGCGGAGCGTGTGGCGAATGTCCAGAACCAGGCCATAGCCGAGTACAAGGTCTCGACCAACAAGCAGATCGCCAGCCAGGACGCCGCCATACGGAAGATGGAGGAGCGGCTCGTCGCGGTCGAGAAGGACTATGCGGAGAGGACCTATGTCCAGGAGATCGTGTCCGGCTGGAGGAACGAGATCCGGCGGATAGATGACAAGCTGACCAAGGTGCTGATGAACGGCATGAACAGGAAAGAGGGCTGATGCCGGCATCCGGTCGAAGGAGAGGAGATGACGAACAGGGAGATACTGAAGACCCTCAGGGGCGACATCCTCCAGTTCATATACGAGAGCAGGGTCGAGAAGGTGAAGCGGAGCACGATCCGCACGGCCTACTACCAGGACTACACCTACCACGACATCGACCTGGCGATCACCTACCTCAAGGACAGGGGCTACCTGGACGAGGTGCTGGTCCGCTCGCCGATAGGTGCGGGCAGGAGCGAGGAGTTCTACTCGCTCACCGCGGACGGCATGCTGATCGTCGAGGGCGGACTGGACGACAGGGGGATATCGATAGACAGGGAGGATGCGTGAGATGGGGAAGATGAGCAGGACCAAGGTGGAGCTGCTGGGCCTCCTGGAGCGTGTGGTCAGGATGTACAACGAGGACCACATGACGATAGAGGACATAGAGGGGGCGCTCAGGGGCGAGGGCTACGACATATCGCGCGAGTCCATCAGGAAGACGGTCAAGAAGAACAGGACGATAGCCCGCGAGCTGGAGAAGGCCAGGACGGAGACCGAGGCGCTGATCAACACGATCAGGAGCAACCCCGCGACCGACGTGAACGAGGCGACGGCGGACTTCCTGATCGCCAAGGTCTTCGACTTCACGAAGCAGATAGACGCGGTCGACTTCAAGGACCTTCCCGAGCTGGCGGACTTCGTGAGGAAGATCACCAAGGTCAAGACGGACATCGTCAAGCAGAGGATGGACTACCGCAAGGTATACGAGAGGGCCAAGGACGACATCCTGCTCGAGCTGCAGAAGGCGCTCGAGGCCAGGCCGGAGCTGTACGAGCAGATCTTCACGGTCGTCTCCGCCATGGAGGCGCCCTGTGAATGAGTCCGGAACCATGGAAAGGGACTACGACGTCCTCTTCAGGATCCTCGACATCGACAGGGGCGAGGCCGCGGAGCTGGGCAGCCGCAACCGTGCGACCCAGGAGCGGCACGAACGCTTCAGGACGGACATCGCAGGGTTCCTCAGGTACTACTTCCCCGAATACATATCGCTCGAGCCTGCAGGGTGGCAGAAGGCCGTCTTCGACATACTCGAGCATCCCGAGCGCAATCCGCGCAACGGCCGCTGGACATGGCATGTGACGAAGGAGCAGGCCGACAGGCTCGCATCGCTGCACAGACAGGAGTTCCGCCATCTGCCCAGGCGCATCGACGCGCTTAGGGCGATCGCGCTGTGCGCCCCCAGGGAGCAGGGCAAGTCGACGGTCTTCGCGCGTCTGGTGCTGATCTGGATGCTGGTCTACGGCTATGTCCGCTTCGCCGTCTACTTCCGCAGCTCGGAGGCGCTGGCCGCGAACTTCCTGGCCGACACCATGGCGGAGTTCGCCGACAACCGCCGTCTGGTCGCCGACTACGGCAGCCTGAGGGGAACCGTCTGGAAGGAGGGGATGTACAGTCTGAAGAACGGCGCGGTCGTCATCTCGCTTGGACGTGGCGCTTCGGTCAGAGGCCTGACCTCGCGCTCCCGCAGGCCGGACCTCGTCATCATGGACGACCTCACCACGGACGAGGACAAGCAGTCCCCGAGGATGATGGGCAGGATCTACGACTGGATCTTCTCGGCCGTCGCCGGTCTGGCGAAGGACGCGCTCATGATCTACCTCAACACGATATTCAACGCGATGGATCCGATGGCCCGCATCCTGGACAGGATAGAGCGCGGGGAGCTGGAGCGCTATCTGGGTCTGAGGCTGTCTGCCGAGATCGACGACCACACGGCCCTCTGGCCGGAGTACTGGTCAATGGAGGACCTGGCGGCCAAGAGGCAGGAAGTCGGCAGCCAGATCTACCTGGTCGAGTACATGTCGATCATCATGGACGGCAGGGACAGGATCCTTCCCGCCGGCATCTTCGTCTGGGTCCCGTCCACGCAGGTAAGCCTCGTCGACTACGACATCCACTTCGGCGTCGACCCCAATGCGGAGGGGAGCGACGATGCCGCGATAGCCGTCGTGGGGCGCAGCAGGACGAGCGGGCGCTACCTGACCATAGACCAGTGGGACAGGGACAACGCGACGATAACCGAGCTGGTCGACCAGCTGGTGCACTGGAACCGGAAGTACGAGCCCAGCCTGATCGCCTGGGAGCAGGTCGGCTTTCAAAAGATTTACCAGAAGCTGCTGCAGGAGATCCTGATGCCGCAGGGCGTGGTCCTGCCGATGGTGGGGATCGACGTCAGGGGGAGCAAGGAGCAGCGGGCCGGAGCCCTGGAGCCGTTCATGGAGAACGGCAGCTGGTGCCATCTGGAGGAGCTGAAGGACGGCACCTCCATGTACAAGATACACGCCTTCCCGATGAAGGGCGTGAACGACGGGCCGGTGGATGCGCTGAGCATCTGCTGGTACAGCTTCAACAGGAACATCGGCCAGCCGACCGGCCATGCCGAGAGACGGAGGTCCGAACTGCCGGGCCTGATGGGGAGATACGCCAATGCCTTCTGAATCGAAGAAGAACCTCGAGGTGAGGATAATAAGGGACTCGGCCGTCTGGAGCTACATGCCGGATCCGACGAATCTGGTGAAGGGCTCCATCAGGGGCCTGCATACCTATGACGACATGAGGCTGGACGCCCGTGTCGGATCCCTGTTCGACGACAGGAGGAACGCGACGCACAACCTTCCGGCCCTCGTCTCCAGCGTCGAGGACGCCAGGGTGCAGGCATATGCCGAGCGCTTCCTGGACGTCGCGGAGATCCGCAAGTGGGGCTTCGTCCTCCTCGACGGCGCGCTGACCTACGGCTTCCAGCCCGCCGAGATCGTCTGGAGGAGGGAGGACGGGCTCCTCGTCATAGACGGCCTCGACTGCCACGACATCCGCCGCTACCGCTTCGACGGCGAGGGGCGCATGTACTACGATGCGATGCTTCTCGACCAGCCGTACAAGTGGATAGTCCACCGGAACGAGGGGGACAGGTACAACCGCCCCTACGGCAGGGCGTATCTCAAGAGGGTCTACTGGCCCTGGAAGTTCAAGCAGGCCGGCTGGAGGTTCTGGCTGACGGCGGCGGAGAAGTTCTCCGTGCCGAGCCTCGTGGCCATGTTCGACCAGAGCGACCCGGACAAGGCCAGGGTCACCGCACAGGACCTGGCCGACCTGATCATCCAGATCGGCAGCGGATCAGCCGGCGCCCTGGCGAACGTCAAGGGGCTGCAGCAGATCGGCATGGCCGGAAGCGTGTCGGACTTCGACTCCCTGATCAGGGCGTGCGACCTGCAGATCGCCTACGGCATGACCGGCCAGGCCCTTGCCACCAATGTCAGCGACACGGGCACCCAGGCGCTGGGCACCGTGCAGGAGAGGACGAAGCAGGGCGCCTACGAGAACGATGCTCGCGCCCTGGCATACACCCTCAACAGGCTCATCGGCATGGCAATCGAGGTGAACTTCGGCAATGGGGCAGAGGCTCCGCGCTTCTCCTTCGACACGGAGGACTATGCAAGCTTCCAGGAGGTGATGCAGGCCCTGGGCTCCGGCGTGCCGATAAGCCGCAGCGCCATGTACTCGCGCTACGGCCTTCCCGAGCCTGAGGACGACGATGACGTCCTGGACAGACCCCAGGCACAGGGCTCCTATATGGGCGGCGCGTTCAACTTCTCCGATGACGAGGGTAAAAAAAAAGTCCATCTTCCGATGATGGTGATCCGCAGATAGCTGGGGAGATCCGGAAGGTCCGGCAGGTGATCGGCATCGAGGAGGACGGGGAGAAGCGCATCAGAAGCCGCATCGATGCCTGCATCGAGAACTTCGACAGGGAGATCGTCGACGGTCGTCCAGAGCTTCTGACGATTCCGATGACGGAGATGCTCGAGGAATGGAAGCCCGAACCGGACATGGAGCTGGTCGAGGAGGTCTACAGGATGCTCTTCCGCGGCTGGCTGCTTGGCATGGCCCATTCGTCCAGGCAGGGCGGGGACGACTACGCCGACATCAGCATGGACTTCGGCCTCACTTTCGAGGAGGCGATCGAGTTCGCCAAGGGAAGGCTCTCACTGACCCCCCAGCAGTTCTCGCGTCTTTCGGACGACCTCAAGCTGCATGCCTTCACGATCGGCCGCCTTGCGCAGCTGGACATGATAGGGAAGGTCAAGGATGCCTACGTCAGACAGCTTGAATCCTCGGGCATGTCCCTGGAGGATTTTCTCAGGGACGTCGGACGGATCGACGCGGACCAGGCAGGATTCGCCGGCTACTACTCGACCGTATTCCGCACGAACCTGCAGAAGGACTACAACGCCGGCAAGGCCTACCAGATGATGCAGGACCCTCCGATGTATCTCCAGTTCGTGGGAATCGACGACGAGAGGCAGAGCGAGATCTGCAGCGTGCGCACCGGCGTCATCCGCCCATACACAGACCCCTGGTGGGACGACAACTGGCCGCCGCTGCATTTCAACTGCCGCTCCACCGTCCGCGAGATCTTCGCGGAGGAGGCCGAGGCCATGGGACTGAAGGTTTCTCCGCTTCCGGAGAGGGTGGAGGAGGACAGGCCCGGAGAGGACGAGGATGGCAACGAGATCACGATCAGGCGCAACCTGCCTTCGTCCGGCTTCGGCAGGAGGCCCGCCATCGACAACGCCTTCTGGGGCACGACGGTTAGCCAGCAGCAGAGAGTGGCCGACTACATGATCCAGGACGAGCTCAACGACGTGGCCGGCCGGACGATCTGCAGGGACTTCGCAGAGGCGAAGGCCGGCTTCACCAACGTGGACGTCTCCAGAGGGGGGATAAGGTACGACGACAGGATCACGAAGCAGGAGCTCGAGACCAATCTCGAGGTCGCACGTCCCCTGGCCGAGACCGGAGGATACTACGTAGAGATCAAGGCGAATTCCGGCCCCGAAAAGAATAGACAATGGGATTGCATTCTGAACGGCATTGAGAAGGCCGAATTCAAGAACATGAAGAGCAACAGCTATGGAACCTTCAAAAAGGAGATCAACAAGGCGAAACAGCAGGCATCCACCATCGTCATCCGGCTCAGATACAGCGGCCAGGTGGCCACCCTCTCAAACTATCTTGCCGACCATGGTGCCGAACTTGTGGACAAGGATGGGGTGAAGGAAGTGATGGCAATGCTCGGAAACAGGTTCGTCTCGCTGACCCGGAACGACCTGAGGATAGGGAACAGGAGCATCATGAAGGAGAAGCTGTCTCCGATCTATCCGCCTAGGGAATCTTGACCGGACACCACGGCGATGATAGATTTGAGATGCAACGTCAGAGGATATACGGCGCGATGATATCAAGCCCCCGGTTGCAGACAGACCGGCCCGTCGAGGCCGGTTCTCTTTTGTCCGCCCGGACCGGGCGTTTTCCGTCCATTCTGAAAAACGGCCCTCAGACGCATCCTCCCGGCCGGGAGGTGAAATTACCCCACCTTTGCCATGACCCCCGTTCAAAACCGTTCAAAAAACGCTATTGAACGGTGTTCCCGTGCGCACTCCCTCCTGCATCCGCATCCAACAGGTCAAAAAAACTCCAAATCGCCTGTGAGAGCATGGAGTCAAGGGAGGTTCGAATGGAGAAACTCATAAGACTTCAGCTGGCCAGGACGGGCGTCTTCGGCGCCGACGGGAGGGAGATCACCGAGAAGGATCTCGAGGATGTCCAGGCCACGTTCGACGGCAAGTGCCCGGTGTCGCTGGGCCACTACGCCGCGAGGCAGGACTGGATGCCGAGCTGGGGCAACGTCGAGAACATCATGCTCGAGAGGCAGGGCGAAGGCGGAAGCACGGTCCTGATCGGCGACATGAGGATCAGCGACGTCCTCTGGGATGCGATCCAGGCGGGGTTCTACCCGGGCTGGTCGGTCTCGATCCCGACGGGACCCGACGGCAGGCACTACCTGCATCACGTGGCGTTCCTCGGTGCGGTGCCGCCTGCGATCAGGGACCTGAAGATCCTGCAGACGAGCGACGGCGAGATGCCTGAGGGCGCGGTACGTACGGATGTCGGATTCGCCGCCGGCGACACGGCCCAGTACAGCTACGCCGACTTCGGCGACGACGGCAGGCCCAGGGAGATCGTGGACGGCGGGGAGCCGGACGGGGAGGACGATGGTGACGATGGCTCTTCCGGCGCTGATCCGCAGAAGGACGGCGATGCCGGCGACGGGCATGCCGACGGAGGAGACGGCTTCGCGGACAGGACGGAGGCCGACGCCGTGGTGGAGAAGGCCAGGAAGGTATTCACAAACTCGGTGCGCTCCTCTCTGGATGCCGCCCTGGACGGGGTGGTCCCCGCAGGGATGAAGGACAAGGTGCACGAGTTCGCCGATCTGGCGATGGAGCGCTGGGACTTCTCCGACGAGGACGAGGAGCCCAGGCTGATCACCCTGTTCAAGGAGATCGTCAGGTCGATCGGGAAGATGCCTGCCACCGGCAGGATGAAGGGATTCTCCGACTCCGATGGAGCGGGGAGTGTGGAGAGGACGGATCCGGCCATGCTGGCCGCGAGATTCTAACGAGGAGGGACTATGGGAAAGCAGTCCACGACTATCGGCGACATCGGCCTGGAGAGCCTCGCCGATTTCAGACATCCTCCGGTGACGGAGCGCAGGGCGATCAAGACCGGCGCGACCATCGGCTTCGGCCAGGTCGTCAAGGTCAGCCCTGATGGGGCGGTGGAGGCTGCGGCCTCGGGCGACACGTTCTACGGCGTCGCATGCGAGACGGTCACGCAGTCCCAGGACGTGACGCATGTAAGCGTCCTGGTTCATGGCACGGTGAAGAGGAGCAAGGCGAAGGTCGGCTCGGCAGCCGTGGCGGATGCGGATGTCCAGAAGCTCAAGGCGGCGGGCATCTACGTACTCAATTGAGGAGGTGGACGATGACTCTTCTGGAATTCATCACGAACTATTTCACGCTGGCTCTCGTCACGAAGCTGGTGGAGAGGAGGACCCCGGTCAGCTCGACCATCTTCGAGAGGGTCTTCACGAACAGGGTCCCGAGGGGCACGAGCAGGATATCCCTTGCGGACATACTCCGGGTCACGAAGTCGATGCCGGTGATCAGCCGCGGCGGACAGGCCATCCCGCTCGAGCGGAGCAAGGCCGCGATCACGCTGATCGAGCCCCTGGCCATCAGGCTCTCCGACAGCATAAAGGGATCCACGATGAACGATCTGCGCGTAATGTACGGCGCCGGAGGCGAGAACGGCCAGGCGGCTGTGGCAAGCGAGCTGGACAGGATGGTCCTCAGGCTGATGACCTCCACCGAGCTCACGCGCAACGCCCTGTGCGCCCAGGCGCTGACCGGAAAGATCGACTACATGATGGACAGCGAAGGCGTCAAGGAGCGCTACGTCATCGACTACGGTGCGACGCAGACCTACACGCCGACGACGGCGCTCGACGACCAGGGAGCGACCCTTGTCACCCTGTCCAACATCCTTTCCGACATGAGGAAGAAGATCAACACGGCAGGCTACTCCGGTCGGCCCATGGTCCTCGCGGGACGCAACGCCTTCTCCACCATCGCCAACCTGGTGATGGCCACCGACGAGACGGCGAGGATGGGCGCGAAGATCGACGGCGAGACGATAAGGATCCTGGGCTACGAGATCACCCTGGTCGACGACACCTACAACGACACCGATGCAGGCGGCAAGGACGTCGTCAAGGAGAGCATGGACCCGAACAGCCTGTGCATGGTAATGGCGGACGCAATGGAGCTCGACTACTGCGCGATCGACGACTTCGACGTCAACGACGACAGCGGCGTCGGCGACAGCAGCCTCGTCGCCACTCCGTTCTTCACCAAGACCATCCGCATCCAGGATCCCAGCGCGATCCAGGTGATCAGCGAGTCCAAGCCGATGCCCCTGGTGGCGAGCCAGGCGATCTGCTGGGCGACAGTCACCTCCAGCGACGGAGCCAGGACGAAGTACGTGATCGCCCCCACCGTCGAGGTGACCAGCACCGAGGCGAAGGTGTACACCGAGAGCTCGCTCAACGCGCTGACCAAGGCCAAGATCCTCGAGATCGCCACCGAGCGCGGGTACGAGATGACGAAGACGTCGGACGACACGAAGTCTGACATCGTCACGGAGTTCCTCGCGCTGCAGGCCGCGGTGAACGGCGAGGAGGAGTGAGCGCATGGCGCTGCTGACGGTTGAGGACCTCCGGGTCGAGGTCAGGGACTACAACTGGGACGTCCTCACCGGAGGCGACGACCAGGTCGCCGCAAGGGCTCTGGACAAGGCGCGCACCTGGGCCCGGACCAAGCTGATCCAGGCCCGCGCACCCTATGACGAGGAGGACGAGGCTCTGCGCCTGGCCATAGTCAAGAGGGCGTTGTACGAGCTGTACAGCGCGGCCGAGAACGAGGCCGTGGCGGAGGACAAGAAGGAGGATGCCATGGAGCTTCTCAGGGCGAGGTTCGGCAACGCGGTGGACGCATCCGGCTACGTTGCCGGCAATGCGCAGCCGCAGAGCCCTCTCGCGACGGGGGCGATACGCCATGCCTGACCTGGCGATGGAGGTGAAGGTGGTGTCCACCGCCTCGGTCGACTTGGACATGACGAAGCGGCTGGACAGGGCCGGGAGGCTGATGGCAAGCCGCATAGTCGCCAGGATGCAGAAGGGATCCTTCGCTGAGAACGCCCCGCTGACGGTCGCTCTGAAGGGCAGCTCGAAGCCGCTTCACGACACGGGCGCGCTCCTGGCCTCGATCCACAGCAGGGTCGAGGGCGACAGCGCGATCGTAGGCACGAACCGCGCCTACGCCAGGTTCCAGCAGGAGGGGGGCACCATAAGGGCGAAGAACCCGGCCGGCAACCTCTACATCCCGGCCTCGCGCGAGGTGCGCATGGAGCTGAGGGCCGTCGGCGGGCGGCCGAAGACGCTGATCGCCCGCTACAAGGCGAGGGGATGGAACTGCTGGCGGAGCGGCCACGCCTTCTTCGCCGGACGTGACGGAGGGCGGCCGAGGATGCTGTTCATCCTCAAGTCCAGCGTCACGATCCCCGCCAGACCGTTCATGTACATGGATGCGGACGACAGGCGGATGATACGGGAGGTGTTCGGTGGACTCGTTGAGGTCTCTCCTGGACGCGGCGTCCAGCCGGATTGAGAATCTGACCGGCCTGAAGGTCCTCTACGACCCCCAGCCGGTGAGGACGGGCGGGCCCCATCTGAGGCTCACCTACATGGGCAGCGAGGAATGCGGCCATGGGGCGATGCGCCTCAAATGGCAGGTCTCGCTGATAGGGGCGGGGGATGGACCGGACGTCTATCTGCCCGCCGTGATCAGGGCCTCCATCGCGGTGGAGGAGCTGTACGACCGGTGCCGGCGGCCGGGGTTCGAGGACCTCGTGGTCGACGGCGTGACGGTCAGGATGTGCTTCGACGCGGCACTCACTGCGTCGGGAGGCTTCAGCCAGAACGAGCAGAAGGTCGTCGAGACGGGCCAGTGGTCCTACCTGTGGACCGAGCCCAGGTACGTATCGATGACCGTTCCGGACACGTTCTGGAAGACAGGAGACAGGACATGAAGGTAAACAAGACCGAGGGCAGGAGCGGATTCCTCGTACCGGGGACCGAACTCACCAGCACGAGCGAATCCTTCGCAGGAGGATTCTGCATCATCAGGAGCAAGGGTGCCAGCAGCTGGTTCGATACGCTGGTGGACCCGTCCATAGAGGGCGGTCAGCCGCTGGACGTGGACATGCCGGTGTACATCGAGGCGTTCTCGAGTCTCGAGGACAATCCTCTCGAGGAGGGCGATGTCGTGGTCCCGTTCGACATGCGCATCAGCTGCTGGACGACGGACTGTGCGAACAACGTCAGCGAGGGTACGGTCGAGATCACGACCCAGTGCGACTGGATGATGGGGCGCAAGGACGTCAGGAGGGACGGGAACCCGACGGAGAGCGGAACGATCAACGGCTACTACGAGACAGACAGCGACATGCAGCGCGCCATCGAGAAGCTCTTCCGCAAGCAGATCGTGGACACCGGGGCGTCCGGACAGAAGAAGGTCACCTTCGTCCCCCGCACCGAGGACAACCAGTTCTGGCATTTCCTGGTGGTCCGCGAGACGAACACGGTCGGCGATGTCGAGAGGACCCTCATCCGCAAGATGGCGATCACCGGCTTCACAGCCGACCATCCGCAGAGCGGCTACGTCCCTTTCAACTTCAACTACACCACGTGCGATTCGTACGACTACAGCAGGGAGGTGGGCGCATGAAGGTGACGGTGCGACAGGTTGAAGGAAAGGTCGGCGTGGTCGAGCTGCTGGTGGATGGCAGGGTCGTGGATGGGGTGAGGTGCATCCCCGGCTCGGCCAGGGTGTCTGGCGGCCAGGTCGAGTTCACCGCCACGGTGCAGGCCGCGCCTCATCGACAGGAGGCCGCGGTGTCCAGGACGGGTGCCAGGACAACAGCGGCTGCACAGGAGGAGAGGGCATGAGGATAACCGTGGAGAAGAGACGCACATGGGTCCCGGACGGAGAGGAGTTCAAGGCCGTCCCCGAGGACGAGAGGCCGCGCTTCACCTTCGACAAGCCCCTGGCCTACAGACGCGATTCGTGGATGAAGGTGGTCGCCAGGCGCGATGCCGCCGGCACGATCTCCTCATATACCGAACGCGACATGAGGAGGATCATCCTCGACTCCAACGTCACGGTGGAGAACCTGACGGTCGTCGAGGATGGGAAGGAGAAGGAGATCAGGACCGGTGCCGACCTGCTGGAGGCCAGAAGCGACGTCTGCTCTGCGCTGGCGACCCTCCTGGTGTTCCAGATCATCAGGGAGGACTACAGGGCCGAGCTCCCAAACTGACGATGGGCTTCCGCGCCCTGCTCATGGGTGTGGAGCGGAAGTCCGACTGGTACGACGGGCAGCCGGTGGACCTGGGTGCACCCTATGGACTGGTGCCCAGGCGGGACGTGTACCCGCTGTACACGGACGACCTCGACCATGCCGTGAGGCTCTGGAAGGACTTCAGGCGCTTCGGACTGCCGCATGGTGGTGGAAGCGCCGGGGAGTGCGAGGAGTACATGGCGCTGATCAGGGCGTTCGAGGATGAATACGAGACCGTCCTCTCCATGGTGAAGGAGAGGGCAGCAGGAGGGGCAGGAGCGCATTGACGATTCCGGCCCCTCGACTGCATTCAGGAGGACGACATGTCTAACATCGCGGATCAGCTGGCGATCGTCATAACGGCGGAAGGCGAACAGGCCAGGAGGAACCTTGCCGAGGTCGAGAAGGCGATCGAGGGGGTGGAGAAGGCGGGCAACGGAGCCGCGACGTCGAACGGGAGGATGGCGGACTCGAACCGCAGCGTCGCCCAGACCGGGCAGACGACGATCCGGTCCCTCGTCGGCATGGCCGCCCGCTACCTCACCCTGGGCAGCGCGGCCGCTGCCGTATACGCCACGATCAGGCAGGGGCTTTCGGACGCCGAGGACGAGCGCCTCGGTCTCATCAGGCTCCAGAGCGTCCTGGAGTCCACCGGGCGCACCTACGAGGTCACGGCCGGCAGGATCGACGCCGCGGCCCAGGTCCTCGAGGACGACATGAACCTGGACAAGCAGGCGGTGATGGACGCGATGGCGACG
Organism: uncultured Spirochaetales bacterium; assembly: GCA_944388965.1. Lineage (GTDB taxonomy): Bacteria > Spirochaetota > Spirochaetia > Sphaerochaetales > Sphaerochaetaceae > Bullifex. The sequence continues at coordinate 6,087 of CALXKL010000012.1, read as the reverse complement.
GTCGCCACCTACGAGGGCGTCGCAAGCGACCTGTTCGAGCGGATCATGAAGTCGTCCGCAGACATGTCCTACACGTTCGGCAGCGATATAGGAAGCGCGATCAGGGACCTTGGGCGCGTCATGGAGGACCCGATACAGGGCCTGACCAGGCTGCGCCGCCAGGGCATCATGGTAAGCCAGGAGATCGAGGACCAGGTCTCCTCGCTCGTCGAGCAGAACAGGCTGTACGACGCCCAGGTGCTCATCCTGGACGAGATCGACGCGAAGGTCGGAGGCGTGGCCGAGAGGATGGCCGAGGCGGCGGGCGCGCAGTCCGTATCAGCCATGTGGGGCAAGTTCGTCGGCGAGATCGGCAACACCCTCACGGGAGGCCTCCTTCCGGTGCAGAAGGCCATAGCCGACATGCTGAACGGAGCCACCGGCTACATGGAGTTCCGCAACCAGATCAGGAACATCGGCTCGGAGATCGAGAACCTGTCGCTGGAGGATGCACTGGCCTTGGACACCGGCGACCTGCAGGACCTACTTGACGGGCTGGAGAGGATATCCTCCATGGAGGACACCGCCTACGGCACCCAGGCGAACACGATCCTCCATCAGCTGCAGAGGGAGATAGCCGCCAGCGGGCTCGTCGAGGCCCTCCAGGAGGAGCTGGACCTCAGGGCGAGCCTGGCCGATGCGGAGGCGGCACAGGCCAGGGCCGACGAGGAGGCCGCCAAGGCCGCCGCAGAACGTGCGGCGATGATCGATGAGGAGATTGCCGCGACGGAGGACCTGGCGGCAATATATGCGGCGACCAAGGAGGGTCAGACAGCCTCCCTCGAGGCGCAGATCGCATCCCTGGAGGAGGCGCGCAAGGAGGATGAGGAAGCACTTGCGCAAATGCTCTCCTCTGGTGATGTGGATGCGGAGGTCAAGGCGATCCTTGACCAGCGCCTCTCCATGTACGATGCGGCGCTGGAGTATCTGCGTGAGGAGCTTGAGGACCTGACCGTCGTCCCCGAGGTCGACACCAGGACGGTGGCCGAGAAGGTCCTGGGCATCAGCACGTCCGAGTATGTGCTGGACATTCCCGTATCATTGGACCTGGACGGGCGTACCGGAATCGAGGAGGTCGAGGAGCAGCTGTCCAGCCTGCGTGATGCAATCGTCAGGCTGAACGATCAGAAGCCGGTCGAGGAGGATGCCCTCGAACAGTGGAAGGAGGACATGGACATCCTCGTCGACAGGTACGATGAGCTTTCCACCGTCCATGAGGAAATGGCGCATAAGGACGAGCTCAGGGCAATCGCCGAACGCGAGCTGGCGACGCTGATGAGCGACGAGGAGCGGCAGGCACAGGAGATCCGCGACTACCAGCAGCAGCTGAACGAGCTGTACGAGGCGAAGCTGATCACCCAGGAGCAGTTCAACGAGCTCCTCGCAAGAGAGATCGACAGTCTGGAGTCTGGAAGGGCCGAGCTCTCGGAATGGGAGAAGACGAGCGCCACCGTGGGCGATGAATGGTCATCTTTCGTGGACAGATCGCTCGATGTGGAGCGCATCGCAGGGACCATCACCGATGCGTTCGTCGCCATGGGGGATGCGTGGGGTAGCGGACAGGACATGGGCCAGGCGGCCATGGATGTCTTCGGGGACTTCGCCCAGCAGCTCACACGTGAGATGAGCAGCATGTTCATTTCGGCCGGACTCAAGTGCATCATCGAAGGTGGGCTCGGCGGACTCGGCGTCGGGCTTGCGCTTATTGCGGCAGGAGGACTGACGGGATTCGCCTCCGGTGCGATGGGTTCGTCCTCTTCGGCGATAGACGATTCGATCATGCAGGCGATGGAGGACGAGCTGGCCGCCAGGGAGCGGCTCGCCCAGAGCATCAGCTCGGCCATAGACACCGAGTACGACCTGCTACGCCGCCAGCTTGACAGGAACCTCATCAGCGAGGAGGACTTCATCGACAAGGCCGGAGACCTCCAGCACGAGAGGGACGTGGCGGATGCCAGGGCCGAGCTGTCCAGTTCGGTGACGTCGAAGATAGGCGAGCTGAACTCGGAATACGAGGGCATGTCCGGATGGGACCGCTTCTGGTCCGGACGCGACGAGGCGATAAAGAGGGAGATCGAGGTCCTTCGCTCATACTTCGACCAGATCGGCAGCGCTACAGAGGACCAGCTGAGGAATCTCGTGTCCATCCTTCGCGACCTCGGCGTGTCCGTCGGGAACGTACCCTCGTTCGCCGACGGAGGGGATTTCGTGACGGACGGTCCCCAGCTCATCAGGGTCGGCGACAACGCATCCGGGCGGGAACACGTGAGGATCACGCCGCTGGATTCCTCCGGCAGTCCTTCCGTCCAGGTCCCGTCCACGGTCATCTATCTGAACGGTGACGTATACGGAATAGAGGATCTCTACGGCAAGCTCACCGCGGTAGGCGTGAAGATGGAGAGGAGGGCGAGATGAGACGTTTCGAGATATTCCTGGACAGCGTCTGGCATGACATCACGGGACTGTATGTTCCAGGCAGTCTGACCATCAGCGATACGGCCATGAACTCCGAAAGGAGCAGCAGCGTGTCGTCATGCTCCTTCCGCCTTCGATACGACCGCAGACTGGATGAGGAGGTGCTGGGACAGGCGGACCAGATACCGGTCAGGATATGGGAAGACATCGACATCGTCTTCGATGGATTCATGGATCCGGTCATGGACACATCGTGGAGCGGGGATCTCAAGCCTGCAGAGATATCCGTTGAATGCGTCGATTTCTCGGTCCGTCTGGACGAGGACGTGATGCAGTCGGCCTCGTACCCTGCGGCGGTGGACGGCCCCTCGTTCTGGATCTTCAGGAGGGATGTCCTCGACATGAGCCTGCTGTATCGCATCCTCGAGATCGCCGGCCTTGCCGACAGGATCGCCCAGGACGCTCCGGACATAGACCAGAAGATCCAGCATGTCGCATGGAACGCGGGAGGCACGACGTACCGCGAGCTCGTCGACGGAATGCTCTCCGATTACGGATGGTGCCTGATCACGAGGAGCGAGAAAATCTCGTGGGTAAGGACGGCATGCGCATCCATCGGAAACGTCGACGACATCTGGCCGGAGGACATAGTTGGCCAGGTCGGACGCAGCCGCTCATACATAACCTCAAACGGAGTGTCGGTTGAGTGGTCGAAGCTCAAGGTGATGGAGGATGCGCTCCTGTGGAGGGGCGACCTGCCCATCGGGGATACCTCCGACCCCAGACCTGGCGAACCCATCGCATCGGACGACTACTGGCCCGAGGACAGCGACATCATAGAGACATGGCAGAACTACGGCGTGGACTATCTCGACGTGGACTGGCTGGAGGGCAGGACCAGGCTGAAGAACGACGAACTTGCTCTTGTCTCATCCTCCGACTGGGTCCTGAAGGACAGAAGGGACGACGGCATAGTCCTGGATCCGGTCGAGGACGGACACGTGGTCGTCTACGAGGCGCTGAGGGCGAGGCTGCGCTACCACAACGAATCGGACCTGACGCAGCGGCTCTACTACAGCCAGATAAACGGCAAGGCCCTGGTGAAGACGCACAAGGTGTATACGAAGACTCCGGAAGGGTGCACGCGGGCACAGGAGTACAGGTCGACATACATATACGACCAGGACTCGGCCGAGAGGCTTGCTCGCATCCGATGGATGTGGATGACCAGGGGCATGCTGACGTTCTCCTTCTCGTCCTGCAGACGACTGCTTCCGGGCGACCACTACAGACTGCATCAGGAAGGGATATACGACGGCTTCGTCCAGATCGCAAGCGCCACGGTCGACGACTCGTCGGACGTGATACGCTATGTGGCCTTCTCGACGGCGCCTTTCACCGAGGTCAGGACGATCTCGACCGGCAGCCAGGGCTCCGGTAACGCCTCCCCGGGGCAGGACGGAGCGACGAATAGGTACGTCTACATCAGGTCGTACGATGAACCTGCGACCCCTGTGGGCGAGGAGCCTGCCGGATGGACGTTCGACATAATACCGAAAGGGGTCGAGCCTGTGTGGATGAGCACGGCGAAGTTCGCATCTACAGGCAATCTCATAGGCGAGTGGACCATCCCGGTCAGGATGACCGGCTACGACAAGGGTGCATACCGCGGCGCCAGGGAGGACTTCCCGGACGACCCAGCCGACGGCGACTTCATACTGTACACCGGGCCGACCACGACCGGCTTCCAGCAGTATCACATCTACAAGTTCGTGGCCGTGGACGGCACCTGGGTTGAGACGATCGAGAGCGACAAGGTCATGGCGGCACAGTACGATGCACTGCAGATAGCCAAGAAGACCGGCGAGCTGATCTACGCTGCGATGATCGTCGTCGAGCTTCTGGTCGCACGAAAGCTCATGGTGGGCGGAGGCACCCTTGACAAGGGACTGCTCATGCGCTTCCTGGACGACGACGGGAGCGTGGACCACAAGCCGGTGATAGAGATCCGCAACGAGGGAGAGAAGCTGTTCTGGATCGATGTGGACACGGGCAGGATGTACGGCAACTTCGCCAGGGTCGTCCAGTACATGCCCTTCACGTTCAACGACTCCGTCGACTCCTCGCACCCCGCCGTCTTCGACTTCTATATCCCCGAGGGGGAGATAGACTACGTACAGGTGAGGGTCAGGGCGCAGAAGTACAGGACATACTCGACAGGAGTCGCTGCAGGCGGAAGCTCATCGACGTCATACAGCATAAGCTGGGGATTTCATGCTCCATCCATCGATTACAAAGAACACCATACAACGATTAGCCTTCCTTTGAAGCACACGCACGGTTACAGTTACGATGAAATCCAGAAGACTGGCGATTCTTTCATGGTATGGCCCAAAAATGCCAATACTACGGAGGCGCTGGACAACATAACGGAAAACATCTCCATTCCATATGATTTCTCGCTCAATGCAGACCATTCGCATGCATTCGACTTCCGTCACTCGCATGACACCCTGCTTGGAATCATCGAGGCCGAAACGGCTACCAACATGTCACTCTCATGGTCCAACGGCGACGAAGGATGGAGGGGTACGCAGGGGATCGTATCCGGACAGACCTATTCCCTCGGGATAACGTCCAGCGGCTGGAAGAGCATAAGGGTGGCAAGCAGCACGAGGGGGCGTGTGCAGGTGCAGGTCATCCTGAAGATCAGGATCGACACTGAACAATAGTGAAAAAGAAATCCGGTTCAGGCTGTTAGCCTGTAGTCATGAAACAGGTGCATCTCCACGGCAAGAGCTTCGACGAGGCGGATTTCAGAAGGCTGGTCATAGGCGGCCAGACCAATGCGGACACGATCCGCTTCGTCGTGCCAAGGAGATTCTCAGACGAACTGGATTTCTCCACGGACGACTGGGTCTTCTCGATATCGTATGAGAACAAGGAGGGGCAGGGTGATACCGTCGTCCTCAACAAATCCTTGTCCAGCGGATCGGAGGCGAACCTGTATCTCGATTGGAAGCCGTCGCAGACTGCAACCCAGGTTTCCGGCAAGCTCACATGTCAGGTGACGGCGGTTTCCAAGGGTCCTGATGATGAGATCGTATCCAGATTCACCTGTGCACCATTCGCGGTCTATGTCGAGGAATGGATAAACCCCGATCCGATCACACAGGCCCTGCCTACGGTCATCGAGCAGGCCCTGGAGCTGATGAGCCAGTACGTCGGCCAGCTGGAAGAGGGAATCGAGGCAGGCAAGCAGGCCGTTGAATCAGCGAAAAATGCGGCAGTATCCGAGACCAATGCGAAGAAGTCAGAAGAATCGGCCGCCGAGTCCGAACGCAACTCCAAGGCATCGGAGGAGGCCGCGAAGAAGTCCGAGGAAGCATCAGCCGAGTCGCAGAGGAATGCGGCCACATCGGAGGAGAATGCAGCCAAGTCCGCATCCAACGCTGCCGAGAGCGAGCGCAATGCTTCGGCATCCGAGACGAACGCAAAGGAATCGGAGAAGGCTGCCGCCGAGTCCGAAGTCAACGCAAAGGCGTCCGAAGAGGCTGCGAAGAAGTCCGAGGAAGCATCAGCCGAGTCGCAGAGGAATGCGGCCACATCGAAGGAGAATGCAGCCAAGTCTGC
>CALXKL010000011.1 GCA_944388965.1 uncultured Spirochaetales bacterium | reverse complement strand
GCGGCGACAGATGGTGTGGAAATCTGTCCCAAATGCGGGACAGCCCATCCGAAAGTCGTCAGGAGCGGCTTTGCCGGAAGCGGCAAGCAGATGTTCAGATGCGCATCATGTGGAAGGAGGTTCACATATGACAGTGGACGCCTGACATGGTATTCCCACCAGAACGTCGACCAGTGGAAGACGCTGATGCTGGACACCTTCAGCGGACAGAGCCTCAGGAGCACCAGCGGCAGGATTGGAGTGAACGTCGAGACCGCATTCAACATGCGCCATCGTCTGATGTGCGTTCTGGAGAAGGTTCTGGATGATGAAGTCCTCTCCGGCAAGGTCGAACTGGACGAGACATATGTGGATTCCAGCCGCAAAGGTGTCGGCCGTGGACGTGATGCCGGCTTTGGAACTGCTGTCCAGAAGGTGAAGCGTGGGCTGTCCAGGCAGAAGGTGTGCATCCTGAGCGCAGTGGACAAGGATGGAAACGCCTTCGCCAGGGCATACAACTGCGGCACTCCCAGCCAGGACAACGCCATGGAGCTTGCCTGCCACCTTGCCGATGACAGCAGCGTCACCACAGACGACACTGTCGCATATGAGAGGCTTCTTGAGTCGAACGGCTGCTTCCATCGCGTCTGCCAGGACTGCAGGGACCACAAGGCGGAGGTCAACCTCAACAGGATCAGCTCCTTCCACTCGATGATCAAGGAATTCTACCGCGGCTACAGGGGAGTGGCGACGAAGTACATCAACAGGTATGCAGCTGTGTTCTCATTCATCTGGAAGTTCAGGAAGCTGAAGGACAACGACCTCCATGGGAAGATCAAAGCAATGGTCGACAAGAGCGGCTTTGCAATCAGGACTGGCGTCGTCCAGACCTACAGGCTGTTCTCACCTCAGGACATCGAATGGGTCGTCGCAAGCTGAATGTCACCAAATCCCAAATATGGAAATTTTTAATGTAAAGACGCTTCTTTGTTATTTGAGTCGATAAGACTTATTTGAAGTGTTCTGCTGAATACTATTATTTCTTTTTTCCAACGATTTTCAGATCCACTGTTCGATGATGCTTATTGCAGTCTTGCGGGTATTCCTGCGCTCCTCATCGTCATGAAGGTACTGGAAGAAAGAAAAGAGGGCGGATAGCCCATTTCCGTTTTGCTCATCCGCCCTTGCCTGGATCATGTGCCTGGCTGTTCTTCTTCTGGTGACGCATCGGTTAGTTCTATTGGGTCGCCCGTATTCCGCCGGAGTTCCAGCTGACTCTCAGAACTTTCTGAACCATATGTCTGAATAAGTGTTGTTTCCAACGTGTTCCTGTCTGAATCTTTGAATTTGTATGTTATGGTCCCGGAGCCATCTTCTAGAGCCAGTGAAACACGCCAGCCACCATCATGGTCCTCGCGGTTTGATTCGAATCCCATCCGTATTACTGCATTCGTATCGGAAACGTCCGTCATCTCAGCTATTATCCAATATCCGGGTTTCGTGTACTGGATATCGATGACAATACCAAGAAAATACATTTGTTGTGCTTCCTCGGGGACCCCGTACACGAACCACTGGCCCTTCAATGCCTCCTCGTCCGAGAGCACTGGTGGATTGTCATCTGGGTTTCCAGTCTGCTCTTCGCCCGTTTCTGGGGGGGGCGTTGGGATTGTCATCACAGGCTGTGAACGAGAACATGGCGATCATCACCGCAAGGAGGATGACGATCAACTGTAGTATGGATTTCCTTTTCATGTGGGTACTCCTTCTGCTGACGGCACCACACTGCTGTTCCGGCCCATCCGGCATCAGTCTGATGGCGCTCATACCATATTGTATCATGCCTTTCAGCTGGTACAAGGAGAAAGTTGATCTCCAGATGCTCAATGGTGATACCGTAATCATCTCGCTGGCGCAGCTTGCGGAAGATCCATATGCGACATGGATAGGCAGGTTCAATTCGTTCGTCTATCAGGTCAAGGCTGACAACGTGGATGGAACATACAGCTATATAACTTACTCTTTGATGCGCCTCTGCTGGTCTTCCAAAGCAGAGGCGATTCATTGTCATCTGAATACATTATGATTCTCTATTACATCTGGGGTACAGCCACGCTCCTGTCAAGGGCCAAGACGAGACACTCCGTGTGCCCTGTGACTTCCGCTACCACCTGACCCCTGTCTTCTACTTTTCCTGCCCGCTGCGGGAGGTGTAATCGCCGCAACGGAGATTTCAAATCTTTTTTCAGGAGAAGTGGAAATGACCTACACACAGCTTGACCTATTCGAACCAGTCGAAAAGCCCCAGACCATAGCGGAACGCATCACCCAGTATGGGGTCAAAGGACTCGCAGACAACGAGCTCATCACCGAGCTCATCAGGCCCTATCTCTCATCCAGAGCCGATGCAAGGAAGACGGCACAGGAAATCCTTGATGCCATGAACTCGAACATCGAGCTCTCACTCGAAGACCTCATATGCATCAAAGGAGTCTCCAAGGAACTCGCCTCCGGCATCCTCATCGCACTTGAGGTAGGCAGAAGAAAGGGGGAGAAGTCGGAAAGGACAATCACGTCACCCGGCGACATCTACAGGGAGACCTACCATCACTCACATGACGAGCAGGAGAACTTCATCGTCCTCGCTCTCAACGGCGCTCATGAGATTCTTTTCAGCAAATCCATAACAAAGGGAATCGTCAACAAGACCCTCGCCCATCCGAGAGAGGTGTTCTCTGATGCGATAAAGGCAAGGGCAACCGCCATCGCAATCGTCCACAACCATCCATCAGGCAACCTCGAGCCGAGTGATGACGACATCTCTCTCACGAAGCGGATACAGCTCTCGGGAGACATCCTCGGGATAAAGGTGCTTGACCACCTCATCATCTCGAGGAAAGGCTATTTCAGCATGCTGGAACACGGGATGTTGGAGTAAAACAAGAAAAACCAATCATCAGGAAGCCCAGTCTTCCTGATTTTTTTTGCCTTCAGGTAGAAAATCAACATTTTTCAGGAAAGATTGAATAACGAAACCTCTTGTATTATCAGGATTTACGCTGAAAATCACCTTGTTTTCATGTTGAAAGACACAATCGTGAAACCATTTTTAAATCAGAATTATGAAACCACAGGAACCGCATCGGCCAATCGATACGAATGAAATGAAGCGGAGGGCTTCTGAAGATGTGTATCTTACCGTCCCCATGGTAGCTAAAAGATATCACGTCAAGCCGGCCACTGTCCACTGGTGGACGAGCATGCGAAGGATTCCCTTCGTCAAAATCAAGGGGCATCGTCCGCTGTATCGGTTGAGCGACCTGGAGCGGTGGGAGCAGGAGGGACAGCATGAAGAGTATACCTATTGATCAGCGGATTTCCATCAAGGAGTTCGCATCCGCCACCGGACTGGCGGTGAGCACTGTGCGTAACTACATCTATCAGGGCAAGCTGCAGCCGATCAGGTTGCAGGGGCAGCGGCCGTTCTTTACTCCAGAGTATCTTGAACGCGTACTCGAATACGGCTACGAGCCCACCGCCACCCTGACAACGGCAAACAGGAACACAAGCCCCAAAGGGGCCAGATTATAGGAGGATAATAGATGAGATTCGACGATTTTTTCAAAGGAATCGAAGTTGACCGCTACGAGCCCATTCCCGAGGGAAGGTACACGGTCGGCATCGAGAGTGTGGAGCAGCGGGATGCGAGGACTCCTGGAGCGAAGTACGAAACCATAAAGCTGAGGGTTTCAGCACCGCATCATGTCGGTGCGGTGGTGTTCTCGAACATCACGCTCAAGAACCCCTCAGCCGCGGCCGTGTACTGGGGAGCCAAGATGTCCACACAGCTTTTCAACGCCGCCGGACTCGACACGAGGACGAACCCCGACTTCGAGAGTCTTGTAGGCAGGACGGTCGACGTCATCGTCACGCAGAAGGATGCAGGAGACAGGGGAATCCAGAACGAGGTCAAGGCCTTCCTGAAGACAGTTCCCAGTGTCGACCAGCATGTCGAGACGAAGGCTGAGGAAAGCAGGCTCGACGAGCCTCCGTTCTAATCGGTGCGCATCAAACGGGAGGCCTTCATTGGCCTCCCGTTCCATATGGAGAGGACTATGAATTACGAATTCATGAAAGCCATGGAGAATGCAGGTATCGTACCGCTGAGAACGCCAAGAAGGAATGCGGCAGGTTACTTCCGCTTTCCGGTCGTCGGGGGAAGTCCATATGACTGGTGTGGATGGTATCGTGAGAACGATGACGGTTCCATATGTTATGGAGACTTCAGCCGTGACATATCCCTCACGTACTTTCCCCATAGGGAACACTCCGATCCAGTCGATCTGGATGAATACCGTGTTTTCGTGGAGAGGCAGCTAGAAAAGGATAAAACAATCCAGGATGTCCAGAGGAATGCGGCTACGCTTGCCTTGGACATCTTCAGGCGCAACAGTCCGGCTCTCCCCACACACCATTATCTTGTAGCCAAAAAGGTCGGAGTCCATGGCATCCGGCAAACGATGGACGGAAGGCTCATCATACCTCTTGTGAATGGTGATGGCCGCATCAGCACCTTGCAGTTCATCTCCGAGAACGGCTCCAAGAGGCTGCTTGGTGGAGGCTGCGTTCAAGGTTGTTTCCATGCGATAGGTGACCATAAGCAGAACTGGCCGATTGTGATAGTTGAAGGTTATGCGACCGCCGCTTCAACCTTTGAGAACACGGGGGTCATGACCGTCATGGCCATCAACGCCGGCAACATTCCGGCCGTGACAGGTACGATGCGTGATCTTCATCCAGATGCGAGAATCATCATTCTCGCCGACAATGACGCGCTCAAGGGAACAAACACGGGCCTCAAGGCGGCACGGAAGACTTGTGAGATGTTCCCTGACGTCCAATATGTACTCATTCCGGTTCCCGGAATGGATGCGAACGACTATGTGAATGCCGGTCATGATCTGATTGACCTGATAAGGAGAGAACTCGATGAAAAAGCTTGAGAGAATTCGTGAAATCACGGAGCCGATTGAGACTTTCAATGGAATCCGCAAGGATGAGCATGGAAACATGTTCATTCCGCATTTCAAGGGGAAGGAGATTGTGAATTACCAGAGGATCTCCGCATCCGGGCGAGAGTCTTCCGTGCTGAAGGGGCCTGGTAGCCAGGGATATTTCTTCATCGGCAGAATCGAGCCGTACAAACCCGTCTTCTTCTGCAGGAGCTGGGGAGAGGCGGTTCTCATCCATGCTGATGGGAATGCTCCGGTTATCACCGCGTTCTCGCCGATCGCCAAGCGCCAGGTCATGAAGAAGCTCAAGGATATGCGTTGCGAAGTTCAGACCCTAAGCGTCAAGGAGCTTCTTCGGATTGATTCCGTCACTTTCGAAGCCCATGATCAGGAAAACATCTCAACCAAACCCGAGGCACCAGAAGCGATCGTGGAATCCTGTGTCGAAACTGATGATGACCTTGACTATATGGGCGATGCCCTTCTTGAGCAGATAGAACCGGTCGAGTATCTCATCCGCGACTTCATCCCCAGAGGAAAATCGCTCGGTTTCATACATGCCCCGAGCGGTGTCGGAAAGACACATGTGGCTCTTGATATGGGTGTACACATCGCCGAGGGAGCGCCATCCTGGCACGGCTTCTTATGCCACCAGGGCAACGTGATGTATGTCGCTGGAGAAAGCATTCCTGCAATCAACGCTCGTCTCGCGGCGCTGTCGATCGTGAGAGGAAAGGATTTCACGAGACGGTTCTGCTTCTATCCGCTCAGGTGGCCGTTAGACAGTCCTGACGGCATGAGAAGGATGATCAGGAAGCTCGAGACGAAGGCAAGACAGGGTTTCAGGCCGGATGTGATCTTCTTCGATACCTGGAACTGCTATTTCACGGGTGACGAGAATGACGCCTCCGCAATCGCCTCTTACAGGGCAAATGTCATAGTGCAGCTCATGGGTGTCGCCAATTGCACGCTTGTATTTCTGCATCATGCACCGAAAGCCAATCCACGGGACATGAGGGGTTCTACAGCAATCAGGGGCATGGCCGACTTCATGTCCGTCGTTGAGGCTGATCCAGTGGTCACGGGGCGGATCATCACGACTATCGACAAGAACAGGCTTGGCAAGGAAGGTGACTTCGTCGTGGCGGACATCACCTCGCGGGAGATTGAATTCTGGAACTACGATTCCGATGGGAAACGTCCGAAGGGAGCTTATATGAAGCATATCTCGAACTCGATAGACCCTGGCGAGTTGAGTGATGTTGACAGAGACAAGCTTCAGATCCTCCATGATGCCATGCTTCGGTACGGAACCCGGCTCAAGTCCGGAGAATGGTCGGTATCAGGAGATGGATTCCGTAGACATCTCGAGGAGGGGCTCCACATCGAGCATAGCACGGTCAAGAAGTACATGTGTTTTTCCGGAAACAGGTTCTTTCCTGGCTTGATCGATGCCGATTATGTGAAGGTCATCCGCGATGATGACAAGCATATCGTCTCGATAATCATGCTACCAGAATCCGAGAACGAGAAACTGACAGCGTTGTCAGCCAGGATTTCTGGTGACAAGTGTTGTGTCACCAACGGTTCAGAAGAGAGCTGAGGCCTATCAATAATCCAATAATTGATTATTAATTATAAAATATAATCCATAATCAATGTCTCAAGCTCAGCATGTCAATGCTGAGCTTGAGACTACATTATTGATAAACGTCCACCTGTCTTCATTTCCTCCAGCATCTGTTGATGCCGTATCCCCTTGGTTGTTACCCATGCGTTTTCTGTTCTGAAGCGCATACGACAATCACATAGGTCAGCGAGAGTGTGAATTTACGTGAATTGTCGTTAATTTGCACTGATTCCTCATCAGACAATACGTTGTTACGCTTTAGCCATGAGGAAGCAGTATCGGGACATGATGCGGATGCAGGGCCGGTTCCGGCTACGAGATTTCATCCTGGTCAATCGAAATCTCTCCGCTACACGCGCATCCCTGATCGCATCAGGTCAGCAAGGGGTAAGAATGCTTCACATTCTTGTCCCCCACATGCTCAGGCATGTGCCCCCGTTCCCTCTGGTCAGGGGGTTGCCGATACTGGATGTCATGCCTCGGTTGTCGGCCTGTCATCCAGATTGTCCCACTGCTTTCAAGGGAGGTCAGGAATGAGAGAACACTTCGTGAACACAAGGCTGAGCGATGAGGAGATCAGCCTCTTGGACAGTCTGAGGAAAGGGACATCCCTTTCACGCTCATCGTACATGAGAGCGGCAGCCTTGGGGACTCCGCCCCGTGTCATTCCCTCCATCAACAGGGAGCAGTGGGTTGCGCTCTCGCGTGTGGGAAGCAACCTCAACCAGCTCGCAGCGGCGGCGAACATCGGCGGTTTTCCTGCTGGGATCGAGGCATCGATCGAGGAGACCAGACGCCTTCTCCGCGATGTGAGGGCGCAGCTGGTAGGAGGATGAGCCATGAAGGCGAACATCACGAGAGGCGATGTCTACAAGCCGCTTGTCCAGTATGGAGCCGATATCGGGAGGAAAGGTGCGGGCAGGAAACATGCCGAGTACATCGGAGGAACCATCGAGGAGTCGTCTGTTGACGACATTGTCAAGGCTCTTCTTGTTCCTCAGAAGGTGCGCAAGGTGGACAGGCCGGTCTATCACATATCGCTCTCGCAGCCGCCTGGTGAGCGTCTGACGAGCGCCCGGTGGAGAGATGTGATAGAGGCCTTCTTTAGGAAGATGGGAATACCTCCTGACACGCCTTGGATCGCCTACAGGCACAACGACACGGCACATGACCATGTTCATATCTGCATGTCCCGCGTGTCGCTCAGCGGCAGTCTGTATCTCGGGCAGTTCGAGATGCTGAAGGCGATACAGGCGACGCAGGAGATCGAGGAGGAGTTCGGGCTTACCCGTACAAAAGGCCTCGGGAAGGACAGGAACGGACTGACAAGAGGAGAACGGAGGATGATTGAACGGACACAGAAGCTGAGCGACAAGCAGCTCATAAGGATCCAGGTGGACAAGGCCCTCGCCAGGTCTGCCTCGATGGAGGAGTTCACGATCCGGCTTGGCGATGTCGGCATCGAGGTCAGGCTCAACGGTTCCAGAAATGGGCGCATCTCCGGAATCAGCTTCAGCCGTGACGGCTTTTCAGTGAAGGGATCGAAGCTCGGTTCGAAGTACAGCTACAGCTCTCTCAGCAGGAGGCTGCCTTCGATCGCCGAGATATCGATTGGATACGAGAAGGACCTTGGCTCGCGTACAAGGTCAGTCAGAACCAGATAGGAGGAATTGCAATGGACAGGTTTGACGATGGAAGAAGCAGGAAGAGGACATCTTATGACGACCCTCGCGATACAAGGCTCAGGGAGCATGACGAGGAGACGAAGGTCGGTGACAAGCCCCAGAAGCTGAAGAGCGTGAAGGAGCTCATCGAGGAGGAGGCGGCAATCGAGTCTGGCTACAAGAAGGAGCTTGCGGAGGCTACCGACAACGGCAAGATCAGCCCGAGGTCGATGTTCCTCCAGCAGGCCCAGAGAGAGGAGCTCCTCGACAAGATGTGCGCGATCTATGACAAGCACAGGAAGCTGTTCCAGACAAGTTATGAGGGATATCGCAAGGAGCTGTATCGCCTCAGGAACGAGAAGGAGGAGTTCGGTAGGAAGATGTACCTTGAGGGACGTGAAAGCGGATTCGCAAAAGGGGCCTCGGAAAAGGCTGAGGAACTCATGCCCGATATCGAGTACTCGAGACGGTCTGCAAGGCGTTACAGGCTTTTCTCGTGGCTTCTGGGGGCATATGGGCTCATAGCCACGGCTGTTGTGCTGGGACTGCTCTGGTGAGGCTGGTTGCTAGGAGGATGGTTCAAAATGCCATCCTCCTGTCTTGTCAAAGATCAGTTTTTCCTTTTGTCGGGATCTGTACTGACTGATGGTCGTTGTCAAGACCTTGTTTTGTTCGTCCGAGTCGTAACATGCGACATGCTTGGCGATGAGACTGGGCTTGAATTTCTGGATCTGGTCGAGCACGAATACAAGAGCTTCAAGATTTCTATTGCTGACTCCGAAGACCAGTGATTTCTCCTTCAGGTCTTTTATCGAGTGGCCTGCTGTATCCTTGGTGTCTGGAATGAGCAATCCAAGCTTCTTGTTCTTTTCCCTCAGATAGCACAGGTCTATTATGAGATTGAGTTCGTCATCATCGAAATCGGGAGCCTTTACTCTCTCCATCGCCCATATCTTGAACAGGTCGAGGAACCTGTCATCAAGCTCCGAGATGCTTTCCTTCAACTGGGTCTTGAAGGCTGAAATGGCCTTGTTGATTTTCGCCTCGACATCCGGATTGCTTCTTCCAGACGCGGCACGGGGCCTGAAGTTCTTGAGGTCTTCGACTGCGGATGCAAGCTGTGCCTGAATCTGCGCGAGTTCGCTGAGGTCGATATTGCATTCGGTGTGATTGTCATTGACCTCTGTATGGTCGACATTGATCTGAACAAGAATGACCGTGCCAGGCTGGAATGCTGATTTGGGACTGCTCCCTATATCGTACTTGGCTACAAGCTCATCATAGTCCGGATGCTCTTCGAAGAACTCCGAGAAAAGTCTCGACTCGCTGTTCACGGCATTGATGATGAATTCTCTTGCATCCGTATACCTTCTTTTCCGTTCATGAAGCTTGTAGCCTTCAATTTCGGGGTGACAGTCAAGCCACATGTTGAGTCCGGCGAGGCACCAGTTCGCGACAAGATAGCCGTCCATGGAATTGCCTCTCATTCCAAGATACCCTTTGACATCGGAATTCGCGGTGATGGACAACAGAACCGATTCGGAAGTGTAGTTCCTGGTGTTTTTGCGGGCTCCCGCGCTGAGCTTCTGCACTTCCTCTATAATCCTGCTACGGAGGATGATGTAGCCGATCATCTCGAAGCACAACCATGTCTTCTCATCCTCGTGATATATCTTTGTCTGGATCCTGCTCCCCAGTTTCTTCCTTATCCTGTTGTTCTCCTCCGCCAACTCTTCAAGCTTACCCCTGAGGAAGTCATCTACTGCTGAGATGACCTCATCATCAGGTCTGATATGGTAATTGACAGCACTTTCTATCGCTTTGGTCTCCATTCTTCCTTGCCTCCTATTCGACATCAAGGATGTGCTCGGACATGACACCTATCGTCACCAGACGGGTAGGAGTGTCATGCGTGTAGATGAGCTCGTCCACGCTCTTGCTCTTATGACCTATCGCCTCGCGTATCTCCTTGACATAGATCTCCATTTTCTGGGCTACAGCCTTTGACTCGGAATCGTAGAAATGTCTGAGTGAATGGAAGTCGATTCCACGTGCTTTACGAGTTTCGTTGTCGATTCCTATTTCCCTGAGCGCCTCATAGAAATAATCCTGGAAGATGTTTTTGACCAACGGCCTTTCGATATCGGTATATTCACCGATGAAAGACCTGAACAGGAGATTGGATTCGACTCTGTCTGTATCTTCGGCAAAATCAATCAACTCGTTTGCCAGACTGCTGTGGATGACCGTTGTGCGTTTATAGCGCCCCTTGGTCGGCCCGACTGCCTTCATCTCATCATCCCAGCTCACGTCGACATCTATCTTGTAAAAGGCTGTGGGCATCCCTTTCTCATCAAGGACACGGGAAAGCTGCCTGAGAGAGAATGCCCTGATCTCACCCTCTCTCATACCAGCGTAGATCGCCAGCTTGGTACCCAGATAGGCGGCTCTTCTGGTCGGCGACTCCACCGCATGACGTTCAAGAACCTCCAGCACCTTCTTCGCCTCCACGCGGGAGAGAATGCGCTTCTCCTTGGGTTTGGAAATGAAAGGCTTGATCTGATCTACTGGGTTGGCCTCGACAATTCCTCTCTCCATCGCATAGTTGTACGCTGTCTTGATTCCATTGATCGCGGCGGTGATGTTGTTCGCTGAGACATGATTGTCCAGCATCTTGTCCTGCAGGGCTTTCGCGTCAGCCTTGGTGAATGTGATCAGTGTCTTGGAACTGTCGATCAAGGGCTTTGCATGTATTCTGAACGCTGTCTCGAGCTTCCTGACATATTTCTTCGAGTGGGCGATCCCCTTTCTCTTCGATTCCTCCGCCACCCATGGGGATGTGTCGTATGCAAGGATCTTCTCGATGAAGGGGATGAGTGGCGTGGCTCCGGTTTCCATTATCGGAGCATCTATCGTGATAAGTCCCTTTCGCTTTCCCTCCTCAACGATGTGCTCCGCGTCTCTCTTGTTGATCTTGTCGTATCTGAGTCCGAGCTTCTTCGCCAGCCCCTTCACGCTCTTCTTCGAGTTGGAATACCTGCCTGTTATGGGATCCTGAACAGCGTAATAGTAGGAAGGTTCTCTGCCCTCCGCCTTCCTGCGTCTCATCGTTATGGAAACGTTTATGATGTTCGTGCCTCCTCCTGTGAATCTGCTGTGTACCACCTTACACCTCCTATTATACTCAAGAAGGTCAAGGAAACCAAACAAGGTTGCCGATGAAGAGGTTTTCAACTGCTCATGTGCGTCTCAGATGGAAACAGCGGAGCCTCTTCGGCCTGTGCCCGGAATCCACTTTCAGGAGTGAATTGCTGTGCCCGTTTGTGTGCCCATCCACGTTTTTCGGCTACATGAGAAGAAAAAGAAAGACCTAAATAACTCCTTGTACCAGAATTATTTAGGTCTCAAAGCGAAAGACGGGACTTGAACCCGCGACATCCACCTTGGCAAGGTGGAGCTCTACCACTGAGCTACTTTCGCATGTGTGCTCTTTATGCCATGGAAACGCTTGTCTTGTAAAGTCCCCGCTTGCATCGAACGCATTCATATGCCATCATCCGAGACAGATTCCGACAAGAGGTGGCTGATGATACTTTGAGATCCCGCATACAGAAAACATTCCAACTGCAGAGGTCTCATCATGTCCACAACCATCATACTCGACGACGTATCGTTTACATATCCCACACAGCAGAACCCGCTGTTCGAACACCTGGATCTCTCCTTCCATGAGGGATGGACTGCGCTTTCCGGTGTCAATGGAAGCGGTAAGACGACGCTTGCCATGCTTCTTTCCGGCAAGCTGCTTCCCGATTCAGGCCGCATCCGTGTCTCGGGAGAGGTGTACTATTGTCCCCAGCTGTTCACAACCATCGATGTCGACGACTACCAGTATCTATACGACTACGGCGCCTACGGCATGGAACTGCGTCGGCTGCTCGATCTTGACGACGACATGCTATCCCGTCCCGAGACCCTCAGTGGAGGGGAACGCAAGAGACTTCAGATCTTCATCGCACTCTCGAGAATGCCTTCGCTGCTGATTCTCGACGAGCCGACCAACCACCTGGACGAATACAACAGGGGACTTCTGCTGGATGCCCTGCACCGTTTCGATGGAGTCGGTGTTGTCATTTCCCACGACAGGGCCTTCTGCGATGCTCTTGTCAAGCGTACGCTGATCTTCTCGAGGCCGGATGCCACGATGCCTGTCCATGTCGAGGACATGCCGCTGCCGGTCACGAAGGCCTTTGCAGAGCGTGAAGGAAGGCGTAATGCACTCCTTTCGCAAAGGGCGGCCCTTGCCGGCAGGATATCCTCTCTGGACCAGACGCACCGTCTTCTCGACCAGAAGGTCAGGCAGGGTGCTCAGAAGCTCTCGAAGAGGAATCTGTCGCCGAAGGACCATGACGGTGCCGGCCGTATCGACCTGGCTCGCGTCTCCGGCAAGGATCGAAAGGACGCCGACCGGAAGAGGGCGCTGGAAAGCCAGATCGACAGAGTCCGTTCCGACCTTTCGAAGATGGAGGATGTCAGACTTCGAAAGAGCGGGCTGTCATCACGACGGTTCAACACTCTCCATTCTTCGCTTCCCGTTCCTGCCGGTTCGATAGAGGTCCCCGGCTACAGACTGGATTTCCCCAATATCGAGATTACTCCGATGAGCAGGACCGCAATCTATGGGGCCAATGGAGCAGGGAAGAGCCTGCTGGTTGATCATCTGATATCCCTGGCAAGGGCGAAGTGGGGTGATGATCTCGTGGCATACATTCCGCAGGAATACGGGGTTGACGACCTCGAGAGGGTGAGGGATGCATTCCTCGCCATGGACGACATCCAGCGCGGCAGGATCGCCTCGGACCTGTACCGCATGGAAGGCGATCCATGCTCTTTCCTGGAAGAAGGCCTCCTGCTGTCTCCCGGTGAGTTGCGCAAGCTGGACATCCTTCTTGCACTGGACAGGGCACCGGCGCTGCTGGTGATGGATGAGCCGACCAACCATCTCGACATCACCAGCGTCATGGCCCTGGAGTCCATGCTCTCCACATCGTCTCTGACGCTGGTGCTGGTGAGCCATGATGCGGCATTCAGGCAGGCCCTATGCACCAGGACCCTGGCTGTCGTTCGCGAAGGCGAATGCGGCCACGTCGTGCTACAATAGTCCCATGGCGGCTTTCGTTCTTGTCATCTGTATTTTCATCGCGGACACCATCCTCCACCTGCATTTCCAGAGAACAAGGCCTGATGACGGCATCGACCATCTGCCGTGCGCCGTCACCAAGGTCTTCCTGATTCCGACTCTTTACCTGGGGCTCTTCCTTGCTTCGGGCGCATTCGCTCGTCCGCTACAGAACCCTGATGTGGTCCTCTTCATCGCAGTCTGCTACTGGCTGGGCGACGTCCTGCTGATCTTCAAGGGGCACTTCGTCTTCTACATAGGGGTGGTTGCCTTCATGCTCGGCCATGTGGGCTATATTCTCTACTTCAGGGCCTTCGGGTTCTGCCTTCCGGCGCTTGTGATCGCCATCGTCGTATCCGCAGCCTTCTATGCCCATTACTGCCTTGTGATTGTAAAGCGTAAGCCCGCACTGATGGCGGGCTTCCTGCTGTATGGATTCATGATCATGGCCTTCGCCGTGGGCATGGCGAGCTTCTTCTCGTATGGACACGTACGCTCATCCATTCTGGCGCTCTGCGGTGTGGCTGCCTTCGCGTATTCCGACTCCCGGATCGCCTACAACATGGCAGGATACAGGAAGACCTCCGATCTGGTGATCATGAGCACATACATACTGGCCAATGTCCTGCTGGCATCGGCCATATGGTGCATCAACGCCTGAATCAGGCACGTCCCAGACAGCGGTAGGAGTAGCCGGAGGTCTTGCGGTCGCCGTCCCTCTTGATCTCGTACAGCTGCGGGAAGTCCTTGATCAGGTCGCTGAGCTTGTTGTAGCCGTAGGCAAGTGGACTGAACTCCGGCTTGACGCGCTTGATGTACACGCCTGCACTGCTTATGTTCACGTACCCGTCATCGTCTTCGACGAACTTCTCATAGGCTATGCGAAGCAGGGCATGTATCTCGCCGATGTCGCTGTCCTTGCCGTCCTTGGACGATGATGCCGAGGAGGACGATGAGGCCTTCGACTTCGTCTTGCGCGCCGTCTTCTCCTCGCCGCCGTCCTTGGCCGACTTCTTCGTCTCCTGCGCCTTGGCCGTCTGGTTCTGGACCTGCTCCTTGCTCTTGGTGCTGGTCAGGTACTCGAGGTATATGAAGTCGTCGCAGGCGTTGCAGAATGCCTCGGGGGTCTTCTTCTCGCCGACGCCTATGACGTACATCCCGCTCTCCTTGAGACGGACGGCAAGAGGGGTGAAGTCGCTGTCGCTGCTGACGAGGACCGCGGCGTCGTACATGCCCGTATGCAGCAGGTCCATCGCGTCGATCACCATCGCGATGTCGGTGGTGTTCTTGCCCGCAACGTAGTCGAACTGCTGCTCGGCCTTTATGGCCAGGCTCTTTATCTTGTCCTCCCACTTGTGCAGGTTGGGCTTGGTGAAGTTCCCGTAGGCCTTCTTCACGATGATGCGTCCGTATGTGGATATCTCGTGCAGGACCTCCTCGAGTCTGCTCAGCTGTGTGTTGTCGGCGTCGATCAGGACGACCATCTTCTGGAAGTCTTCCATATCAGAACACCGTGAACGTGTTTTCCCACACTTCGCTGTGGTCCTTCTCGAGCAGGCGGGTCTCCTCCATCCTCTCGATCTCGAGAGGCCTGTCCGCGAAGCCGAATGACACCATCGGCTCCAGACAGAGGAACTGGCCATGCCTCTTCTGCTGTGTCCAGGCGACGAAGGTCGTCATGTCGCCCAGTCCCGCCGTCACTCCATGCTCCCCGCAGGAGGAGGTGAGGGTGACCTCCCTCGATCTGACGTTTCTGAAGACCATCGGTCCCTTGTCGGTCTCGGCCCTTGTCAGGTCGATGGAGTCACCGACGAGGAAGTCCTTCTCCCTCCTGTACGAACCGTCGCACTGGTACAGCCTGTCCAGGTGCTCGTTCTGTTCGAAGGACAGCGTGTACGTCTCGAGGTCGCATCCTCTGCCGTTGATGTCCAGACTGAAGGCGGGATGCCAGGCGAACGTGTAGTACAGGTCCTCCTTGGCCGTCACCTCGGCACGTGCCGTGTAGCCGTTCTCGTGCAGCGTGTAGGTCACCGTGAGGATGAAGCCGTAGGGATAGTACTTCTCACGGAATTGTGGCGTATCCTCCAGCGTGAACTGGGCGATGTCGTCCGTCAGCTTCTCCGCCCTGAACTCGTTGTCGCGGGCAAATCCGTTGTTCGGCATCTCGTATGTCCTGCCCTTGGCGATGATTTTGTCGTCCTTGGTGGGACCCGAGAGAGGGAAGAGCAGCGGGGCGCGGCGGAACCAGTATTCCCTGTCCCCCTGCCAGATGTACTCGATTCCGTCCCTGACGAGGGACTGCGGCTCGGCTCCGAGCGAGCTTATCGCCATTGTCGTGTTTCCTTTCTTCAGTTCGATGATCATTTTTCCAAGTCTCCTTTCCTGGCCTTGAATATTATGAAAGACGGTTTCACCAGGTCCCGCCTGAGACCTTCCAGCCGCCTTATTGCATGCCTGTCCGGCTTCGGCTCGACGCAGCGCTCGATGACGAAGCCCGCGTCGCACATCGCGTTTATGATAGTGGACAGCGTCCTGTGCTGGTGGACGACGTCGTCGACGAACCATCTGACGTGGCGTTCGCCCTCGCTGGGGTAGTCGGCCACCTTGAAGAACACGTTTCCCTCGTCGTCCCTGACATACCTGTTGTCGGTGTTCCGGGCCGCAGTGGTGATGGGATGCTCCTGGCTGAAGAGCAGGATGCCGCCATCGACGAGGAGGTCATGGCAGTCCCTCATCAGCCTGCCGAAGTCCTGGGCGTAGTGGAAGGCGAGAGAGCTGTACACCAGGTCGAAGCGCTCGTCCAGCATGGACAGGTCCGCCATCGACATCCTCCTGTACTCGATTCCGGGGGCGGGGTTCTCCTTCATCGCCACGTTCAGCATCCTCGTCGATATGTCAATGCCCAGCACACGGATGGCGCCGCGCTGGACGAAGTCCATGCAGTTGCGCCCATAGCCGCATCCTATGTCGAGCACCCGCCTGCCTGCCATCTCCGGCACAAGCGCGTTCATCGCCGGCTGCTCTAGAAGGTCGTTGAAGTTCTCACCGTTCCTCAGGTCCATGTACGAGTTGAAGAACAGGGGGTCGTCGAATACGTTCTGCTCCGAATCCATCATCTGCTCCTCGTCTTGTCCAGGACGGCGTTCCACCCGCCGTCTCCACCGTTGTCCTGCCTTATAGCGGAGGCCTCCGAGTTCGTCGCGCTTATGAAGACCAGAGAGTGCCTCCAGGGCACCTTGCGTCCCTCAAGCTCGTGGAGAACCTTGTCCAGGAGCGTGTCGCTGTGCTTGTCCATCCTGTCCAGAACGCCCATGTAGCTCTTCGTGATCCACATCGTCAGCGTGTTGCGGTCCAGCACCCGCTCCTCACGGCTCTCCATGGTCTCGACCTCCACGTTTCTGAAGCGTCTGGAGAAGAACTCCCTTGCTTCGTCCACACCCCAGTTGGTCATGGCGTTGGATCTGCTGTGGTAGAGCGTCTCCTCGGCCACCTGCAGCAGATGCCTGGTCGAGGCATCCGAGACGAACTCGCTGAGCGTCGAGCCAAGGGACGGGACCGATTCGCACAGCCTGAGCGTACCGTCCAGGGTCATCGCCCGCGATATGACCGTCAGCAGCGTCTCCTCCTCGAGCAGGCGGGTGAAGACGTTGCGCGCGAAGACCCATTCGAACTTCAGGTCCTCGTCGAGCCCCCTGATCACGTCCAGCGCGTCGCCGCAGTGCACCTCCGGCTGTCTGAGGATATCCAGGGACGACTTGTAGTGGTCTATGTACAGCTTGTCCTCCCGGCTTCTCACCTGCGCCACGCACAGCCCCTCCGGGTTGTGCTTCATGGCCTGCCACAGCAGCAGACCATGCGACGCGTTGAGCACCAGTATGTTGTCGCTGCGGCGTATGACGAGGCCTTCGAAGAGGCGGTCCCTGATCTTCAGCAGCAGCTGTGAGCCGTTCGAACTGGCCCTGCGAAGCCACTTCTCGTCCTTCCTGTCGAGAGGAGAGAAGGTGAGGTTTTCGATGAACGGACTAGAGGATATGTTCTCAAGCTGGGCCTCCCGCTTCCTCTCCACCTCCTCGCGTATCGAGTCCTCGTAGCCCTGGTCGGATGGGTGGTAGTACATCTTGCCCTGCAGGCCGTCTGGAAGGTACTGCTGCGCCACGAAGTGCTCCCTGTAGGAATGGGGATAGAGATAGCCCTTGCCATGGCCCAGGTCGGCACCGTCTCTCGATGGGTCCTTGAGATGGTTGGGAACCTCTTCGTTCTGCTGCTTCTCGACATCGCTGAGGGCGTCGAAGAAGCCCAGCGACGAGTTGCTCTTGGGACATGTCGACAGATACAGCGCCGACTGGGTGAGCAGGAAGCGTCCCTCCGGAAGCCCTATGCGGTCGAAGGCCCTGGCGCATGACTCCACGACGGTTATCGCACGGGGATCGGCCATGCCGACGTCCTCGCAGGCAAGGATCAGCATCCGCCTGAAGATGAAGCGCGGATCCTCTCCGGCCGCGACCATGCGGGCCAGCCAGTACAGCGCGGCGTCCGGATCGCTTCCCCTCAGCGACTTGATGAACGCGCTGATCACGTCGAAGTGGTAGTCGCCCTCCTTGTCGTAGAGCACCGCCTTCCTCTGGATGGACTCCTCGGCGACGGTCATCGTGATCTCGATCCTCTCGCCGTCGGGCGGAGGAAAGGTGTCCGGGGTGGTCTCGACGGCCAGCTGCAGGGCATTGAGCAGACTCCTGGCATCGCCGGATGCGACGGACACGAGATGCTCGAGGGCGCCCGGGGCGAACTCGACGTCGTAGCGTCCATAGCCGCGCTCCTTGTCCCGCAGGGCCTGTATGGCGACCTTCATCATCTCCTCGTCGCTCAGTCGTGTCAGCTGGAAGATCCTGGAACGCGACACCAGCGCCGCGTTGACCTCGAAGTAGGGGTTCTCCGTGGTGGCTCCGATCAGTATGATTGTCCCGTTCTCCACCCATGGAAGGAGGGCGTCCTGCTGGCTTTTGTTCCAGCGATGCACCTCGTCCACGAAGAGTATGGTCTTCTGACCGTACATCTTCAGCCTGTCGCGGGCGTTGTCGATCTCGAAACGCAGCTCCTTGACTCCAGACAGCACGGCGTTGAGCGTGCTGAAGTGGCTTCTGGTGGTGTTGGCTATCACACGGGCGAGGGTGGTCTTGCCGGTTCCCGGAGGCCCGTAGAAGATCACGCTGGTCAGCAGGTCGGCCTGTATGGCGCGCCTGAGCAGGCGTCCCTTGCCGATTATGTGCTCCTGTCCTATGTATTCGTCTATCGTCCTCGGTCTCATCCTGGCGGCCAGCGGTTCGACCGAGGCCTTGTCCAGGGATGCGGAGAACAGGTCCTGTGATTCGCCTCTCATTCGACGGCCCCCTCGACCACCATCCGGCTCCGCTGCACGACCTCGTTTCTGGAGAGCGTGTCGAAGTATGTCTCAACGGCCCAGCGGGCCAGTCCGTCCATGTCGAGCGGGGCGATGGATGCGAGTGTGCGTCCCTGTCCGACCAGCGACAGATTCGCCTGGTTCTCCCTCCAGATGCGTGCCTCCCTGTCCATGAGTGCGTACTGTCTGTCCAGCTGAGCGGCATGCGATGCCAGATGGGACGACACGATTGCCAGCACGTCCGCTTCGTTCTCCAGTCTGAGCTCGTCGCTGAGGCTGGAGTAGCCCCGTGTGAAGTAGCCGTACACGTCGCTTGCCAGGTCCTTGGCCTCCAGGCGTGCAAGCAGCAGGTCGGTGATGTCGGCAAGGGAGCTTCTGAGAGCCTCTTTGACAGAGGCGAGGTAGTCTTCGAGCGCACTGTTGAACTGTGCCAGCTCCGAGATGTAGGCGGAGTAGGAGGAGGGCAGCGGAAGACCCTCCAGGTCCAGGAACGTCTCGTTCTCCGTCGTCATCAGCGCGCTCTGCTCGCTGCGTATGAGTATGAGCTGGGCCTGGCTTTCGTCAAGCGACGAGAAGTCCGCCTCCTGTGTGCTGCTGCATGATGCAAGCAGGAGGATGGACGCGATCAGGATCGGCAGTGCACGAATACGCATACATTGAATAATAGTTGTCTTGAGCACCTGTTGTCCACAAGACACTTGACAGCTGGCGGACATTTGCTAAATTTAGCGGTATGAGCGATACGAAACTTACTGTATATGCGAATACCAGACAGCGTGAGAACACGCTGATACGCAACGTCTATGGATTCATGACCCTTGGCCTGGTGCTCACTGCGGCCGTGGCATGGTTCGCCGCGCACAGCGAGACGGTCATAAGGTTCTTCCTTCTCAATCCCGTGGGCTCCATCGTGCTGATGGTCGCACAGCTTGCGCTGGTCTTCTACCTGTCGTCCAGGATAGAGCATATGGGGACGGGAACGGCCACGATATGCTTCTTCGCATACTCCGCACTCACCGGAATCAGCCTGTCCGCCATTTTCATCGCCTATGCCCAGATCACGATCTGGAAGGCGTTCCTGACGACGGCGCTGATGTTCGCCGGAATGACCGTATACGCCACGCTGACGAAGCGGAACGTCGCCGGGTGGGCGAACTATCTGGTCATGGGCCTGTGGGGCCTGATAATAGCCTCCCTGGTCAACATGCTCCTGGGCTCGACAATGCTCGACATGGTCATCAGCCTTGTAGGCATAGTGCTCTTCACGGGGCTTGCGATCTGGGACACCCGCAGGGTCGTCGAGATGAACAGGGAATACGGGTCGGAGATGACGGCGGGTGAACATACGAAGCTCGGCATCATCGGGGCTCTGAACCTCTATCTCGACTTCCTGAACATCTTCCTGTACGTACTCAGACTCTATGCAGCAGCCGACAGGGATTGAGGTCGTCTACTCGAACGACGACATCCTGATTGTCGACAAGCCCGCCTTCATCCCCACGGCCCCTCTTGCGGACGACGGGGATGAATGCTGTCTGGTGAACCTGGTCAGGAGATTCGAGCCGCGCATCATGGTCCCCTGCGGAAGGCTTGTCAGGGAAGGGGGACTCATACACCGTCTCGATACGGCGACAAGCGGGCTGGTACTGTTCGCTCTGGACCAGGAGACGTACGACGACCTGGTCCGGCAGCAGAGACAGGACCGTATCATCAAGCAGTACAGGGCGACCTGGGGCGAGTACACGCCTGTGCGGCCGGAGGGCTTTCCCGAATACCCATACCATGACGTGGCGACCTCATGCGGAATCGTCTCTTCCTATTTCCGCTCCTATGGCGAGCGTGGCGCATCCGTGAGGCCGACAATGGACAGGTGCGCCAAGCGCTGCAGCGGGGTCCTGTACACCACCCAGATGGATGTGGAAGGCGGCCATGACGTGATATGCACCATAACCCGAGGCTTCCGTCATCAGATCAGGGCCCATATGGCATGGGCCGGCTATCCCCTGGTGGGTGATGTGCGCTATGGCGGAGTCGAGAGCGATACGTTCGGCCTGAGGGCCGTGGCGCTGAGCTTCACCAACCCCCGCGACGGTGCGCATCTGACGATAACGGTCTAGGCCTCGTCGATCTCCTCGACATCCCCGTTTGCGCTCACCTGCTCGATGCGTCTCTTCATATCCTCCAGCGTCCTGGTGAGCTTCCTGTTCAGCGCTCCTGCCTCTTCATACAGCTTCAGGCTCTCCTCGAGCCCCGTCTCGTCGCTTCTGAGCTTTGCCGTGATCTCCTCAAGTCTCCTGAGGTCAGTCTCGAAACTCATCCTACTCCTCCGTCCTCGACTCTGGCGGCGATGCTGCCGTCGGTTAGTCTTATCTCTATCGTCTGCCCTGGATGGACCTGTCCCGTCTCATGGACGATCCTGCCATCGGCATCACGTACGATCGCATAGCCCCTTGCCAGCACGCCGGCGGGGTCGAGGGCCTCGCATGCACTCCAGATCCTCGAAAGATCGGATGAAGCGGCCTCGAATCTCCTCGCCATCGCCATCGTGGCGCGTTCCCATTCCCTCTCCAGCTCCATAGCCGCATCCTGTACGCGTCTTCCAATGACGGTCTCCAGCGACGAAGCGGAAAGCGGATCCAGCGACCTTTGTGCATCCATCATCCTGCGCTCGAGTGCCGAAGAGGCCTCGAGCATGCATCCCGCCATCCTCTGTGAGACACGTGAGGTGAGCAATGCGGCGCAAGTGCCGCATTCGTCGGCGAGACGGGAAAGCCTGTCGCCGTATCCGGAGGTTCTGGAGTGAATCGCCAGCACGGCTGCGTCGAAGGCGTAGGAGAGCCTGAGGGTGAGTGCATCCGTCTTCTGGCTGACGATCGTGCGGATGCCCTCCAGGCTCTCCGGCTCCATCGATCCGACCTTCCTTTCCATGATGCTGCCAAGATATTCCATCGAAGGCACCGAGGAGGAGGCCAGGACCAGCTTGTGACTCATCAGCTGTGTCAGCTGTCTCATGATGGGGCCAAGCGATGTCCTCAGCTCGTAGTATCCCTCGGTCGCGATGGCCGCCCCGTCCGTGGGCGTGATCGCACGGCGCGTGGCCACAAGGTCCGCAATCGAGGTGTCGATCTCGTGTCCAACCGCGCTTATGACGGGGATGGAGCACTCGTGTATGGCCTTGACCACCTCGTCGTCGCTGAACGGGAGCAGGTCCTCGACGCTGCCACCTCCGCGTCCGACGATCAGCACGTCGGACAGGCCCAGCTCGTCCGCCTGTCTTATCGCCGAGGCGATGGAATGCGCGGCCTGATCCCCCTGCACCAGGGCCGGGTAGATGGTGATGTCGACAGAAGGTGCACGTCGTCCTGTCGTGTCCAGGATGTCCCTTATCGCGGCACCGGTGGTCGCGGTGACGACGCCGATGTTGCGCGGGAAGCGGGGAAGGGGAGGCTTGGAGGCGTCGTCGAACCATCCCAGGCTCTGGTAGTACTGCCTGCGCTTCTCCAGCTGCACAAGGAGTGCGCCCAGTCCGGCGTGCTCAATGCTCTGGACTATGACCTGGTATGTACCGCGCGCCTCGTAGACATCTATGCTGCCCTTCACGAGCACGAGGTCCCCGTCCCTGGGGATGAATGATGCAATGGCGTTGGCCGAGCGGAACATCACCGCATCGATCTGGCTGCGTTCGTCCTTGAGCCTGAAGTACCAGTGGCCGTTTGCCGACGGCCTGAACGTCGACACCTCGCCCTCGATGCACAGATTGTAGAAGCTCTCCTTCACGAGGCTTCTGAGCATTGCGTTTATCTGGCTTACCGCAAGCGGTCTGTCAAGCAGAGTCCTTTCGTCCATACCAAGACATATCCTATTCCTTTCCGGCGTCCTTTGACAGCCTTATCGGCTGCAGCAGATGTCCCATCGCCATGAAGACCAGTGCCATGACCAGCGTCACGGTCGCAGGAAGATGGTACATCCACTTGAAGAGGAGGGCCATAAGGAGAGATGGGATGGCGAGCAGGCAGACCCTACGCCATGCAGGAATGAAGAAGGAGGGAAGAACGGCTGCCGACAGCAGGAGGCAGAATGCGCCATACCTCCAGGCTGACAGGGCAGGCAGCAGGACCAGAAGCGGCACGAGCAGCATTCGGCATCGGCTTCTCACGCCCTTGGAGAAGGCCGGCAGGAGAACGGCAAGAGAGATGACAAGAGAGGTCGTCGTCGCCAGCCCGGCGGCCTCGAGCAGGACTGCCAGGTCGAGATAGGCCAGGGCGAAGGTCGATGCCCTGCCCATCGTCCTGGAGCAGAAGACCAGGAACAGCAGCGGCAGACATGCAAGTGTGAAGGACAGCATCAGGGCACAAAAAAAGCTGTCCCGAAGGACAGCCCGTCATTGTGGAAACGTTCAGGCTTCCTCGATGGCGCCTGTAGGACAGACGCTTGCGCAAGTTCCGCAATCGATGCACTTGTCGGCGTCGATGGAGTAGATGTCGCCCTCGGAGATGGCTCCGACCGGGCACTCTCCAGCGCATGTTCCGCAAGCGACGCATGTGTCTGTGATTCTATAAGCCATAGTCCTGCTCCTTCTATTTCTAAGATGCCTGAAGTATACGACCAGCCATTTCAAAGGGTCAAGGGAAGAAAGGACTCGAAAGTGACAAAAATGAAGCCCGGAATATGTTGTTTGGTGCTAACTTGTGCGCGATTTCTTTATCCTGTGCCGTCTTTCTGCTATCATCGACACCCATGAAGAGACTAGTCATAGCCGAAAAGCCCTCTGTCGGAAGAGAGCTTGCAAGGACATTGGGCGCATCGATGCGCCACGAGGGATATATCGAGGGCGACGAATACGTCGTCACATGGGCCCTGGGCCATCTCGTCGAGCTGTGCGAACCGGCACACTACAGCGAGAGGTACAGACGCTGGTCGATGAAGGACCTGCCGATGATTCCAGAGACGCTTGAGGAGCATGTCATAGACGACACCAGAGCGCAGTTCGACATAATAGCTTCGCTGCTTTCCAGGTCCGACGTCTCGTCGGTGGTCATCGCGACCGATGCCGGCAGGGAGGGCGAGCTGGTTGCCCGCTGGATCCTCAAGCTGGCAGGCTACGAAGGACCGGCCGAGAGGCTGTGGATCAGCAGCCAGACGGAGAAGGCCATCCGGGACGGGTTTGCCAACCTGCGTCCGGCACAGGAGTACGACGACCTGTACCACGCCGCCGAATGCCGTTCGGCCGCCGACTGGTACGTCGGCATGAACGTCACCCGCGCCCTGACGTGCCATTACGATGCGAAGCTTTCCGCCGGACGTGTGCAGACTCCGACGCTCGCCCTGATGACGAAGCGGGAGGACGAGATAGACGCCTTCCTCGGAAGCTGCTACTACACGGCGCGCGCCGATTTCGGCCTCTTCAGCGCAAGCTACTATCCCGAGGAGAACAGCATAAGGTTCACGGACGAGGCGCTCAAGGAGGAATTCGAGAACTCGTTCGCCGGAAGGGAGGGCACAATCGTGTCCATTTCGGCCGAGGAGAAGGAGGAGAAGGCCCCGATGGCCTACGACCTGACGGAGCTCCAGAGGGACGCCAACGTGATGCTGGGCTTTTCGGCGAAGGAGACGCTGGACACGCTCCAGCGGCTTTACGAGGTGCACAAGATCGTCACATACCCGCGTACCGACTCCAGGTACATCCCTTCTGACATCGTGCCCACAATCCCCGACAGGCTCAGGGCGTTGCATGACACCCCGTTCTCGATCGTCGCCGACGAGTATCTTGCAAACGGCATGGACTACGAGGCGGACCGCTTCGTGGACGATTCGATGGTGAGCGACCATCATGCCATCATCCCCACGGAGCAGAAGGTCCGCATGGATGCGCTCTCATCGGACGAGTCGAAGCTGTTCTCCCTTATCGCGATGCGCTTCCTCGAGGTCCTGTCCCCCGCTTACAGATACAGGACCACCAGCGCCGTCATCGATGTGGACGGAAGGCTGTTCAGGACCCGGGTGTCGATGCCGCTGGTGCAGGGCTACCGCAGTGTATCAATAGCGCTGGACACGCGTTCGGCCTCTCCCGCCGTGGACGAGGGCGAGAACGCGTTCGCCCTGCTGAGGATGCAGGAGGGAGAGAAGGTGAAGGTGGAGAAGGTCAGGGTACGGCAGTCGAACACGACTCCTCCCGAGCGCTACACCGAAGCCACGCTCCTTTCCGCGATGGAGCATGCCGGCCGCTTCGTCGAGGACCGTACGATCAAGGGGAACCTGACCAATGGGCTGGGAACCCCCGCAACCCGCGCCGACATAATAGAGAAGCTCATCCAGAACAACTACGTCGAGCGTGACGGACGCCATCTCGTGCCGACGGCCAGGGGGCGGGAGGTCGTGCGTCTTGCACCCGAGGTGCTCTCCTCTCCTCAGTTGACCGGCGTATGGGAGGGCAGACTCGAGAGGATAGGCAAGGGGCTCGAGAAGAGCGAAGACTTCATGAGGGACATAAAGAGGATGGCTTCGCAGCTTGTAGACGAGATCCGCGCTTCGTCGCTCTCATACGAGCCGAAGTTCAAGGACGCCAAGGAGTGCCCATACTGCCATGGCGAGATGATGAAGGTCGTCGACGGCGGCGGATGCGTCCACTACATCTGCCAGCGCCTGAGCTGCTCGTATGAGGAGAAGGAGGTGAGAAGACGCGTCGATTCGCCTGCCACCACCGCCAGGACGAAGCCCGTCACCGGTGCGGACGGAAAGATACGCATAGTCGTGAGGAAAGGTGCCGTGAAGATGCCCAAGGCGGTCTACGAGACCAGCGTCGAGGTCGTCAGGCCGAGCAAGCTCGCATACCGGCGCGACAGGGATGAGCGTCGTTTCAAGGAGAGCGCCAGACCTTCGCAGTGGCACGGAAGGGACGACGACATGACCGGAGGGACGTTCGCCGACTTCCTCCGCCAGAGCCAGGAGCGCCAGAAGAGGCAGGATTCCAGAAGGAGGAAGTGATGAAGGTCTTCACATACAGCCAGCGGGTGTACTTCAGCGACACGGATGCACAGGGCATTGTGTACCATGCCCGCTACCTGGACTTCGCCGAGCATGGCCGCACGGAGATGGCGAGGCAGCTGGGAACCTCCGGCCTGGAGGGAGGCCTGGCCTTCGTCGTTCGTAGCATGACGATAGGCTTCGAGAAGCCAGCATACCTCGACGACATGCTCGTGGTGGAGACCGGCGTGGCCGAGTTCGGACGTGTATCGATGGTGTTCGACCAGGTCATCAGACGCGGCGAGGAGGTCGTATGCCGCATGTCGGTCAAGGTGGCCTGCATAGACATCGCCACGAAGAGGATTGCCAGAATCGACCAGCGTCTGGTGGATGCGCTGAGCTGACATGCCGCTGGAGAAGCCCTCTGTGGACGACCGTACAGCAATGTGCCTAAAAAGCATGGTTTCCGTGAACGAGGAAAAAGAACCAGGATGCTCCCGGGAAGCCCTAAGCCTGCTTGGCGGGTACTGTCACGGATGCCTCAGGCGGTGAAGCCGCCTGACATGGCAAGGAAGGCCTCATAGGCTTCGCCCATGTCGCCATCCGGCCTGGCCACAGTGCTCCTTAGCCTCTTCAGGTCCTCCAGCAGTTCCTCGAGCCCGTCCCCGTCATCGTCCGCCTGTCCGTCCAGAGTGCTCTCGAAGACCTCGAAGAAGCGCTCGTCGTCGATCTTCTCGTCGCCAAGGCCGTGCTCGATCTCGATCGTGGACTCGACCACCTTCTGCATCATGTC
Organism: uncultured Spirochaetales bacterium; assembly: GCA_944388965.1. Classification (GTDB taxonomy): domain Bacteria; phylum Spirochaetota; class Spirochaetia; order Sphaerochaetales; family Sphaerochaetaceae; genus Bullifex. Next base: position 22,561 of record CALXKL010000011.1, on the reverse strand, counting down.
CAGCTTGGAGAGGACTTCATGCCGTCTTTCATCGGTGGCAAGAGCACTCTGCGTGTCCATGGCGCACAGCAGGTAGCGTACGCTGGACTCGAGTGTGTCGTAGAGGTTGCGGTATGTGTCGGCGATGGATGACATGTCATCTCCATCCGTGCCGGCCTCGGTCTCCAGAAGATGGGAGAGGGCGGCGATGCGCTCGTCGTTGCGGGCGACTATGAAGTCGATCAGCTGCCCATGGTCCCTGATGTCCTTTGCGCTCCCCTTTGCCGTGTAGATCTCGCCCATCGTCTCGACGGTGTCCTCGACACAGGCGTAGTGGAAGGGGAATGCTCCGCACAGCGTCTCGAGGCACTTCTGGATGACGGAGAAGGCCGAATCGAGGTCGCCCTGCTGCCAGTGTATGCGGCACAGCATGTCGCACATGTCGCAGTATTGCAGCACCTGGTCGTTGGGGCTGGATACGACATCCGACCATGACACGTCGTCAACCAGAGGCTCCAGCATGGACTTCACCGTCTCGTCGTCATCGCAGTTGTCGAAGAGCGCGGCTGCGAAACAGTAGGCCAGACCGTCGAAGTCCCTGTCGAGAAGGACGTCGTTCTTCACGATCTCGTCGGTCAGCTCCGCAAGCAGCAGCATGGCCTCCCCGGTGTCCTCGCTTTGGTCGAGGATCTCGCGGGCCAGGGCGTACTTCGCCTTGATCGTGCCGGGGTGCTCCCTTCCCAGCGTGTGCAACAGGGCATCATATACCTCTCGTCTGAGCGTTATGGACTTCTCTTCGGCCTTCAAGTCTTCCTCCTGACATGCGCTTTCCGCCCCATGACGGCGTCGATGAGCGTAATGTTAGCAAAAAAAGGCGACGGACACAAAGCTCTGTCCGATGATGGACCAGAAAAAGGTGGATGCGCTATATATGGTGTAGAAAAATTATTCTACCACTAGATATTGCAATGGTGCCTATGCCATGATAGACTTCTGCACATGCTCAGGATACATGGTCTCAACAAGTTGTCGCTGGTGGACTACCCGGGTCTCATGTCGGCGATCGTGTTCACCGGGTGCTGCGACTTCCGCTGCCCATTCTGCCACAACTCGTCACTGGTCCTCGACCCCGGCAGCCAGCCTGTGCTCGATGTGGACGACATCCTGTCGTTCCTTCAGCGACGCAGGGGCATGCTGGACGGCGTGGTCGTCACGGGCGGCGAGCCGACGATCCATGACGATCTGCCGGACTTCATCGCCTCCATCAAGGACCTGGGCTACCTTGTGAAGCTCGACACCAACGGCTCGAGGCCGCAGATGGTGCGACGCCTGGTCGAGGCGGGCCTGGTCGACTACATCGCCATGGACATCAAGAACAGTCTGGAAAGCTATGGCCGGACGATAGGCATCCCCGGATACGACACCTCCGCGATCAGGGAGAGCGTCGAGTACATCAGGAGCTGCGGGGTGGACTACGAGTTCCGCACGACCGTGGTCGCCGAGCTCCACTACGAGGAGAATTTCCACGGAATATGCCGTCTGATCGCACCTTGCCGGAGGTATTTCCTGCAAACTTTTATCCCATCGCAAGATACGATCGCACAGGGCCTTTCGGCCCCTTCGCGCTCCGATATGGAAAAGTATCTTGAATTGGTTAGAAGTTATATAGGTGATGTATGTATCCGCGATAGCAGGGATTGAGTGTCAACGCTATATGTAGCGTATCTTGGCAAAAGCTACACTTGGTATTGTGTTTTTGCTCTTGCGCTCAGTCGATTCATGTGCTAGATTGTATTGCAATCGGAAAAAATCAACGAGGTGAAATAGATGTACGAAGTGGTCAAGAGAGACGGCAAGGTCGTGTCCTTTGATATCAGGAAGATCGCGGGTGCGATCAAGAAGGCCTTCGACGCCAGCGGAAAGCAGTACAACGACGACATAATCGACTTCATCGCCCTCAAGGTGACGAGCGATTACGAGAAGAAGATCAGGGATGGCAGAATCCAGGTCGAGGACATCCAGGACAGCGTCGAGAGCGTCCTGTCCGCAGCCGGATACACCGATGTCGCCAAGACGTACATCCTGTACAGGAAGCAGCGCGAGAAGATCCGCAACATGAAGTCCACATACCTGGACTACAAGAACGTCGTGGACGGCTATCTGGGTGCAAGCGACTGGCGCGTCAAGGAGAACAGCACGGTCAACTACTCGCTGGGCGGACTCATCCTGTCCAACAGCGGCGCCATCACCGCCAACTACTGGCTCAGCGAGATCTACGACCAGGAGATCGCCGACGCGCACAGGAAGTGCGACTTCCATCTGCACGACCTGTCGATGCTCTCCGGCTACTGTGCAGGCTGGTCCATCAGACAGCTGATAGAGGAGGGCCTGGGCGGCGTCACGGGCAAGATCACGTCCGCTCCCGCCAAGCACCTGTCCACGCTGTGCAACCAGATGGTCAACTTCCTCGGCATCATGCAGAACGAGTGGGCCGGAGCCCAGGCGTTCAGTTCGTTCGACACCTATCTGGCACCCTTCGTCAGGGTCGACCAGCTCGACTACGACGAGGTCAAGCAGTGCATCCAGTCTTTCGTCTACGGCGTCAACACGCCTTCCAGATGGGGCTGCCAGGCACCGTTCACGAACATCACGCTCGACTGGGTCTGCCCACCTGACATGAAGGACAGGAAGGCCATTGTCGGCGGCAGGGAGATGGACTTCACATACGGCGAGTGCAAGGCCGAGATGGACATGGTCAACAAGGCCTTCATCGAGGTCATGATCGAAGGCGACGCCAACGGGCGCGGCTTCCAGTACCCGATTCCGACCTATTCCATCACCAAGGACTTCGACTGGTCCGAGACCGAGAACAACAGGCTCCTGTTCGAGATGACCGCAAAGTACGGAACCCCGTACTTCTCCAACTACATCAACTCAGACATGGAGCCCAGCGATGTGCGCAGCATGTGCTGCCGCCTGCGCCTGGACCTCAGGGAGCTGAGGAAGAAGTCCGGCGGCTACTTCGGATCCGGCGAGTCCACCGGTTCGATCGGAGTCGTCACGCTCAACATGCCGCGCATGGCGTACCAGAGCAAGGACAAGGACGACTTCTATCATCGCCTCGACCACCTGATGGACGTCGCGGCCCGTAGCCTCAAGGTCAAGAGGACCGTCATCACCAAACTCCTGGACGAGGGACTGTATCCGTACACGAAGCGCTACCTGGGTTCGTTCAACAACCACTTCTCGACCATCGGACTGGTCGGAATGAACGAGGCCTGTCTGAACGCCTGCTGGCTCAGGATGGATCTGACGCACAAGGAGGCGCAGGACTTCTCCGTCGAGGTGCTCAACCACATGAGGGAGCGCCTGTCCGACTATCAGGAGCAGTACGGCGACCTGTACAACCTGGAGGCGACACCCGCCGAGTCCACCAGCTACCGCTTCGCCAAGCATGACGTCGAGGACTTCCCGGCGATCATCACGGCCAGCGACAACGCTGCGGCTCCGTACTACACCAACTCGTCGCACCTGCCGGTCGGCTACACGGACGACATCTTCACGGCCCTGGACATCCAGGACAGGATGCAGACGCTGTACACCTCCGGTACCGTCTTCCACGTCTTCCTCGGAGAGAAGCTTCCCACCTGGAAGGCCGCGGCCGAGATCGTGCGCAAGATCGCCGAGAACTACGAGATGCCGTACTACACGCTCAGCCCGACCTATTCGGTGTGCCCTGACCATGGATACATCACCGGCGAGGTCTACAAGTGCCCGACCTGCGGCAAGACCACCGAGGTGTATTCGAGGATCACGGGCTACTACCGCCCTGTCCAGAACTGGAACGTCGGCAAGACCGAGGAGTTCAAGGAGAGGAAGGAGTACGTCCTCGAGACCAGCCACTTCCACGGCTCCCATGTCCGCAACAGACAGAACACGGTGGTCGACCATGCCACCAGGCTCATGCTCTTCACGACCAAGACCTGCCCGAACTGCAGGACTGCCAAGGCGGCTCTTGACAAGGCCGGCGTGAGCTACGAGGTCGTCGATGCCGAGGAAAACGCGGACCTGGCCAGGAAGTACCACATCATGCAGGCTCCGACACTGGTAGCCCTCTGTGGTGAGGAGGCCGAGATCGCCAGTGGAATCGCGGCGGTCAAGGCGTATATCGAGCGCGCCTGCTGAGAACATTACTTCGTAATCCGATAATCGTCATATTGCCGCTGTCGGGAGGAAGCCCGGCAGCGGCTTTCATGTTTGTGACAGCACAGTCGTCCGTTCTGATACGCAGATGGCAGCCATGTGTGGATTTTTCCGGCCGATTGTGAGAGTATCCGGGTAAGAGGAATGAAGAGGAAAGCATCATTCATCATCACGTTCATCCTGTGCATCGTCTCGACCGTGGCAGCCTATGGGGGAAACGGCCAGCGGGTCGTTGCAGTCGACGACGGGCTTTATGATGCGATGTGCGCTCTCTACTTCTCCCAAGGCATGGCCGCACCATCCTCCACGGGGCCATGGACGGTTGCGGAGATGGACATGATGCTGGAGCGCATCGATGTCTCGAGGCTCTCGGCGGGAGAGAGGCGGCTTTACGACATGATTGCGGACGAGCTGGGAAGAAGGCCGCGCTTCCAGCCTGACGATGCGCTTGCAATCGATGCCGGAATCGTCTTCAGTCCGTACATGTATGTCCATTCTAACAGCGACGACTTCACAAATCCGGACGACTGGTCCAATGACGGATGGTGGGGTGATTGGAACAGGATGGAGAGCCTGCTTGCAATACCTCTGGAGATCTCCATCGGCGATCACATGTACGGCTATACGGAGATCCAGGCCGGTGCGAACCGCTCCATGCTTGCCGACATCCATGAGATCGGTCAGGTGAGTGCCGACGCCAATGGACAGGTGACATCCGTCACGACAAGCCCTTCGAGTGTCTCCTACAGTGGCCGCAACATCCTCTCGAACGTGTTCCTGCTTCCTCCGGGGGAAGGGAACGACTTCAACCTGAACTTTCCATACAGCGCCTTCGCGAGTGCCGGCGGCGAACACTGGAACCTCATGATAGGTCGCCAGAAGCTCAGCTGGGGACCGGGGGTCACCGGCAACCTGATGATCGGCGACCAGATCCCATACCACAACAACGCCCGCTTCAGCGCCTTCACCAGGAGCTTCAAGTACACCTTCAGCGTCTCGTCGTTCATCCACCCGATGAACTACACGTTCAGGGTGCATGAGACCGATCCCCGGGACGGGCAGGATAAATGGTTCGACTATCTGGATCTGTACTACGACCAGGCCAGACCTCGCGAGGGGCTGAGCATGTTCATCGCCCACCGGCTCGAATGGAGGATAGGTGAGAGGGCCGACATGGCAATCACCGAGGCCATCATGTACCAGTCCGAGAGCGGGAACATCGACCTGTCGGTGTTGAGCCCGACAGCGCTCTTCCACAACTACTACATTAGGGGAAATGCCAATTCGCTCCTGTCGTTCGAGCTGGACATGACCATCTTCCGGAACTTCAACTTCTACGCCGTGTTCCTGATCGACGAGATAAACGGACCGGGCGAATACGACTCCGACGAACCGTTTCCGCCTTCCGCCTTCGGCGCCCAGGTAGGCATCAGGACCAGCTGGCCGATGGAGCACGGCTACCTGTACGGTTCTCTGGAGGGCGTGTACACAGACCCCTTCCTCTATCTGAGGGACGACGGACGCGATCCCAGAGGAAGCGGTGCCTACGGCGTGAACTTCATCGTCGCCGTCCCCGAGTACGTAAACGGGACGGGAGGGCAGAGAGTCGCCAACTATTCGCTCGAGTTCCTGGGCTACCGATATGGAAACGACAGCATCGTGGCCGATCTGAATCTGGGCTGGAAGGACTACCGCGGCTGGAGCATGGAAGGGAACTTCATGTATCTGGTGCAGGGCGTCATGGACCGCTACTCCCGATGGTCCATGGTGGACAGGGATGTGATGGGGCCGACCTCGTCTTCCTCCCTGGGCAGCTACATCTACGACGACCACAGGGTGAAGGACGCGGTGAGCCACACGCTGCTGTTCACCATCAGTGCCGATGTCCAGATCACCGACTGGCTTACGATAGAGGGCAAGGCGGACTGTGTCACGATCTTCAACTACATGAACATGAAGGGCAGGAGGGCGTCGGACTTCCAGTTCTCGATCGGAATAATCATGTCATATTGAAGATATAGTGTAATGACAGTTTCTTGATATTGTTTTCATACTAATCATATATCTTTATTCAATGTGTCTGATACATGAGTCAATGCAATGGACGGACATTTTCACTGCAGGCCTGTGATCCAGGCCCTGAGGGCGGTGCCGTTCCAGTGAATGGAATACAAGGCACTTGGCGTGACCGGCCACACCCGCCCGATCAGGTGCACCTCGGCAGCAGGATTCCCGAAAAGACGGGTTTTCTTTCACAAAGCTGTTGAACAAAACCTCCAAAGAGAGTAGGATGCAGAAAGTCTCGGGCTGTAGCGCAGGGGTTTAGCGTACAAGTCTGGGGGACTTGGGGTCGCCGGTTCAAATCCGGCCAGCCCGATCAACCGGGAAACATGGCCGGCATTCCGCATGGAGTGCCGGCTTTCTTCATGTTTTCAGGGCCATGCATTGCCAGAGTTCGTGTGAACTTATGACATAAGTCCATAAAACATCATCATGCGCCTGTATATCGGTATCCATTCATATTGCGAAATGGCGTTTCATGACAGTATAATGTGGTGAATCAAAGAGAGGCCAACATGAGACATAAGTCACTTCTTTTCATTGCGATTCTGCTGGCGCTTGTCTGCGCTTCGCTTTCGGCGTTCCAGTTCGAGCCGCTTGTGCAGACGTTCGACGTCTCCGGTGCGGGTGCGACGAAGACCTTCACCATCACCAACGACAGCGACGACATAATAGCGGTCGTGGTGAGCGCTCTTGTCAGGACGCAGGACGGGGAGGGCAATGAGGTGAACTCGGATGCCTCCAGGTATTTCAACATACAGCCTTCCAGGATTCTCATACAGCCTCAGAGTTCGCAGATTGTGCGTGTACAGTACAGGGGGCCCCGCACAGTGACCCGTGAGCTGTCGTTCAGGATCGTCGCGGAGCAGATTCCCTATTCGCAGGGACGCATCGCCTCATCGGGCAGCATGTTCAACTTCCTTTATGTCTTCAGGGCCAGCGCATATGTGCTTCCGAGCAGGGTGCAGGAGAACGTGCAGGTCTCGTCCGTGGTGGACAACGGTGACGGTACGCTGGCCGTGACGCTCACGAACAACGGCAATGTCCATCAGATACTCTACGACTGCGAGATCCGCATACGTGACGGCGAAGGTGGCGAGGTCACATTGAGCGGATCTGATGCGCTGCCCGGCATCTCGGGGTCCAACATCCTGGCTGGAATGAGCTGGACGAAGGACGTCCCGATGCCTGCAGGGCTAGCCTCCGGCTCGACATACAGCGCCTCGATCGACTACGACTTCGACATCGGAGCCCAGTGACATAGGATCTCTTCCGTCTTCTGTCAAGGCGTGTCAGGGGGGAACATGAAAAGGCGTTCGACGAATCTTGCAAGAGTGCTTCCGCTGACGTTTCTCGTCACGGTGCTTGTCTGTCTCCTCTCGTTCGTCACGATTCATCTGTTCAGGACACACTCTGCACCCGTGCCTGGCACCGCTGTCGTGTCGACATCGTCCAACGAGGTCCACAGTGACGATACCGGGCACTCGGCATCGTCCCAGGATGCCAGTGGGGACGAGCCTGCCGGAACCTGTGTCCCGGAGCCTCTGGAAATTGATGATGCGCTGGATTACGACATGGATGAGGATGTGGGGTGCGAGGATGATGGCGGCCCGTCCGTCCCCGATGCTCATCAATCCCTCATGCCTGATGCCCAGGAGGAGCCGACTGCGTCCAGACCGGTCGACGAGGCTGTCGCGCAGGGTGTCACGGATGACGTCCACCTGGATGCCGATGTCGAGGAGGCTCCAGGCGTCGATGTCGGAACTCCGGACAGCAGCGGCATCGGCGAGGCCGTCGGGACGGCAAGGGTCCCGGCTCCGCCGACGATTCTTGATGCATTCGCATACGTTCCCCAGATAATCATAACCGGCTCCGACGAGCCCGTGTATGACGACGACTTCTTCGCAACGTTCTTCGTCCAGGGCCAGGACACTCTCGAATACGACGACGGGCTGTACTATTTCATGTTTACGGTCGACGGCGAGACGATGGGCAACCTCGAGATCCTCTTCCAGGATGGGGAGCGCCTGATGAACACCTCCCAGCTGCAGATGTACCTGTCAGGGCTTCTGACGGACAGCGCCTATCGCAGACTACTCGTCGATGGGGTCGGCGACTACGTGTCCATCAGACATTTCGAGGACAACGGGGTGCGCGTCACCTATGACGAGGTCGGCTTCACGATCGACATGGCCTTCTCTCTGGAGGACATGCCCGAGCGCGTGATCAGCCTGTCGGGAGGCTCCTGGTCCAGACGCAGCTACAGCCTGTCCGGTGCGCAGCCGATCGAACCCGACTGGTTCAGCTGGAGGACGGGCTACAACCTCTACACCAGTCTCGACTGGGCCTTCGACGATGACCTTTTCGGCTATTCCGTGAACCTCGCCGTGTCGAACTATCTCACGCTGGGACCGGTCGACTTCGACTTCTTCTACAATCTCGGCGTCAGGAACGACGAGTTCCATTTCAGCTGGAACTCGTACCGCTTCTTTTATGACTTCGTCGACGAGGGCATCAGGCTGAGCTGGGGCAACGTCTACGGCTTCGGCCAGTCGCCGCAGGGCACTCCGCTGGGCGTGCAGTTCGAGAAGAGCTACAGCTACGGTAGCATCACCAGCCCCGGCAACAGCCACAGGGAGTACGTGACGATCGTCGAGGAGTCCTACATCTGGATCGTGCGCAACGGCCGGATCGTCTTCCATCGTCTTCTTCAGCCGGGCAACTACAGACTGGAGGACTTCACGTTCGATTCCGGCTACAACGAGATCGAGATCGTTGTCACGCCCTCCAGACTCGTGGACCCTTCGCTGGACCGCAGCGATCCACAGGTGCTGGCCATGCTGGAGGACGTGTCCTACAGGCAGTATTTCGACATGTCGTACGATTCGCAGCTACTGAGCAGGGGGGAGACGCTTTTCGGCGGGTCCATCAACATCGGCCGCAGCCAGATCGACGTGGGAAACGAGGACGAGGCCACGGGGTTGCTGCTGCGCGTCTCTCCACAGTATTACTACGATTATCATCTGGATGACGTCGTGATCTCCTGGTATCAGGACGTCGGTCTGAGCGACGAGATGACCCTCATGAGCGACTTCAGCATGCGAATCGCTCCGGATCGCGGAATACTTGACGCCTCCGTCGCCTTGAGACGGGCCTGGCTGCTGGGCACGACGACGCTGAGTGCGGACGGCATCCTGGACAGTGCAGCCGAGAGAGGGCGGGAGTTCGACTTTCAGGCCAGACTCGACCACAGCTTCCTGTTCGACTGGACCGTTGTAAGAGGCGTCAGCACGTCCATCTCGTACGCGAACAGCAGCTACAATTCAGGTGAAGGGGACCGGCTCTCCTTCCGTCTGTCGTTCTCCGGTTCGCTGGGCTTCCTGCGCTACAGCGCCTCGGGCAATCTCGTGGTGGACGGCTATGACCTGGATCGAAGCGAGTGGAGAGTGAGCACCTCGTTCTCTGTCAGCCCGATGAGGAACCTCGGCATATCCGCGGGAATTACGGCAAGCCAGTCGTTGAAGAGGGGAGAGGATGTAGGCATCTCGGGCTATCTGACGGCCAGCTTCTCCTTCGGTGGAAGGGCCAGCGGATCCTATTCGACAGGCTTCACCGGCACCCACAGTCTGTCCACGAGCTTCTCGGTGGGCAACAGGGACAGCTTCTCGGCCAGCCTGTCCGGCTTCGACTTCGGCCGGATCGACGACCACACCCTGTCGGGAAGCTGGTACCACAGCGGCGACCTGTTCGGACTGAGTGTGCGCGCCTCTGCATATGACAGGTATGACAGGCTGAACTTGTCGGCGAGCCTGTCCAGCGCAAGCTACTTCTCCGGTGGCGTGTTCGGCATCAGCCGCTCCGTGCGCGACAGCTTCGTGCTGATCAGGCCCCGCGGGTCGTTGTCCGGAGCCCAGATCCAGGTCGCGCGTTCCAACCAGGGCAGTGCACAGGACATCGACAGTGTGTTCGGCACCGGAGTCTATTCCTCCCTGTCCAGCTATCAGCGGAACAACATCGTCGTCTACGTGACAGGCGACGACGAGTTCGCCGAGACGCAGACCTTCGCATATGAGCTCAACCCGGACAACCGGTCCGGCTACTCCATCAGGATAAGCGTTCCGCAGGAGTACACGGTCAGCGGCCTGCTGGCCTTCGACGGCGTGGTCCAGAACACTTTCAGCTCGCCTGTATACAGGGTGGTGGAGGACGAGGATGGAGGCCTCCGGCTCGAAGGCGACATCTCTCTGTATCTGTTCGCCGACCAGGACGGCCGCTTCATAATCTCCGGCGTGGAGCCCGGCACATATGTCTTCGATGTGGAATACGATGGACTGTGGTACGCCGTCCGATTCGACGTCGAAGCGCTGGATGACGACGAGCTGAGGGTTGTGGACTACGGAACGCTCGACTTCGACTCCGACATGGCTGCGCGGCATGCCTTCTCCTTCGACAGCACTATGGCCGCCGAAGGTGTCGACGGCTATCTTTCCGGCTACCAGGGGCTTGTGGACATCAGTCCAGTCAGGATCATCGACTCGGCAACCTTCTGGAACGAGCTGTTCCCGCCTCTTACCGACGATGAGATCAGCCAGGACTTCGGCCGGTGAGGCGTCCGTGGACCGCACAGGAGTGTGCATCGCGTGCACCCGAGGCCGCATAATGTGCCCTGTTGACATTAAGGGCGAGAGAAAAGAATATTGAGCTGGTGCTGAAAATGAGAAGCGAAGTCATCGACAGGATCCTCAGCGTAGAGGACGAGGCCCAGGCTATCAGGAAACAGGCCGACGACGAGGCCAGGACCATGGTCCTGGATGCCCAGACGAAGGCCGCAGGCATAGTGAAGGAAGAGCTCGAGGCCGAGCGCAGACGTGCCGACGGAATAGTCGAGCAGGCCAGCCGGGCCCTGGACGAGAAGCTCAGGGAGCTGGACGAGAAGAGCGGACAGCTCATGCAGGCCACGGTGGAGGTCGACACCTCGGCCGTGGAGGAGGCAAGCCGCAGGATCGTCGACCTCGTGACATCCGTCCCTCTGTTTTCATCGAGGTCCTGATGGACAGCGTCTCCCGCTATGGATACATCAATTCCAAGCTGAGGGCCCGTATCGGCTCGATGATGTCGTCGGGCATACTGGACTCGATGATCAAGGCGCCCAATCTCGGCGAGGCCATCGCGTCGCTTTCGGGTACGCAGTACGACGAGCTTGCCCAGGTTTATGCCCGTACGGCGGATCTTCAGCAGGTGGAGCTCGCGCTCTTCAGCCGCGAGGTCGATGTGCACAAGGACATCATCCATGCCCTGGACCCCCGCCCGGCTTCGTTCGTCAGCGTGCTGCTCGAGAAGAGCGAGATCGAGAACATCAAGAACGCGGTCAGGCTGTGGTATTCGGCCAATGCCCTGCATCATTCGATAAGCTACCGTGCGGCATACATATACCGCGGCAGGATCGTGCACGACATCGACTGGACGCGCATCGTGAACGCGCTGACGTATGACGACCTCATGCAGGCATTCCATTCGACCCCGTACAGCGGCCTGTTCGGTCAGTACAGCGACCAGCGGCTCGAGAAGGAGGGCCTTTTCGACTTCGAGATCGCCCTCGACCATCTGTGGTTCGACAGCCTGTATGCCGCACTGGACCATCTCGACAAGGCCGACAGAGAGGTCGCCGAGAAGGTGTACACCGTCGATGCGGACCTGAAGAACATACTCAACCTGATCCGCTACGGCTTCTACCACCACTGCGACAGCGCGAGACTGAGCAGGGTCTTCATCGCACGCGGCTCCCTTTATTCCATCCTGGAGAAGAAGGTGTCGAAGGGGGAGCTGACGTTCGCGGACGCGCGTGAGATCATAAAGAGGAGATATCCCGAGGTGAACGAGCAGCTTGGCCAGATGGAGGCCAGGGGGGAGCTGTCCACCTCGCACGGCGAGCTGGCCTATGGTACGCTCGCCATAGAGAACTATCTGGCGAAGAGAAGGCGGAAGGAGTTCACATCCATCCTCTCCGGCGACCCATTCACCATCGGAACGATTCTCAGCTACATCTACCTGTGCCGGAGCGAGGACAACACCATCAAGGCAATCCTCTCCGCGAAGTACTACGGCTGGAGCGAGGATCAGATCAGGAGGGAAGTGAATTGAGCCTGTTTACACAGAAGATGAAGATGCTCACGGCGGTGGTGCTGGACGGATACAGCGATGCCGTCGTCAAGGCCCTGCTGGAGGAGGGGGTGATGGACTTCGTCCACATCTCGCAGCTCGACGGCGAGCAGGCCTCCAGACTCTCCAGCCGCAAGGTGGACATCCCGACAGGGGCGATCGGAGACCTCAGGGGCCGCTGTGAGAACCTCATGAAGCTGGGCGGTCTCGACCTTCCCCCGATATCGAAGTCGGACGTCGACTCGCTCGGCGGTCTGGACATGGATGCCTGCCGCAGGACGCTGGACGGACTGTCGTCCGGTATGGCCGGGCTTCGCGAGGAGCAGAGGAACCTCAACCAGCGCCTTGTCGCATATGACGAGATGCTGTCGTACGTCAAGGAGAAGAAGACCGAGTACATAGACCTGAGGATCGGTTCCATATCAGCCGACAGGAAGCTGGACGATTTCATGATGCGTCTGGCCCCGTACTGCGCCGTCGTTGCGAAGGACGACAGTGGCATGCTCGTGTCGCTGTCACTCAAGAGGGACGTCTCCCGCATCGACGAGATCATGGACAAGTTCGGCTGGACGGAGAGCCCGAAGGCCGACAAGGACAGTCTTCAGATCGCATCCAGGGCGCTGGAGGAGAAGCGCGCCTCCATCCAGGGCAAGGTGGATGACCTGGCCCGTCAGGTGAAGGAGAGGATCGCCGCGCAGGGCGAGGATCTCAAGAGGATGTGGATTCTCCTTCGTGTCAGCGAACTCAGTGGCCATGTGGAGTCCTTCTTCTCCTACACGCGCAACACGACGCTGTTCTCGGGATGGGTCCCCGCCGCGAAGGCCGGAGAGGTCGAGTCGGTGATCTACGAGGCCGCAAAGGGCAAGTGCATCATCGAGTGGACCGATGACAGCGAGGTCGACAGGCAGAGCATACCCACGTCCGTCTCCAGCGCGAAGGTGCTGGCGCCGTTCGAGCGCATGGTGAAGAACTACGGCACTCCCGAGTACGGTTCCATCAACCCGACTCCGTTCACTACCGTCGCATACATAATCATGTTCGCCCTGATGTTCGCCGACGTCGGACAGGGCCTCGTGCTCCTGCTGATCGGAATCATCGGCGGCCAGTGGTACAGGCGCCATCCGATGGCGAAGGACGGTCTCATCTCTCGCTATCTGTGCTCTCTGCTGATGTTCCTGGGACCGGCCAGCATGGTCGGCGGTGCGCTCTTCGGCTCGTATTTCGGCTACTCTTGGCTTCCGGCGATCTGGTTCAACTACCATGCCGTGGTCAACGGCCATGCCGAGGGCGGGCTGGTAAGCAGCGTATACGACATACTTGGAATCACCATAAAGTTCGGCATCGCCGTGATATTCACCGGTCTGGTACTCAACTGGATAAACCTCGTGCGCAAGAGACGCTATCTCGAGCTGGTCTTCGACAAGAACGGGCTGGTCGGAGGCGTCATGTACGCCTTGGGCATCTATGCCTGCTACTACTTCGTCGACACAGGCTACAGGGCCTTCCCGACGAGTCCGGCACTCTATGCCGGACTGGGGCTGTGTCTCGTCATGATAATAGTCAAGGGACCCGTGTACGCCGCGCACAAGGCGAAGCTGAGCGGCCACAGGGAGAAGGTGTCATCCGTCGTCGTCGACACGGTGATGGACTTCTTCGTCCAGGTCCTTGAAATTTTTTCCAGTTTCCTCTCAAATACTCTCTCGTTCATGAGAGTCGCGGGACTGGGAATCGCACATGTCTCGCTCATGACGGCATTCGAGGACATGGCCGCCATGACGGGCAACCTCGTCGCCTATGTCCTCATAATGATCCTTGGCAATGTCATCGTCATTGCCATCGAGGGACTCAGTGCGGGAATCCAGTCGCTCAGGCTGAACTACTACGAGTTCTTCACAAAGTATTTCACAGGTCGCGGTATCGCATACGAGCCGGTGGGGCTCAGAAGCCGTATCGTGATCGATTAGGAAGAGAATGGAGATGTCTAATATGACCAGTCATGCATTCATGGGAAAGGTCCGCCTTTCGTTCCTGGCAACTATCCTGCTCATGGTGGGATGTGCCTTCGTGTTCACCCCGAGCCTGTATGCCGCTGAGACAGTGACGGGCCCGACGTCCGGCCAGTACACCACGGCATGGGTCTGCATCGCGGCGGCCCTGGCTTTCGGCCTCGGCGCACTCGGCGCAGGAATGGCCATCTCGAAGGTCGGCTCCGCGGCCATGGGAGCGATATCAGAGCGTCCCGAGATCGCTTCCAACGCCCTGATCTTCATCGCGCTTGCCGAAGGTCTCGTCGTCTTCGGATTCATCACGGCACTGATGATACTCGCCAAGGTCTGAGCCGCCGTAATGAAGTATTTCGTGATCGCAGACGAGGACACGGCCCTGGGCTTCTCCCTTGTGGGACTGTCGGGGGCCAGCGTACATGACGAAGGCGAGGCCAGGGCGGCCTGGGACAAGGCCATCGAGGACAGCCAGAACGCCGTGATCATAATCACGGAATCCGTGGCGTCCATGATCCGGGAGACCGTCGACAGGTATCTTTTCAGCGAAAGCTTCCCGCTTGTCGTCGAGATTCCGGACCCCGGCAAGACCTCGTCGCGCGATCTCAGGAGCCTTGTCAACGAGGCGATTGGAGTTTCGATATGAGTGAGAGTCCGATCTACGAGGGTATCCTCCAGACTGCCAGAGCCGAGGCGGACAAGCTGCTGTCCAAGGCCCGTGCGGAGTCGGACGAGATCCTCGAGGAGGCACGTCACAAGGCCGAGAAGGCCTGTGAGGAGGAGAGGCGCAACACGACCATCCGCCTGGATGCCATCAGGAGCCGGGAGGAGAACGCCGTGCGCTCCTATGAGCGTGCGCGCGAGCTTAGGAACAACGACGCGGCCTACGACGCCGTCATGGCGCGGGTCGATGAGCTGTTCGAGGCCCTCTTCCATTCACCTGATGCAAGGGGCGTCCTCGTCCAGTGGATCGCCGAGGCCGCATACGGTCTCGGAATGGGCGAGGCGAAGGTCCAGTACGACATCAGGGAGAGCGTCGACGACGCCATGCTCGAAGAGGCCCGCGCGCTTCTTGCGCACAAGACCGGCATGAACGTGGCTCTCGTGCTCGACAAGGAGCACCATGTCTCAGGCTGGGGCGTGCAGCTTGCAAGCCTTGACGACAAGGTCTACTACAACAACCAGCTTGACGTGCGCATGAGGCGCATGGCCAAGGATATGAAGAAGATTATTCAGGAAAGCACATGCAAGGCAGAATCATAGGTCAGGTGAAGAGGGTCAACGGCCCTGTCCTTCAGGTGAAGGGCATTACCGATGCCGCCATGATGGAGCTTGTCCACGTGGGCGAAGGCCAGATCGTAGGCGAGATCGTCAAGCTGTCCGGCTCGACCGCGACGGTGCAGGTCTACGAGGATGCGACGGGAATCGCTCCTGGCGACAACGTATACGGATCGGGCATGTCGCTGTCATGCGAGCTCGGCCCCGGCCTGATCGGGAACATATATGATGGAATACAGCGCCCTCTGGAGGAGCTCCGCCGTCTGAGCGGAGACTTCATCGGCAAGGGCATATCGGCAGGCGCCGTGGACGAGAAGAGACTGTGGCACTTCGTACCCGTCGTCTCCGTCGGCGACACGGTGTCCCGTGGCATGGTCCTGGGCGAGGTCGACGAGACCAGCCGTGTCAGGCATCGGATAATGGTCCCGTCCTCCATGCAGGGGGAATGGACGGTCATCTCGGTCGAGAGCGAAGGCGATTATGACGTCAGACACGAGATAGCCGTACTGGAGCAGGACGGCCGTCAGAAGAGACTGGACATGGTCCAGTACCATCCCATCAGGGTCCCCCGTCCGATCAAGGACAGGATGAACCTCGATGTGCCGCTGATCACGGGACTGCGTGTCATCGACTCGCTCTTCCCCCTTGCCAAGGGCGGCACCGTCGCCATCCCGGGAGGATTCGGAACAGGAAAGACGATGACCCAGCATTCGATCGCCCAGTGGTGCGATGCGGACATCATCGTCTACATCGGCTGCGGAGAAAGGGGGAACGAGATGACGGACGTCCTGCGCGAGTTCCCTCATCTGGTGGATCCGAGAACCGGCAAGAGCCTCATGGAGAGGACCATCCTCATCGCGAACACATCGAACATGCCGGTCAGCGCCCGCGAGGCCAGCATCTACACAGGCATCACCATGGCCGAGTACTACAGGGACATGGGATACAACGTCGCCATCATGGCCGATTCCACTTCCAGATGGGCAGAGGCCCTCAGGGAGCTCAGCGGACGCATGGAGGAGATGCCGGCGGAGGAGGGCTTCCCCGCCTATCTGGCGACGCGCATAGCCCAGTTCTACGAGAGGGCCGGCCATGTCCGTACCCTGTGCGGCGAAGAGGGTTCGGTGTCCATCATCGGAGCCGTGAGTCCTCCCGGAGGCGACTTCTCCGAACCGGTCACGCAGCATACGCGTCGTTTCGTGCGCTGCTTCTGGGGACTGGACAGGTCGCTTGCATCGGCCAGACACTATCCTGCCATCAGCTGGCTGGACTCCTATTCCGAGTACGCCGGCGAGCTCAAGAGCTGGTGGGATGACAGGAGCCAGGGCAAGTGGTCTAGGAACAGGGCGCGCATCATGGAGCTTCTGCAGAAGGAGACCAGGCTGCAGCAGATAGTCAAGCTGGTCGGAGCCGATGCGCTTCCCGACAGCCAGAACTTCATACTCGAGGTCTGCACACTGTTCAAGAACGCCTTCCTCCAGCAGAACGCCTTCGACGAGATCGACCGATACTGTTCGCCTGAGAAGCAGATTGCGATGATGGATCTTATCCTCACGTACTACGACGAGGGCAGCCAGGCCATCGCGCAGGGTGTCCCGATGGTGAAGATAAGAAGACTTTCCGTCGTCCAGGAGATGGCCAGGATGCGCTTCAACATCTCCAACGACAGGATCGAGGAGATAGACAGGCTTGCACTCAAGCTCCATCGCTCCATGACACAGTTGGGAGGCCTGTATGAGGACTGAGACCGTCATCGACAGAAACCTGCTGAAAGGCAGGGAATACAGGGGGGCCAGCCGCATCGACGGCCCGCTCGTGTACATGAGGAACACGCATCCTGTCGGCTATGGCGAGCTGGTGGAGATCATCGCACCCGACGGGTCGAGACGTCAGGGACAGGTCCTGGACACCTCCGACGATGTCGTCTGCGTCCAGGTCTTCGAGGGAACCGATGGTCTGGACCTTCCCGACACCAGGATGCACTTCCTGGGCGAGCCGCTGTCGCTTTCGGTGACCGAGGACATGCTTGGACGCGTCATGGACGGTCTTGGACACAGCCGTGACGGCGGTGCCGACCCGCGTGGCAGCGATGACAGGGACGTCAACGGCTCTCCGGTCAACCCGACAAGCCGCGAGTACCCCAGGGACTTCATCCAGACAGGCATCTCCGTCATCGACGGCATGACGACGCTCATCCAGGGCCAGAAGCTGCCGATCTTCTCGGGAAACGGACTGTCCCACAACCAGCTGGCCGCACAGATCGTGCGTCAGGCCAAGGTCCGTGGCGGAGCATCCGAATTCGCGATCGTGTTCGCCGCCATGGGCGTCAAGTACGATGTCGCGAAGTACTTCACGGACAGCTTCGAGGAGACCGGTGTCCTTGACAACGTCGCGCTCTTTCTGTCCCTTGCGGACGACCCCTCCATCGAGAGGACGATCACGCCGAGGACCGCGCTGACGCTGGCCGAGCATCTCGCATTCGACAAGGGCAAGCAGGTCCTGGTGATAATGACCGACATGACCAACTACTGCGAGTCGCTGCGCGAGATCAGCACGCTGCGTGGAGAGATCCCTTCCAGAAAGGGATACCCCGGATATCTGTACTCCAACCTTGCAGAGCTGTACGAGCGCTCCGGCAAGATCTCCGGACGCAGCGGGTCCATCACCCAGCTTCCGATTCTCACGATGCCGAACGACGACATCTCCCACCCGATTCCGGACCTCACCGGATACATCACGGAAGGCCAGATCGTCTTCGACAGGGACCTGGGAGGAAGAGGGATCTACCCGCCTGTCAACTGTCTTTCGTCTCTCTCCCGTCTGATGAAGGACGGCATCGGAGAGGGCATGACCAGGGCGGACCATCCGCATCTGTCCAACCAGCTGTTCGCATCCTACAGCCATGTAAAGGATGTGAGAAACCTTGCGTCGGTCATCGGCGAGGAGGAGCTCAGCGAGACGGACAACCTGTACATGAAGTTCGGCGAGTTCTTCGAGCAGCGCTTCCTCAACCAGGCCTTCGACGAGGACCGCTCGATAGAGCAGACGCTGGACCTTGCCTGGGAAGGTCTTTCAATTCTTCCTGCCGAGGAGCTGCAGAGGCTTACGGAGGAGGAGATCGGCGAACACTACAAGGGCTGAGGTATGGATACGGGCATTGCACCTACCAGAAGCAATCTGATGAGGATAAGGGACGAGCTGGCGTTCTCCAGACTCGGCTACGAGCTTCTCGACCAGAAGCGCAGCATCCTCGTCAGCGAGCTTCTGACGCTGGTGGACCAGGCTGTGGACTATCAGAACAGGGTGGAGAAGGCGCTGGGCGAGGCCCAGAAGTCGCTTGAGGACTCCATCATGCACATGGGGCGCCTGAGACTGGGCAACCTCGCCGGAGCCGTCGGCATCACGAGCGAGATCGAGCTGGGCAGACGCAAGGTCATGGGCGTCCAGCTTCCCAAGGTCCATACGTCGTTCTCCGGACAGGGGCCGTTCTTCTCCCCCGAAGGGACCAGCATGCTCTCGGAGGTCGCCATCGAGAAGTACCGTGACGCGCTCACGCTCATGGGACAGATGGCCGAGCTGAAGGTGTCCATCATGCGTCTCAGCCGCGAGGTGAAGAAGACGATCAGGAAGGTCAATGCACTGGAGAAGCTCGTCATACCTGACAAGGAGGAGACGATGAAGTATCTTGAAGGCAGGATAGAGGAATCCGAAAGGGAGAACTTCATCCTGCTCAAGTCCGTCAAGGACCGCCTTGAGCGGACGCAGACACAGGAGGAGGTACAGCAGTGACAGGAAACGTGCCATTCAGCGACATGCTCGTCTATCTCGACGGTTCCGAGGGGTCGATGAGCGCGGCCATGTATGCGGTGCTGCTGGCCAAGGGGACCGGAAGCCGGCTCCATGCCCTGTACTGCATAAACACCAAGGCGCTCGGCGACCTGGTCAAGGCCAGGATCTTCATCAACCAGGAGAAGGCCGAGTACATGGACGACATGGGCAAGGATGCCAGGAGGCATATCCGGCACATCGAGAAGCTCGCCCACAGCAAGGGCGTCGAGGTCACCGGCGTCATCGTGGACGGCTCCCCGTCCGCCGAGGTGCTCAGATACATCAAGGACAACCATGTCGACCTGCTTGTCCTTGGTTCGGTGAACATGATACGTTCTAGGCGCGAGGAGCTTACGAGCGAGAGCGACAGGATGCTCCGCACTTCTCCTTGCCCTGTTCTCGTCGCACGCGACGACGAGTCTATCTGGCAGATGTTCGAGGAGCTTGACTGATGGGACTGCTTGAGATCATAGACAAAGACCTTATCATAAATCCGCTTACAAGCGTGAAGCGTGAAGACATCATCCGCGATCTTGTCGGTGCCTACTGCGACAAGGAGGCCCTCGACGAGGATCAGCGCGAAGCGATCGTCAGGGCGGTCATCGACCGCGAGCTGATCGCATCCACGGCGATGGAGAAGGGCATAGCCATCCCGCATGCCAAGATCCCCTTCCTGAAGAAGAGCGCCATTGTGATCGGAGTCAGCCGGATTCCGGTGGACTTCGGCGGTTCGGAGAAGTCGAGCATCTTCTTCCTCGTGCTTGCAAGCCAGGAGAACCCCACCGAGCATGTGCAGCTGCTGTCCTCGATCGCCAGACTGTGCTCGAGCGACGTGTTCGTACGCATGCTGGCCTCCAGCAGGAGTGCGGACGAGGTGTACCAGCTGTTCTTCGACTGATGACATGAACCATGCCCGATGCATGAAGTGGTCTGCCAAGATGCAGACCATTTTTTGTTCTTTCTATGGATTCCAGGGATTATTCAATCCGGTGGAATCGGTGTTTTCAGGTGGACAAAACGCATTCCACGCTTCTGTTCGGCGTTTTCGATATGCCGAAAGCGATCTGGATAATCCATGAAACGATCCGATATCCGATGTAGCCTGCATGACGAAACGGAATTAGACTTCAATTAGGAGGAGAAGAATGGACATCAGATTCTGCGGAGCGGCACGACATGTCACGGGTTCGATGTTCCTGCTGGAGAGCAGGGACCATAGCATACTTGTCGACTGCGGCATGAGCCAGGGCGAGGACGAGAAGGATTGCGGGACGTCCTTCCCGTTCAGCCCTTCCTCGATAGACTTCGTCCTGCTGACCCATGCGCACATCGACCATTCCGGCAGGCTGCCTCAGCTTGTCAAGGAGGGGTTTCCCGGAACGATCTATGCGACCAGTGCCACGATGGAGCTGTGCTCGATCATGCTTCTGGACTCGGCCCACATCCAGGAGAGCGAGGCCGAATGGAAAAGCAGGAAGAACAGACGTAGCGGAAAGGGTGATGTGGACCCGCTGTATACACAGGAGGATGTGTATGAGACGATGAACCACTTCGAGGCGGTGGAATACGACAGAATGCTGACACTGTCCGAGCATCTTCATGTCAGGTTCACTGATGCTGGGCATCTTCTCGGCTCGGCAAGCATAGAGGTGTTTCTGGAAGAGGAGGGGACGACGCGCAAGATCGTCTTCTCCGGAGACATCGGAAACCTGGACCAGCCCATCATCAAGGATCCGGACTACATAGACAAGGCTGATGTGGTCGTGATGGAGTCCACATACGGGGACCGCCTGCATGATAAGAACGTGATGAGCCTGATGGACAGGGCGAAGATGCTGGCCGAGATAACCGACAGCACCTTCAGACGCGGTGGAAAGCTGATCATCCCGTCCTTCGCCGTAGGCAGGACCCAGGAGATTCTCTACCTCTACAGGCTCGTGATCGACCATGGTCTGCTGGACTATGCTCCGCCGGTGTTTCTGGACAGCCCGCTTGCGGTCAGGGCCACGCGCATCTTCAAGGATTCCATCCGTGGCGACTATTTCGACGACGAGGCGATGGAACTTGTGGAAAGAGGACTGAACCCTGTGGATTTCACATCCCTTGTCAAGACGCAGGATGTGGAGGATTCGAAGGCACTGAACACGAGAAAGGAGCCGTGCGTCATCATAAGCAGCTCCGGCATGTGCGACGCCGGAAGGATCAAGCACCACCTCAAGCACAATCTGTGGAGAAGCGAGTGCACGGTCCTCTTCGTCGGCTATCAGGCGAACGGCACGCTTGGACGGAACATCGTGGACGGTGCCCAGCATGTCACGATATTCGGGGAGCAGATAGACGTGAAGGCCCGCATAGAGTCTCTTCCAGGTCTATCCGGACATGCCGACCGGGACGGGCTGGAGAAATGGCTGCACAGCTTCACCCGAAAGCCGGAGAAGGTGTTCGTGGTACATGGTGACGAGAACGTTGCACCGGCTTTCGCGCAGCGAATATGCGATCAGGGATATGCTGCATGCGCTCCGAAGATGCTCGACAGCTACGATCTGTCCCTACCGTTGCCCGAGCAGCAGAAGGCAGTCTACATCGACAGGAACACCAGGATACTCGACACGGCCTGTCAGACTCTGGATGAGGAGAAGGATAGGCTGGTACGGCTTCTGGAGAGATTCGAGTTTGCAGTCGGCACAGTCGACAGGAGCGACATGAAGCGCTGCACGAGGCTTGTAAATGCGATTTCGAGGCTTGCCCAGGACCTGGACGACCTGTCCCGGAAATGGAACAGCGACCCGGATTGACGATTTTTCAAACAATCAAATGATTGTGGAATAAGGATTTGAATTGGCAATGTGAGAAAGTTGCACAAAAGTGCGGCTTTCTCTATTGCCTTTATTTTCCCATTGTGCTAGAGTCCAAATTCGTTGGCCGGAAGGCCGGCGGAAAAAGAAGTGGGAAGGCGGATGAAGGAGCTTGACCACGGCCGCGAAAGGTGCTAAGTTGACAAGGCGCCTCGAGAGTGGCGGATCTTTGAAATGATGATGAGCGAAGGGAAAGAG
>CALXKL010000010.1 GCA_944388965.1 uncultured Spirochaetales bacterium | reverse complement strand
CTCTTTCCCTTCGCTCATCATCATTTCAAAGATCCGCCACTCTCGAGGCGCCTTGTCAACTTAGCACCTTTCGCGGCAGTGGTCAAGCTCCTTCATCCGCCTTCCCACTTCTTTTTTCCGTCGGCCTCCCGGCCAACGAATCTGGACTCTACAACCTTTGGTGGAAATTGTAAAGCGGTTTTTGGATTTTTCTGAAAAATTTGTATTCAGATTCCAGATTTTGAATTGACACTGTTTCCTCTTAGGTTTAAAACCCTCCACCGGTATGGAAAGAAACATGACATCAGGAAGCCCGCTGAGGCTCCTTCTGGCCTTCTCGCTGCCGCTGTTCCTTGGCAATCTGTTCCAGCAGATATATTCGATGGTGGACACCGTGGTCGTCGGACGCTTCGTAGGCGTCGATGCACTTGCCGCGCTTGGTGCGGTCGGCGGATTCAGCTTCATGTGCGTCGGCTTCGCACAGGGACTCGGATGCGGCTTCGCAGTCCTGGTCAGCCAGTGCTATGGAGCAGGAGACCATGACAGGATGAGGAAGGCGTACGCCATGAGCATCGTCGCCTCCATAGTCGTCGGAATCGTCGTCTCGCTCCTGTTCTTCGCCTTCTCGATGCCGATGCTGGAACTCGTAAGAACACCTTCGAACATCATCTCGATGGCCAACGACTATATTAGCATCATCTATATAGGTCTGCTGGCCTCCGTGTTCTACAATCTGTTCTCATCCATACTCAGGGCGGTCGGAGACAGCAGGAGCCCTCTCCTGTTCCTTCTGATCTCGTCGGTGCTCAACGTCGTCCTCGATCTGTTTCTTGTTCTGGTCATTCCGATGGGCTGTGCAGGTGTCGCAATAGCCACAATTCTTTCACAGGCGATATCGGCCGTCATCTCATATTTCTACATAGCCGGAAAGTTCCCGATATTCAGGTTCAGAAAAGGCGACTTCAGACTCGACTTCAACATGATACGCATCCTGCTGAAGATAGGTCTGCCCGGAGCAATACAGTTCTCCGTATGCGCAATCGGTGTGATAATCGTCCAGATCGCGATCAACGGGTTCGGAAGCGACATCGTCGCGGCCTACTCCATCGGAAACAAGATAGAGACGCTCCTGTCCCAGATGTTCACGGCCCTGGGAATGGCAATAAGCACCTATGCGGGACAGAACCTCGGTGCAGGCAATCTGGACAGGATCCGCAAGGGGTTCAGGACATGTTTCGCCCTCATCGTCGCATGGTCCCTGATATCCTATGTGCTCTCCTTCTTCGTGACGGAGCCTCTGGCCTACCTCTTCATCGACAGCAGCACGGCGGACCAGCAGGTCATCGACAACGCCATGCTGTATGTGAGGGTCGTCATATTCTTCTTCATACCGCTTGGAATGATCTTCCTGTTCCGTACAGGCTGCCAGGGACTTGGAAGCGGTGCCATACCCATGATCAGCTCGATCACGGAACTTGTGGCGAGGATAATCGCGGCATTCACGCTTCCTATGTGGTTCGGCTATCTTGGCGTATGCTACGCCTCCCCTGTCGCATGGGTCGCGGCGGCGATCATCCTTCCTATCTGCTATGCGGTCCAGATCCAGGGGATCAGGAAGAAGCTGGTACACAGACAAGGCGTGATGATCTGAAACGACCAGATCAAACATCATCACAAGATATGATGAGAGCCCTGGATTCCTCCAAGGCTCTCAAGTGTCATCTCCGAGGGGAATTGAACCCCTGTTGTCGGGATGAAAACCCGGTGTCCTAACCACTAGACGACGGAGACATGCGTCAGATACATCTCCAAGGGGAATTGAACCCCTGTTGTCGGGATGAAAACCCGGTGTCCTAACCACTAGACGATGGAGACATCATGTTGTTGAGCCGTACTGGATTCGAACCAGTGACCCACGCCTTAAAAGGGCGTTGCTCTACCGGCTGAGCTAACGGCCCGGCAACGTGCGTCAATTTAGCAGAATTGCAAGAGCATTGTCAACAATGGAAAACAGTGGAAAGCATTGCAGGATTGGAACTTCTTCCTGCCAGATTGCATCAGACGTGAAGAAGGCTCCCGACCTTCAGGACCGGAAAGCCTTCCCTGATCGTCAAGAGGATTGTCACTCGACGTATCCGTCCTTGATGAACTGCTCCACTTCAGTCTGTATATATGGGGTCACCTCCCTGGGAGCTCCCTTGTACTTCAGGTCGGATATCTCGACGGAGAATTCCAGAACCGATTCGTCTGGTCCGTACTTGGTGGTCATCACGGAATGGAACTCTACGTAACAGCCTTCATAGCGGCGGGTGTCGAAATAGCGGATTTCGTACTCTTCGACGGATACACCCGATTCGTAATCCCAACAGCGACCTCCCTTTCTGCCTGAAGTCTAACGGGGGGAGGTAGGCGGTCAAGTGTTCAGATGAGGCAATCAAAAGATTTTCGATGAAAAGTGCAATTCAGTGCTTCACGCCTCCTTGATGGCTTCAGTACCTGCAGATGATTTCAGCCGACGTCTCATACGTCCTGCGATGACCTGTACGAGCGATGAGGAGAGATCCCTGTCCCCGATTGCAACCGCATCCGACAGATAGCCGTACTCGACAAGCTTCATTCTCCTGTCGTCGAGCGACTCGTCGACAGGGCTGATCAGGTTCCTCAGCTGGTCGAGGAATGATTTGTACAGCGACTTCATGATCCTGTTGTCCGAACACTCCACTATCTGGCTGTGGAACGAGAAGTCCCTCACTCTGAAATCCTCGACCGCTTCGGAACTGCCGTATCGGGAGATGAGGTCCACATCCTTTCTCATGTCGACAAGCATGCTTTCAAGCTTCTTGACGACAAGCAGCCTATCCTCTGAAGCGCACAGTGTCTTGACGGAGGACGCCTCCAGTCCCGCATGGGTATCCAGAAGATCCTCCAGGAACTTCTGATCCCCCCGCCCTCTGGTCTTCATCGATGCGGATATCGAGTCGACATACTGGTCGAGGCTGTTGGTGTTCACATAAGGCCTTCTGCCCTGACTTACGGTGACAAGGCCCTTGGCCTCGAGTATCTTGAATGCCTCCCTCATCGTCCTTGCAGATACCCCGTAAATTCTACAAAGCTCGTTCTGGCTCGGCATCAGAGTACCCTGGAGGTACTGCCTGTCGAGTATGGCCTTCTCGAGGACATGAACCATACCTGTGACCTTGGATATGCCGGATGAATGGATGTTATCTGAATGTACCATTGGATTTCCTGTAACCATTCAAAATGTCTCCACGTGCAGAATCAGATAGCCTCTGTAGTCCCCTTCCATATAGTATTTACCTTCATTAGTCTTCGGAGGACTCAGCGTAAGCTTCACCAGTCGTTTACCTGACACACCTCTAGCTGTGACGGTCTCCTTGAACAGGCTCAGCATTCTTTTTTCCCTATTCAGTCGGGTTGTGATCTCATCGTCTGAAATCACAAGTGATGCAACGAGTTTGCCTTGAGAACCGTTTTCGTCAACTTCATAGGCTTCAATCGAATAGTTCAGACCGACCGGTACGCCCGACGAGGAATCAGTCTGCAAATCAAGCATGTAGTCATCATCGACATCTTGCACATATTCGGATACAGATGTGGCCAGGAGCTTGATATCGACTGCAACGGATTCTGAAGCAGATTCCGAATCAGGGAAGAGGCTCCAGAAAACTCCAATATCATCAATGGTGACCGATTGAGGCACTCCGCTTACCAGTGGGAATGGATTTGAGTCGGTTTTTGGCACATTCCAACTTCCAGGAGCAGCGAAATACAACTGTGATATACCTGTCTTGTTTACGACAATGTCAAATTTTATATTCTCAGGAGCTGTAAACACATCAGCACCAAGCGATGCGGCAACAAGAATCAAGGCAAAGACGAATGCAGGTCTAAATCGCTTCATGATTGCACCTCCACATTGAAAACAAGCGTTCCGGTGAATTGAGTAGAGGTTTTATTTACAAGGTCATCAGGATCCACACTCAGATTGAGTCGGCGTAAATAAACGCGCGGCAGAGTGCGGTCGGCATCAGACTTGTTCGATTCATCGTATAAGACTTTTCCAGTGTAAGAGGTGTTTCCCAACAAGTCAGAGCTGGATGTAAATAGCTGTGGATCTGATTGGAATTCAAGCGTATCTCGGGGATCCCCCGAATTGTTTCCTGTAAGGATTGCAGGATTAGAGGAACCCCCATTGGGGAGGCCAACTGAAATCTCCACCTTGTCTGTCGTATAGATCTGGGCATAGAAGTAGAAGAATCCGGTCTCAATGAGTCCTGTTCCGGAATTGTATGAAAACTTGATCACATTATCTTTCTCACCAAGATTGGAATTAAACCATTGGATTCCAACCTGCCCCCTGCTGAATCCCAGATTGATACCCGATCTGTATGTAAAGGTCACAGGTACGGCAAAATCGTCGACAAGGCCACTGTCCGTTGCGTGGATTGCGACCAGGGTGAAAAGCATCAGGATGGACATCATGAATCGTTTCATTCAAATCCCCCTAAATTATTTTGAGTGTGAGAACAAGTGTTCCTGTATATGTGTCAGCAGGAACGCCGGGATCGGAAGGATATGCATTATCCGTGCGGAAATTCAGTTTTACGCTATCAATTCGAGCATAGCTAGGCGAAGCTGTTTTCGACTCGTCGTATACCACATAACTGTTCCCATATGGCTTGAAGTCATCGGTCTGATAATTCGTCAATGGATCGACAAGATAGTCGCCATTATTCGCATACCCGACATAATGTCTCACATCATCTATATCGTCGGAATAACAGCACCAGTGAAGATTCACCTTTCCTGTTTCTCCACTCATAGGGCTATTAATCGAGACGGAAAGCCTCACCTTGTCCACTGAAGCGATATCCCAATAGGCATATACGGTTTTCGAGCCGATCAGGGTCTGACCATTAGAAGAAAGCTGGCCTTCAAGTTCTACTGCCGTTATCGGGACTGGAGAGTTGTTGATATCAACAGGTTCAGAGGATAAGCCGAAGTTCTCCTTCTTGACCTCATCCATGACAAGAAGCAGATTCGCCGTTGCCTGCCCACAACTTTCATCCGAATTGATGACTACCGAAGCAGGAATCAGGTGGACAATAGAAATAATGATGATAAGCACTAGGACCGTCCGTTTCATATCACCCTCCGTAAGAAGTCACCTTCAAGGTCAACGTACCGCGATATGTATCGAGAGCCATATTCTTGAAATCATCCGATCCATACTCTACATTCACATACCCTCTGAGGGCTACTGAATCTTGATCATAGTCGTATTGCTGACCTTGATGGGTGTGAATCACAGCTGTTTTCTTATCATCAACTGAGCTGTCCAGTACTATTCTTCCGCTTCCTTCAGTCCACTCAAGTGTCCAGTCCAGTTCCTTGCGGGACTCACCTTCTCCATTTACAAGAGCACCG
Organism: uncultured Spirochaetales bacterium; assembly: GCA_944388965.1. Lineage (GTDB taxonomy): Bacteria > Spirochaetota > Spirochaetia > Sphaerochaetales > Sphaerochaetaceae > Bullifex. The sequence continues at coordinate 63,283 of CALXKL010000010.1, read as the reverse complement.
ATCTCCAATGAGAGTTCAATCTTTTTATCGGAGATGATATTCCAGTAAGCCTCAAGCTGCAGCACGGCAGATGCCTGATCCTCCCCCAGTGTCATGCTAGAAAAGTCGACCTCACCGTTTTCAATTGCCTCTGATCCACTTTTGCGAAATCCGAAGTCGAGATAAAACGGAGCATACTGTCGCGTGTCGAACTTGACTTCATAGTTCTTCTCCGAATCAACTGCAAACGAAGTCATCAAGACAGACACAAGAATGAAGATGAGGCAGAAACGTCTTTTCATGAATCACTACCCCCGCGGAAAGATGTACACCTTAAGCGGCTCTTCAAGCTTTGCAGGCTTCTGGTCTGGACTGGAAAGAGCAACGGTCTCCAGGCTGACGGAGACTGTCCCATCGTCATAGTTCCCAGCTGTTTTCTCATGGCTGTGTATGACAATTGCCGAATACTCTTCGCCTCCAACCTGGCCTTCCCCAGTCCATTTCATATTCCCGTTTACATCTTGTACACAGGCTCTCCAGTGAATCACATCCCCAGTATTTCCTTCCACTGGATTTCCAGCCTGCAACATGAGATCAAAGGTCCCGGAATATTTGACAGCATATCTGATCACTACGTCTTCAATCGCCTTGATTGCCCCCTCGGCATCCCGAATCAGTTCCAGCGGAACCTCTTCGATAGGATCGGTGGAATCAGACTCGTCATAGATCCCAAGGCTGACAAAGCTGAAGCCAGAGAGGTCCAGTACCGTATCCACCGATGCATCGGCGGCCTTGATTGCCTCAGAATCAGAGGAATCAGTAGTCGAAAACGACACTTCACCAGATACAAGACACACCGGAAATACGAGAAGTAACAGGATCATAAACCTCTTCATGACTTCAGCCTCCAGAAAACCTTTGAGGAAAATCAGTTAGTCTTACATCTCAGATACAGATTGGCCGTATATGTACCGGGCACGATATCCGTATAATCAATAGTGGTAGTAGAAATTGTTATCTGTTTGCTATCAGTCTTCTTAAGTGGATTACCTGTTGTATCAGTATATGATTTAAGTACATCCGAACCTTCTAGAGAATCACCAGTAACTTCATTAGATGAAATCGTGACATTTGCACTACTATCATTTTTCCAGGTTGCAGTCCATTCGATATCTTTACCATTCGCTGTAAGCGGACCTGTCAGATAAAGCTCAACGTCAATTGAATCTCCAGAGACTATATTCCAGCAAGCGTAAAGAGGATCTCCAGAATTGCTTGCACTAGTGGCGTCGTCAGAAAATCCAAGATTGACCGTAGCCTTAGGAGTATCTGGGATACTGGTAGACGCTTCTTTGTCAAACCACAGTTCAACATACGACTTACCACCATCAGTCAAGTCAAGTGTTACGACAGTATAAGCTTCCGGATTATCCCCGACTGTACCTGAAGCACTACCCTGTGTAGCAGCAAAAATGCTTACGACAGAAACCGCCGCAATCAAAACAACAATAATCAACTTCTTCATTTTCTTTTTCTCCTATTTTCTATCTTCCATTGTTCAGTTTTCTGTTGTGCAAATCAGGGTAAGATTCGCAGAATATGTACCGGCAGGAATCTTGGAAAAATCCTCGTTTGCATCCGTCTTGATATCGATCCTGGCCTGCCCAAACGACAGAACGCCTTTCGTTCCAACATGAGTAGCGAAGGTTTCAATCTTATTTCCACTTCCTACCTTTGAATAGACTGTCTTCTTAACAGTAGTGGTGCTCAGACCATCCCCCTCAGAGGCATCCGTAGCGGGAGATAAAACCGTCGCTGCAGCTTCCCAGTCGATAGTCTCGGTCTCTTCATCTTTCGAAAGCGCTTTATCAATCTCAAGCTTGATATAGAGATTTCCACCATACAGCACTCTCCACCACGCATAGACGCCAGAGCCGTCAGCCGTATTATCGGCAACATTCGGGGTGGAATTGAAGGCAAGAGCAACAGAAGGTTGCAATTTCGTATTGTCTGGAGCTTGAGACGTAGCACTCTGGTTCTCATCCTGAGCCTTCAAGAAGTACAGTTCGATCTTAGAAGCACTTGCATCTCCGCCTCCGATATTCAACGAAACCTGAGTAGTAGCTTTGGCATTGGCATTATCTATACCACCGCTATAGGAAGGGCTTGTGGTTTCCTCACCTGCAGACAATGCCGAAACGATCAGCAAGACGAGAGCCATTAGACAAAGAGTTCTCTTCATATCATTTCTCCTCATTTTTTGACAATTGAAAGTTTTAGATTCGCAGTATACTCACCAGGCGAAAGAGTCAGCCCGGTGAGATCTTCTGTAGCCAGAAGAATTTTTTTGGATCCATCTGCACCTACACTGTTTTCAGAAGGGTCATGTGTGAATACGACTTGCGTTTCCCCACTGCCCTTTCCATCTGCAGAATCGATTGCGATGTTCCAACCGATTTTCTCCCCCTCGGATTCTGGAACCTCCTTCTTCATATCACCATCACCAGCAATGGAAATCTCCAGCCCGGATCCTGATGTGATATGCCAATACACCCATAGGGAGCCGTCAGTGTTCTCGGCAATTCTGTCAGCATCTGCACCTGATTCCAGGACAAGCGCTATATGATCGATTTCCGTCGGCTCATAAGCGACAGGAGTCTCCTCCTTCCCGCTGCCGACCTGAGTTGACGAGAAGCCGAAATCATACCATGTGATCGTCGACTCAGAACTCAGATCCAGCGCCACCTCTAAAGTCTTGGACTCCAGAGGTTCTGAAGCCCAACAGGCAAGCAGGCCTACTGTCATCACAATCATAGAGAAGACAAGTCTTTTCATAATCACCAGCTCCTCCTCGTCACATCGTCGTGAGTTCAAGACTCAGATCCGCCATGTAATCTCCCGCTATGATTTCAGGAGAATCCTCCCACTTCACTCTCAGCTCAAGCACGTCAAGTGCGCTCACGGCTCCGGCCGTATCCACCTGGAGCATCGCCGTGTTCCCATCGAGAATCTCCAGGACGACGTTGTCGTTCTCCTCCTCCGGCTCCTGGAAGGAGACATCCACAGGTATGGTGAACGTGTCGTCCCCACTCTGGAGAACAAGTCCGCTTCCAGCATCCGCAGTTATCATCACCTGATATGTTGTTGCCAGGTTCCCGTAGAAGAGGAAGTGGAACACCATTCCATCCGGATGATCCGTTATGAGACCGGTATGGATTGTCGTATCGTCTGTCGTTAGATAGTTCCTGTCTCCACCAGCAGCCTCCAATGCAAGATACAGCCGGTCCAGTCTCAGTCCGTCTGCAGGGAACACAACTCCATAGTCAACCGGTACAATGGTTGATACGGCTAGAGACTTCGTTTCCTCGGCAGCGTAGGCATTCGAAATAAAGAGTAGGATAATAATGACTGCCATTATGCTTTTTCTCATTCCTTGCCTCCTCATTTTCCCGCCTTGTCATGATCCGTAACGACATGGACATATACTGTGTCGTGATAATCTCCTTCTTGCATAATCGTCGTCGGTTCATCGATGATGACGTTGATTGTCCCGGAATACTCGAAGAATTCACGTGCGCCTTGATGCGAAGTATTACTTGTCACCTTTTCCGGAATGATTGCATTCTCGACATCACCATTGACCAGATGATCGTCTCCGGAAAAGGAAGTACTTGAATTCGAACCGCTAACGACTATCTCGTATCCGATGGAATTGTAATTCGTCAGTGGATCAGAATCACCTACTGAACTATGGACGAACCGGAAAGGCTGGGTATTTGCATCATCGGGTTCATTTCTGGACGAGAAGAATATCTTCACATAGCCAGGATCATATCTATCGGAGATATCGTTTCCCCAACCGTCTTTCCTTTCCGTATATTCGGCATCGAGCATGAAGTCGATGTTGCCAACCGGAATCGGAAGAGAATGCTGGGTCTGGATATTAAGATTGCCGGCATTCGCATTAGGAGTGAACATCAGGCTCAGTCTGTCATCACCCTTTCCTTCGGTTTGCCCATTGAAATACCCGGAAAACGGTATGCTGATCGAATCCGTGCCGATGACTCCATTCTCATCCCAAGCCGTCACGTTGATGGTCACCAGAGCGGTATAATCATTTGTCTGTACGAGGGAGTAAGTCTGACCGTCTGCCTTGATGTAATTCGAGCCAGGTACCGGATCTTCATCAAGGGGCAGAGCAAGCACAAGGTCGAACCAGAGATAGTCCTTAGCACCCTTATAATAGAATGTCTCAGACTGTCCGGAAGACTTGAGTGCTTCTACACGGTCCGTTTTCTCTTCTCCATATCTTGCGACAATCAGTATTTCGAAAGGTCTTACGATGTTCGGATTGCTCTGAGACTTGAAGTTGAATCCATTGGCACAGTATGCCGTGACCGTATATCTCGTATTCGAGTTTTTCTGAGACGACTCGAGATCATAAACACCACCAAGACCGATGATATGCTGGTCAAGATACCATTGTTTGCTTTGTACACCAGTAAGCTGATCGAATGTCGGATTATCAGGTTCACCCGTACCTTTGATCCACGAGAAATTGTTTCCGCTGTGTTCGTTTCCACGATATTTAGAGCTGGCCATATTGACTCCATAGGCACCGGTTTCCGGAGCTATGGCGACATGGGCGACCGCCATCAAATTGAAGCAGATGAACAGGAGAAGGAGGAAAACGAATATGGTTCTTCTGGTCATTTCTTGTCCTCCAGAGTTATCTTCACATGAGCCATGTAGTCACCAGCTGGAAGCGTGTTATTTGGGTTTTCGATCATGCCTGAGCTTTTATCGTCAAATCTGAAGAAGATGGCTCCATTGGCCGTACCGATGAAAGCGTTTCCCTCTCCGGTGTATCCCATGGTCAAATCCGAAATAGTTTTAGTTACAATTCTGGATTCATATGTAAATTCACCTTCACGAGAATCTTGCGTATTGCCTTCACCCACGTAGCCAAGCAGATACCGGAATTCAAGGATGTAATCCAGACCTTCATGCTCGTATGAGCCATCTTCATTCATTACAGGCTCTCCTTTCGCATCCACATGACGCATTTTCCCATCGTATGACGCAGCAGGTTCGATAATTATGTTGAAATCGACATTGCTTAGCAAAGTGAATGTAGCAATCTGGCGCCCAAATCCCGTTGAGTCGGTGACCATCGGATCTTCGATACTGAAAGGCATTCCGACGACATATGACTGGCTCTGGGCCGGAATCGGAGTGATGTTGATTGACGAGGTTGCGCCATATCCTGCCTGGAGGTCAAAATGCCTGGTGGTCTCATGCACGTACGCTGCATTGACATTTGCAAGGACAAAGATAAGAAGAATGATCAGATGGATTTTTCTCATCTGACGGCCTCCAACTTGACAGTAACGGTCGCGGAATGTTTGCCGTATTGGGTACAGTTGTTGTAACTATCTTCACCGATTGTCATGGCGACAGCAGCACGCACCGTCCATTGTGATAAGGAACCGGAATTCGTAGTGACTTGCCAGTTGAATGACAAGGAGCCTGAATTGGCAACATAATCAGTTCCTTCGGTCATAGTAATCGTTTCAGAACCATGGGTCGAAGAGCTGTTTGCTTCGAATATGCCTGTGATGTTTCCAAGCTGATAGCATGCATCCAAGGTAGATGTCACACCATTATCTCCATAGACAAAAGGTGAAAAGGTCATTGTCACCTGATATTGGTCAGTATCATCTTCCTCCAAAGAGGAAGTACCAGTATACGAAGAAGTTCCAGCTCCTGCTATTCTGACAGAGAACACGATATGCTCGGAAAACGCCTTGTCATCAAGCTTCTCGATACGACCAAGATATGTACCGATATGCCTGTCCAGGATAATTTCATTCCTGGTATCCGAAATCTTGTCCAGGTCATCGAAATCAGCAAGGGCATCCGTGACGACGAATTCCGTGATGCCTTTTTGATCGCTTCTAGCAATCTTATATGCCTTGATCACCAGCTCCTGACTGTCAGCAGCGGAAACTCCGGTCATGAACATGCAGGTAAAAAGAATGGAAAGGCTGATGACTTTCTGCTTAAGCTTCATACGGCCACCTCCATCGCTTCGGGATAAAGCAGCTCGAAGAACTGCTGGGAGGATATGATCTCGTCCATTTCATAGACGTAGGATTCCATGTAGGGTTCGGGAAGCGATGTCGATGAATCGGATTCTGCCGGCTCTCCCATCATCTGGAGCATGGAGAAGGCATCCGGATCATCACTGACCGGGAAGATGTATAGCAGCCATCCGCCTTCATACGGGACATCGAATCCATATGTTCCGGCAGGCAGCTGGGAGACGACGAAACGACCATCGCTGTCCGTGAAGATATATGAATCGGTCGCTGTCGTCGTCACATTCCCATTGCCATCATTCATGACCGAATAGAGTGGAGAAGATCCATTGAGCCACAGGCTTCCATCAGGCAGGTACACCATGCCTGAAGCGGAGAAGCTGTCCTCCGCCTCCATCCTGAGAACATATCCCTTCATATCCGAGGCTGTGAGATTGACGGCAAGCGACTGGGCCACCGAGAACTGGTCGCTTCCGGAGCTGTATACCATGAGACTCGTGTTTCCATAGCTCGGCAGTCCCGTGTACAAGGCCGTACCGAACGTGGTCGGCGTCTCGGCGAACGAAGAGGTTCCGGGAGTGCCTATGGACAGGTCATTGCCTTTGAGCGCCCCCTTCTGGCTGACCAGCAGGAAATTGGACGGGATGCTGGATGCGATTGCGAACAGACCGTCGGCAAAGACCGTGGAGGTCGACAGATTCGCAGAGAGCCCCACTCTGTCGAAGAGCTGGGACGAGTTCATGTTCACACCTGCCGCGATTCTCCTTCCACCATAGGAATAGGATGCGTTCATGTTCCAGGTATCCACATCGAGAATGTTGGAACCATTGATGCTGCCTGACAGCGAATGACGTCCTCCACCGGCGGAGAACCTAAGCGAAACGTTCTCAAAATCAGTACTGGCGCTTGTACTAACACCTCCGAATCTCAGGCTGGCGCTGACTCTTCCGGAGATCTCAGGTCTGATGTCGTTCGTACCGCTTGCATTGAGAGAGCCGGACACATAGACATGTCTGCCCAGATTCACACTGACACTTGCAGATGTACTCCATGACCAGATCGTAGGATCGCTTATATCGAAGCCGCCGAAGGCCGAAAGACTCCAGCCGACGATACCGAAACCGCCTCCGACTCCGGCGTTGAACGAGATGAAGTTCGAGTTCTCGAAGTTCCAGTTGGACGGGTTGGTCCAGGATGCTCCGAAGCTGAGCGAACTAAGCCATCTCATGTCCGTGGATACCTGATGGCCGATGTTCGCATTCAGCGTGGGCAACGTGAAGTCGCCACTCTCGTCGCTTCTCTCGGCGAGAGTGAGCGAGAGACGTGAATTGCCAAGGATGTTCACGTTTGTGAACTCCATTGCAAGAGAGGCGTTCGGACCCCACAGGGAAAGCTCTGTTGGCCTGTTCTGCAATGCAATTGTCGCATTCATCGTCGTCCTCTCCGTAAGACCGGCTCGGACGTATGCGCTCAGGACGACGTCTGCGAAGTCGTAGTCTATTCTCCTGTCGTTCCACAGCGGAAGCGAGAATGCGGAATCTGACTTTTCCACCCTGTTGTCCGTCAGTCTTCTGCTGAAGGCAAGGGAGGCGCCGTAATACGCCTCTCCAGGTGCAAGCAGGGAGGAGGAATAGAGGACATCGAACTCGATCTCCCTGACAGGCGAGCCGTCAAGAGGCGAGATGCGGATTAGGATTCTGTTTGCACCGGAATAGAGAACGAAGTCCTGCAGTCTGTACATTCCGGCAGACAGCGTCCTCTTGAAAATCGAGCGTCCTTCGTTGAACACCTCGACATCGGATGTCTTCTCGACAACGACGAGCTGCTCCGTATGGCTGCGGTTGGACGTCCTGTCGTTGGAATAGGACAGGCTCTTGTCGAATCGTATTCCGATTCCCGTTCCCGACGGGGACAGGAGCGATGTGCCGACCATGCCCCACTGCAGACGCATCATGGCATCCGGGAAGTCGCGATGGAAGCTGTATGTAAGATTCGAGAAGTCGAACGAGTCCGCCGTGAAGTGGAAGCCGAAGGAGAAGTCGAAGTCGACATTGTACAACCGTCCACTGTTGGTAGAGGAGAAGTAGCCCCAGAATCCGGACATCACGTCATCCCGTCTGAGGTCGTCGAATCCCATTGACAGGCTGTGGCGGGATATCAACGTGAATACGGCCGGATCGACCTCGATTCCACCGGAGATCGGCCTGTTGACCATCCTTCTGGAGCTGCCCCTGATGCTGAGGATCTGAACCGGCATGTCATGTGGGTCGAAGGTCAGATACACCTCGTATGCAGTGCTGTCGAGTCTGGTCTGGACACCGACCTGCTCCAGCTCGTCAAGCGTTATGTAGCTTCCCCTCTCGTTGAAAAGACGGCTTCTGGCCTCGTCCGTAAGGGTGCCATAGGTGTGGTCTTCAAGCTCGGAGGTGGACAGCGATGCGATTCCACCCTCCATCAGAGTGGATATGACTCCTGTGTTGACGTCGTTTATGTAGAGCGACATGTAATAGATGCCGTCCTCCAGCACGAGTTCATCCTGGCCTGCGATATAGAAGCTCGCCCAGAAATCATCGTCGGCATATGGGTCGACGTATATGCCGAAGTCCTCGACATCATCTTCTTCCAAAGCCGTTGGCTGTTCTTCATCTTCTTCGCCTTCAACCATGGTAGTGGCAAAGAGTCCTGATGGTGCATCGGGAACATCGGCGACGATTGCGCCGGGCTGTTCTTCGTCTTCAGACTTGGTTGGAGGAACGGCATCTTCACAGAGTCCGGCTTGAGGCTCCTGCCCGGATGTCTCTTGTGCGTCTTCTCCGTAACCAGGGAGCGTATCGATTTCTCCGGACTCTGCCAGGACATGTATGTCTTCTCCATCCATGTCCTGCAAAATCGTCTCCTGTTCCGTTGACGTTTCCTCTGTCATGTCCTCCGTTGCAGTGGAGATACTCTCTTCTTCACGGGTATCCAATGCAGTGGATTCCTGCTCCCGCTGTGCATCCGCAGGTACGGCATCTTCCGCAACCTTCGATTCTTCCACTGCAGGGATGGCTTCCTCGCCTGGTCGGGTAAAGAGATAATGGAGTATGTATGAGAAGGCGAATGCCAGCATGCAGATCAGCAGGACAGTGACCAGCAGTCCTCCGGCAGCAGATCCTCCAGCATGTACCATCATGTTCGCCGACACCAGCGCACAGGCCAGGGCCGATATGGCCATGACGGCGGTACCCGCTCTGCCGACTTCGTCTGCACACAGACAGGCCACGACGGTCAGCACGAACGCCGCGGCAGATGAGATAAGTATGAGAATCTCAGGAGTCCTGCTCCTACTTCCCTTCCCTGACATGGTCGGCTTCCCTCAATCGCGACCCTTTGTCAGTTCGAGTACGAGAAGTCGTAGCTGACATCCGCCGTGATGACGGATGCCCCTCTAAGCGATGCAGGAATCCCGATCACGGTCCTCAGACGGCTGTTGGTGAGCAGGTTCTTGCCGGAGACCGGAGCAAGCTCGTCCTCGGTGAGCACATAGGAACTGCCGTCATCGCCATGCAACGTGATGGACAGGCTGTTGAGCATCTGATGGACGCTTCCGGTGTTCTCCAGGATGACCTCGAGCTTTCCTTCATCATTCCTCGAGACGGATGTCGACACGCTCTCGACGATTCTGGAAGGCTTGACGTATGCGCTTGTCGAATACACGAAGAGGAAGCTGATCATCTGCCCGGACTCGGCCTCCTGCGCACCACGCGGCATCGGGATCTGCTCCGCGACGATTCTGAACGAGAGTTCGCGGGTCACGGTCGAAGGGCCGCGGTACTGCACCCTCACAAGCTGGGTGGTGTCTGCGGGGATGATCATCCTTGACGGCTGGATCGAGAAATACGCGGAGCCGTCCTGGTTGACCTCGTTGCCGTCAAGGTCGATTATCCTCTGTTCGGCTGTGACCTCGATGGCGATCGGCGAGTCGGAGTCGTTGGTGATCGTGTACACCTTGGCGCTGTCGGCACCCGTCGGTGCGTAGGTCACGTTCAGGGGCGACAGCTGGTATGCCATCAGCGCGGACGAAATGAAAAGCAGAACAAGAACAGACGCAAGTGCACGTCTCATGCATTCCTCCCTTACGGCGTATCGCCAGACCCCTCACGGTATTGTCCCGAAGGGTCACCCCCCCCCGCATCTTTTTCCCATGCCCCGTAGATCGAAACGGGGCGGAAGCAGAAGGGGAGGGAGGAATTTATATGATCCGGTGCCTCGGACCGCCATTGGCGGACGACACCTTACCTTCTCTTCTGCCGACATTGTATGTAGAGTTTTTTCCCAAGTAAAGTAACTTTTGACAAACTTCATACATGATTCATCGCACGTGAGTATACAAAAGCCGGGTTATGCTAATTTGTTACACAAACCGGACGTGATTTAAGGGTTTTCCAGAATTCCACTTATGCCAAGCTTCTACCTTTTCAGCCATCTTTTCCTACATTCAGCCGCAAACCAGGTACTGCGAAAGCCTGGCATCGCTTTCGTGTGCCAGAAGTCTAGTCTAACCATGTACATCTTTCAATATTCTTTTTCTTGACACTTTTCACTCTTTCTGTAAGAATAACGGGCCATGAACGAAGAATACATGTCCTTCCGCAAAAGGATGCAGAAATACTACGATTCCTGTCTCACGCTGGACTACCCGACAAGGGTAAGGACGCTGAAGAAGCTCAAGGCGGTCATCAGCGCCTGGGAGGACAGGCTGTCCAAGGCCATGATGACGGACCTTGGCAAGAGCCCGTTCGAATCCTACGAGACGGAGATCGGACTCACCCAGGCCGAAATCAGCCATACGCTGAAGCATCTCAGGTCGTGGATGAAGCCGAAGAGGGTCTCCACTCCCCTTGCCCACTTCCCTTCGAAGTCATACATACTCAAGCAGCCCAAGGGCGTCGTGCTCGTCATGAGCCCATGGAACTATCCTGTCATGCTTGCACTGGTGCCGCTTGCCGCGGCTCTTGCCGCAGGCTGCTGCGTCGTCCTCAAGCCCTCGCGCTACAGCGAGGCGACGAGCAGGACGCTCAAGCAGATGTTCGACCAGGAGTTCGACCCCCGTCTTGTTAAGGTCGTAGAGGGAGGACACCAGGCGAACACCGACCTTCTGCAGATCCGCTGGGACCACATATTCTTCACCGGCAGCCCTAACGTGGGACATATTGTCATGGAGGCTGCAAGCCGCCATCTGACTCCCGTCACGCTCGAGCTCGGTGGAAAGAGCCCGTGCATCATAGACGGCACGGTGAACATGAAGCTTGCGGCCACTCGTCTGGCATGGGGCAAGCTGCTCAACGCAGGACAGACCTGCGTGGCACCCGACTACCTGCTTATCCATAAGGACTGCGTCGAATCCTTCAAGAAGGAGTACAGGGCTGCGGTGGACAGGATGTATCCCGGTGGTACGGCAAACAAGGACCTTGGCAAGATCATAAACAGGAAGCACTTCGACCGTCTGAAGGGTCTTCTGGAGAACCAGAAGGTCGTCTTCGGTGGAGAATGCGACGAAGCCTCGCTCAAAATCGCACCCACCCTTCTGGAGGACGTCGACCCTGCAAGCCCCATCATGCAGGAGGAGATCTTCGGACCGGTGTTGCCGATGATCGCATACGATGATTTCGACGAGGTCATCGACTTCGTGCGTGGACGAGAGAAGCCGCTTGCGCTGTACATCTTCAGCAAGGACAAGGCACACGTGAAGGCAGTTCAGACGAAGCTCACCTACGGCGGAGGATGCGTGAACGACACGGTCGTGCATCTGTCAAACCCGTCCATGCCCTTCGGTGGAGTCGGCTCGTCCGGCATGGGAAGCTACCATGCCAAGCAGGGATTCGACACCTTTACGCATGAGAAGAGCACTCTCAGGAAGGCGCTCTGGCTGGACCTTCCGGTCAGATACGCACCGTATGACGGCAGACTTGTGGCACTGCTCAAGATGCTGCTCAGATAGACATCAAGGAGATTCATTATGAAGAAAGCGTTTTCGATTCTTGCGGCACTGCTCGTCACTCTGAACGTGTTCGCCGCATTCAACCCGGAGTACAGCGACTACCAGTTCTACAACCTGCAGGACTTCGACACGGACATGGCCTACCTCGAGGATGCGCTTGCCAGTGCATCCAGCGACGAGGAGAAGGCGGCCATTCTCTGGCGCCAGGCACGTGACGTGCTGACGATGACCGACGAGATCGACGAGGAGGACAAGGATGCCCGCCTTGCCGGATACGGACAGGCACAGGACCTCGCCCAGCAGTCGGTAGACCTCGTCTCCACACCCGACGGCTACCACTGGCTCAGCTCGGCCATCGGAAGGATCGGTCAGGTCAACGGCCCTCTCAACTCCCTTAACAAGGCCGAACCGATGAGGGACCTGATCGAGATCGTCCAGAACGACTTCAATGCGGACATGTCCGACTCCTGGTATGTCCTGGGTCTGCTGTACAACCAGCTTCCCGGTGTCATCAGCTTCGGAAACGACGACTACGCCATAAGCTATATGAGGCGCTGCATCGACACGCAGGACAACGTGAACAGGATGAACCTGACAAACTACCTCGAGCTCGCCCAGCAGCTGTACGAGCGCGACTGGAGCGCAAGCAAGCGGGCCAAGGAGGCGGACAAGATGGAGGCCAAGTACGCAAAGGAGACCGTTCCGACAGAGAAGATGAAGTACTACGAAGGACGCGAGGGACGCGACACGAAGCCCTTCTACTCCACCGTCTCGATCGGCCAGATGTCCGACGGACAGGAGGCGGCGATGATCTGCCAGTACGCCATGGCGGTCTACGCTTCCAGAAGCAATCCGCTTCCCTCCGACACGGAGAAATACAACGAGATCGTGGAGTTCTACAACAGCATCACGTGATCGACCTGGAATAATGGATGGAATACTGCAAGGGGCCTTGGGAACAGGGTCCCTTGCCTTTTCATGATCAATGGAAAAATGCGGAACATCAGAGGGAAATGAGCGATGCTACACCAGATGCTACACCAGATGCTACACCAGATGCTACACCAGATGCTACACCAGATGCTACACCAGATGCTACACCAGATGCTACACCAGTGCTACACCAGTGCTACACCAGTGCTACACCAGAAGAACAGCATGGTGACAGCCTGATTTCCTCCGTTTTAACCTCAATTCCCCTGTCCTGTCTTATTCAACAAGAGCGCATGTTTGTGCGATGATTCATACTTGGCATGAGCATGAGCGACAGACTTCACATCTCACACCAGTTCTGGCCCGGCCAGATAGCAAGAGGACTGTTCACGGGTCTTCTGACCGGTCTTGCCATATCACTGTACGCAGAGGTCATCTTCCTTGTAACAGACGTGAACAAGATGAACCCCTGGCTCATAATCGCGATTCCCTTCGGCGCCGTGCTCACGCAGTACCTCTTCAAGTTCTTCGGCGAACGCTACAGGACCTCGACTGCAAGCGCGATCGACGACATCAACCACCACAAGGACGCCCACAAGAACTGGGCACAGAGCCAGGTTCCGGACAACATCACCCCCCAGATGGGCATCCTCGCCTTCCTTGGAGCGACGATCACCCACATATGCGGAGCCAGCGGCGGCAAGGAGGGAGCCGGAGTCCAGATCGGCCTTGCCTGCTCATCCGTCGTCGAGAAGTGCGAGGCCCGCATCAACCACATGCTCAGCCGCGAGCACGACAACAGGAGCGACTACTACCTGATGTGCGGTGCGGCCGCCGCGTTCAGTGCCCTATTCGATGCACCAATCGCCGGCGTCCTTTTCGGCACACAGCTGGCGAGCCCCAAGGCGACGAGGCTGGATGCCTACCTGCCTTGCATAACAGCTTCGTTCTCGGCATGGGTCGTCGCTGACCTCCTGCACTGCCATGTGCTGGAGATCCCCATGTTCGGTCCTCTGGACCTGACCTATTCAAACCTCGCCATAGTGGTCGTCTTCGCCGTCCTCACCGGCCTCTACTCCAGACTGTTCTGCTTCGTCCTGCACACGATAAGGGACTTCTTCAGGAAGAGGCTGAGAAACACATACTGGGTCGTAGCCTGGCCTGCACTGCTTCTCCTGCTCTTCTCGTTCATCACCTTCCCGATATTCGACACGTTCCGCTACAACGGACTGGGCGGCGATCTGCTGTACGACATAATAATCGGAAGGGCGACACAGCTGGACGACCTGATCAAACTGGTCATGGTCGCCCTCACCTTCGCCGCCGGCTTCGTCGGAGGCGAGGTCGTTCCACTGATGATTGTCGGAGCCGGATTCGGCATGTCGATGTCGTATCTGTTCGACATGCCGCTGTCCCCGTTCGCCGTCTTGGGCTCCGTGGGGATGCTGTCAGGCGGCACGAACCTGCCGCTGGTATGCTTCGCGCTTGGCATGGAGCTGTACGGATACAGGGAGCCCACGATGCTCTTCCTGATGGTCACGGTCTCATTCCTCGCCTCGGGACGAAGCGGGATATACGCACATCAGAAGCTGCCATACAGATGAGCAGGGGGCGAAGCTGCCCAAGCCCTGCCTCTTTTGATATATCGTAATAATAAGTATATGGAGGATATGGATATCATGGATAAGACGATCAATGCCTACTACAATGCAGACTCCCCTGCCACGGCGGCAGGTGAAGGCGTGACAAGGAAGGTCCTTGCCCACAGCGAGAACCTCATGGTCTGCGAGCTGCACTATGAGAAGGGTGCAATCGGAGCACTTCACAGCCATCCGCACGAGCAGATCACATACATAGTCAGCGGACGTTTCGAGTTCACCATCGACGGAAGGAAGTTCATCGTGGGTCCAGGCGACACGACATACAAGCAGCCTAACGTGGTCCACGGCTGCGTCTGTCTAGAGGAAGGCGTCATGGTGGACGTGTTCACACCCGAGCGCAAGGACTTCCTGGCCTGAGGGCGGGAAGTCTTTTCACAAAGCCACCGATTTGATATTTTCACACCCATGAGCGAAAAGGAAATACGCAACATAGGCATCATGGCCCACATCGATGCCGGCAAGACGACCACTACGGAGAGGATCCTCTACTATACAGGCGAGAACCACAAGATCGGCGAGGTCGACAACGGCGAGGCCACCATGGACTGGATGAAGCAGGAGCAGGACAGGGGCATCACCATCACCAGTGCAGCCACGACCTGCTACTGGCGTGACCACCAGATCAACATAATCGACACGCCGGGCCATGTGGACTTCACCGCCGAGGTCGAGCGTTCGCTGCGCGTGCTGGACGGTGCCGTCGGCGTCTTCTGCGCTGTGGGAGGCGTCGAGCCCCAGACCGAGACCGTCTGGGCCCAGGCGAACACATACAAGGTCCCGAGAATAGCATTCGTCAACAAGATGGACAGGATGGGGGCCGACTTCTATGCGGTCCTCGACCAGATGAAGAGCAAGTTGGGCGAGCGTCCCGTGCCCCTGTTCATCCCGGTTGGAAGCGAAAGCTCGTTCAGCGGTGTGATATCCCTGCTGGAGATGAAGATGCTCACCTTCAGCCAGGAGGACAAGGGAACCACCATCACCAGATGCGACATCCCCTCCGACATGCTCGACAAGGCCGCCGAATGGAGGGAGAAGCTCATCGACGAATGCGCATCCTTCAGCGACGAGATCATGGAACTGTACTTCGCAGGTGAGGACATTCCGTCCGAGATGCTCCTTTCCACGCTCAGGAAGTGCACGATCTCACGCCAGATCCTTCCGGTCTTCGTAGGATCGTCCCTTAAGAACATCGGAGTGCAGACGGTGCTGGACGGTGTCGTAGACCTTCTTCCGGCTCCGGACGAGGTACCCCCGATCAGAGGATACTGGGAGAAGAAGGACAAGGAGATAGAGATCCTTCACGATGTGAAGGGTCCCCTTCTCGGCCTAATCTTCAAAATCCAGGTGGATGCACAGGCCGGACCCATGTGCTTCGTGAGAATCTATTCCGGCGTCCTGAAGAAGGGTCTTTCCATCTACAACATTTCGAAGCAGAAGAAGGACCGTGTGAACAGGCTGCTTAGAATGCATGCAGACCGTCCGGAGGAGCTGTCCGAGCTCAAGGCCGGAGACATCGGCGTCATCATCGGCTTCAAGTTCGCCCAGACAGGCGACACGATCGGAAGCGAAGGTGCGCCATACCTCCTGGAGAGGATGCATTTCCCCAATCCGGTCATCTCGGTCGCCATCGAGGCGAAGAGCACCAGCGACCAGGACAAGCTCAGGAAGGGGCTCGAGATGCTCAGCCAGGAGGATCCGACCTTCACATGGAAGGACGATGCCGAGACCGGCCAGCTGGTGATCTCGGGCATGGGAGAGCTTCATCTGGATGTGCTTGTGACCCGTCTCAAGGACGACATGAAGATCGACTGCCGTGTCGGCTCCCCCCAGGTCTCCTATAGGGAATGCATCAGGACCTCATGCGAGGACACCTACACATTCGAGCGTACCATCGCAGGCAAGGAGAACACCGCCTCCATCACGCTCGCCGTCAGCCCGCTCGAGGCCAGAAGCGGAAACAGGCTCCACATCAGCGCCGACACGTCCGCGATTCCACAGGAGATCGTCGATGCGGTCACAAGCGGAATCGAAGGGGCTCTCAGAAGCGGAATAAAGTACGGCTACGAGTGCACCGACATCCTGGTCGATGTGAAACGGATCGGCTACGACGAGCTCACCACCACGCCGGTCGCGGCGGAAAGCTGTGCCGCCCTCGCCTTCGACCAGGTCTGCCAGAAGGCCGATCCCGTACTCATGGAACCCGTAATGAGCGTCAAGGTCGCAGCCCCCAGCCAGTACATCGGAGACGTGATCTCGACGATCACATCGAGAGGGGGGATCGTCCAGTCCATGGAGTCGCGCACCTCATCGGACATGATCACCTGCGAATGCGCCCTGGCCAAGATGTTCGGCTACACCACCGTGCTCCGCTCCTCTACCCAGGGACGAGGGACGTTCAGCATGGAGTTCAGCCATTACGCGGTCAAGAACGGCTGACGGGGGAATTTTCAAACGGAGGGTGACTTCAGGAAAGCACCCTCCGTTTTCCATCAGTCCGAAAACAATGGAATTGTAAAATATTCGCTGGAATACAGCGTGTAAACCGCAGAGAAAACGAAACTTGCTCATGCAGAGAAATCCATTGTATACTTAACCAAAGACAACAGTGCGGGGAGTACGACTAGTGGAAAAGAGCAACGGCCTGTTACAGGAGATCTTCGGTCGCAACCTTAAGGAGCGACGCAAGAGAATGGGTTTCACCCAAGGCGAGATGGCAAGACGCATCGGCGTGTCGACGTCGTTCGTCACCGAGATCGAAAAGGGAAGGAAGGCTCCTTCCTTCGCAACCATCGAGAAGATCGCCGAAGAGACCCACGCCCCGGTCTGGTCCTATTTCTGCGAAGGTGGATCCGAGATCAGGGACGACGACATGACAAGCCTCGAGGTCCTGCGCTACCGTCTAAAGCAGAGCGTGTGTTCTGCAATCGACAAGACGATGGACGAGAGATGAGGCGTCCATAAGGCGCGTGAAGAACCACGACAGGGGTTCGTGCGCTGTCTTCAATCTTTTTTTCTGATCACATCTGACCTGAATCCCCATTCCCTACCTGGTGGCCACATGGTCCATCCCGGTTCTTTGATCAGGATGGGTGGTATTTGTCTATCACACCATATCTGAGATTTTTCCATCTGTACTGTCCAAAACATCCTACATATGGTAGTTTGGTGCCCGGCGTTGCCAGTAACGGTAGGCGGTTGGCTCCCTGCGTTGGGGGTCAAAGAGCCCCCAAATCCTGCGTAGGAAAGGGGGTGATGCATATGAAAGTATGGTTAGAGTTTCTTCAAATCTCCCTGAAGATCTTACGAGAGCTTCTGGCCTTGTTCAAGGATAAGGAAAATGCCCGTCATCTGACCAAAGATTGACACGGGCATTCCGTAAATTCTAGTTGGCCAGCCGTCTACCGGCAACGCCTTTCTATCTGATATTGTACCACGTTTTCCGCAGTCAACCTTCAGACACTTAATAGGCTAATTTCTTAACCTATCCAAGTCAAGCCGTCGAGTTTATAAACCCGGTTTACAGCGTTTACAGGAGTTTACGAGGGATTTTGAAACCGGGGCTGAAAACGGCCGAAACCAATCTTCAAACCAGACTCAAAGGGAAAAGGTTCGCAATCCTGGAAACAGAGCCTCAACAAGGGTGAAACCGGCCGGAATCGCAAGGTAAAACACGGAAAAACAAGGCTAAGCACGGAAAAAAATGTCAAAATGCGTAGTTTTTCTTGTCAAAAAGTTTGAATTCATTGTCAAAAAAAGTTGGATTGTACACCCGACAACCCGGGTGAAGGTTCTTTATCACATTTTTTTTGACTTCTGCCCTCTTTGGCTTTAACATTTTCCCATACGTCTTCATGTAAAAAAGGAGGAAATATGAGCGTAGAGACGAAAGACCTCAGAAATGTGGCGCTCGTAGGCCATAACGGCACAGGCAAGACGAACCTCGTTGAGCAGATGCTCTACTATGCAGGAGTCCTGGACAAGGCCGAGACGGTCGAAAGCGGGAAGACCACATCAGACTACACGGAAGAGGAGATCTCGAGGAAGATTTCCGTTCACGCTTCTCTGCAGTCGTTCAAGTGGAGCGACAGGCAGATAAACATCCTCGACACACCGGGTACCGCCGACTTCATCGGCGAGACCATATGCGCATTCCGCAGCTGCGAGGCTGCACTCGTCGTCGTCGACGGACGCGAGGGCGCACAGATCGAGACGATCAAGCTCTGGAGAAGACTGGACGACAGGAACAAGCCGCGTGCCGTGTTCATCAACAAGATGGACAAGGAGCGTGCCAGCTACCGTCATGTCATAGACAATCTCACGACCGAGTTCAATTCGCACTTCGTGCCGGTCGTGATGGCGCTTGGAGAGGCTGAGGAGTTCCAGGGAGTCATCAACCTCATCGAGAACCAGGCCTACCAGCTCAAGGAGGGTGGCAAGGAGGTGGCCATCCCGATTCCCGAGAAGTATGCCGCGGTCGTAGAGGACTTCAGGAACCGTCTGATCGAGAACGCCGCAGAGGGTGCGGACGACCTGATCGAGAAGTACTTCGAGGAGGGCACGCTCTCATCCGACGACATCAGGCGCGGACTCAGGGAAGGTCTGAGGGAGAACAGGGTCGTTCCCGTGTTCTGCGGTGCGACCGACAAGGGAGCCGGAATCACTTCGCTGCTCAACTTCATCACGAACAACTTCCCCAACCCGCTCGACGGCCATGACTACGTCAAGGACGAGGACGGAGAGGTCCGCCAGATCGCTATCGATCCAGAGGCACCGGTAGCCGCCTACTGCTTCAAGACGACCATCGACCAGTTCTCCGGAAAGCTCAGCTTCATCAAGGTCATCCAGGGTCGCATCACAGGCGACACCGAGCTCTACAACCCCGAGCTGAAGAAGAAGGAGAAGCCCGGCAAGGTCTTCAGCGCACTCGGCAAGAAGCTCAGCGAGCATCAGTCGCTCGAAGCCGGAGACATCGGCGTCATCACCAAGAGCAACATCACGAGCACCAACTGCACTCTGCTTGCCAACGCCGACATGAAGTTCACCTTCATGCCGATGCGCCTTCCCCAGCCTGTATACCAGCTGGCCATCAGCGCGGAGGACAAGAAGAGCGAGGACAAGATGAACGAGGCGCTGCACAAGGTCGCCGAAGAGGACCTCACCTTCCAGATCAACCAGAACGTCGAGACGAAGGAGACGGTCATCGGAGGCATGGGCGAGCTGCAGATCAACATGATCCTCGACCGCATCCGCGAGAAGCAGAAGGTCAAGATCAACACCAGCATCCCGCGCATCGCCTACCGCGAGACGATCACGAAGAAGTCTGGCATCGCCGAGTACTCCCACAAGAAGCAGTCCGGCGGACATGGACAGTTCGGACGTGTCCTCATCGAGATCGAGCCGATCGAGAGAGGCAAGTACTACGAGTTCACCAACGCCATCAAGGGCGGCTCGATCTCCAAGGGATACATCCCCGGCATCGAGAAGGGCATCCAAGAATCGATGAGCGAAGGCTATCTTGCAGGCTATCCCCTGGTCGACATCGGAGTGACGCTCATCGATGGAAAGGAGCATCCCGTCGACTCTTCTGAAATGGCGTTCAAGCTCGCCGCCAAGGGAGCGATGGAGATCGCCCTGTCGAAGGCCGGATGCGTGCTTCTGGAGCCGATCATGAAGCTCGAGGTCTTCATCGACAACCAGTATCTCGGATCGATCCTCTCCGACCTGTCCTCAAAGAGAGGACGTGTCCTCGGACAGGAGGAGAAGGGACATGTCACGGCGGTCCAGGCCGAAGTCCCGATGGCGGAGCTCAGGACCTATGCCATCGACCTGAAGTCGATGACCAGCGGCACCGGAAGCTTCGAGCTCGAATTCGACCACTACGAGATGCTCACCGGCAAGCTTGCCGACGATGTCATCGCAGAGGCCAAGGCGAGAAGAGAAGCCGAGGCGAAGTGATCCGAGTCATGGCTGCGGATGGACGGGCTGGAAGCGATTCCGGCCCGTCCTGCTTTCAGCTCTCGTACCTGTGGAAATACTCGAGATACGAGCCTCGGCAGTAGCGGCAAACGTCCTCATCACCTGCACTTGCGGCTTCGAAGTCGTACCGTCCGTTGACGCGCCAGGAATCGAGTATGGATATGTGTATGGCGTCGACAGGACAGAAGAAGGCACAGCCCATGCACCCCGCACAATCATGGCCGAAGACGGCATGTCCATCCACCAGGCGGATGTTTCCCTGAGGACAGCGCCTTTCGCATAGCCCGCAGCCGATGCACCTGTCGTCAGCCCTGAAGCCACGGCCTATGAGCCGTATTCCAGGATGCTCTATCGAAAGAAGCCGCGACACCAGCCCTGCAACAGGAGAGCATTCCAGACGTGAGGCTGAAAGCGACGAGATCATCATGGCATCAGAACCAGCGCGCACCTGCACCACCCTCCACATCCTGGATGCCATCGCATCGCTGTGACGGAAGATGATGTTGTAGGGCATCACGTACCACAAGCATCCATTCACGTCGTACCCCTTTGCACGTAGGAGGCGCTCCGGCCTTGCCGCTGCAGCCTTGTTCAGCGACAGGGGTTCTCCGGATGTCTGCACCAGGTAGACCGGAATCCTGGCTTCTGTCGCAGGTATATCCTTGATGAAGTCGATCACCGGCCTGGGACAGTTGAATGCATGAACCGGGTAGCCGATGACCAGACAGTCGCAGTCGACCGTCGGGTTTGCTTCACCTTTCACTATGGGGCTGACGGAGCACCTATGTCCAAGTGCTTCAAGCCTGTCGGCAAGATGGATGCAGACCTTCAACGTGTTGCCGGTTCCGGAAAAGACGGAAAAGCCTATGTTCATCGATGCGTCATCTCCAAAGTGCATTGCATCGTGCACTCCCAGTCCGATGCGATGGTGACGTACACACCATGGAGTCTATACCCGCTCGAACCACAGCTCGCTTATCTCGTAGTCCTTCTCCAGGCCCTTTTTCTCGAACTTCGTAGTCGGCCTCCAGGGGACAGGAGGCGCGTAGACGCCCTTTCCATAAGGATCGCTCAGCAGAGGTTCCTGCGAGAATATCTCCATGCTCCACTCGGCGTACTCCCTCCAGTCGGTCACCATGTATATGTAGCCGCCCTTGACGAGCTTTCTTGAAAGCAGAGAGACGAAGTCAGGCTGGATCAGCCTTCTCTTGTGATGCTTCTTCTTGGGCCAGGGATCGGGAAAGAATATGTGGAAGCCCTGTACGCTTGAGTCGGCGATCATGCGCTGAAGGACATCGACGGCGTTGAACCTCATCAGCCTGATGTTGTCCAGCTCCAGCTTCGAGACGTCCCTCAGAAGCTTGACGAATCCGACCAGATACACCTCGAGACAGAGGTAGTTGAACCCGTCGCGCTCCTTTGCGATGACCTGTGTGGAGGAGCCCATGCCGAAGCCGATCTCCACGATGACGGGCTTCGCCGGGTCCTTGAACAGAGTACGGGGATCGATCAGCCCTTCGCTGAACGTCGTGCAGTACCTCTCGTAGTTGTCAAGCACAATCCGTCGCTGGGCATCGTCCATCACGTTGCTCCTGAGCGCATAGCTCTTGATGGTCCTCTGGATGCCCTCGCGGACCTCCACCTTGCCGATTGCCTCGAGTATCTGTTCCTCTGTCATCGTCTACTCCAGTCTCCTGAGCGTCTCCAGGATGAAGAACGCCTTGTCGCGAAGACTCACGGCGTCCGTGGTCATCTTCATGTAGTTCGGCCTGGCCGCATCCATCTTCACCCTTCCCTTCGATATCTTCAGCAGGTTTATTATCTTGTCCGGATTGATCGCGCTGAAGTGGCTGAACTCAAGCTGCACGATGCCCCTGCTCTCCGACAGGTGGTAGATCTCCAGACGGCGGCATATGATCTTGATCTGGGCGATGCAGAAGAGGTTCTCGACCTCCTGCGGAATCGCTCCGAAACGGTCCTCTATCTCCGCCTTGAGCGCATCAAGCTCGTAGTCCGTCCTTACGGAGGATATCTTCTTGTACATCTCGAACTTGACGGACGGATCCTGGATGTAGTCGTCGGGTATGAAGCCGGAGTAGTCCAGCTCCAGGTACACTTCCCTGTCCAGACCGCTTCTTCCGCCATGGATCTGGCGGTCTATCTCCTCGTCCAGTATCTTCATGTACATGTCCAGTCCCACGGCATCCAGCTGTCCGGACTGCTCCTGGCCGAGTATGTTGCCGGCTCCTCTGATCTCCATGTCCTTCATGGCGACCTTGAAGCCGCTGCCCAGGTCGGTGTGCTCGCTCAGGACCTTCAGCCGCTTGATGGCATCGTCGCCAAGGCTCGTCTCGTCCGGATACATCAGATAGCAGTAGGCCTGCCTGTCGCTCCTGCCCACCCTGCCCCTGAGCTGGTACAGCTGGGCCAGGCCGAACCGCTGGGCCTCGTCTATGATGATCGTGTTCACGTTCGGTATGTCGATTCCGTTCTCGATGATCGTGGTGGACACCAGCACCTGGATCCCGCCGTAGACGAAGCGGTGCATGATGTCCTCCAGTTCGTCGCTGTCCATCTGGCCATGCGCCGCCTCGACTATGGCATGGGGCACGAGGGCGTGTATCCGGTAGGCGATGTCGTCGAGGTCGTCTATCCTGTTGTGGAGGTAGAATACCTGCCCACCTCTGGACAGCTCGTTCTCTATGGCCTGAACCACCCTGGACATGTCGAACTGGTCGATCACGGTCCTTATCGGAAGCCTCTCGCGCGGGGCCGTCGTCAGCAGCGACATGTCGCGTACCTTGAGAAGCGACATGTAGAGCGTGCGGGGGATCGGAGTCGCGGACAGCGCCAGGGAGTCGACGTTGACCTTCATCTGCTTGATCCTCTCCTTGTCCTTGACGCCAAAGCGCTGCTCCTCGTCCACTATCAGCAGGCCGAGATTCTTGAAGACCACGTTCTTCTGAAGGATCCTGTGCGTTCCGAAAAGGACATCCACCTTGCCGTCCTTGAGGGCTGCAAGTATCTTCCTCTGTCTGGCGGCCGGCACGATGCGCGACAGCTGCTCGGCGTGGACCGGGAATGTGCCCAGCCTCTCCACGAACTTCCTCCAGTGCTGCTCGGCGAGAATCGTGGTAGGTGCCAGGAATGCCACCTGTCTGCCGCTCATGACGGCCTTGAAGGCCGCGCGGAAGGCGATCTCCGTCTTGCCGTAGCCCACATCGCCGCACACGAGGCGGTCCATGACCTTGTCGCTCTCCATGTCGTGCTTGATGTCGTCTACGCACTTGAGCTGGTCGGGCGTCTCGGTGAATGGGAACGAGGCCTCGAACTGGATCTGCCAGTCGTTGTCGGGTTCGAAGGGGAAGCCGAAGGAGTTCTGGCGCTGTGCATACAGCCTGATGAGCTGGCCTGCAAGCTCCTGCGCCTTCTTCACGGCCCTCTCCTTCTTCTTCGTCCAGCCGGATCCTCCCATGCTGTCAAGCTTCGGGGCCCTTCCATCGTTTCCTATGTAGCGCTGGACGAGGTCCGCCTGCTCGATGGGGACGTAAAGGTATTCGTCGTTGGCGTAGCGTATCTTGATGTAGTCGCGCTCCGCACGGCTGGTCTTCGCCCTCTCTATCCTGACGAACTGCCCGATGCCGTAGTTGACATGCACGACGTAGTCGCCTTCCTTCAGGTCGACGAAGCTGTCTATCGCCTGGCTCTCGACCTTGACGAGTGCCTGGCGACGTACAGTGCGCCGGTTGAAGATCTCCTGGTCAAGGACCACGAAGAGCTTCCTGTCGTCGATGGAGAAGCCGTGCGACATGTCGCCGATCGTTATGTCCACTCCGGGATAGTCGACGAGTATGTTCTCCATCCTCTGCTGCTGGACGAGGCTCGGCACGACGACATGCACCGACCATCCGTTCTCCAGCATGCCCTCCAGGTCCTCCTTGAAAAGCGTGACGTTGCCGAAGAAGCTGCGTCCCGCCCCGATGTCGAAGTGATGGCTCTGGTCGCTCCTTATGTCGTATACGATCGTCTTCGCGCTTCTGGACTCGAGGTATGCGAAGGGGTCTGTGAGAAGTCTCTCGGGAACCGGCACGTCGTCCTTTTCGGCATAGGCCTTCTTGAAAAGCTCACGCGCCTCGCTGCAAAGTGCCTTCCAGCTGGTCTGGCTGCGTTCGTGGCCGACGAAGAAGAGGTACTCGTCACCTTTCATGTATGACAGGAAGGAGCTCGTCTCCACCTGGCTGGACTCGTCCACGAGCGACAGCGTGATGTTCGACACGGTGCGCCCTGCCTGCTGTGTCTGGGGATCGTAATAGGATATCCTGACGATCTCATCCCAGTCGGCCTGTATCCTCACCGGCTCCTCGCCGGAAAACGGGAAGATCTCCATGATCTCGCCCTTGAGGGCGAACGTACCCACCTCATAGCAGCTGGACGACTTGTAATAGCCTGCCCTGCTGAGCTCTTCGGCCAGGGCGGTGGGTTCGAATCTGTCGTGCAGTCTGATGCGACGCGTGAAACGTTCGAGGGACGATCTGGCTATCACGGGTGATGCAAAGGCCCGGATGCTGGTGACGATGATGCCTTCCTTGAGATCATCCATTGCATCGATGGTCTTCGACTGGACAGCCTCTGCGGCCGTGGCGCTGTATGGTGCGTAGAGCTGCTTGCCTGAGACGGGGAAATGGATGATGCGTCCGCTCTCCTCGTCACCCAGGTCCTGCATGAGTGACCGGGCGGCCTCCTCGGTGGGAAGGATGACGAGCAGTCTGCCCTTCACGCGGCGCCACCACAGCAGGACGGCCCTTGAAAGGGGGAAGCCCTCAAGGGTGTCGACCTTCGTCGTCTCATGGCCTTTGAGATGCTTGTAGACCTCGCTCGCCTTGAGATAAGATTCAACAATGTCCGAGATCGCCTTGTCCACGGGCAACCAAGATATAGCAAAAAAGGGAAAAACACAATTGTGAACACGTTCGCCGGGAGATTTGCACAGCTGGAGGAGACCATCAGGCAATGCGCGGCCTTCGCACGCGACAACCAGAGGCGCATACACCGCTTCTACAAAAGCGACGGCTCGGTGCTGACCGAGACCGACCTCGAGATATCGGCGCAGGTCGGGCAGCGTATAGCACAGCTCTTTCCACACGACACGTTCATCTGCGAAGAGACGCCGATCGTTAGGAGGGATGAATCCGAATACACGTTCGTCCTCGACCCCATAGACGGCACGGACGTCTATTCGCAGGGGCTCCCGAGCTACGCGGTCGCACTCGGCATCCTGGACAGAGACAGGAGACCCGTTGGAGCCATCATAGCCGCCCCGCGCTTCGGAATCGGACGGGAGGACCTTTTCATATCCCTGTGTCCGGGAGGTGCGCTGCACGTGGATGGAGAGGTGTTCACCTCATCACCCGACAAGGACAGGGTGAGCCAGGTGACGATGGGCTCGACAGACCAGGCAAGAGTCGACTTCTCCCGCTTCACCGGCAAGGTGCGCACCTTCGGAAGCAGCATCATACATCTCGTCGCTCCGGTGGTCTTCTCCTCGATGCAGGGCTGTGTCAACCAGCCGTGCTACGTATGGGACATCGCCGCAAGCCATGCCGTGCTTCTCAGCCAGGGCATGGACATACGCTACTGCGACGGAAGCGCGTTCGAGTACACGGACGACTTCCTGTATGAAAAGCGGAAATACAGGATGGACATCTACGCCGGTACGCCGAATGGGATACAGGAGATGATGACCACCCTGCCGGTCAGAGGCTGACCACCTCAACGTCTCTTCCACTGAAGAAGTCCAGGTACCACTGCAGCCGGTCAAGCCTGACGGAGAGGACGCATTCGAGTTCCATGCATTGTCTGAAGTGCTCCAGGGAGGGACGGAAGCCCCGTCCCTCGCACTCCATCCAGCCGCACTCGTCGAGCACGACCAGACCGCTGTCGAGAGTGCATAGATAGGCATTGGCATCGCGGAATACGGAATCGTCGACGATGTATGTCCACTCCACTCCGCGATACATCAGCACACGCTTCTGTCCGGTTTCAAGATTCCTCAAGAACAGCTTCCGCCCTTCCCTGTCGCTCTTGAGTGTGGCAAAGCCGCGGCAGCCATCGTAATTCCTGCAGATGTAGCTGGTCTTGCCCCCGCCGGATGGGGCCGTGACTATCGTGATCCGGGACTGTGGACTCATTCCTTCCTCTCTCCTCGATGGTAATCCAGGAAGGAGGAATACGGAACCCCGCGTTCGTCACAGCTCCTCATCGAAGAAGCTCTCCAGCACGTCGTATGCCTTCATGCTGTCCTCGCGGTCGATGACGAAGGTCAGCTCGTTCATCGTCGAGATGATCTCGGTGAGGTTTATGTCCTCCCAGGCGAGACGGCGCGTGGCCATGTAGAGTATTCCGGGCGTCTGGAGGAAGTCGGACTTGAACAGGATGGTCAGGGCGACCATGTTCTCTTTGCGGTTGAGGATCTCCTCGCCATCGAGCATTTCGTCAAGTGCATCCCGGAAGCGGTCGGACACGCATAGAGATATCTCATGGGACCCGATCGTCACGTTCAGGAAGTCCCCCTTCTGGGGCTTGACCTTGTCGTACAGCGACGAGAGCCGGCTGACGAACCTGTCGCTTCTCACCAGGTTCACATCATGGATGTTTGTCTTCATTCCGATCTCGTAGTCTATCCTGCGCCTCTCCCGTCCGCCCTGCTGGGCGGTCAGCTCGTCCGCATGGCGTCTCGTGGCCATCACGATCGCGGACAGCTTGACCGGGGATCCGTACAGCTGCTCCACCTTCGGCTGGATGAACCTGGACAGGTTCGAATAGCTTATGATTCCTTTCAGGATCATCTCGTCGACGAAGGGTGAACGGCTGATCACCTGCTTGACACATTGTGAAATAGTCGCTGGCATGTGTTACATTATTCACACTTTGTGACGATTATCAACAACATGCCTCTTGCTTACCGCCTGCAATCGGGTACAATCAAGACATCATGAAATGTCCACGCTGTTCATCTTTGGAAGACAAGGTGCTCGAATCGCGCCAGAACAAGGACGGCTCGTCCATCAGGCGCCGTCGCCAGTGCCTCGAGTGCGGCTACCGCTTCACGAGCTACGAGAAGATCGAGGAGAAGCCGATCATCGTCATCAAGAAGGACGGAAGCGAGCAGCCTTTCGACATACGCAAGGTGGAGCGCGGTGTGCGTACCAGCACGGACAAGCTCCGTCTGACCCAGGGCACGATCGAGAAGCTGCTGGATGCGATCGAGGACGAGGTCGTCGAGAAGGCCGGCCATGACAGGCGCATCACCAGCACCGACATCGGAGAGGCCACGCTGAGACAGCTGTACAAGGTCTCGAAGGTCGCCTATGTGCGCTTCGCCTCGGTATACAGGGAGTTCAACGACCTGGACAAGTTCATCGCCGAGATAGAGAACATAGCCTCGAGCGTCGACGCCTAGACGTCGAACCACTTGCCTCTCTGGCTCTGCTCGATCCTGTCGTTCAGATGCTGGGGTGTCAGGATCTCGCTTGCGCAGTCCAGGGCGAAGTTGTCGCTCATGCCGGCGACATAGTCCAGCACCAGACGGTCCAGCGACCCCTCCCTCTCCATGTATCTGTCCTTCAGCTCCACAAGATGGGCGTAGAAGCCCGCGGCCAGCATGTTCTTCTCGTCGTCATAGCCCTTCTTGTCGAAGCCGTACTTGGCCATCAGGTCGTCCAGATAGTCCACGACAAGCCGGATCAGACGTGTGAAGTAGCGGGTGTAGCCCTCGAGGATCTCGCTGCGGTAGATGTATCGGTAGTTGTAGTCCTTCATCTCCAGCACCGCCTGGAACATCTCGTCGGAAAAGCCCATGCCATGCTCTTCGTCCGAGCTCATGATTATGTCCATGACAAGGTTGTTGATGATCGAGCCGTTCGAGGTGCCCAGCAGCCTGGTGACCTCCCCAGACACCGGAGGACAGTCCTCGAGAAGCCCCAGCCTCCTGGCATCCTCCCAGTCGCGTCCCAGATAGGCGATCGAGTCGGACAGCCTGACTGCCACGGCCTCCCATGTCGAAGGGACGAGGCCGCTTCGTGTGGTGATCGCGTCAAGGTCCTTGACCTCGAAGACCGGAGTGATGCGCTGCTGGAAGTGCTCTCCGCAGTGCGACACGATGCCGTCCTGCACCGCATAGGTCAGGTTCAGCCCCCTGCCGTGGTTCGCCAGCATCCTGACCACACGCAGCGAGTTGACCTCGTGCTCGAAGCGCCCGAGCCCACGTTCCTGGTAGAGTGAGTCGATGATCCTCTCCCCCACATGGCCGAACGGAGTGTGTCCGAGGTCGTGCCCCATGCCTATGGCCCAGGCCAGCTCGCTGTCCAGGCCGAAGGGACGGCAGATCGTCGAGGCGATGGATGCAACATGAAGCACGTGCTCCATCCTGGTGCAGATGTGGTCGTTGGCGGGAGCGAAGAAGACCTGCGTCTTGTGCTTGAGCCGGGAGAACGGAGATGAATGGATTATTGCGGTGGTGTCGCGGTAGTAGGCTCCGCGGATGTCCTCCGTCCTGGGCCTCTCGCGGGCTGTCATGGCCGATTCCGGCATTCTGTCGATGAGTCTTTCCATGGTTCGAACTTACCACGTTTCAGCCTGTGCAAGATAGCCTTTTTACGTTATATTTTGCACATGGTCCGATACGTTCTGCCCCTGGCATCACTGCTTCTGACATTCCTGGCCACCATGGCATGTCTGCGCTTCCTGTTCTCGAGGCAGGGGCTGTTCTGGATCGTACCACTCGTACTGTCGCTTCTTCTTGACGTGAACAACCTCATCCCGCTGGTGTCGCCGGCAGGAGTGGCTGTCTTCTCGTCTAGGATGACGGAGTTCTTCCTGCTCGCCCTCTCCTTCTTCTGGTATCTGATGGTCATCACGTTCCACTATGCCCTCAAGAGGAAGGTCGACCGCAACCGTTTCAGGAGCGACATGATCAAGAACTACACCGAGGCCCGCTTCCTGGAGAAGAACGAGCGGCGCGCCTTCTCGAAACGCAGCAGGAGAAGACGCAGACAGGCCGTCAACTCATACGTCACACCCGACGAATCGTCCTTCCACGGATACGACCTGGACGCATTCGACTGCTAGACCACGTGGGCTTGCCGGTAATATAATGTCTCCTTCAAAGGGGGATTCGTCTTGAGATTGTTCATCACCGGACTCAAGCATTGCGGCAAGAGCACCGCGGCTCCACTGATTGCAGGGCGCATCGGATGCGCCGTGGCGGACAGCGACGACCTGGTGCTCTCTCTCGTCGAAAGCACATCGGTCAGACAGTATTACAGGGAGAACGGAGCCGGAGCCTTCATGGAGAAGGAGCTGGAGGCCGTACGGGGATTCGTGTCGACACATGAGTCGTTCGTCCTCTCTCTCGGCGGTGGTGCCGCCGACAACACGCAGCTGATGCAGTACATGAAGCATAACGGCACGATCGTCTATCTCAGACGGGACGAGGAGGTCCTCATCCAGCGCATACTTTCCAAGGGCATGCCGGCCTTTCTCGACCCTGCCGACCCGCGCGGCAGCTTCCACCCCATCTACATCAGACGTGACGGCATCTATTCCCAAATGGCCGACATCGTCATCGACCTGGGCGGCTACGGAGACAAGACCGCCACGGCCGAACACATACTTTCCACGATCATGGAGCACGAGAAACATGGCAGGTGACACCTTCGGACACACACTCCAGCTCACGACATTCGGCGAATCCCACGGACGCGCCCTCGGTGCCGTCCTGTCGGGCTTTCCATCCGGCATTGCCGTGGACGAGTACTTCATACAGGGCGAGATGGACCGTCGCAGTCCCGGACGCGACCGCTTCTCGACGCAGCGCAGGGAGCCGGACAGGCTGCAGATTCTCTCTGGGGTCTTCGAAGGCGTGTCCACCGGCACCGCGATAGGCATGGCCATCGTCAACACGGACCAGCGCAGTCGCGACTACGACGAGATGAAGGACGTCTTCCGTCCCAGCCATGCGGACTACGCCTACTGGACCAGATACGGCCATGTCGACCACCGCGGAGGCGGACGGAGCTCCGGACGCGAGACCAGCATGCGGGTCGCCGGTGGAGCCTTCGCCAAGCTGTATCTCAGGCAGGAGGGGATCCAGGTGCATGCTGGGGTGCGCTCCATAGGGACCGTCACGGACGGCGGTGCACCATTCGAACCGCCCTTCGACAACGGCATCCAGGCCGTCGACCCCGCCATGGTCCCCCTCTTCGAGCAGGAGATCGACAGGGCGCGGATGGAGCAGGACAGCGTCGGCGGAATCATCGAATGCCAGGTGACCGGAGTCCCCTGCGGTCTTGGAGAGCCCGTGTTCGACAAGCTGGACGCGGCACTCGCAGCCGCAATCATGTCGATCGGAGCCTGCAAGGGCGTCGAGATCGGTTCAGGCTTCGAGGCCGCATCGATGAGAGGCAGCAGGTACAACGACCAGATGCACATCGAAGCCGGGCGTCCCGTCTTCGAGTCCAACAGGAGCGGCGGGATACAGGGCGGCATCAGCAACGGTCAGCCAATAGTCCTGCGCGCCGCGTTCAAGCCGACTCCGTCGATCGGACTGGAACAGCATACGGTGACAAGGACAATGGAGGACAGGACCATACGCATCGGAGGCCGTCATGACCCCTGCATAGTCCCCAGGGCCGTCGTCGTGGTCGAGGCCATGACGGCTCTCGTGATCGCCGACAGTCTGCTGAGGGCCAGGGCCTATGGAATCTAGACCTCTGGTGGTGCAGTCCGACAGAACGATGCTCATGGATGTCCACGACCCGGCTTCGTCGCAGTGCCGCGATACAATCGTGCCTTTCAGCGAGCTTGTGAAGAGCCCCGAGCATCTGCACACCTACCAGATCACCAGGATCAGCCTGTGGAACGCATGCTCGGCCGGTTTTGGCGAGGACGACGTCATGTCCGCCCTTGCCCGCTTCTCGCGCTACGAGATCCCCGAGACCGTGGAGTACTTCATCCGGGACACGTGCAGACGCTACGGAGTCGTCAGGTTCACTCCCCTCGACGACAGGTTCTTCCTCCTTGAATGCACCTCGGAGCTCTACCGTAGGCAGGTGCTCTCGATTCCTGCTTTACGCGACATCATCATCGACGACGGCGACATCCGCGTCCCCATGAACAAACGTGGGGACATGAAGGTCATCCTCATCGACCACGACTTCCCTGTGCAGGACCTCATTCCGCTGAAGAAGGGAAGACCTCTGGAGATCGCCCTGAGGAAGGTGTGCGCCTCCGGCGCCCCCTTCCTGGTCAGGGACTACCAGAGGGAGGCCTTCGACGCCCTGTGGGCGGGAGGTGCGCCCGGAGCGGGATACGGCACCGTCGTCCTTCCATGCGGAAGCGGCAAGACCATAGTGGGGCTCGTCGCCATGGCACGGCTGAAGACAAGCACTCTTATACTGGCGCCAAACGTCGCATCGGTGCACCAGTGGAGACGCGAGATTCTGGACAAGACTACGCTGGAGCAGGATGACGTTGGCGAATTCACCAGCGAGCGGCGCGACATACGTCCGGTCACGATCGCGACATACAGCATGCTCATCTGGAGAAGCTCCACGGACGAGGAGTTCCACAACTTCGACACGATCTCGGCGCATGAATGGGGCTTCGTCATCTACGACGAGGTGCACATGCTCCCCGCCCCTGTCTTCAAGCTCTCCTCGTCCCTTCAGGCCATCTACAGGCTCGGGCTCACCGCCACCCTTGTGCGCGAGGACGGACGCGAGAAGGACGTCTTCTCCCTGGTGGGGCCGAAGCGGTACGACGTTCCTTGGTCGCAGCTCGAGAAGCGCGGCTTCATCGCCCGCGCCTACTGCCATGAGCTGCGCATCGCGATGAGCGAGGAGGACGAACTGGCGTACGCCATGGCTCCGCTCCAGACGAAAATCGCCATCGCGGCGAAGAACGGGCGCAAGCTGGATGTCGTGGCACGGCTCCTCGAGCGTCATGAAGGCGAGCAGATCCTCATCATCGGACAGTACCTCGACCAGCTCAGGCGCATCGCCGGACACTTCGATCTTCCCCTGATCACCGGCAGCATGCCCAATGCGACGCGCGACAGGCTCTACCAGGACTTCCGCGACGGGAGGATCCGCATCCTCGTCGTCTCCAAGGTGGCAAACTTCGCCATAGACCTGCCCGATGCAAGCGTGGCCATCCAGGTCTCGGGCACGTTCGGCAGCCGGCAGGAGGAGGCTCAGCGGCTGGGCAGGATACTGCGCCCGAAAATGCGCGACAGCAACTTCTACACTCTGGTCACAAGGCATTCCAGGGAGGAGGACTTCAGTCTGAACAGGCAGAAGTTCCTCATCGAGCAGGGCTATGCATACAGCGTGGAGGACGTGTGACGATGACCGACCTCAGGAGCCATCTGGAGAGAATACCGGAGGACGAACTGCTATCGCTTGCCTCGCTGTGGCTTGTGCGTCCCGACATGCCCTTCAACAGGCAGAAGGTCGTCCAGCGGCTGGTAGGCTTCTTCTCATCATCGACCATACGCTCACGGCTGATGGAGGGTCTCGACAGGAACGAGGCGGGAATCGTCACTCTGGTCTACGTGCTTGGCAGCGCATCACGCGAAGGCATCGCCGCCTTCTTCGCTCCGAAAGCCCATCTTGTCGTGGACAGGGACATCGACAGGCTTCTCAAAAGGACGGTTCTGCTCCTCGACGAGGACGGACTGCTGACCCTGTCCTCGTCGCTTGACTACTCCGGCGTCGTCTCGCTGGACGTCTTCAACGGACGCATGAGGACGGACGGTCGGAGGATACGCCTTGTCGAGACGCTCAAGGCGATGATGTCGATCGTATCCGCATCCAGGACGAGGAACACGTCCTCGTCGATCAGACGCCTTGCACGAAGCTCTGCATACGTCTTCCCCCTTCTTTCCCAGGAAGAGGTCGTGACTCTGTTCGAAGCCTTCACGCAGGCGGCGCTCTCACGCGGTCTGATGAAGGATGTGGCGGGGAGGATCGTCATCGACAGGGCCGAGGCCGAGGCGTTCTTCTCGCTTCCGCTGGTGACGATCAAGGCCTGTCTGCTGTGCGGCGGCACCGCACATGAGGACGGCATCAGGCTTGCACGCCTTGCCCTGCTGCTCGACGACGGGAGCGCCTGCTCACTGCTTTGGGCATCGAGGCATGGCGACGGCGTTGACGACCTGGTCGCCCGCTTCATGGAGCTGAGGTTCATCATGGGGGACGACGAAGAGGATACGGAGGCCTCCGAGGCCCTGGTGACGGACGACCTCGTCGTACGCATACCTGCCAGTGGCAGGTCCGTGACGCCTGCCCTGTTCATGAGCGCGACCCTCGTCGACAGGATCGTGACATACCAGGTGTCCCGCGAGGCGGTCGAGGCGGGCTTCGACCTCGGCATCGACGGAAAGGAGATGGAGGAGGCGCTCGGCACCGCCTCGCCTCTCGTGCACGACAGGATCGCGATGTGGCGGGAACGCTACGACGAATTCAGCTTCACCCGCGGCATATATCTGGAGACGAGCGAGCGCAACGCGAAGCTCATCGCGCAGCTCCCTCTGCTGAGGATACACATACTACGGCAGATCTCGTCCAGGGGCTTTCTGATGAAGGCCTCCAGCGAGGAGCAGTGGCGACGGATCCTGGTATACAGCGGATTCGACATGTTGCCGCGTACCGTCGGCGAGGATGATGCGGCGGATGATGAGGCGCATGGCGATGGGCGTGCTCCCGATGCCTGTGCCGATGCGGTCGAAGTTCCGCTTTCCTCTCTTGCCGCAAAGGCTCCATGTGGAGACAGATCGTTCACATCCGCTCTTGCCGATGTGATAGCCCAGCGCATCGACAGCGACGACAGGCAGGCATACATGGACATGCTGGATGCCGGGTACATACTGGACGAAGGCCAGATCGTGCCCGGGCGGACCCTGGCCAGGATGCGCAGGGCTTCGGGCTTCGACCACCAGGCGAAGCTGAACCTGCTTTCAAGTGCGATAAGCGAGCATGGACTGCTTGAGATCTCGACGCCGGATGGCACGATGCGCGCCTTCGTCACCATGGTCGAGACCAGGGGGAGGACGAAGAGCGCAAGACTCGTCGACGAAGACGGGGATGAACATGTCATCCCCGTGGACAGGATGTTCGCGCTGAAGGAGGTGCTCAGCTGAGGTCGATCTCGACCGAGCGTGGATAGTGGTAGCCCGTGAAGGCCTCGAACTGGAGACGGCCCTGGGCGATCAGCATCTCCTGGCCGAAGTGCAGCGTGCATCCCGCAGCCTGTGCGTCGCTGAGGAACTTGGTCATCTTCGGCTTCGTGATGATGTCGTAGCAGATCTCGCGGCCCGTAAAGGAAAAGCCCTCGATCGGGTTGACCCAGCTGTCGTAGCCGACAGTCGTGGTCTGGACGATGAGGTCGACCTGGCCTTCGTAGGCCTTGTAGTTGTCGAGGCGGTCGTACTGGCAGATGTTGACCTGGGCGATCTTCTCGGCCCGGGAAAGCGTCCTGTTGAGAATCGTGACCCTGACCCCGCGGTTGCGCAGCGCCCAGACGATCGCGTTTGACGCACCGCCGGCTCCGATGACCAGGGCGCTTCTGATCCTGCCCTCCTCGATGTCGCGCTCGATCGGGACCAGGAAGCCGTAGTAGTCGGTGTTGATGGCCTTCCACATTCCGGGTGTGCGCACGACGGTGTTGCAGGCTCCGATCTGCTTGACCTCGCGGGTTATGTTGCCCACATAGGACAGGCAGTCGACCTTGAATGGCACCGTCACGCTGAAGCCTCTCATGTGGAGAGCCTCGGCCAGGGAGAAGAACGACCTGACAGAGTCCACGAGGAAGGGCACGTAGATGGCGTTGTACTTGATGCCGACGAAGCCCGGGTTGTGTATGCGCGGCGAAAGGGAGTTCATCACGTTGTTGCCGATGATGCCGTAGATGGCTGTCCGGTCGTCGACCCTGTCGGCGCGGTACAGCAGCCTGAGTTCGCGTCCGGACAGCTGGCCCGGAGCCGTCTCGTTGTCCGAGCAGAAGGTCAGCATCGAGCCCATCCGCTTGTAGAGTATTCTGGTTGGAACCCCGTACGGCCCCATGCCTATGATGATCTTGTCGGTGCCTTCGAGTTCGTGCTGTGCATTGAAAAGCGTCATCAGGTCGGCAACCGAACGCGGAGTCACGGCGACCTTGGCGACATCGCCGCGCCTCTTCAGCTGCTGGATGCGGCTGAAGATGTCGTCAGGCACCTTCTCGAAGTCGTGCAGGGAGCGGATTATCCTGATCCCGCGCCTCTCGGCCTTCTCGTCCAGCTCCCCCCTCTTGAGGTCCTCCTCGATGTCGACGTAGCTGAAGTCTCCGTCCATTGCCGCCAGAAGCTGTGCCCGGCGCGCCTTCTCCGAAAGGTCGCACATGCCGCCGTCCTGACGCCTCCTGTTGGTCACGATGCATGGAAGGTCGACCATGGACGGAAACAGATGCGCCTTGGCGCATTCCTCCTTCCTGAGGAAGTCCAGACGCAGTTCGGCCATATCTATGTACTGCCGCTGGCTTCTCACCTTCTCCACCGCGGCTTCGATCGTGCTCTCGGATAATGTAAGACAGATCAAGACGTTCGTCTCCTCATCGCAACCACTATATATTCTCATGCAGAAAAATGCAAGTTGAGTGAATATCTATTCACCGTTGCACAACTCTCCATCCATGCCGGACAGGTGCGGTGGCAGGTCATTGCATACATGCGCTCACAATTGCTAATGTTGTCACCATGGTCACACTCCAGGTCAGGAACCTGTGCCTGTCGTTCGGCGACAGGGACGTTCTGAAGAACGTATCATTCACACTCGACGGACACAGCCGTGCGGCGCTCACGGGCGCAAACGGCTGCGGCAAGACGACGCTTCTCAAGGTGGTGACAGGCCAGACGCCCTGTGACGACATGACCATCACCGGGACAAAGGGCATGGTCGTGTCCTACCTGCCGCAGAGCGACATCGTCCTGCCTGACAAGTGCGTCTACGACATAGCCGAGGAAGGATACGAACGCTTCAGGCTGATGTACGAGGAGGCCCAGCAGCTGAGAGGTCAGCTGGACGAGACGAACTACGAGTCCAGACTGGAGCGCATCGGTTTGATCGAGGACAGGCTGGAGGAGGTCGCCTACGACAGGAGACGCGGCAGGATCGAGCAGATACTGCATGGTCTCGGGTTCAGACGTACCGACTTCGAGCGTCCCGCCAGGGAGTTCTCAGGCGGCTACCAGATGCGCATCGCCCTTGCCCGCATCCTTGCCGAGGACCCGGACATACTCCTTCTGGATGAGCCGACGAACTACCTGGACATCGAGGCCATCGTCTGGCTCAAGGGCTATCTGAAGTCCTTCGACGGAGGGCTGATGCTCGTCAGCCACGACGTGGACTTCCTGGACGATACCGTCGACACGGTGTACGAACTATTCAAGGGCAGGCTGACCCGCTACAGCGGCAACTACACCTCATACATGCATCAGCGCGAGGCGGAGATCGCCGATGCCATCAAGCGCCACGAGGCCCAGAGGCAGGAGATGGAGAAGACGGAGCGCTTCATCGAGCGCTTCCGGTACAAGGCGACGAAGAGCCGCCAGGTCCAGTCCAGGATAACCGCGCTGGAGAAGATGGACATCGTCGAGATACCAGACCATCTGAAGAGGATGAGCTTCTCCTTCCCCCCTGCCCCTCACTGCGGCAACGACGTCATGATCGCAGAACATCTGGGCAAGGCATACGGGGAGCATGTCATCTTCCGCGACCTCTCCTTCGTCGTCAGGAAGGGAGAGCGGCTCGCCATCGCGGGGCGCAACGGAACCGGAAAGTCGACGCTGCTGAGGATCATGGCCCACCAGGATTCCTCCCATGACGGGCTGCTGAGGGACGGCGCGGGTGTCAGGATCGGCTACTACGCACAGGAGAGCGAGAAGACTCTGGATGGCGGCAACACAGTCCTCGAGGAGGTCGAGTCGGTGGCCGACACGCGCGACATCCCCCGGCTGAGGAACCTCCTGGGCTCGTTCCTCTTCCAGGGTGACGATGTGCACAAGAGCGTCTCGGTGCTCTCCGGAGGGGAGAAGAGCCGGCTGGCCCTTCTAAAGATACTTCTCCAGCCCGCCAACCTTCTGCTTCTGGACGAGCCGACAAACCATCTGGACATCAACTCCAAGGACATGCTTCTGGACGCCATCAAGGCATACAACGGCACCGTCGTCTTCGTCAGCCACGACACCCACTTCATCAAGAACCTCGCCACCAGGATACTCTATCTTTCGGACGACGCCGAACCCACCTTCTTCGAAGGGGACTACGACTACTTCTCCTACAAGCTCGAGGAGAAGGAGAAGGCCTTCCTGGACAGGAAGGAGGACGAGAGACGCAAAGGTGCACCTGCACCGCAGAGCCTGAGCGCCCAGGACCACAGGATGCAGAAGGAGAGGCGCAACCTCATCCAGAAGCTGGAACGTGAGGCCGACAGGCTGATGGAGGAGATCTCCTCATGCGAGGCGAAGGCGAAGGCCCTGGATGACGAGATGGGACAGGAGGCGGTGTATACGGACGCCTCCAGGATGAGCGCCATCGTCCGCGAGAAGGAGGATCTGGTCACAAGGATCGAACAGATGAACGAAAGCTGGTTCGAGGTGTCGACGAGGCTGGAGGAGCTCAGGGATGGACAGGGCGCCTGAACTGGATTCACGGCTCATCGATGAGGTCAGACGTCTGATGGATCCGCTCGTGCTCGCCTCGGCCTCACCCAACAGGCTGGAGACGCTCAGGCAGTGCGGCATCGACGTAAGGGCATGTCCGCAGGATACCTGTGAGGACTACGGCCCGCTCTCCGATCCCGGGCAGATAGTCAGACACATCTCGAAGCTGAAGATGGACTCGTACCTCTCGAACATCGCCCATGATGAGGACACGCTGGCCATAGCGCTGGACACCATGGTCTCGTTCGACGGACGCATGCTGGGAAAGCCCGGCTCCAGACAGGAGGCGAAGGAAATGCTCACATCCTTCAGCGGCAGAGTG
Organism: uncultured Spirochaetales bacterium; assembly: GCA_944388965.1. Classification (GTDB taxonomy): domain Bacteria; phylum Spirochaetota; class Spirochaetia; order Sphaerochaetales; family Sphaerochaetaceae; genus Bullifex. Next base: position 24,579 of record CALXKL010000010.1, on the reverse strand, counting down.
CAGGACGTCGTCACGGGCTATGTGCTGTACGTGCCCCTGCTCGGGACTTTCTGCTCGAGCGACCGGTCAAGGGTGCGTTTCAGAAGACTCGGGGAAGATGATGTCGAGAGGTATCTGGATGGCGGTGAATGGCAGGGTGCGGCCGGAGGCTACAGAATACAGAGGAACGGCTGGAGACTGGTCGAATCGATTGAGGGAAGCTGGTCGAATGTGATCGGCATCCCGCTGGAGTCCATCGTCGCCGCCCTTTCGGATCTTGGCTGGAGAGCCGGTCACTGATACAGCTCGTCGTTATGTTCCCTGCCCGTCTTGAGTATGCGGCTGATGTGGTCGTCGCACAGACGGTAGTAGACGCTCCTTCCCTCCTTCCTGGCCCTCACGAGCCTCGAGCTCCTGAGCGTCTTCAGCTGCTGGCTGATCGCGCTCTGCCCCATCGCCAGACGCGATGAGATCCGGCTGACGCTCTGCTCCCCCTCCTCGAGGAGGAAGAGTATCCTCAGTCTGGTAGGATCGGCGAACACCTTGAAGAAGTCCGCAAGGTCCACGAGCTCCTCCTGCGTCATGAGAGTATCGTCTTCCGTCTTCATCACACCACCTCCTGCATCAGGCCATCGGACGGGCGATCACCCGCGCCACAGCCACCATATCGGTCTGGAGCCCCTCTCCAGTCCCAGCTTGGCCTGCAATGCCAGGCTCGCCCTGTTCGAGAAGAAGACATGGCAGTACGGGATCAGCCCCATGGCAAGCGCCCTGTCGATGTCATGTCTTTCGAGCACTTCGGCATAGCCGCGTCTTCGGTATGGCTCGAACACGTGGAGCATGCCCATGCTCCCCTCTCTATGGAATCCTATGAAGCCCACGAGGGAATCCTCGACGAAGAGACCCGTCACCATGCCCTTCTCCAGGTCCCTCTCCAGCTCCTGTCTGTCGCTGAGCGAATACACCTCATGGATCCGCTCGAGGTAGGAGGTGTCCAGAGTGCGCATATCGTGGCCGCACTCCCCTGTCGGACCGCCCCACCAGGAACAGCTCCAGCAGCCTTCCTCGTTCTCGTATCCCAGGTCGTTCACGAGGATGTTCCTCAGATTCTCGTCATGCACGCACACCAGAGGAAAGCCGTCCTCCAGATGGCTCAGGATCCCGTCCCCTCCCGAGAAGGATGCGATGGAGACCAGGTGGTCGTCCATCTTTACATACGCTCCGTCGTCTCCCGCATAGGGGACGCTGGAGCCATCCATGCCGAGCATGCAGATCATGTCCACATAGGACAGCCTGTCAATGCCGGCCAGCGTTCCTGCAAGTTCTTCCTTCACATCTGTCGATTTACAACTTTCCACGCGACTGTGACAAGAGGTCGCCTTTTCGTGTATCCTTTGGCCATGAAAGGAAGACTGGGTTTCATAGGACTGGGTGTCATGGGACGCCCGATGGCGGGCCACCTGCTGGACGCCGGACATGAGCTGTACGTATACAACCGTACCAGGAGCAAGGCCGACGAGCTCGTCTCCAGAGGAGCCCACTGGTGCCCCTCGCCTGCCGCCGTCGCATCACAGGCCGACATCGTATTCACGATCGTCGGCTACCCTGCAGACGTCGAAGAGGTGTATCTGGGACAGGATGGGATCGCCAGGTCCATCAGGAGCGGATGCATCGCGGTGGACATGACGACGACAAGGCCCGACCTGATGAAGACCATTGCAGGAAGGCTTGCAGCCAGAGGCGCATCCTTCGCCGACGCTCCGGTATCGGGCGGAGACAGGGGTGCACGAGAGGCGACGCTCACCTTCATGGTCGGCGCCGACGAGGCCACCTTCGAAGCCATCAGGCCATACCTCGAAACGATGGGACGCAGCATCAACCACTGCGGTGGGGTGTCCATGGGCCAGCAGACCAAGATGTGCAACCAGATCGTCATCGCCGGAACCATGGCAGGCGTCAGCGAGGCCCTGGTCTACGCAGCCCGGTGCGGTCTCGACCTCGAGAGGATGGTGCAGACCATAAGGCCCGGCGCCGCAGGATGCTGGACGCTCGACAACCTGGCCCCACGGGTGATCCGGGGCGACTGGGCGCCCGGCTTCATGGTCGACCACTTCATCAAGGACATGGGTATCGCCCTGGAGGAGGCGGAGCGCATGAGGCTGAGCATGCCGACACTTGCGCTGGTCAAGCAGCTGTATGCCGCCATCCAGGCCCAGGGGATGGGATGTGACGGGACACAGGCCCTTGTCAGGGCTCTGGAGTCTCTGGCCGGATGCCGGCTCTTCAAGTGAGGAGGAAGGACACATGATCAAAGAGGACAGGAAGGCGTTGCTGACGCTTCCTGACGGAAGGACCTGCGAGCTGGGCGTGATAACCGACAACATGGGAGCCCACAGCATAGACATCTCCAGTCTGCGCAAGGACACGGGCTACATCACCTACGATCCGGGATACATGAACACCGGCAGCTGCATGTCGTCCATCTGCTACATCGACGGCGAGAAGGGGATCCTCCGCTACCGAGGCTACGACATCGAGGACCTCGTGCAGAACTGCGACTTCATCGAGGTCGCATACCTGCTGGTCAAGGGGATGCTGCCCAACGTCAAGGAGAGGCAGGAGTACACGCAGCTGCTGAACAAGCACTCACTGCTGCATGTGGACATGAGGAACTTCTTCCGCTCCTATCCTCATGGGGCGCATCCGATGGCGATTCTGGCAAGCATGGTCGCATCCCTTTCGGCCTTCTACCCCGAGATGGAGGAGAGGGACCCCGAGGAGAACATAGACCTCACCGTCACAAGGCTGCTGTCCAAGATGAGGACCATAGCGGCCTTCACATACCGCCAGGACAGGGGATACGACTTCGTCGAGCCACGCTACGACTATTCCTACTGCGAGAACTTCCTGAACATGCTCTTCAGCTCGCCCGTGATCGACTACAGACCTGATCCCGTGCACGTCAAGGCCCTCAACCAGCTGCTGATCCTGCATGCCGACCATGAGCAGAACTGCTCGACCTCCGCCGTCCGTCTCGTCGGCTCCTCCGAGGCCAATCTATACGCCTCGGTCGCAGCCGGATGCTGCGCCCTCTGGGGGCCCAGGCACGGTGGTGCGAACCAGGCGGTGATGGAAATGCTCTCCAGAATAATCAGCGAGGGGCTCTCCGTACAGGACGTCGTGGCCATGGCCAAGGACAAGTCGTCTTCCTTCAGACTCTCGGGCTTCGGTCACAGGGTATACAAGACGTTCGACCCGAGGGCCAGGATCGCCAAGAGGATGTGCCAGGAGGTGCTTGCCGCCCAGCACAGGGAGGACCGTCTGCTCGAAGTCGCAATGCAGCTCGAGGAGGCGGCGCTGAACGACGAATACTTTGTCCAGAGGAACCTCTACCCCAACGTCGACTTCTACACCGGCATCATATTCCATCTGATGGGCATCCCCCAGTCCATGTTCACTGTGCTCTTCGCCATGGGCCGTCTGCCCGGCTGGATTGCACACTACCTGGAATGGAGGCATGACCCCTACCAGAAGATAGGACGGCCGCGCCAGGTGTACAGCGGCCCCGAGCTGAAGAAGGTCGTCCCCATATCAGAGCGGTGAAGGGAGAGCATTATGATCACACTGGAACAGCTCATGGACAAGAGGACGTTCACTGTCGCAGGCGACACGCTGAACAGCGACAAGTATGCATACCGGATCAAGCATGCCCTTTCCGATGCAGGCTACATTGTACACTGCGTGGGCAAGGAGCTTGTGTCGCTGGATGACGTGCCCGAGGACTCGATCGAGGTGCTTGACCTGTGCATCAACCCTGCAAAGGGCGAAGCCCTCATAAGGGAATGCCACAAGCCGATCGGCGCCGTGCTGATCCAGCCGGGTGCCGGAAGCGACGCGATCAGGTCTCTGCTCGACCAGAAGGGCATCCCATGGCTTGATGGATGCGCACTCAAGGGTCTCCAGGCCAGAGGTCATGAAGTGCTGTGAACGGATGAAGGCAGATTATGGTTCTGCCTTCATCTGCATCACGAAGTGTGGAGAGTCCTATCTATCAACCGAAGGCCTTGGCGAACAGCTCGTCCTGCTGTGCTAGATGCGTGACGAAGCCTACGGGGATTCTGCCGCCGGTCGCCTCGATGACAGCTCCGGCTCCGGCCTGCGTGAAGGCCCCGCACAGCTCTATGCACCCGATTCCCTCCTTCTCGAGTCCTGCGGCAACAGTGCACGCCTCCTCGAGCGACGAGACGCCGATGATCGAGGCATCGGCGCCGTGGATCGAGGCCCTGTCCCTGTCCGCCCTGAAATCGGGATGCATTATGAGAAAGGCGCAGCGTGTCATCACAGGTTCTCCACAAGAAGCGCACCGAACGCCTTCGTGCCCAGACAGCGGGCACCTTCCCTGTCGTCCAGCAGATTGTAGAAATCCCTTGTGACGCATCCGCAGGCGATGGTCCTCTCGACGGACGACAGGACCCTGTCCGCCGCCTCCACGAGGCCGATGTGACGAAGCAGCATCTCTCCGGAGAGCACCAGCGACAGGGGATTGACGATGTCCTGCCCAGCGATGTCCGGTGCGATACCGTGCGTGGCCTCGAAGACCGCCATGCCGGTTTCGTAGTTGATGTTGGCCCCCGGTGCTATCCCGATTCCTCCCACTTCGGCGGCAAGCGCATCAGAGACGTAGTCGCCGTTGAGATTGAGCGTGGCGACCACGCTGTAGTTCTGCGGCTTGAGCAGGATGTTCTGGAGGAAGGCGTCGCAGATGCAGTCGTCCAGAAGCAGGTCGCCGCCTTCGCACGGGATGTATGTCCTGCCCTCCTTCTCGTATGCTCCGTATTCCTCTCTGGCAAGCTCGTAGCCCCATGAACGGAATCCGCCTTCGGTGAACTTCATGATGTTGCCCTTGTGCACGAGGGTGACGACCTTGCGCCCGTTGGCAATCGCGTAGTCGATTGCGGCGCGGATCAGACGCTTCGAACCTTCGATGCTCACGGGCTTGACGCCGATGGCGCTCGTGTGGGGGAAGCGGATGGCATGCACGCCCATCTCGTCCGTCAGGAAGCCGATCACCTTCTTCACGTCCTCGCTGCCGCTGGCCCACTCTATTCCCGCGTATATGTCCTCGGTGTTCTCGCGGAAGACGACCATGTCGACGAGCTCTGGATGCTTCACGGGTGAAGGAACACCGGTGAAATGGCGAACGGGGCGCTGACATACGTACAGGTCGAGCTCCTGCCTGAGGGCGACGTTGAGGCTCCTCCTGCCCTTTCCAACCGGAGTCATCAGCGGCCCCTTGATCGCGAGACCGACCTGTCTGATGCGCTCGAGCGTGGAAGCCGGGAGGCTGTCGCCCGTCAGCCTCTCCGCCTTTCCTCCGGCAAGCACCTCCTCGAAATCGAGCACGACATCTCCTCCGTACGATCTGTCCACGGCACAGGAAAGGACGTCGATCATGACAGGGGTTATTTCGCTGCCGACGCCATCCCCTTCGATGTAGAGCACTGGAATCCTTCTCATGCCATCTCCCTCCTCATCTGGTTCAGCCGGCCGCCGTCGATGAGCATGTCGGCCTGGCGGGCCGTCACATCGAGCCTCATTCCATACGTCCTGCCGTTCGTCAGGTCCCTGACCTCGACGAGGCGGCCTTCCAGTGCGGCTCGGACCTGGCCGGGAGCATCATCGATGACCAGCTCGTGTCCCTGGGCGATCTCATCGTAGTCCTCCTGGCGCACGATGGTCAGCGGCATTATTCCGAAGTTGCACAGGTTGGCCTGGTGGATGCGCTCGATCGACAGTGCCATCACAGCCTTCACTCCAAGATACATCGGACAGATCGCCGCATGCTCCCTTGAAGATCCCTGGCCGTAGCTCCAGCCTGCGACTATGAAAGAGGCCCTTCCCTCGTCCCTGAGCGCGGCAGAGCGCACATGGAAGTCGGGATCGACGTTCTCGAAGACGAAAGTGGAGTACACAGGGATGTTGGACCGGTACTTCAGTCTTGCGCCGGCTGGCATGATGTGGTCTGTCGTGATCTTGTCACCGACCTTGATCGACACCAGGCCGCGCACAGTATCCTCCATCGCCTTGCAGCGTGGCGGCTGGCCGATGTTTGGACCACGGAGAATCTCCACCCCCGATCCGTCCTCCGGCGGGAAGACGAGCATCCCGTCGTCGCACAGGAACCTGTCGACGGCCACGTCTCCAGGCGCCTCGACCTCATGCTGGGCAAGAGGGTCGACTATCATTCCCGCAAGCGCACTCAGCGCCGCGACCTCCGGGCTTACCAGATAGACCTGTGCCGACTTCGTGCCGCTTCTTCCTTCGAAGTTGCGGTTGTTCGTCCTGAGGGACACCGCATCCGTGGCGGGGCTCTGGTGGTTGCCGATGCAGAAGCCGCAGGCACACTCCAGGACCCTCGCACCCGCCCTCTCCATCTTCTCCAGCGTGCCGTCGCGGGTGATCATCATCAGCACCTGTCTGCTGCCAGGAGCGACAGCGAACGATACGCTCGGCGGAACCTGCCGTCCTTCGAGGATCCTGCCGACCTTGACCATGTCGGCATAGGAGGAGTTGGTGCACGATCCGATCAGGACCTGGTCCACCTTCATGCCTGCAAGCTCAGCGACCCTCTTCACGTTGCCGGGGGAATGGGGACATGCGGCCATCGGTTCGAGTGTTGACAGGTCGATCTCGAAAAGGTCGTCATAGGAAGCACCGTCGTCGGCGCTCAGCTCATGATAGGCATCCGCCCTGCCCTGCGCGGCCAGGAAGGCCCTGGTCACCTCGTCACAGGGGAAGATGGAGAAGGTGACGCCGCACTCGGCGCCCATGTTGCAGATCGTGGCACGCTCCGGCACCGACAGGGTGGCCACGCCATCGCCGGTGTACTCGAAGACCGTGTTGACGTTCCCCTTGACACCGAAGCGTTCCAGCACGGTCAGGATGACGTCCTTGGCCGTGACGAACGGTCTCAGTCTTCCATGGAGTCTGATCTCGACCACGCGTGGGCAGATCAGAGAGAACGGCACGCCTGCCATCGCCAGGGCGACATCCAGGCCTCCTGCGCCGATCGCCACCATGCCCAGTCCGCCTCCTGTGGGGGTATGGCTGTCGGAGCCCAGAAGCGTCTTGCCGCACTCGCCGAAGCGCTCGAGATGCACCTGATGGCATATCCCGTTGCCGGCACGCGAGAACACGACGCCCTTCGAGGCGGCGACGGACTGCAGATAGCGATGGTCGTCCGCATTCTCGAAACCGACCTGGACGGTGTTGTGGTCCACATAGCTGACCGCAAGCTCGTTGCGCACCCGCTCAAGTCCGATCGATTCGAACTGGAGATACGCCATCGTTCCCGTGGCGTCCTGCGTAAGCGTCTGGTCTATCCTGATTCCGATGGGAGAGCCCGTCTTCATGCATCCTTCCACGAGATGGGCGGCAAGCACCTTGTATGTGATGTTCCGGGGCATATGTCCTCCTGGGCGGCAGAGCCGCCTGTGATGGTGAGATTCTAGCCCACAAGGCGCATTTGATAAAGATTCACCACGGCATCAGGAATGGTTGATATTAATCATCGCGTAATCTAGAATCTTCGATGTGGAGAACAACATACTGCTCAACGCCCCGCTGGTGTCAGCGTTCCTGGCCTGGCTGGTGGCACAGTTCCTCAAGCCGTTCATAGCCAAGGCGATGGGCCATGGCTTCAATCCGCACATGTTCCTGACGACAGGGGGAATGCCCAGCTCCCATACGGCGACGGTCGTCGCCCTCTCCACATCCGTCGGCATGACACGGGGGCTTCAGAGCTACTCGTTCGCCATCTGCGTCGTGTTCTCTCTGATCGTCATCCATGACTCGATGAACATCAGGCTCGAGGCCGGCAGACAGGCCGACATCATAAACGAATGGTCGAGGATACTGTCCGAAATACACAAGGACGGACTGTTCAAGCAGGAGCACCTCAAGACCATGCTCGGGCATTCCTTCTCGCAGGTCCTTGCAGGCATCTTCCTAGGCCTCGTCGTCGGTCTCGTGGTGACGTCGTTCATCCCCGTGTGATGATTTCTGACCACCGCTTCGCCTTCGATAGTACGAAAACGCCTCTTTTCCTTTTTATCGTACATGACCATCATTCATCTACATGAACTGGCTTGAAAGACACATAACGCTCCAGGTCTATGACGACCGGAAAGCTGAAATGGAGAACGCCATCACGCACTTCGCCGGATCCCTCCTGTCCATCATCGGCCTTGTACTTGTGCTTCTCCATCTGGATGGGGCGAAGGACGATGCGGTGCGCGCCGGCATGGTCGTCTTCGCCCTGACGAACGTGCTGCTGTACAGCGCAAGCGGCCTTTACCACTTCCTCAGACCCGGCAATGCGAAGAGGATCTGCCGCATACTCGACCACAGCAACATATATTTCCTGATCGCAGGCACGTATACACCGCTTCTGCTGTACGTCGGAACGCCGACGGCCTTCAGACTGACCATATTCATGTGGGCCGTGGCGCTGATGGGAGTCGCGTTCACGCTGTTCTTCTGGGGACGGCTGAAGCCTCTGCACCCCATACTCTACCTTCTCATGGGCTGGGTGATCGTCTTCTTCTGGGGCGATGTCGTGCCATACCTTCCCCACGGGATCATCCCGTACCTCATAGGTGGAGGCGTAACGTATTCCATAGGCGTGCTCTTCTACGCGATGAAGAGGCTTCCGCACTACCATGCGATCTGGCACATGTTCGTGCTGGCAGGCTCCATCTGGTTCTATGTCGGAATATATGGTCATGTCCTGTGACGTTCTGCTATATTCCTAGACATGGGCAGAAAGGACAGGGAAAGACTTGCCGGCGAACTCGAAAGGCGCACGGCGGACTTCGACGGCTACTACTCGGCGATCTGGGGCGGGCGCTGGGCCTCGATCCGCTCCTCGCTGCTCGAGGAGAGGCGACCCGTCGCATACTCCGACAACCTCGTCCAGCCGTACTACATGGACGAAGCAAGTATCTGTACGGCTCGTCTGCTGCCTCTGGCCGACGGGGACAGAGTGCTGGACATGTGCGCCGCGCCAGGGGGGAAGACCCTCGTGCTCGCAAGCCGGCTGGACGGCCGTGGACAGATCGTCGCCAACGACCGGTCGAAGGACCGCAGGGCTCGGCTGGACAAGGTGCTCAGGGAGCATCTGGACGACAGGCTGCACTCCAGTGTCAGGACCACATGCCACGACGCATCGCGCTGGGGGCTGCACGAGAAGGACGCATACGACGCCGTCCTGCTGGATGCTCCATGCTCCAGCGAACGCCATGTGATCGCAAGCGACGAGCACATGGCCATGTGGTCGCCCGGACGGCCGAAGAGGCTTGCAATCGAGCAGTACGCACTGCTGTCGTCCGCCTTCATGACCACAAGACCGGGTGGATTCATACTCTACTCCACCTGCTCCCTCAACCCGCGTGAGGACGAGATGGTCGTCGCCAGGCTGTTCGAGAGGAGAAAGGGCCTGGTCGAAGAGGTTCCTGTGGAGGTCGCCATGGCCGAGAGGCGGACTTACGGGGCGATGATAGTCCCGGACACGTCCTCCGGTCTTGGACCGATGTACTTCTGCCTGCTGAGGAAAGCCGAATGAACAGGGTTGCCATTGCGCGATGCACGCGATATGAGGAGAAGGACGTATACGAGGCGGTACGCCAGGTGGCCGACTCGACATCGTTTCCCGACTGCATGGGAAGAAGAGTGCTGGTGAAGCCGAACATCCTGTCAGACAGCAGGGCCGAAGCCGGCATCACGACCAATCCCCTTGTCGTCGAAGCCGTCATCCGCATATGTCAGGAGCGGGGTGCCGCGCAGGTCTATGTCGGGGACTCCCCCGGCCTGCATACACCGTCCTTCCATGGCCAGGTGTGTGGAATCGCCGAAGTGTGCAGCCGTACCGGCGCCACATGGGTGGACTTCAGCAGGGACCCTGTGCAGACCGTTCTGGATGGAGGTGAGAAGGTAACCGTCGCCTCCATCATCGACAAGGTCGACTTCACGATATCAGTTGCGAAGTTCAAGACGCATCAGCTCATGTACACGACCGGAGCGGTCAAGAACATGTTCGGCATCATGCCGGGCCTCAACAAGAGTCCGATGCACCTGCGTCATCCCTCGCGGGACGGGTTCGCAGACTTCATCACACGGCTCTTCAGGAAGGCCAGGGTCGCCTGGGCCCTCATCGACTCGGTCATCGGCATGGAAGGCCCCGGACCTGCCAACGGGACGCTGCGGTACGTCGGCCTCATGATGGGAGGCGCCGACGCATTCCTGGTCGACAGGGCGCAGGCCATTGTAATGGGACACGATCCTGCCGACATCCCGATTCTCGAAGCGGGACGCAAGGCCGGGCTCGGCACATCAGAGATCTCCTACCCGCTTCTGGATGCCGGTGATCTTGTCATCGACGATTTCAGGAGGATAGAGGTCGAGAGGCCCAAGGGACTGTTCTCGTCTCTGGTGCTGCCCTTCTTCACCCGAGGTCGCGACAGACGCCGGGCACAGGCAAGACCTGCTCCCGTCTTCGACCTTGAACGGTGCCTCAGGTGTACCAGATGCGTGCAGATCTGTCCTGCAAAGGCGCTGGCAATTGATGGCAGAATCGAAATCGACACCAGCAGATGCATCCGCTGCTACTGCTGCGCCGAGATGTGCCCGGCCGATGCCATAAGAGTCGAGGAGAAGTGAGTCACCGACCCGCTATCCAAGGATAGGGGCTTGTGCTCAAGGTGATCAGCCGGAGTGAAGGACATCCGTCCTGAACTACGTTGTCCGGGAATATATAGGCACCAGGGGGTGCAAGCCGCAAGGCGCGTCCCAGCCCCCTGCCCTACGGCCTGCCGTCAAACGCCCTCACGGGAGGGGGCCGTGCGGCTGGCAGCAAACCCCGGGACAACATCGGCGTGGGACAGCCGGGAGAGAGGCCCGGCGACCGGAGGAATCCGGCATTACCTCAATCGAGGTCAAGGAGGAATGATGGTCTACATCATCGACAAGGAAGGAAGGCCGCTGATGCCTACAAAGAGGTACGGCAAGGTTAAGTGGCTTCTGAGACGCAAACAGGCGAAGGTCGTAAAGCGCTCGCCCTTCACAATCCAGCTCCTCTACGAGCCGCAGACCCATTGCACACAGCCTGTGACGCTCGGCGTGGATGCAGGCTCGAAGCATGTCGGGCTCTCGGCATCGACGGAGAAGGAAGAGCTCTTCAGCGCTGAAATGACACTGAGGGACGACATCCCGCAGCTGATGACCGCAAGGAGCCAGTCGAGAGGCACAAGGCGTTCACGCCTGAGATACAGGAAGCCACGCTTCGACAACAGGCGCCGTCCTGATGGCTGGCTCACCCCCACGATGGAGGCGAAGGTCAGGGCACATGAGAACGTGATCGATGACGTATGCACCATCCTCCCCGTCTCCAGAATCGTCATCGAGACGGCATCCTTCGATATACAGAAGATCACGGACGAGGATATCGAGGGCAGGCGCTACCAGGAAGGAGAGCAGCTCGGTTATGAAAACGTCAAGGCATATGTGAAGGCAAGGGACAATTTCACCTGTTGGAACTGTGGCAGCCATGAGCACCTGGAAGTCCACCACATCGTCCAGCGCAAGGATGGAGGCTCCGACCGGCCGGCCAACCTCATCACGCTGTGCGAAAAATGCCACACGAACCACCACAATGGAAAGAGTCCATTGGACATCCCCTTCCCTGAAAACAAAGGCTTCAAAGGCGCGACAGAGATGTCGACGATGCGATGGTTCCTCCTTGACAAGGTCAGGGCCGCACATCCCGATATCCCCGTAACGCAGACCTACGGCTACATCACGAACCATGTGAGGAACAGCCTCGGCCTCGGGAAGAACCATGCGGCCGACGCCTTCTGCATCGCAGGGAACCTTCACGCTTCAAGATGTGACGATATCTACGACATCCTGAAGGTACGCTGCCACAACAGGAAACTCTGTAAGGACAACTTGAAGAAGGGAGGGAGAAGGCAGAGCCAGCAGGGTCCAAGATACATCAGAGGATACCAGCGATACGACATCTGTCTTCATGACGGGAAGGAGGCACTGGTGACTGCGAGGAAGTCCGACGGAAGGGTGAACCTCAGATACGCTGATGGAACGGTTGCGAAATACGTCTTAATGAGAAAGACCGTGCTCGTTGAGCATGCAAAGACAAGAATCTATACAAGGAGGGTGCCGCATTCATTCCCTATGCAAGCATAGGAGTACCCTGCGGCGATTTCATGGCGGACATTCTCTACTGCATCAACCATTCGTACACGGGACTGCTGATGACGAACCTCTTCACGCTGAAGAGAAGCGCGGGATTCGATGACCTGCACGTGCATATCATCCACAGGGACCTCACACAGGAGGACATGGACAGGATACGCCGGCTTGAGGACGACTCGCTTTGCATTTCATTCATCCGCTTCGACGCAGGTCTTCTCGATGGCTCCCCCACCACGTCCCGCTATCCGGTCGAGATCTATTTCAGACTTTTCGCTCCTGTACTTCTTCCAGATGATATCGATAGGATTCTTTACCTGGATGTTGATATAATCTGTATAAACAGTCTGGTTGAATTATATAATACTGATATAGAAAATTATTATATTGCAGGGTGTACTCATACGAAACGCATGCTGACCAGGATAAACGCCATCAGACTCGGCATGGGCAGCGACAGCAGGGCATGCTACATCAACACAGGGGTCATGCTCATGAACCTGGCAAAGCTAAGGAGCGGCTGGAACCCCGACAGGCTGTTCTCCTTCATAAGGGACAAGGGACAGGCCTTCGTCCTTCCCGACCAGGACATAGTCATGGCGCTGTACGGACAGCGCATCAGACTCGTCGACCATATGAGATACAACCTCTCCGACAGGATGCTGGTGCTGAACAACCTCGATCCGGACAGGAGGCATCTCTCGCTCGATGATGTAAGAAGAGAGTGCGCGCTCATCCACTACTGTGGACGGAACAAGCCGTGGAAGGATCGCTACAGCGGCCAGCTCGGGGTGTTCTATCACGAGGCCGCCAGCCAGCTTGAGCGGTATCTTGACCAGCTTGGCGGCTAGGGGTTAGTTTCTTTTGCCATGGGATTCGATCTTGACAGGGAACTGAACAGCGAGCAGGCCGCTGCCGCCAGGAACATCCATGGCCCAAGCCTCATCATCGCCGGAGCCGGGAGCGGCAAGACCAGGATGATGACCTACCGCATAGCCCACATGCTTGACGAAGGTATAACGGAAGACCAGATCCTCGCCCTTACCTTCACAAACAAGGCGGCGAAGGAGATGAGCGAACGCATCAGGTCGCTTACCGGAAAACCCCTGAAGAAGCTGACGGCCACGACCTTCCACTCCTTCGGTCTCGGTCTTCTCAAGCAGTACATCCAGCATCTCGGCTACAGGAACAACTTCACCATATACGACACAAACGACAACATGTCGCTGATCCGCCAGGTGATAGCGGGCCTGGACCTGCAGGCAGACGACTACAACATTTATTCGCTTCTTTCCCTCTTCTCCGATCTCAAGACCGGTCGGGTGAAGGAGATCCAGAACAAGGACAGCGCCGTCGGAAGAATCTACGACGAATGGCTGCTGAGCCAGAAGGCATACAACGTCGTCGACTTCGACGACCTGATCATCCTTCCCATCCGCATATTCGAGAAACGGCCGGATGTTCTGGAGAAGGTCCAGGATCGCTTCAGATACATCATGGTGGACGAGTTCCAGGACACATCGCTTCTCCAGTACCGCATGGTCTCCATGATCGCCAGAAAGGAGCGCAACATCTGCGTCGTCGGCGATGATGACCAGAGCATCTACTCCTGGCGTGGTGCGAACTACAGGAACATAGTCATGTTCGAGGAGGATTTCCCGGAACGCAGGGAATACAAGCTTGAACGCAACTACCGCTCCACCGGCAACATACTCGAGGCGGCGAACAACCTCATAGTCCACAACAGCGAACGCAAGAGCAAGAAGCTGTGGACAAGCGGTGAGAAGGGAAGCAGCATATTCGTCATCTCGCCGGAGGATGAGGACGAGGAGGCCTTCATGATAGCCGAGGGCATCAGAAAGCGTCACAACGAGTCCGGTGTCCCATATGGCGAGTTCGGCATCCTGGTGCGCACGAACTCCCTGATTGCAACGCTTGAGAACGCGCTGATGGAGAACGGCATCATGTGTGCCGTATCGGGCGGCACGAGCTTCTTCGACCGCAAGGAGGTGCGTGACATCCTGTGCTACCTCAAGCTCATCGTCAACAGCGATGACGATGCAAGTCTGCTGAGGATAATAAACACGCCAAGACGTGGAATCGGACGCATAAGCGTCGAGAAGCTCAGAAAATTTGCAGAGGAGCGCAGAATCTCGCTGTTCGATGCCCTGACGGAGTTCGCCTATGCTGCAGACTCCCCTGTCAAGGGTCGAAGCCAGGAAAACCTCAAGACGTTCAGCAGACTTGTCCTCGACTGGCAGAAGGCGCTTGAGGATGGAAGGCTTGCATCCCTGGTCTCAAACGTCATCGAGGCAATCGGCTACCGCGAGATGCTGTACGAAGAGTATCCGGACAAGCCCAAGCTCATAGACTTCAAGATGAAAAGTCTGGAATTCCTGGTCTCGCGCATCTCCCGTTTCGAAAAGAACAACCCCGACTCCTCCCTGCGGGATTATCTGAACCTGATGAGCCTTGACGGAAAGGAGAACAGCGACAGGGAGGACGAGAAGGTCAACCTGATGACCATGCATGCCTCAAAGGGGCTGGAATTCGACACCGTCTACCTCGCAGGCGTCGAGGACAACATCATCCCCTCCTCCAGGGCCCTGGAGGAGGATGCGAAGAACATCGACGAGGAGCGGCGGCTGTTCTATGTCGCGATAACAAGGGCGCGCAGGATGCTGACGATCAGCCACTGCGGATACAGGAAGGACCGCATGGGCGAACGCCACATGGCCCTGCCCTCGCGCTTTCTTGAGGAGATACCCTCCTCTCTGTTCAGCGAGGACGAGGAGATGTATGCCTCAAGCGACGAGGACAGGATCGACATGCTCAACGCCCTCATAGGGAAGTTCAGATCCTAGCTCAGCAGCATGTCTCCATCGTGGATCCAGCCACGACGCCTCATGAACGTGCTGATGGCAAGGGTGATGACTGCCGGAAGCAGGAAATGGAGCAGCGCGATCTGCCATATGCATCCGGGACCCATCACCGCGACTGCGTTGAACTGTCCAACCAGGCCGGATGTCCCCATTCCCGCTCCTGATGCATTGTTCGTCATCCTGAAGATGCAGGTCGACACAGGCCCGAGCAGCGCAGATGTGAGCGTAGGAGGAATCCAGATCCTCCAGTTTCTCCAGATGTTTGGAATCTGGAGCATGCTGGTTCCTAGTCCCTGGCTTATGAGGCCGCCTATCCTGTTCTCCTTGTAGGAAGCTACGGCGAAGCCGACCATCTGACAGCAGCAGCCACAGCAGGCGGCTCCGGCAGCCAGTCCGTCAAGGCCCAGCGAGATGCATATCGCCGCGGAGGAGATGGGCAGTGTCAGGACCATTCCAACGACAGTGGAGACGAGAACGCCCATCGGCAGCGGATAAAGCAGAGTCAACTGGTTTATGAAGGCGCCTATCGCATTCATCAGGGCTGCAACTACAGGCGAAAGGAAGATACCCACGATGGAACCGGAGAGAATCGTGAAGACAGGAACGAGAATTATGTCCACCTTCGTCCTGCCGGAGATCCATCGGCCGCACAGGGCACCTACAAGTGCGGCAACGGTCGCACCAAGCGGTTCGCCGGTCGACAGGGCGTATGTGGACAATGTAAGAGTCCCTGCCCCGACCGCTCCCGTCACGCAGGACGAATATCGAGCAAGAGGAGGAGCGTTGACGGCATTCGCCACGCCGATGCCGATTGCAGGCCCGGTCATGTACTGGGCGATCTGACCAATCGAGACAAGGATGTCAAGACCGGCGTATGTACCGATCTGCTTGATGATCAATCCGATGATAAGCGAAGCGAACAGGCCCTGGGCCATTCCGTTGAGGACCTTTACGACGGCATCCGCGAAGCTTTTGGAGTTGAGACTATCCATGATGGTCTCTCCATGTAAGTGGTGGGAAATTCGGATGGCGAACAGACAGCATCAGGATCATCTCCCTGATACAGGCCTCCGGCAGTTGCTAAATCTAACTGAAAAACAAGCGAATGGGAATAGTTGGATTAGATATATTATAATGATATAATTATTTATAAATAATTTTTTTGATTCATATGTATATGATTTATTTCCATATAAAAATCTATGAATTTAATATGTTCTAATTTTTATTTGATATTTCAAATAATTTAATTGAAGACAAAATCATATATTTAGATTATTTCTTCTTATGTATTTACGTATGAGTCTTATCTGATATGGTACAAAAAGAAAGGTCTTATTATGCACCTCTGATTTCAGTTCATCCTTATAACGATACAGATTCACATAACGATATTTCTGATACTCATGACTGTACCTGGCAGGAGCATCGGATGTAGAGCTCCTGACATTGGAAAAATAGAGATAGAGATTCCATCTGAAACGCCAGAAACCAAGCGAATGGATGGGTTTCGAGATGACGTTCTCACGTGAAAGCCGCACTCCCGTCTCTTCGTAAAACTCCCTGAGTGCGGTATCAAGCAGATCATGGTCCTTTCGCCTGTCGAATCCACCACCGACGAATGACCAGACAGGGGGATGTCTTCTCAGCTGCATCAGAACCTCGTCGCCACAGATGAACACTATACCAGCACCTCTGTAACCGTTCGATATTGTTCCGATGACATCCCTTGGCGATTTCATTTCAAACCTGTCTGTTTTGATTAAAGAATTATATAAGTGAGCTATCGAAAATATATGTATTCTGTAATAAAAGCTACAGAATACACATCAACAACAAGTCAGTTTGAATACTTCTTTGCAAATTCCTTGAGTGCGAACCTGATTCCACCAGCCCATCCGAGGCCCATGTCGTCGAAAAGCTCCTCGAGTTCGCGCTTGAATGAAGGCTCGATCGAGAACGTGGTGAGGATTTTCTTCTCCTTCCCGTCCTTCCTGCTGGAGAAGACCTCCTTGGCCTTCTTCTCGCTGAGACTCTCTTCCTTGATCATGCTTTCGGAATTTCTCTTGAGCGCCATCTTATCTCTCCCTCCAATACTACTTCCAGATATCCTTGTAAAGCTCCTCGAAGACAATTTGAGTGGAATCCTTCATCCCCCTGCCGTGCACCTTGAAAAGCTGCGGGGCCTTGCCTGCCTCCTGGCTTTTCCTGAAGATCGGATCCACCGGTATCAGATAGACCTTGTAGTTTCCGCTATCAAGAGCCGCCTGATATATGTCACGATGCTGCCTTATCCTTGTATCAAACGAGTTGATTATTATCTTGTCATGTCTGACATTCGAACGTAGATTCTTCCTCAGTTTCTGGAGCTCATGGATGAATATCTCAAGGCCGTCGAGACTGAAGACCTCGCTTGTCATGGGTGTGATCACTTCGTCGCTTGCGATGAGCGCATATCGTTCCAGCATTCCGAGTCCAGGCGAGAGGTCCATGACGACATGGTCATAGTTCTCTGCCACCTCCTTGATCAGGTCCTGAATCACGAAAGGCTCCTCGCTGAGCTTTGTCTCGGAATATGTCTTCAATGTCCCACCGATTCCGAAAGTCGGCAGAATATATAGGTTCTCCATGCCCGGAGCCTCGACGATCGCATCGTTGACGAAGCATCTACCCTGGAGTACATCTGCAAGTTCGTATCTGGGAGCTTCCTGCAAAAACCATGAAGACACGTTTCCCTGCGGATCACAGTCGACAATAAGTGTCTTCTTTCCATCGAGCGCAGACTGGCAGGCAAGCGTACCGGAAATGGTTGTCTTGCCGACACCTCCTTTCTGCAGATGGAAAGCAACGGTCTTTGTCATTGATGATGCCCCCTCAATTAGATTTATAAAGTATAGATTTGAAAGAAGAATAAATCAAGAACAAATAGAAACAATTGATGATTATAAACTATTTATGCGTATATTATATAAGTATTATATATCTAACATATTATTATCTCATATTTGATATTTTGAAATCAATTTGATTTTGTATCGAAGTTTCCTATTGTCATGTAAAAAAATCAAATGTAAGAATCATTTTATTTTGAAATTTAAATACCTATTTCGGTGTATATATTTCATATCTATTTCTTCCACATTATCACTACACGCTTGTTCAGTACTCTGCTATCATTGATGCATGAAAATCTATAGTTTCAACGTCAACGGGCTGAGAGCGATAATGAAGAAGGATTTTCTTTCCTGGGTCGATTCAGTCAAACCGGACATCCTGTGTCTGCAGGAGACAAAGCTTTCCGACAAGGACTTCAGCATAGAGCTTCCCGGTTATCATCAGTACTATTCATGTGCACAGAAGAAGGGATACAGCGGAACGGCGATATTCTCAAGAATCGAGCCTGTCTCGGTCACGGAAGGAATAGGCGTTGCTGAACATGACATGGAGGGCCGGACTCTTATCGCAGAATTCGAAGGCTTCTATCTGATCAGCGTCTATGTTCCCAATTCGCAGGACGAGCTAAGGCGACTTGATTACAGGCAGGTCTGGGACAAGGACTTCGAGGATTTCGTCAGCAGGCTTAAGGAAAGCAAACCTGTTATCTTCTGTGGCGACCTCAATGTCGCACATGAGGAGATCGATATCAGGAATCCGAAGACGAACACCCGCAACGCTGGTTTCACCATCGAGGAGAGAAACGATTTCTCACGACTCCTTTCAAGGGGATTCATCGACACGTTCAGATATCTCCATCCCGATGAAGTCAAATACTCCTGGTGGTCATATCGATTCAAGGCAAGAGAAAAGAACATCGGATGGCGAATCGACTACTTCGTAGTATCCGATGACCTTAAGGACAGACTGAAAAGCGCCGAAATCCATAATGAGGTCTTCGGCTCCGACCACTGTCCGGTCTCGATAGAGATCGACCTTTGATTTTTCTAGGCTGCATCCATTTTCCCGGATGCAGTCCTACAATAAGATTCACCTACAGTGAACTAATGACTTCACTTCCCCCTCTAAACCAGGGTATTGCATCGGATTGGTTCCTGATGTTCATTCCTTTAGTCACCATAGGATTATTCGCGAGTTGGAAACGATTCATCAGCCAGACGTACTAAATTACTCTCGAATAAGCAAACGGACAAAAACAGCTCCTTGTATCTCATTGCAACACAAGGAGCTGTAATTAGTTTGCAATCCTGCCGAAATCACTTCAGGTACTCTGGAATCTCACCTCTGCTCTCAAAGATCTTCCGCTTCTGCGTATCAAGGATCTTCTTGCACATCCTGATGGATTTAGGAGTGACCTCGACAAGCTCGTCATCCTTGATGAACTGGATTGCGCTTTCGAGGGAAGGTTTCACCACAGGTGTAAGAGCGACGGCCTCATCCTTTCCTGCAGCCCTCAGGTTCGTGAGCTTCTTCGTCCTGGTCGGATTCAGCATAAGGTCACCTTCCCTGTTTCTTTCTCCTACGACCTCGCCCTCATAGACATCATCCCCCGGGACGATGAACATGCGACCTCTATCCTCGAGCTCCCATATTCCATAGGCCACGGCTACACCGGCCCTGTCGCATACAAGCGACCCGGAGAATCTGTCAGGGAAATCGCCCCTGTACGGCTCATACCCCTTGAGATAGCTGTTCATGATGCCGAATCCCTTGGTGTCCGTAAGGAACTCGTCCCTGTAGCCGATCAATCCTCTTGAGGGGATCTCGAAACGTATCTTCACCCGTCCACCAGCGGTGTACGTGATGTCGCTCATTATCGCCTTGCGCTTGCCAAGCTTCTCCATCACGACGCCCGAGGATTCCTCAGGACAGTCAATCAGGAGATATTCGATCGGCTCTGTCCGTCTTCCCTGTTCATCGGTCTTGAATATGATGTGAGGCCTGCCTACACAGAACTCGAAGCCCTCGCGGCGCATCTCCTCAGCAATGATCGCCATCTGGAATTCACCTCGGCCTTTGACTATGAACGTATCGTCAGGATTCTTCTCGATACGGATGGAAACGTTCCTCAAGGCCTCCTTCTGGAGTCTCTCCCATATCTTGGCGCTTGTTACAGCCTTGCCTTCCTTTCCTGCAAGAGGAGAAATGTTCTTGCAGAACATCATGGAGACAGTAGGCTCATCGACAGTGATTCTTGGCAGAGCCTTCTTGTACTCCCTGTTGCAGATGGTGTCGCCGATCGAGACGTCGCTGACACCTGACAGTACGACGATGTCACCCGGTTCGACGGATTGCACCTCCTTGAACACGGGGCCATCATATGCCTGGAGACGGGTGACACGAAGATTCTCCTCGCCATTCTCCTTCATGCAGACGAGGGAATCGTTGGTGCTCACGCTTCCGTTAATCACCTTGCCGACAGCAAGACGACCCAGGAAATCGGAATACGACAGATCGCTGACAAGCATCTGGAAAGGCTCCTCGTCGTCATATTCAGGCGCAGGAACATAGCTGACGATACAATCAAGCAGTTCATGAAGATTGTCGTCGATGTGCTTGAGATCGCGTCCGCACACACCGGCCCTACCATTGGCATAGAAGACCGGAACCTCAAGCATCTTCTCGTCGGCACACAGTTCAAGAAGAAGGTCATAGACCTCGTTAAGGACCTCGGAAGGGCGAGCATCCGTCCTGTCGATCTTGTTGATCACGACTATCACAGGAAGATCCTTCGCAAGAGCCTTCTCAAGAACGAATCGAGTCTGTGGCAGCGGTCCCTCGGCTGCATCGCAAAGAAGGACTACACCGTCGACCATGCTCAGGCCGCGCTCGACCTCGCCACCGAAGTCAGCATGACCCGGGGTGTCGATTATGTTGATCTTCACACCCTTCCAGTGAATCGCACAGTTCTTAGCACTGATAGTTATGCCACGCTCCCTCTCGATCGCACCGGAATCCATGATCCTGTCCTGGTCCATGTCCTTGCCGACAAGACCGCTCTGATGGAACAGAGCATCGACAAGCGTAGTCTTGCCATGGTCGACATGAGCGATGATGGCGATGTTTCTTATTCTTTCATTACGTCTTTTCATAGAAACCAGAGCAAAAATACCACAAAGGAAACTCTATTTCCAGTACCTTATCTCCATATGGAAAAAGAAATTAGCTCCTAATACATATTGACCAGAACATGGTTCTCCAGACATGGATCAGGAAGAGTGGCAACACACATCCAGTGATATTACTATGACATTCATATTCATATATGATTCTATTAAACTTATATTTTATTATATGATAATTATAAAAGAATTAATTTAACTAAATATATTTTCTATAAATATAATTTGTTTTTAAATGAAATTAAAGTCATTCATTATATATTGGATACATCTTATAGGATTTATCTAATTTCTTCTTCATTGAATAAGTCTAGCTATTCTATGGCTTCAATGCTTTTCTTGTCGTATGTTTAGAAAGACTTCGCCAGGAGATCTGCTCCTGGCGAAGAAAAGAAAAAAAACAACGAACAATATCCACTGAGTGATCTCTCACTCGAAATGGCCTTTTCAATATGCCGCTTCAAGGATGGCTAAGACATCCTCCTTCGATACGGCTTTCGGATTGACTATCATCGCTCCGTCGTTGATCGCTCTGGCTGCAACCTCTTCAAAGCTTGCCTTGTCGATCCTGTTGTCCGACAGCTTCAGGGAAAGGCCTGCATCATGGGCAATGGCATTTGCAAAAGTCTCCACGACCTCTACGCACTTGAGTCCACGTTCCTTGCGAGGCACCGCAGCGTATTCCTCCGGCGATATGCAGAACGAGAGTATCTCTGCGTAGTCTTCATCGCATTTTTCGAGGTTGAAGCGCATGCAATGAGGAAGCAGAATCGCCATTGCAAGTCCGTGAGGAAGAGAACAGACTCCACCAAGGCTGTGTCCAATGGCATGTACGATTCCGACCATGCTGTTGGAGAATGCACTGCCTGCAAGCAGAGAACCATTCGCCATCGCAAGACGGGCCTTGCGGTCGGAAGGCGTGCTTATGCACTTATCAAGGTTCTCGATGATCATCATTATCGCAGATCTTGCATAGGACTGGCTTACAGGGTTCTTCTGAAGACAGGAATATGACTCTATCGCGTGTGTAAGTGCATCAAGTCCCGTCATTGCCGTTATTCGGGCAGGCATGGACACGGTGAACCTTTCGTCGATGACTGCAAGATCGGGAAGAAGGAACTGGCTGATGAACTCCATCTTCAGCTTCCTGGCTCCGTCCTTTATGACCGCAACCGCAGTCGCTTCACTTCCAGTACCGCTTGTGGTCGGTACTGCAGCGAATGGGACATGGCGGGCAAATGGAAGCACTTCGGCACCGACGAACTTCATGATATCGTTTCCACCCTGGCTTATCAGCATTCTGACACCCTTTGCCGTATCGATTACCGAACCGCCACCAAGTGCCACGATGGAATCCGCATTGGCCTGTCTATATATCTCGGCAATCCTGTTCACGACTTCGATCGAACTGTCTGCAGGAATGTCAACGAACGTTCCTACGACCTGTACTCCA
Source organism: uncultured Spirochaetales bacterium (assembly GCA_944388965.1). Taxonomy (GTDB): domain Bacteria; phylum Spirochaetota; class Spirochaetia; order Sphaerochaetales; family Sphaerochaetaceae; genus Bullifex. The sequence continues at coordinate 1,924 of CALXKL010000010.1, read as the reverse complement.
CCGGATACGAGGGCATCGCAGAGAACCTTGACCTGGCCAAGCTCATTCAGGACCTTGTCTGAGAGAACAAACACTCTGCTGGAGCCGAGAAGCTTGAATTCGGATGCGATGTTCTCCAGAGCATACTTTCCGCTGAGGATCTTTCCGGGATTGACGAATTCATAATAACTGGGTACGAACATTTTCAGACTCCGACAAAGATCTTTCTATATACTCTGATTGTCGAGAATTCCTTCTTCTCGACCTTGCGAAGAATCCTCCTGGTCATGAGACGCGGGAAGAGATAGCTTTCGGCGATGTCGATACAGCGCACTATGCTCATCGTCTGGCATATGTCACCGCTGAGCATGAAACGATGCTCGGCATAGGCCCTTGCAACACCGATCTGTCCAGTCAGTACCAGGAAAGCTGCGTCGATTGAACGGAAAGTGATCCTGATGTTCGCATTCTCCGAATGCGAGACTCTTACAAGCCTATCCCCCTTCTTCTGGAGGGAGATCGACGGACCGTTATATGAAGTCTCAAGCACGACGGAAAGTCCGTCGGGCCATGACTGGAATTCCCCCATGATCCGGCTGTCCTCACGGGCAAGGACCTTTATTCCCCTATAAAGGACGAAGAGAACAATTCTTGCAACAAGAGACTTCATCGAATTGCTTATCTTCTTGTGAATGGATATGTTGTTGTTCATGACCATCTTATATTACAGATTATTAAATTATGTCAATAAAGACATGTTTTCGTTTTACGTAATTATGTAACACATGGAGCGTGGTTTGAACAATTTAGATATGATATTAATTTTCTATATGATTTATTCATATAAGTAATACAATATATCTATCTAAACAAATAAAAAATACCATATTAACAAATCATTCCAGCTATAAAACAGCGATTTTGTCCTATCAGAACGAAACAACACCAAGGTGCTCGAGAAGAATCTTAAGTCCCATGAGCACAAGAATGATTCCACCTGCAATCTCCGCCTTGCTCTTGAACCTGTCGCCGAAGACGGCACCCATCTTCACCCCTGCACAGCTGAGAGTGAATGTACACACTCCAATGAACAATACTGCAGGAAAGATATCGACGGCGAGGAAGGCAAACGAGACACCGACTGCAAGTGCATCGATACTCGTCGCGATTGCAAGAGGGAACATCACAGAAGGCGCATAAGAGCAGTTGCCTTCATCATCGTCATCACTGGTAACAGCTTCCCTTATCATATTCAATCCAATCAAGGAAAGAAGAACGAATGCTATCCAGTGGTCGACCGACTGAATGATCGAACTGAAATTCACACCTAGCATATAGCCTAAAAGAGGCATGAGAGCCTGGAAGAGACCGAACCACAAACCAGTGACAACCATATTGGAAAACTTAACCCTGCTGGTAGCAAGCCCCTTGCATATGGCTACGGCAAAGGCATCCATGCTAAGTCCCACAGCAATCAAAAACAACTCGATAAGACTCATGTCAACACTCCTTCGGCAGAGGCTGTCCAGATATAAGAAGACGAGACTCTCCACCTGGAATCGAAAGGATTTCAGGCAAGTCTCGTCATCTATTCCAGGCCAGGGACGATGTCCCAGCATGTTGACCATGGATCTGCCAGAAGAAGCTGGCAGCTGACTACTCCCTTGTCAGATATTGCCTTCAAAGTATGCTCAAAATCGCCATAGGCGGTCAATAGCAGAAAGGTCAAAGGAACAATTGAACCGGCCTTGAAAAAGCGGACAGGGAGCCATATGGTGGCTCCCTGCGGTGTATGTGCACGTCCCGGAGGAATCCGGGAGCGGAAGGATGAAAAAAAAACCTGGCGACGCCCTACTCTCCCACGGACGAGCCGCAGTACCATCGGCGAAGAGGCGTTTCACTTTCGTGTTCGGGATGGGAACGAGTGGGAGCCACCTCTCTCTGG
>CALXKL010000009.1 GCA_944388965.1 uncultured Spirochaetales bacterium | reverse complement strand
CCACTTGAATCAATTTCTTGTGGCCTAAGATTTTATATTGGATTATTGCGCGTTTCTGCTCCTAAAGTCAGGTATCACATAAGAAAGAACGATGACAAGACCTCACAGATGACGCACAGGAATCCATATCTCGCTGTGCAGATCGTCTCCACAGGTATCCCCGCTCTCGTTCCACAGGATCTCGGGACCGCCTGTAAGGGCATAGCCGGAGGTGGCAAGCCACTGTCCGTATGCCGCGGCCCAGGCATCCTGCAATGCATCGGGAAATCTTCCACACACGGAGAACACGGCCCAGTCGGACGAAGGGATCGCGAGAGCATCGAATGGGGAAGCCTCTCCGCTTCCCGAGACGACGGCCAGCCACTGTTCCAGCGTGCTTCCCTCACGGGTCCTGTCGGCAAAATCGCACGAGACGCTGACGATTCCTTTAGGCTCCTGGTCGTTGATGGCAAGCAGGACCGCCCTGGCCTCTTCCGTCAGCTTCTCATACAGCGGATCGATCTGGTGGTTCTCTCCATGGAACTGCAGCGTGATGGTCCTGTGGAAACCGACTATGTAGAAGGCATCCCGGTGCACGATCCTGACATCCACGCTTCAGCTCCAGTACTTCGCCATGCGCCTTGCAAGGCTGTCGCGGTACGCGTCCCAGTCCTCTATCGGCCGTCTTGCGACGCCGTCCTGGCAGGCCGCCATGGCTACTGCCACGGCCTCCTCCTCAATCACCCGCGGATCGAACGGCTTGGGCACGATGTAATCGCGGCCGAACGAGAAGCGCTGTCCACCATAGGCCTTCGATACCTCATCAGGGACGTCCTTCCTCGCCAACGCGGCGAGAGCCTTCGCAGCGGCCATCTTCATGTTCTCCGTGATGCGCGTAGCCCTGACGTCGAGTGCACCGCGGAAGATGAACGGGAAACCGAGGACGTTGTTTATCTGGTTCGGGTAGTCGCTCCTTCCCGTCGCCATGATGACGTCGTCCCTGGTGGCCATGGCCTTCTCGTAGGTTATCTCGGGATCGGGATTCGCCATCGCGAAGACGATGGGGTCCCTGGCCATGGACAGCAGCATATCGCTCGAGACGCAGTCGGCGACCGAAAGACCCATGAACACGTCGGCTCCGGCCATCACCTCTGCAAGCGTCCTTGCATCGGTATTGGCGGCAAGCGCCGCCTTCGGCCCGACGAGTCCTTCCCTTCCCTTGTATATGACGCCCCTGCTGTCGCACAGCACGAGGTTCTCGCGTCTGACACCTGCCGCCAGGAACATCTTGGAGCAGCTTATGCCTGCGGCCCCCGCTCCGTTGACCACCACGCGGACCTTGTCCAGACTCTTGCCGACGATGTCGCAGGCGTTGATCAGACCGGCCGTGGCTATGATCGCCGTTCCGTGCTGGTCGTCATGGAAGACCGGGATGTCGCACTTCTCTATGAGCTCCTGCTCGATGCGGAAGCACTCGGGCCCCTTTATGTCCTCCAGGTTGATGCCTCCGAACGTCGGGCTCATCGCCCTTATGATCTCGATGAGCCGGTCCGGATCCTTCTCGTCGATCTCGATGTCGAACACGTCGATGTCGGCAAAGCGCTTGAATAGCACTCCCTTGCCTTCCATGACCGGCTTGCTCGCAAGCGCACCGCGGTCTCCGAGTCCGAGTATCGCAGTGCCGTTAGAGATCACGGCGACGAGATTGCCCTTGGAGGTGTATCTGTAGGCATCGTCAGGGTCCTTCTCTATCTCGAGGACCGGCTTGGCGACGCCCGGCGTATATGCATATGAGAGATCCTCTGCACTGCGGCAGGGCTTGGTCGGTACGACGGACACCTTTCCCGGAACTCCGTCGAGCATGTGATATTCAAGTGCCTTGTCCATATCAGGGATTATTACCTGTTTCGTTTGCAATTGGGAAGAGATTCGCTTAGCATCGGATACATGGAAGGCATCGACGATCTGATATTCGAGGACGGAGAATTCCAGGCATCCCTGGCCCGCAAGGTCCTCTCCTACCTGTCCAGTCGACAGCGTACGGGCTATACCACATCCGGTCTCTACTACTCATATCATCAGGCTGACGACCCGAAGGGCCTCGTGACGATAGTGCACGGCTTCTCGGAAGGCATGTACAAGTACAGGGAGATGGTCTACTACCTTGTCAGACTCGGCTACAGCTGTCTGGCCTACGAGAGCCGCGGACACGCAAGGAGCATCAGGAGTACCGATGACGGATCGTCCGTCCACATCGACACGTTCGAGACATATGTGGAGGACCTGAGGTCCATCACGGAGGAGCTGGCCATCAGGATGGCCTCCGGCCGGCCAATGCATCTTTTCGGACACAGCATGGGAGGCTGCGTCTCGGCGCTCTTCTGCCAGGAGCATCCATCGTACTACGACAGTCTCGTCCTCTCATCCCCCATGCTCGGCCTCAAGGTGAAGGGGCCTTCCGGAGCTCTGGCAAAAGGCGTCGCCGATCTCATGTGCCGGATCGGCAGAGGCGAGGAGCAGGTCCACCTCGGAGGAGCAAAGGAGCGCTTCGAGACCTCGGCCTCGACCAGCCGGGAGCGCTGGCAGTACTACAGGTCCGTACGGGAGGACAACGTCCTGCTGAAGATGAACGATCCGACCTGGAGCTGGGTCAGAAGCGCCATCGAGGCCTCTCGTACCGCCGTGAGGAACGCGCCCAGGATAGGCGTCCCGGTCCTTCTGCTGACCGCCCAGGACGATTCGCTCGTGGACAACGGGATGGCCGAGCGGTTCGCCCGGTGCAACCCTCTGGTCACCGCCGTCCAGGTACCGGGCTCCAGACACGAGATCATGAGCTCGCCGAAGGCCGTGCTGATCGACTACTACTCCAGGATCGTGTCGTTCCTGGACGGCTTCCGGAATGATGTTGACCGCCCGTGAGGGCGTGGCTAATATTAGGCGCATGGTCAATTCGCGGGACAGGCAGGAAATGATCACCAGAGTCTCGGTCATCGGCATCGTGACGAATGTCGCGCTGGTGGTCGTCAAGCTCGTCGTGGGCCTTGCCTCGTCATCCATCTCCGTGGTCAACGATGCTCTCAACAACGCCGCCGACTGCATGTCCGCAGTGGTCACCATGGTCTTCTACACTCTTGGCAGGAGGAGACCTACACGCAAGCACCCGCTGGGCTATGGACGTATGGAGTATCTGTCGGCCCTGATTGTCTCCATGCTGGTGGTGCTGACCGGACTGCAGTGTCTCAGGTCGTCTTTCGAGACGATTCTGGACCCGGTGCCGGTGACGATGACAGGCCTCGGCTATGTGCTGATAGCGCTGTCCATCATGGCGAAGATATTCCTCAGCCGGCTGAACACTGTCCAGGGACGACGGATAGACTCCGACGCCCTGGTCGCCACGGGCAGGGACGCCCTGTCGGACGTGCTGGTGACCTCGCTCACCCTGCTGTCCGCACTCTTCAGCCCCGTCACGTCGATTCCGGTCGACGGCATCGCCGGCATGCTGGTGTCGATGTTCATCCTCTACTCCGGCTTCTCCTCCATCTACGAGACGGCTAGCTCCATCATGGGCGAAAGACCCGACGAGGCGACCGTCGTCAGAATGCGCTCGATCATAGCGGAGCATCCGCCTCTCAAGGGCGGCTACGACATAATGATGCACAGCTACGGGCCGGAGCGTACGCTCGCGACATGCAACGTCGAGGTGCCGATCGACACTCACGCGGAGGACATCTTCGACGCGATGACGGATGCGACCAGGGACATCATGGAGAAGACGGGCATCTACGTCACGTTCGGCCTGTACGCCGTCAACGACTACAGGAGCGATGTCAAGCAGATGAAGCAGGAGGTGCTGGAGCAGATGAAGAGCACAAGCGGACATGTGCTCTCACTTCATGCCTTTCATGTGCACTTCGACACCCACACGGTCCATTTCGACGTCGTGGTCGACTTCAAGGTCCGCAACTACGTCGAACTGACAAAGAGACTGACAGACGCGCTCACCGCCCGCTGGCCGGAATACACATTCGAGTTCTCGATAGACCCCGAGTACGACTGATTCCATTATATTTTTATTTGCATATTGGGCTGTGGCGTGCTATCCTCATGCCATGACCACACGCATCGGGGCAAAGACAAAGGAACAGGACAGGAAGGCGGACGTCGTTCTGCTCCTGTTGCTGGTCGCGTTCGTCGCGGCCTTCTTCGTGTCGTTCGCGCTCGGGCGCTACCCCATAGGGCCGACCACACTGGTCAAGGTTCTTGCCTCGAGGATATTCGACATCGAAAGGACCTGGACGGCGCAGGTGGAGACCGTCGTCTTCAACATCAGATTGCCCAGGGTCCTCATAGGTGCCTTCATAGGTGCCGGACTTTCCCTCTCCGGACTCGTGTACCAGGGCGTCTTCCGCAACCCGATGGTCTCGCCGGACGTCCTTGGAAGCACAAGCGGAGCCGGAGTCGGAAGCGCACTCGGCATACTGCTCGGAATGGGCTATCTGGCGATATCGGCGATGAGTTTCCTGGGCGGTCTGGCGGCAGTGGTGCTCGTCGTGATGGTCGCACGCCGCGTACCCAGCCAGCCTGTCCTCGGCCTCGTTCTTGCTGGAATCATGATCTCGTCGCTTTTCAGCTCCACGCTCAGCTTCATAAAGCTCGTCGCGGACACCGACGACGTGCTGCCCCAGATAACCTACTACCTGATCGGAAGCCTCACATCGACACGCACGAGCGACCTGGTCGGCTGCGCCGTGATCATAAGCGCGTCGTCCATCGTGCTGTACATGATACGCTGGCAGCTGAACGTGATGACACTGGGCGAGGAGGAGGCCACCAGCCTTGGAGTCGACACCAGGCTCATTCGGGGCATCGCCATAGTCGGCGCGACGCTGATGACCGCCGTATCGACGGCCGCAGCGGGGATGATCGGCTGGGTGGGTCTCGTCATACCGCATCTGGTGCGCATGCTGGTCGGAGCCGACTACAGGCATACGATACCCGCCTGTCTGTTTCTGGGTTCGACGTTCCTGATGGTCGTGGACACGGTATCACGTACAATCACCACCAGCGAAATCCCGATAGGGATCCTGACAAGCTTCATCGGGGCGCCCTTCTTCCTCTATCTCATCATAAGGGAGGGCCGGCGCACATGACTCTCGATATCAGGTCGCTGACGTTCAGCTATGATGGTAAGAGGAATGTCCTGGACGACATCTCCCTGTCCTTCGAGGAAGGCCAGTTCGTGGTGCTTCTAGGACGCAATGGAGCCGGCAAGACGACCCTCTTCCGTAATCTTCTCGGACTGCTGAAGGCTGATGGAGGCAGTGTGCATGTGGACGGCAGGGACTTCCTGTCCATGAGCGTCAGGGAGAGGGCCGGCTACATGGCATACATCCCCCAGGAGAGCCATCCAGGCTTCTCATACAGCGTCATCACCAGCGTGCTGATGGGCACCACGAGCTCGCTCTCGACACTCTCCTGCCCTGGGAAGAAGGAGATGGACAGGGCGTATGCTGCGCTGGAGCGCTTCGGCCTCGTGCCATTCGCGCATCGCATGGTCGACAGCCTCTCAGGAGGAGAGCGTCAGCTCGTGCTTTGCGCCAGGGCGATCGCCCAGGGCTCCAGGATCCTACTGTTCGACGAGCCCACGAGCAGCCTCGACTGGGCCAACCAGATCAGGACGCTGGACACCATACGATCCCTGACGAGGGAGGGCTACCTGGCGATAGTCTCGACACACAACCTGGAGCAGGCCCTGAACTGGGCTACAAGGCTTGTCCTTCTCAAGGGAGGCAGAGTGCATGCCGACGGCACTAGCAGCGAGCTGGCCTGCTCCTGTTTCCTTTCATCCTTTTATGACATGGACATCAGGGTGGAGAAGCTGGAGGGCCATTACGTCTGCATACCCCAGGAGACCGTATGAGCTGGTGGAATGCAAGCAGGATCGAGCTCTATTCACGTGCCGCAGAGCATGGCGACTTCCACAGGAGGCTGGGCGACATGCTCGTCCCGCTGTTCGAAGGATGCGATGACATAGTCGAGCTCGGCTGCGGACTGGGATACATGACCGGCGAGCTGTGCAGCCGGGGCTGCGATGCCAGGGGGTATGACGAGGATCCGATGGCCGTCGACTTCGCCACAAGACGCTTCCCCCGGTGTACATTCGCCCGAAGGGACTGCTACAGGCTTGACAAGGAGGCGGACGCCGCCCTTGCCGTGTTCTTCGGCCGCATAGGGCAGGAGGGCTCCCTCGAGGCCCTTCTCTCCTCATGCAGACGACGGCTGGTGTACGTGTGCAACGAACACTGCCAGTGGAACAGGTGCACATGGAAGGTGACGGCGCGTGTCAGGCAGTCACTCGATGCCAGAGGCGTGGGATATGAATGCACCACAGGTCATCTGCGCTTCGACCAGCTGCTTGAAGACGAAGACGAGCTTGACGTGTTCATAAGAGAGAACTACGAGAGCCGGGGACGGACGTTCGACCTTGACATCGAACGGGGCACGGGACGATACCCCATACGGGTCGTCAACGACAAGTCCTTCGGCATATTCACAATCGAAAAGGAGGATGCGCGATGAAAAGAAGACCCATCATTGCAACAGCGATCGTGCTGTGTGCGCTTTCATGCCTGTGGGCTCAGGCGTCGGGAGAATCCATGGCAAAGGACACGCGTGAGCTGGTCGCCTTCACCGACGACCTCGGCCGCACGGTCATGGTGCCTGAGGACATCGATAGCGTGACGCCCACCGGCTCCACGGCCCAGGTGATTCTGCTGACCTTCGACCCCACCCTGATCGCCGGACTGACGACGGGAATGGACGAAGCCGAGTACGCATACCATCCTGGCCTGTCGAAGGACATCCCTGTCCTGGGCACCTTCTACGGCAAGAAGGCGAACCTGAACAAGGAGGCGCTGATAGTTGCCGATCCGGATGTCGTGGTCGACATCGGTGAGATCAAGGGCTCGGTGGACGAGATGATCGCGGACCTGGATGCCCTGCAGGAGCAGATCGGCATCCCGGTGGTGTTCATCGAGAACTATCTGGCCCACAGCGAGGACACATACCTGAGACTCGGCGAGCTTCTGGGTGACGAGGAGCGCGCACAGTCTCTTGCGAAATACGCAGGGGATGCCGTCGACTTCGCATCGCTGATGGACCAGATGCATGGTGGACGCATCACGTTCTACTACTCGTCTGCAGTGGACGGACTCGAGGCGATCCCCGAAGGCAATTTCCATGGCGAGGTGCTCGAGGCGATCGGAGGCGTCAACGTCTGCCCGTCGACGTTCTCATCAGGCGGAAACGCCATGAGCCTGGAGCAGATATTCCTGTGGGATCCGGATGTGATTGTGCTGGGAAGCGAAGACGCCTTCAGGACTGTTACGGCCCCATCGAGCGACTGGGCCAGTCTCGAAGCCGTCAGGACAGGCAGAGTCTATCTCGTGCCGGAGCTCATAGAGAACTGGATAGACAGTCCGCCATCGATAAACCGTCTGGTAGGAATATACTGGGCCGCATGGATGTTCTATGGGGACGAGGCCGGCATCGATGTCTATGAAAAGGCCAAAGAATACTACGAACTATTCTACGGCTACACGATTCAGCCGGGAGACCTGGCAAAGTACTCAATCTGACGAGCGATGGCTCCTGGAAACGGGCGCCCTGTCCATGTTCAGACAAGCTCCACCACTCTGCCGCCGTCCAGACGGCTCCTCTCGGCGGCAAAGCACATCAGATGGGATTCAAGGCTGGTCGCGGGGCTGGACACGCCCTTCAAGCTCCCATCCAGGCTCTGGAGGAACTCCTTGACGATCAGGTGGTCGCCTCCACCATGGCCGAAGGAGTCGGTGTGCAGATCGATCATGTCGATACGCCTCGTCCCTCCACCCAGGAAGTCCGTGTACTCGATAAGGCCGCTATCCATGCGGGCGACGATCTGGCCGCGTGTGCCCATGATCTTCAGCTCCCTGGTATGGTCGCTGGTGAAACCAGTCATTGTGAAGGTTGCAAGAACACCGCCCTCGAACTCGAGATTCACGGTCTGTCTGTCGACGACATCGTTGTCGCAGTGATAGACACAGCGTCCATAGGGACCGGTCTGCAGAGCCTTTCTGCGCCCTTCCAGCGAAAGGTCGTCACCGATCACGTCCACAGGCCAGCCGACATTGTCGCCAAGATACACCCTGGCAGCATCGTATGGGCACTGTGCTGCGACCTTACAGTCCAGACAGCGCAATGCAGAGCCATGAGGGGCGTTCTCCGGCCTGAAGTGCCCCAGAGAGCCGAACGACGACAGTCTCAGGCAATGCACGCCGAGCAGATACAGCAGGATGTCCATGTCATGGCAGGATTTCTGGAGAATCATCGATGATGTGAGAACGCTGCTACGCCAGTTGCCTCTGACAAACGAATGCGCCTGATGCCAGAAGCAGACGTTCTCGCGCAGATCGACCACCGCGACATCTCCCACCAGACCATCGTCGATGCACTTCTTCACGGTGCGGAAGAAAGGCGTGTATCGAAGCACATGGCATACGCTCATACGGACGCCGGTCTCCTCGGCCTTCTCCACGATGAGCCGGCATTCGTCTTCTCTGCTGCTCATGGGCTTCTCGAGAAGGATGTCATAGCCGAGCTCCATGGCCCTGAGCGCAGGGAGAGTGTGCATGTCGTCAAGCGTGCATATGAAAACAGCATCGGCGATGCGGCCGGCATCAAGGGCCTCCTGCCATGAGGAGAAGCAGCCGGATGCAGGCACTCCATACCTTCTGGCGAAGGTCTCCCGCCTGGCTTCATCAGGCTCTGCGACGGCGACTATGGACAGCTCGTGTGGACACTTGAGCGCGTAATCTGCATAGGCGCGGCCACGCGAGCCGGCGCCTAGCACAAGGGCAGAGTGCCTAGGCCTAGACATTGAAACGGAAGTGCATTATGTCGCCATCGCGCACGACATAGTCCTTGCCTTCCAGACGCAGCTTGCCGGCCTCGCGGACCTTGAGCTCGCTTCCGTACTCGAACAGATCCTCGCAGTTGTAGACCTCGGCACGGATGAAGCCCTTCTCGAAGTCGGTATGTATTATCCCTGCACAGCGCGGAGCCTTGTCGCCCTCGTGGAAGGTCCAGGCCCTGTCCTCGTCGCTTCCTGCCGTGAAGAACGTTCTCAGACCAAGTGTCGAATAGGCGCTGCGTATGAGATTGTCCAGCCCGCTCTCCTCCAGTCCGACGGCCTGGAGGAACTCCTTGCGCTCCTCCTCGCTCTCGAGGGCCGCGATCTCGGACTCGATCTTGCCGCAGATGACGACGACCTCGCTGCCTTCGCGCCCGGCGATGGCGCGCACTGTCTTCACGTAGTCGTTCTCGCTTCCGATCGAGTCCTCGTCGACGTTGCACACGTAGATCACCGGCTTCATCGTGATCAGATGGAGGTCGGAAATCGCCTTGACCTCATCCTCGTCGCTGACGACCGAACGGGCACTCCGCCCGTCGCCGAGGGCCTCCTTGAGGCGCTCGAGGATCGGGATGACGAACGCGTTCTCCTTCTGCTGCTCCTTGTCCACACGGGCAAGACGAGAAATCTTGTCATAGCGCTTCTCGACCGTCTCGAGGTCGGCAAGCGCCAGCTCGATGTCGATCGTCTCGATGTCGCCGGCAGGGTCTATGCGGTTGTTGACATGGATGATGTCCGGATTGTCGAAGCAGCGCACGACATGGGCTATGACACCGACCTCCCTTATGGAGGCAAGGAACCGGTTGCCAAGGCCCTCGCCTTGGCTTGCACCCTTCACGAGGCCGGCGATATCGACGAACTCGACGGTCGCCGGAATGACCTTCGCAGGGGGTATCAGCTGGACGATCCTGTCCAGTCTGCTGTCGGGGACGGATACGATGCCCACATTGGGGTCGATTGTGCAGAACGGATAGTTTGCAGCCTCGGCCGGGGCAGAGGTGACTGCAGAGAATATTGTCGACTTGCCTACGTTGGGAAGTCCTACGATGCCGCAATTGAGTGCCATTTGTAAACCTCGTGTGAGACTTTATCGCAAAAAGTGGCAAGGTGCAATCTCGCGTAGCCGATGCGGCTGTGGATGGTGACTGCGCGACGGGGATGGATGTATCGGCATCCAGACATCGATTTCACATCGATTTCACCCGGGCTGCGGTCTTTCCGGACTAGACTGGGGCCATGGATTCCAGCGCCATCATCATTTACGGAAGCATCTACGGCAGCGCCAGAACCTATGCTCTCGAGTTGGGAAGGAGAACCGGCATCAGGGTGGTCGACAGCAAGGAACGTCCGGCCCCTGGATGCTACGATACCGTCGTCTACATCGGCTCGCTGTATGCAGGCGGAATGACAGGACTCGAAAAGACGTTCCGATCCTGGGACAGGAAAGATGACAGGACCAGAATATTCATCGCAAGTGTCGGCATTGCAGATCCTTCGAAGGAGGACAACTGCGAACATATACGCTCTTCACTTGCCGGTCAGCTTCCTGCCGGGGTATACCGGACGGCCCGGTTCTTCCACCTGAGAGGATGTCTGGACTACCAGCTCCTGTCATTCAGGCACAAGGCGATGATGTGGATGCTGGTCAGGATGATTTCCGGCCGCAGGGCGAAGGACATGAGCGACGAGGACCGACAGATCGTCGAGACCTATGGCAAGCGTGTCGACTTCATCGATTTCGACAGTCTCGATCCCCTTGTCAGGGCTCTTGCAGAGCCTTATCATCAGGCTTGATGATCGAGACGACTCCATTGCGGCCAAGGGTTCTGGTCGTGACGCTGGCTGAGGACAGGAGGACGGACTGGCAGATCAGACGAGTCGAGCAGGAGGCGTTCAGTCTTCTCGACACGCTCGGCATGGATGTCGCCGGGTCCATGAGCTTCTACGTCAAGCAGCCAAGCAGCGCAACATACATAGGAAAGGGACAGCTGGAGGAGGTGCTTGAGCACAGGCGTCTCTTCGACTGCGACCTCGTCTATTTCGACACCTCGTTGACTCCTCGTGTCGACCGCAATCTGGAGGCTGTGCTAGAGTGTCCCGTCATGGACCGCAACGAGCTCATCATCGAGATATTCGCCTCGAGGGCCCGTACCAGGGAGGCGAAGCTCCAGGTGCAGCTCGCACGTGTCCAGTTCCTCCTGCCGCGTCTCAAGCAGAGCGGTGCGGCATTCGCCCAGCAGCGAGGAGGAGTCAGAGGGGCCAAGGGCGAAGGCGAACGCCAGATCGAGCTTGACAGACGACGGCTTGAGGACGAGATGGTCAGGCTGAAAAAGGAGATCCGCCAGGTCAAGCGCAACCGCGACACACAGCGCAAGAGAAGACTTTCATCCTCCACGCCATCGTTTGCGCTCGTCGGCTACACAAACAGCGGCAAGAGCTCGTTGATGAAGGCGATCACCGGACGCGACACGCTTTGCGAGGACAAGCTCTTCGCCACGCTGGATCCGCTGGAAAGGACGGTCGAGCTGGAAAGGGGGCTGGATGCGGTCCTGTCCGACACGGTGGGTTTCGTGTCGAATCTGCCCCACTCGCTCATCGACGCCTTCTCATCGACACTGGAGGAGGCGACGCTGGCGGACGTACTCATACTCGTCCTGGATGCCTCCAGCGACGACGTCGACGACAACTACCGCACGACGCTGGCCGTGCTCGATGAGCTCGGTGCATCCGGAAAGCCCATGATGGTCGTCTTCAACAAGATCGACCTGCCGATGTCGAACGAAGTGGCGGTATCCTCGATCAGGGCGCTGCATCCAGATGCGATCATGCTCTCGGCGAAGACTGGAGAGAACATGGATCGGCTCGTCGGACGGATGCGCATGGAGGCAAGGAGAATCGTCGGGACAAGGACCATCACCTTGTCACTGGACGACACGAAGGCCATCGAGGATGCATATTCGAGCGGCAGAGTGATAAGCGCCGACTATACCGACACGGGCGTCGTTTTCACGATGCGAAGATGATTGCGGCCCGCCAGAACAAGACAGGGCCCGGTCGACCGGGCCCTGTGCATATCATGTGGTGCACCACTTATTTGTCGTTATTGTCCTTCTTCCTGCCTGTGACCTTGTTCAGCACAAGGAGGGCGACGAAGAGGATGCCGAGGGAGCATGCAAGCAGGCCCCAGCTCTGAAGTGCAATTGCAATTGCATTGGCCATTTTCATACCTCCTTATCAACCGAAGATGGGCAGGAGCTCCGAAAGCAGGAGTCCGCCGGCAAGAACGGATGCGATCTGTCCGGAGACGTTCGCACCAAGTGCGAAGGGCAGCAGATGGTTCTGCTTGTTCGCCTCGATTCCGACCTTCTGGACGACGCGGCTGGACATCGGGAATGCCGAGATTCCAGCGCCGCCGATAAGCGGGTTCACCTTCTTGCCCTTCGGCAGGAAGATGTTGATCACCTTGAGGAAGATTACGCCGCAGGCCGTGTCGAAGATGAAGGCCACGAGACCGAAGGCCATGATCATCAGCGTCGCGGGCTGGAGGAGAGCCTCTCCCTTCATCATCGGGCTGATGGCCAGACCGAGCAGCAGCGTGATGAGCGGGCTGAGCATGTCCTGCGCGGCCCTGGAGAGGGAGTCGAGGACACCACACTCTCTCAGGAGGTTGCCGAACATCAGCATTCCGACAAGGGCCGCGGAGTCCGGAGCCATGATGCCGCACACGATGGTGGTGACGATCGGGAAGACGATTCTCGTGGTCTTGGAGACGGCACCCGGCTTGTAGTGCATCTGGATGGCCCTCTCCTTCTTCGTCGTCGTGGCCTTGAGGACCACGGGCTGTATCATTGGCACGAGAGCCATGTAGCAGTATGCGACGATGAGGATCGCTGCGACGTAGTTGGAATGCAGGCGCTGCGAGACCAGGATGGCGGTAGGACCGTCAGCTGCTCCGATGATGCCGATGGAGGCCGCATCGTTGAGCGGGAATCCCAGTGCGGAGGCAAGAATCATGGAGATGAAGATTCCACCCTGTCCTGCAGCTCCGATGAAGATCAGCCACGGCTTGGAGATGAGCGGCCCGAAATCGATCATGGCGCCGATTCCGATGAAGAGAAGAAGCGGGAACGCCTCTGCGCTCTCGATACCCACATTGTACAGCCACTGCAGAATCGCATTGTCCTGAAGCATGACCGAACCGGGCAGGTTTACGAGAATCGCTCCGAAACCCATTGGGAGAAGGAGCGTGGGCTCCATCTCCTTCCTGATGGCGAGGTATATGAGGATGAAACCTACGCCGATCATGATGATGTTCAGAATTTCGTTTGTATCCATAACGGAGCGTATTCTACCATAAAAGCGGCTGTTTATCGACAAGCTTGCATCGGCTTTGCTCAAAAATCAATTTTGTTCAAGATAAATCAATTGAGTTCCTCGAAAAAAAAGTGAAAATTTCTTGTTGACCGGTTTACAAAACCGATTTAGCCTATACTCAGGCAGGATGGAATGGAAACAGGACATCATGCCGAAAGCAGTGAAACGGAAAAACAAAAAGGAGAAAACGAATGAAGAAAGCTTTGACTATCATGCTCATCGCATTGGTCGCAGTCTCCAGCGTATTCGCTCAGGGCGGAAGCGAGAGTTCGGGAAAGACCGAAGTCTACTTCCTCAACTTCAAGCCGGAAATCGCTGATGTCTATACGAATGTCGTGGAACCGGCATTCGAGGCTGCGTATCCCCAGTATGACCTGAAGGTCGTCACGGCTGCATCCAACCAGTACCAGGCGACGCTCAGGAGCGAGCTGACCAAGTCCAATCCTCCCACGATCTTCCAGGTCAACGGACCTGTCGGAATCGCGGAGAACTCATCCACGGTCGCTCCTCTCCAGGACACCGAGTTCTACGGGCTTCTGGCCGACAAGGGCATGGCACTCTCCCTTGACGGAAACGTGGTCGCAGTACCGTACGCGGTCGAAGGCTACGGCATCATCTACAACGATGCCATCATGAGGAAGTACTTCGCCCTCCCCGACAAGGCCGTCTCCATCAGCAGCGCAGAGGAGATCACCGACTTCGATACCCTCAAGGCTGTCGTCGAGGACATGAGCAAGCACCTCGATGAGCTGGGAATCCAGGGAGTGTTCGCATCCACGTCCTTCATGCCGGGCTCCGAATGGAGATGGACAACACACCTCGTGAACCCCGCTCTGTGGGCCGAGTACGGCGATCTTGCAACGGCACAGTCCGCCGCCACCTTCGAGTTCAGCGCAAGCGAGAATTTCAAGAACATCTTCGACCTGTATCTGAACAACTCCATCACGGCCAAGGGAATGGTCGGATCCAAGGCTGATGCAGACTCCATGGCAGAGTTCGCGCTCGGACAGGTCGCCATGGTCCAGAACGGAAACTGGGCTGCGGCACAGATCCTCGGAACCCAGGGCAACGTGGTGGCAGACGAGGACATCAAGTTCCTGCCTCTGTACATGGGTCTCGACGGTGAGAAGAACAACGGAATCTGCGTCGGAACCGAGAACTACCTCGCCTTCAACAAGAACGCATCAGCCGAAGCGCTCGAGGGTGCAGACATCTTCCTGACCTGGCTGTTCAGCAGCGACGAAGGCAAGGACATCGTCACCAACCAGCTCCTGTTCATCACCCCGTTCGCATCCTTCAGCGCAGATGAGGTCCCCAACGATCCTCTCGCCAAGCAGGTCAACATCTGGATGAACAAGGATGGAGTCTCCTCCATTCCATGGGTGTTCAACGGAATCCCGTCGGAGCAGTGGAAGGCCGACTTCGCACAGGCCATGCTCGAGTACATCAACGGCCGCTACACCTGGGACCAGGTGACGCAGACCGCAGTCGATGCATGGGCACGCGAGGCCGAGCTCACCGGAAGGTGATCTGAACTCCATGAGTACAGAGCCGTCATTTCAGATCGTTGATATGACGGCTTTTTCTTTAGCAGACACTAGAGGTCTTCATTATGGAAAAGACATTGAGGAAATACTTCCCTCTGTTCGCGCTGCCGGCACTCGTATGCTTCGCCCTCGCCTTCCTCATCCCGATGGTATGGGGCTTCGTGCTGAGCTTCTGCGAATTCGAGACTATAACAAATCCGACCTTCGTGGGCCTCAACAACTACGTCAGGGCCTTCACGGTCGACAACTACTTCACACAGGCGTTCTGGTTCACGCTGGGTTTCACCATCGTGACCGTGATCTCGATCAACATACTGGCATTCGCCCTTGCGTTGATCCTGACGAAGAACGTGCCTGGAACCAACACGTTCAGGACGATCTTCTTCATGCCCAACCTCATCGGCGGAATCGTTCTCGGCTGGATCTGGCAGGTGGTGCTCAACGGAGTGCTCGCGGGTTTCGAGCAGACTCTGCTGTCGGATTCCAAATACGGATTCTGGGGTCTCGTGGTCCTCATGAACTGGCAGAACGTAGGCTACATGATGGTCATCTACATCGCGGCGATCCAGAACATCTCAAGCGACATGCTGGAGGCGGCATCGATAGACGGAGCCGATGGAAAGACCACCCTTTTCAGGATAATCATCCCGTCGGTCATGCCTTCCATCACGATCTGTCTGTTCCTGACGCTGACCAACGGCTTCAAGCTGTATGACCAGAACCTGGCGCTCACCAACGGTGCCCCGAACCATCAGACGGAGATGCTGGCACTGAACATCTTCAATACGTTCTACTCGCGAGTGGGATTCGAGGGTGTCGGCCAGGCCAAGGCCGTCATGTTCACGATCCTCGTCGCGGCGATAGCACTCGTGCAGCTCGTTGCAACCCGGAGCAAGGAGGTGGAGAACTGATATGGCAATGGTAGGAAAGAAATACACGAAGTGGATCATCTTCGCCATCCTCCTGGTCGTGGCGGCGTTCATAATCTTCCCGATCCTCGTGGTCGTCATGAACTCCTTCAAGGCCAACCTCTTCATCTCGTCATCCGGCGCGTTCAAGCTGCCTGATGCGCAGAGCTTCGTCGGATTCGGCAACTACGTAAGCGGAGTGGGCAAGATAAACTTCTTCAGCGCGTTCGGCTATTCGCTTTGGATCACGGTGGCTTCCGTAATCTTCATACTCCTGCTCACGAGCATGCTCGCCTGGTACATCACCAGGGTCAAGGGAAAGGTGACGACCATCATCTACTACCTCCTGGTGTTCTCAATGATCGTCCCCTTCCAGATGGTCATGTTCACCATGAGCAAGTTCGCCAACATGATCCATATCGACAACCCGTTGGGAATCATCATCCTGTATGTCGGCTTCGGATGCGGAATGAGCACGTTCATGTTCAGCGGCTTCATAAAGAGCATCCCGATAGCCCTCGAGGAGGCCGCGATGATCGACGGGGCCAACCCGGTCAGGACGTTCTTCTGGGTCGTCATGCCGATGCTCAAGAGCACGGCCATCACGATCGCCATACTCGAGACGATGTGGGTGTGGAACGACTATCTCATGCCCTACCTGGTCATCGGAACCGAATACAGGACGATTCCCGTCGCCATCCAGTATCTGAGAGGCGGCTATGGATCGGTCGACATGGGAGCCATGATGGCGATGCTGGTCCTTGCGATGATTCCCGTCATCGTCTTCTACCTCTTCTGCCAGAAGTACATCATCAAGGGTGTCCTGGCCGGAGCGGTCAAGGGCTGACAAGGACTTGAAGGAGGGATAGGCTGGATGCAGACAGGTGTCAGGAAGAGGATAACCATTGCGGACATAGCCCGCGAGTCGGGCTATTCGAAGACCGCCGTGTCGTTTGCATTCAACAATCCCGACCGGATAAGCGACGAGGCGTGCTCGAGGATTCTGGAGACTGCGAGGAAGCTGAACTATATTCCGGATCCGAGAGCGCGCAACTTCTCGCTTGGCAAGCAGCTCACGCTGGGCTTCCTGCTACCTCAGGCCATCGACACCTGTCTTGCGAACCCATATCTGGTCGATGTGATCAGAGGACTCGGCAGGGTCTGTCAGGAGAACGGCTACATGCTCAGCATCATCCCCCCGCTGAACGACTCGCTCTACGAGGCCGTCAAGAACGCCACGGTGGACGGCCTTGTCACCATGGGCTACCTGGGAGATGGAGTGAGCTCGCTTGTCGACCTCATAGCGATGCCGCTGGTCATGATCGACGGAGGAGATGACGATGCGTTCCTGTCGATCAACATCGATGACGAGGCGGCCGCCTGTCTCCAGCTGGAGAAGGTGCTCGAAGCCGGGCACAGGAGGATAAGCATCGTCTCTCTGCCTGCCCCCACCCTAGAGCCGGATGCAAACGACAGCGGAATCGTCGCATGTCGCATACGCGGCTACAGGAAGGCGCTCTCGGCCCATGGCCTTGATGAAGGACACGTATGCTTCATGCAGACGCACGAGACGACCTTCGACGATGGATGGAGGAAGGCACAGGAGATAATATCGGACGGTTCCACGTGCGTTGTCACGATGAGCGACATCCAGGCGTATGGAATCATGGAGGCATTCACGGAGATGGGCGTCCGCGTCCCGGAGGACATCTCCATAGTGGGCTTCGACGATATAACCGGCTACAGGTTTCCACGTCGTCTGACGACCATAAGCCAACCCGGATACGAGAAGGGTCGGCTTGCGGCCAGGACGATGTTCGAACTTCTTGCAGGACGCAAGGTATCGAAGGTCCCGCTGGTGCCGTTCTCGTTCATAGAGGGCGAGACGCTGGCAGGACCGAAGGAGTGATTAGATGGAGATAACAGGAGCGCGCTACAGTGGAATCCTCTTCCACCTGACAAGCATCCGCACGAAATACGGCATAGGCGACATGGGGCGCAATGCGTACGAGTTCGTCGACAAGCTGGCCCGCACCGGTGCCACGCTCTGGCAGGTCCTTCCGCTCGGTCCCACCGGATATGGCAACAGCCCGTACGCCGCAAGGTCCACTTTCGCAGGCAACGAGCTTCTGATCGATCTTGAGGACCTGGTCGATGAAGGCTACCTGAACAGGGACGACATCGCATTTCCTCCGGACTGGCCGTCCTCGCGCGTCGATTTCGACAGGGTCCGGGCCTACAAGCTTCCACTGCTGAAGAAGGCCGCGGGAGACTTCCTGCGTTCCAGAAGGCATCGCAGCGACTACTCGGCCTTCAAACAGGCAAATGCGTCCTGGCTCGACGGCTATGCGGTGTTCATGACGCTATACGACGAAAAGTACCAGGATGCACGCTGGATGCTATGGGAGGACAGGTACTCACCGCAGACGCTGAAGAAGTATTCAAAGCAGGCCGAGACATACCGGGTGCTGCAGTATTTCTTCCTGAAGCAGTGGCTCAAGCTCAAAAGCTATGCGAACGGCAGGGGCATAAGGATCATAGGCGACATCCCCATCTTCGTCGGAGCGGACAGCGCCGACACCTGGTCGAACATACAGCTGTTCAAGACAGATGCAAAGGGTGGATACAGCGCCATCTCCGGCGTTCCGCCAGACAACTTCTCCGCCACTGGCCAGAGATGGGGCAATCCGGTGTACGACTGGAAGAAGCATGAGGAGACGGGATTCAGCTGGTGGATCGAACGCATCCGCAAGCAGCTGGAACTGTGCGACATAATCCGCATCGACCACTTCCGCGGCTTCGATGCATACTGGGAGGTCAAGGCATCCTGCCCCACTGCTGTGGACGGCAAATGGGTCAAGGCTCCCGGCAAGGCGTTCTTCAAGGCCCTCAGGAATGAGTTCGGCGAACTGCCGATCATAGCCGAGGACCTGGGCTTCATGACAGACAGTGTCAACAATCTTCGCAAGGAGAACCACCTTCCAGGCATGAAGATATTCCAGTTCGGATTCACTCGCCTTCCCGACGGCTCGTTCAACAGCTGGGACACCTTCCTGCCGCATAACTGGGACGAGGATTTCGTGGCCTACCCCGGCACTCATGACAACGAGACGCTGAGGGGCTGGTACGAGAACCAGGATGACGGCATGAAGGACATCGTAAGACGCTATCTGAGCTCGGACGACAAGGAGATAGTATGGGCCTTCCTCAACGCCCTGATGCTCTCCCACGCACGCTATGCCATAGTCCAGCTGCAGGACATCCTCGGACTAGGCAACAAGGCGAGGATGAACACGCCAAGCACCTGCAACGACCTGAACTGGTCCTGGTCGGTATCGATGGACGATTTCACCGACTGGCATATCGCCAGGTTCAGGCATCTGGTCGAGATATCAGGTAGAGATGGAATGACGTTCCAGGAGCGTCTTGCCAGAATCGGGGAGAAGCGGTCATCCAGAACATCCGGACAGGAGTCCTGAGCGGCTTCAGCTTGCAAGCGGCGACGAGGGATCGTCGTCGCTTTCCTGCACCATCCTCTTCATGAAAATCAGCTTGGCTGCACAGTCGAGAATCGCCTCGTCAAGAAGTCTTCGTTTCGAAGACCTCTGCATGCTGTCGACAGCCTCTCCATAATCGCCCATCACTGGAATCCTGACCCCTGATGAGACAAGTTCATCATGTCCTATCCTGGCAATCCGGTCATTCGGAGCGACAGGGAGACGGCATCCTCCGAACGAGAGTCCTTCCCTCGTGGCTGTGGCGGCAGAGCCGAACACCCTGCATACGATCGGTCGCACGGCGTATGCGGAACATCGGTGGGTCTCCTCATCATACAATGGACAGGACCTGTGCCCGTCCCTCCACGTCTCCAGATAAGAGACGTCACGCCCCTGCACCATCACAATATGAAAAGCGACAGCCAGAGCCTCGAGGTAGGTCACATCTGGTATGAAGACCTGACAGCATCGTCCGCACACATCAGGACAGTGTATTGAGAAGGCCCTTGTGAAGTCGTCGAAATCATGCTCTATCGAGGTGTAATATGAGAGAATGGTCTTCAGCTCGTCGTAAACCGACGTGCCGGAAAATGTCTTTAAAGTTCCTTCGATTCCGTCCATGCAAGGTCTTCTACCACAAATACGGACCACAGTGCAACAGTATCCAAAAGAGAAAAAGACCCTGCATATTCCCGCACATGACATGCCATGAGCGTCGTGTGGAATAATCCTTTTACATGCACTCCCCGCCCCGGCGACGTTTCAAGTGGATGTTCACAACCATTACTCTCATAATCGTTGCCGATCGCCACAATTGCAAAGTGGATATTGACTTGAATTATAACATTGTTATATAACACTGTTATCCATGAGTGAGACCGAAAAGAGAATACTAGAAACAGCCAAGAAGGAATTCCTTGAAAGAGGGTTTCAGGGGACGTCGATGAGACGTATTGCAACCCTCGCAGGTGTTACGACAGGAGCCCTATATGGCTATTTCGCCTCAAAGGAAGACATCTTCGACTCACTTGTCAAGGATGCATATGAGACCGTGATGGATGCCTATAAGGGCGCTCATGAGGAATTCGCCGCCCTACCCTATGATACCCAGGTCTCCGGGATGGGAGACATCACAGCCAGATGTGTCGAGTGGTGCCTTGAGTATATCTATGACCATCTGGACGAGTTCCGCCTGATCCTGATGTGCTCCGAAGGAACACGCTATTCGAACATGGTCGATGAGATGATGAAGGTCGAGGAAGAGTCCACGGAGGAATTCATATCACTCATGAGGGAAAATGGCATGGAGATTCCTGAAATCGATCCGCTTCTTGAGCATATGGTCACATCAGGCTACTTCACATCCTTCTTCGAGGTTGTGAGGCACTCAGTTCCCCGTGAGGATGCCAGAATCTACATCCAGAACCTTCAGGCCTTTTACAAGGCGGGTTGGGAGCGGCTTTTCGGCATGAGGCTTTGATGTCTCTTTTTTTTGGACATAATGGTTAGCCTAAGCTAACTTATTTGGAGGTTTTATGGCAAAGAACAAAGACCTTGAGCGCCTGCTGCAATATGCGGGCGGATATAAGGCTCTGACGTACCTCTCGTGGGTGCTGTCAGCGATCTCGGCGATATTGGCTCTGCTTCCATTCATCTGCATCTGGCTGATAATCCGGGATGTACTTGCATCGGAATATGGGATGATAGCCCGCTATGGCGCTTATGCCGTGGCACTGGCGATCATCTCGATGCTTGTCTACATCGCCGCCCTGATGTGTTCACACATCGCTGCGTTCCGGGTTGCGGCAAACATGAGGAAGGAGATGCTTTCCCATGTAATCAGCCTGCCTTTGGGTGTGGAAGACCGCTTCGGGAGCGGAAAGATGAGGAAGATCATCAACGACTCAAGCTCGGCAACCGAGACATATCTTGCGCATCAGCTGCCGGACAGGGCTGCCGCGATTGCTACTCCGATAGGACTCATCGCAATGCTTCTATGGTTCGACTGGAAACTCGGGCTGCTTTCCCTTCTTCCAGTCGTGCTTGGTTTCCTGATCATGATGAGGATGACTGGAGAGAGGATGCAGGAGAGGATGAAGCAGTATCAGGATGCGCTTGCGGACATGTCGAATCAGGCTGTCGAATATGTCAGGGGAATCCCTGTCGTGAAGACATTCGGACAGACAATATACTCATTCCGTCTCTTCAAGGATTCGATCGACCGATATGAGAAGTGGGTGATTGAATACACGAAGGAACTTATGAGGCCGATGATCATATACACCGGAGCGATAAACAGCTCGTTCGCCTTCATAACAGCGGGAGCATTCATGCTCGCTTCCGGTGGAATCACTCCGCAGATCATCCTGAACGTGCTTTTCTATGTGATCATCACCCCTGTCATCTCGATAACGCTGACCAGAATCATGTTCAAGAGCGAGGAGGCGATGATCGTCCATGATGCGATCATGAGAGTGGACACCATAATGAACGAGAAGCCGCAGAGCGATGCACATAACAGTCTTGTCCCCTCTGACAGCTCTGTGAAACTGGAGCATGTGACATTCAGCTATGACGGCAAGAAGGATGCCATCCATGATGTCTCGCTTGATATCCCATCAGGCTACCTTGTCGCCTTCGTAGGCCCCTCAGGAGGAGGAAAGACGACGCTTGCATCCCTCATTGCCCGTTTCTTCGATCCTCAGGAAGGAACAATCCGAATCGGTGGACTCGATATCAGGGATATCCCTAAGGAGCGCCTTATGCAGTATGTGTCCTTCGTCTTCCAGGACAGCCACCTCATAAAGGGAACGATAAAGGACAATGTGAAGCTGGCAAAACCGGATGCAAACGATGACGAAGTACTTGAAGCTCTCAAGAAGGCGGAGTGCATGGATATCATCGAGAAACTGCCCGAAGGCATAAACACAGTGCTTGGAAGCGGAGGCATATATCTCTCAGGTGGAGAGACGCAGCGCATAGCGATTGCTCGTACAATCCTGAAGAACTCTCCCGTGATCATACTTGATGAGGCGACGGCATTCGCAGATCCGGATAACGAGGTAAAGGTACAGAAGGCGTTCTCATCAATGCTTGATGGCCGCACCGTCATCATGATTGCCCATCGTCTCTCATCTATCACGAATGCTGACAGGATATATGTGCTGTCCGACGGCGAGATAAAGGAAAGCGGTACATTCAATGAACTTCTGGAGAAGAATGGGCTCTTCAGCCAGATGTGGAAGGACTATCAGAGCTCCGTGGAGTGGAAGGTCGGAAAGGAGGCTATGTGATGATAAAGGGACTTGAAAGGACATTCGCCCTCTCCGAGAAGGGTGCAAGGGATCTGGTAAAGGGCTTCATTGCCTGCGCCGTGCATAATCTCACGCTCTTCGTACCTGTCGGTATTCTCTATCTTCTCGCATCCGATATGATGATGAACACCCTTGCAGGACGAGGGCTAATCTATGCTGCCTTATGCATCATCTCCGTTGCCCTCATCATGATTTCATACCGATGGGTCTACAAGGCAACCTATTTCTCAACCTACGTTGAAAGCGGCGTGAGAAGAGTGAGCCTTGCCGAGAAGCTGAGGAAGATTCCTCTCTCCTACTTCGGCAAGAAGGATCTTGCGGATATAACAAGCACTATCATGGCGGATGCCGCAACGCTTGAAACAGGACTCTCCCACTGGGTTCCTGAGCTTATTGGAGCGGTCATCTCGACAACGATTGCAGCACTCTCGATCATGTTCTTCGACTGGAGGATGGGACTTGCAGCTCTTTGGCCTATTCCCGTTGCCATCCTGATTGTCGTCCTTTCGAGAAACGTGCAGTACAGACTCTCAAGACGCTCGATGGATGCGAAGATGGAAGTAGCTGACGGCATACAGGAATGCATAGAGACGATGAGGGATCTCAAGAGCTGCAATGCCGAGCAGCAGTATCTCAAGGGGCTGTTCAGGAAGATAGACAAGGTGGAGAAGAGAGCAATCATCTCGGAAGTCGGTACGGCTGTATTCGTCGTATCCGCTTCCTTCATATTGAAAATAGGTATTGGGACCGTTGCATTGGCTGGATCCATACTTCTTGCTTCAGGTGAGATCGATGTGCTGACACTCTTCATGTATCTTCTCATCGCCTCCCGTCTTTATGATCCTCTTCAGAGCTCACTGCAGAACCTTGCGGCAGTTATCTCCCTCAGGACGAATGTAGAGAGGATGGATGAGATACTCTTCCATTCCCTTCAGGAAGGTAGGCCTGAGCTTACGAACAGTGGCTATGATATTGCCTTTGAAGATGTGCGGTTTGGTTATGGAAACGGGGAGGAGGTCCTGTCGAATGTGACATTCACCGCAAAGCAGGGAGAGGTGACGGCACTTGTCGGGCCATCGGGCGGTGGAAAGACGACCGTCTCAAGGCTTGCTGCCCGCTTCTGGGATCCTGATTCAGGGAGAATAACAGTCGGAGGAATGGATGTCACAAAGACGGATCCGGAGTCGTTGTTGTCACTCTATTCAATCGTATTCCAGGATGTGACGCTCTTTGACAACACCATCATGGAGAACATCAGGATAGGACGGCGAGATGCGACAGATGAGGAAGTGATGGAGGCCGGAAGAATGGCACAGTGTCTTCCGTTTGTTGAGAAACTTCCTGACGGGTGGAATACGATGATCGGAGAGAATGGATGCGAACTTTCAGGCGGAGAGAGACAACGCATATCAATTGCACGTGCGTTCCTCAAGGACTCTCCGATAATCCTCCTTGATGAGGCAACCGCCTCACTTGATGCCGAAAACGAGACGGAGATCCAGAAGGCGCTCTCGAAGCTGATCAGGAACAAGACTGTTCTTGTAATCGCTCACAGGATGAGAACAGTCGAGAATGCGGACAGGATCGTTGTACTCTCAGGTGGTCATGTTGCTGAAGAAGGCAGTCCTGAAGAATTGCTGAAGAACAACGGAATCTTCTCGCACATGGTTGCCTTACAGAAGGAAAGCAGCGAGTGGAGGATCTGACCAGAAGATCATACCGGGAGCGTTCCGCCATGCGGATCACTCCCGGATCATCTCGTAAGCAAACATCTTCTTCTCTGTCATGATATCATTTCCATATTGCCTAAATCCGGTACATCATTCAGATTATCCGCTGAGGAGGACAAAATCATGGACAGGATTCTCATCGCCTACTATTCACGCTCGGGAAACACGGAGAAAGTGGCAAAGGCCCTTGCCGATGTGACAGGAGGTTCGCTCTTCAGAATCGAGACCAGCCAGGCCTACCCCGCCGATTACCGGCAGCTGGTGGTCTGTGCAATGGACGAGGAGAAGAAGGGCATCGTCAGAGAACTGAAGGAGCTGCCGGATCTGGAGGGTGTCCAGAAAGTGTTCATTCTCAGCCCCAACTGGTTCGGCACCTTTGTTCCACCTGTCAGGACATTCGCCTCGATGCCGTCTCTTTCAGGCAGAAAGGTCGCTCTTGTGCTGACGCATGGAGGAAGCGGAATCGCGAAGGCGGATGATGATATAAGGAGATGTCTGCCTCAGGGTGCCGAATACCTGGGTTCCCTCGCGATAAGAGGCGACGGGGGAGATGCGGTACACACCCTTCTGTCGCATTGGCTCGAGACGTCCGGACAGAAGTGAAAGCCATCGACACGAAAATAACAAGGACCACCAGCATCGGCTGATGGCCCTTTCCATATGTAGATGAATCGTGATGCGATTATCTCTTGGAGAACTGGAAGCGGCGTCTTGCACCACGGCGTCCATACTTCTTTCTCTCGACCATTCTCGGGTCGCGGGTCATGAAGCCTGCATCGTGGAGGATCTTCCTGTATGCCTCGTCGTTCTCATCGCACAGTGCACGGGCGATGCCATGGCGGCATGCACCTGCCTGGCCCTTGATACCGCCGCCGACGACGTTGATCAGCACGTCGTACTTGTCACTCGTCTCGGTCAGCACCAGCGGCTGCTTGACGGTGTAGACGGAGATCGCATCGACGAAGTACTCGTCGACAGGCTTGCCGTTGACCGTGATCTTTCCATTGCCCTCTCTGAGGTAGACACGGGCGACGGAGGTCTTGCGACGACCGGTTCCATGTCCGAGATTCACTATTTCCTTCTTCTCAACTGCTTTCTTGGCCATCTTGATTCTCCTTAAAGTTCAACAGCGATCGGCTTCTGGGCAGCGTGCGGATGCTCCGCTCCTGCATAGACCTTGAGATTCGTGAACAGAGCCCTTCCGAGCTTTCCATGAGGCAGCATGCCCTTGACGGCGTGCTCCATCGGGAAAGTGGGCTTCCTCTCGATCAGCTGTCCGTAGGTCTCGACCGTGAGTCCACCTGGATACATCGAGTGACGATAGTACTTCTTGTCAAGCATCTTGTTGCCGGTCACCGTAGCCTTGGCTGCATTGATGATGATCACATAGTCACCCATGTCCTGGTGAGGAACATACTCAGGCTTGTTCTTGCCTCTGAGAATCCTGGCAGCCGCGACTGCGACACGACCGAGATTCTTACCTTCCGCGTCGATCAGATACCACTTCTTCTCGACTGTCTTCGGCTTTACAAAAATAGTCTTCATACCATTTTTCCTTGTCTTTCGTTTCATTTGTCTCCAATGCTCTGCCGGCGCATGGGCTCACCGTTTCCAACCAGGTGGAAGGCCGGTCGTCCGGACAGCGGGGAAAGGCTTCTTTCCGGATCTCCTGCATTCCATCGACCCTGATGGAATCCCACGCAGACCCGACCTTGCGGTCCAGGTCAAAGAGCATGAGGACACATCTCCCCGAGGGAGAGACGCAAGATGTACTCTATCGTCTTTGCCCTACCCGTGTCTAGTACCCCGCAGGCGACACATCCCCTCCAAGCAAAGACTTCTTTGTGCTATCCTACAGGACATGGGACGTCGGAACGCATGCATCCTCCTGCTGCTATTCTATGCAGCTTCATGTATCTTCTCGGCCTCCGTGGAGAGGACACGGCTCGACGGGGGCTTCGACGGCGTCGCATCGCTCTCGCACTTCGACTTCTCGCACGGCGAAGGGCTCGACGACACCTATCTCGACGATGTCACGATAAGCCTGGTCGTACAGGACCCCGGCAAGGAGGTCTATGTGTGGTTCGGCCATGCAGGGCTCATGGTGCAGACACCGCAGGGAGACGTGATGTACGACTGGGGGGTCTTCTCGTTCGGCCCCTCGTTCTACACGGACTTCCTCTTCGGGCGGCTCTACTATAGAGTTACATCCTCATGGGCGGACACGGCGATTCTCAAGGGCATCGGAGAAGACAGGACGGTCAAGGTTCTGGACATACCGCTGGACAACGCCGCGAAGGCGGCCACTATCGACTTCGTGAATCTGAACACCCGGCCGGAGAACCGTACATACCTGTACCACTATTATCTGGACAACTGCGCCACGCGGATTCGGGACATCATCGACGCAGAGACAGGCGGGGCATTCTCGGCCTGGGCATCGTCCATCGACACGGGAATGTCCTTCAGAGACTTCAGTACGCTGTACATGAAGCGCAGCTGGCCGGTGGCCTTCACGCTGAACTATCTTCAGGGCCCCTCCATTGACGAAGACATAACGCTGTACGATGCATGCTTCCTGCCGGACGTCCTCATCGACGCGGTCGCTACATACTTCGACGAAGAGCCGACGACGATCTATCAGGGAGGAGAGAGGCAGGTGGGCCATATGCATCTTGTCGGCACCAGTCTGCTGGTCGGCATCATCATCGCCGTCCTGCTGTATTCGCTGGCTCATACGAACAGAAGGGCATATGGTCTGCTCTCGATGTTCGTCTACCTGTATTTCACTGCGATATCCTCCGTGCTCCTCTTCATGATGCTCTTAACCGACCATGACGTGACCTGGTGCAACGAGAACATCATCATGCTCAATCCCCTGGTCGTGATACCTCTCATCCAGAGCATCGTCATCGTCTTCCGTCCGAAGACCGGACTCGGGGCGACACGGGCTGTCTTCCGCATACTTCTGACACTGGCTCTGGCATCCCTCACGCTCAAGGGGCTGTTCCCGACGCTGTTCATCCAGGAGAACCTGTATGTCTACGCCATGATTCTTCCCACCTATGTCGCCATGAGCGTGTTCAAGGAGAGGGACCGGCATGTATGACCTGAGCCAGTGGCCATACGCAGACGAGGCCGTCGAGTGCCTCAGGGACGCACATCGCTTCCTGATGCACAGGGAGCAGTCCCGTTCAATCATGGACTCCACACACGAAGTGTACCGTTCGGGTGGACAGATCGACTGGAAGAGCGTCCTGGACGATCTGGGCATCGCCTCCGGGAAGCTCGGCATCAGCCCATACACCGCCCATCTGGTCCTCCTCGTGCATCTTCTTGACGAAGCCGAGCGCAGGTACAGGTCCCATGGACTGTCGGACGACATCTTCCACAACTCGTTCGACGACCTGAGAGTCAAGTGCGAGGAATGCTTCAGGGTGTATGGCACATACGGAACCTTCGTTGCATTGTGGATCACGCGCTTTCATGAAATGAGATGCTTCGCCTTCGGACGGCTTGAAGCCGAGGTCGTACCATTCAGAGTGGATGGAAGCCCTGTCATCAACATACACATCCCGTCAAAGGGACGACTGGTCGAGTCGGAATGCAGGGCCAGCTATCAGAAGGCGGCGGACTTCTACCATCTGGAGCGTTTCGTCACCGACAGCTGGCTGCTCAACCCCGTCAACAGGCAGCTGGGAAAGGAGAGCGGGATCGTACGCTTTGCGAAGGACTACAGGCTTCTGTCCATGAGCGAGGACCACGACAACGCCGACGCCTGGCGAATCTTCGACACCATGGACATATCCGACATCTCCGCCCTTCCCGCAAGGACAAGGCTGCAGAGGATATGGAGAAGCCACCTGGCTTCAGGTGGCTTCATCGAAAGAGGCTATGGCACTTTCACCCTACTCGAGCTCGAAGGCTCCGGTGTATAGCTTGTAGTACGTACCCTTGTGTGCAAGCAGCTCGTCGTGGGTTCCGCGCTCGATTATCCTGCCGTGGTCCAGGACCATGATGCAGTTGCTGTTGCGCACCGTAGACAGGCGGTGTGCTATGACGAAAACGGTCCTGCCCTCCATCAGACGGTCCATGCCGGACTGAACCAGGGCCTCCGTATGGGTGTCGATGCTGCTGGTCGCCTCGTCCATGACAAGCACAGGAGGGTCGCAGACCGCAGCGCGGGCGATGGACAGCAGCTGCCGCTGTCCCTGCGACAGTCCTTCTCCGTCGTTCTCGATCATAGTGTCGTAACCGTCAGGCATCATCATGATGAAGTCGTGGGCGTTGGCGAGCTTCGCTGCAGCGATGACCTCCTCGTCAGTGGCGTCGAGTTTTCCGAAGCGGATGTTCTCCATGATCGTACCGCTGAACAGGTGGGTATCCTGGAGGATCATTCCCAGAGATCGTCTGAGGTCCGACTTTCTGATCTTGTTGATGTTGATGCCGTCGAAGCGGATCTTGCCGTCCTGTATGTCGTAGAAGCGGTTGAGCAGGTTGGTGATTGTGGTCTTGCCCGCACCGGTCGAACCGACGAAGGCGATCTTCTGTCCAGGCTTGGCGTATAGGGTGATGTCATGAAGGACTATCTTGTCCTGCACGTAGCCGAAGTCGACCTCGTGCATCTCGATGTCACCCCTGACCGGAGTGTATGTCACGGGAGAGCCATCCGTGTGGGGATGTCTCCAGGCCCATTCTCCGGTCCTCTTCTCGCTCTCGGTGACGGTTCCATCCTCCGCCGTGGTGCAGTTGACCAGAGTGACGTACCCGTTGTCGACCTCGTTCTCGCGGTCGAGGAACTCGAAGATGCGCTCGGCACCGGCGAGAGCCATCAGGACGAAGTTGGCCTGCTGGCTTATCTGGCTGATCGGGTTGGCGAAGCTTCTGGAAAGCTGCAGGAAAGCGGCCAGCATTCCGACAGTGTATCCTGCCGCGAAGCCTCCGCCGAGCAGACAGATGGCGCTTCCGACGAAGACCAGCACTACGTACTGCAGGTTGCCGATGTTCATCGTGATCGGTCCCATGACGTTGGAGTATCCGCCTGCCTTCGTCATAGTGGTGCACAGGTCCTCGTTGATCGCGTCGAAGTCCTTCTCGCTCTCGTCCTCGTGGCAGAAGACCTTGACGACCTTGCTGCCGTTGATCATCTCCTCGATGAATCCGTTGACGCGGGCCAGGTTGGTCTGCTGGGCGACGAAGTTGCGTCCGCTCTTCTTCGCAACGACTCCGGTGATGTAGAACATCACGGCCGTGGCGAGCACGACGACGATGGTCAGCTTCCAGCTGTTGCGCAGCATCGCCACGAACACCATGACAACCGTCAGCAAAGAAGACAGCACGCCGACAAGCGACTGGCTGATCATCTGCTGCAACGTATCCGCATCGTTCGTGAACAGCGACATCGTGGCACCATGCTGCGTCTGGTCGTAATACGAAATCGGCAGATGCTCCAGCTTCTCGAACATGCTGTTCCTGATGCGCATCAGGGCATCCTGGGCGATCGTCACCATGATCCTGGCGTATACATAGACGCTGACGACGCCAAGGAGCATTACCACGGCCCAGCGCACCATGGCCATGGCAAGGGCCGAGAAGTCCATCATCTGTCCCGTCAGCAGGGGCGTTATGTACTGGTCTATGAGCGTCTCGATCATGTTGGACACGAAGACCGTGACCATGGACGATATGATGATGCACATGACGACGACGGCAAGCTTGAGCCCATTGCCTCTGAACACCTCCCTGAAGAGGCGGAGGAACGTCTTCCTGCCATGCTTGACCGTGGCTCCGCCACGCATTCCCCTATTCATCGGACCTGGCATCTGAACCTCCTCCAAGCTGTACGCGTACAAGCGACTGGTAGACCTCGTTGCGTCCGAGGAGCTCCTCATGCGTACCGATGTCCTGGACGCTTCCGTTGGCCATTATGATGATCCTGTCGGCATCTATGACGGAATTGACCCTCTGCGAGATTATTATCTTGGTCGCACCCTTCACGTCGTTTCTCAACGCCTGGCGGATCTGCGAGTCCGTCGCGGTGTCGACGGCGCTGGTCGAGTCGTCGAATATGATGACCTTCGGATCCTTAAGCAGGGCTCTTGCGATGCACAGGCGCTGCTTCTGACCGCCGGAGAAGTTGTTTCCACCCTGCTCCACGACACGGTCAAGGCCATCGGGAGAGTTGTAGATGAAGTCTGCGTTGGCGATCTTCAGGGCCCGGATCATCTCCTCGTCCGTGGCGTCCTTGTCGCCCCACTTCAGATTGCTCCTCACCGTCCCGGAGAAGAGCGTGTTCTTCTGCAGCACGACCGCGACGCGGTTCCTGAGCGCTCTCAGGTTGTACTCCCTCACGTCATGACCGCCGACCTTCACGCTTCCTTCTGTCACGTCATACAGTCTTGCGATCAGGGACACCAGTGAGCTCTTGCCGCTTCCTGTGGTTCCCAGGATGCCGATCATCTGTCCCGCCTCTATCTTCAGGTCGATGTCCTTCAGACAGAGCGTCTGGCCCTTGCCTCCATAGGAGAAGTCGACATGGTCGAACTCTATCGCGCCGTCGGGCACTTCCCTGAGGCCGGGTCCGTCGAGCTCCATGTCGGCCTTGGTGGAAAGGACCTCGGATATACGCTCGGCGGATGCACGGCTTATGGACATCATCGTTATGATCATGGCCACCATGATCAGCGATGAGAGGATCTGCATCGTGTAGGTGAAGGTGCTCATCAGCTGGCCGGTACCCATCTCGCCGCCCATGACCAGATGTGCGCCGAACCAGCAGATGGCAAGCATGCAGGCGTATGCCACGCTCTGCACCATCGGGTTCATCAGGGCCATCAGGCGCTGGGCCTTGACGAAGTCGTTGCGGATGCTCCCGCTGGCCTCGTCGAACTTGGCGATCTGGTGGTCCTCCCTGACGTATGCCTTGACGGTCCTGATTCCGGTCAGGTTCTCCTCGACGACCTTGTTCAGGTTGTCGTAGTTGTGGAACACGCGGTTGAAGATCGGGTGCACCCTGCGCATGAGCATGTAGACAAGCACGCCGATGACGGGGATCGCCACGGCGAAGATCGCCACAAGGCTTCCGCCGGTGTTTGCCACCATCACGATCGCGAAGACGAACATCACAGGAGCCCTGAAGCAGATGCGTGTCATCATCTGGAAGGCCATCTGGACGTTCTGGACATCCGTCGTCATCCTCGTGATCAGTGACGATGTCGAGAACGAGTCGATGTTCCTGAACGAGAAGTCCTGCAGATGATAGAAGATGTCGTGCCTGAGGTTCTTCGCGAAGCCTGACGAGGCACGGGCCGCAGTGAAGGCACCAAGCACGCCGAACATCAGCGACAGGAAGGCGGACAGGACGATGAGGATGCTCATCTTCACGATGTAGTCCATGTCGCCCTTGTAGACGCCCTCGTCGATGATGAGGGCCATCAGCATGGGGATCAGGACCTCCATCGCAACCTCCCCCACCATCAGAAACGGGGTGAGGATCGCCGGGCGCCTGTACTCCCTGATGCTCTTAGCAATTTGTCGGATCACCGTTTATCTCCCGAAGTTTATCCAGCTTGGACAGTATAGACCCGAGCTGGTCGATCTCGGAGCGGCTCAGATAGGAACCGATCCTCCTGAAATAGCGCGAAATATCCCTGTCAACCCTCTTCGCAAGGGCGGCACCCTCAGGCGTGAGGGTCAGCATGCGCTGCCTCTTGTCGCCGGCCCAGTCCTCTCTGGTGACAAGTCCGGCCTTCACCAGGGCATCCACACTCTGGCTCATGGCGGCCATTGTTATCGCAAAGGTGTCGGACAGGTCCTTCTGGAGCGCAGAGCCTCCGCGTCTGGCGATGAGGCGTACGACCTTCACCAAGGCAGGCGAGTAGTCGCAGTCGGATGCGATGATCCGGTCTATCGCCCTTGCGTAGTCGATGCCGAGGGATATGGCGCCTTCCAGGACACTTTCCATGTTGTAAGACATATCATCTCCTAAGAAAAAGACAACCTAAGGTAACTTAACCACTCTCGTGCCATTCGTCAACAAGAGGTCCGACATGGAAAATGTGTGTTTTCGGTGAAGGTGTGAAGCGGGGGTGGCAGGACAACCCCGCCACCCCCGGCAACCGTTCAACCACCCTGTTTCGGGAAGGTGAGTGTGAACACGCTTCCCTTCCCTTCGCTCGATTCCAGCTCGACTGTCGAGTGCATGACCATTGCGGCATGCTTGACTATCGACAGCCCGAGGCCCGTGCCTCCGGTGGATCGCGAATGTGAGGTGTCCACTCTGTAGAAACGCTCGAATATGCGCGCCTGATGCTCCTTCGGGATTCCTATCCCGTCATCCCTGACGACCAGCCTGACCCCGTCGTCCACTGCGGATGCGGCTATCCAGACATGGCCACCTTCCCTGTTGTAGCGGATGGCGTTGTCGACGAGGTTGAACACTATCTCGTATACCAGGCGCTGTACGCCGGTGAAGGATACGTCCTGCACATCGCACTCGATCGCGACACCCCTGTCCCGGGCATAGCCGCCAAGCGCTTCCGTGACACTTGTGACTACCTCCTTCATCGAGACATCCTCCTTCGGGAACTCCTTGGTCTCGTCAAGCTGGGAGAGTCTTATTATGTCCTCGATGAGGGTCACGAGATGCTCCGCCTCGCTGTGGATGCGCCCGATGAAGCCCATCTTGTCGCTTTCCTTGACCAGGTTGTTCATCAGCAGTTCGGATGATGCAAGGATGGAATGCAGCGGCGTCTTGAGCTCATGGCTCACGTTTGCGCTGAACTCCTTCCTCATTCCTTCCGACAGGACCTTCTCGGTCTCGTCCACGATCAGGATGCATGTTCCCAGCGTCCTGCCGTTGTCATCCTGGATGAGGTTGGCGATCAGGCGGTTCACGAAGCCGTTGCGCTCGAAGAAGTACTCGCTCCTGCCCTTCTTCTTCACCTCCTCAAGAGCCCCCATGAGCTCCACGGAACGGTCCAGCACGAGGATGTTCTTCCCGATCACGGACGGAGAGCCTCCGAACAGCTTCATGGCCGAAGTGTTCATGCTGACCACCAGATCCGCCTTGTTCAGGATGATCATCCCCTCACGCATGTTGTCCGTTATGGAGTCGAACTCCTTCTGCCGCGTGCGGATCGTGTCGATCTGCTTCTCGATCTGGCGGTTCTGGTTGTCTATCCTGACCAGCAGAGGACTGAGCTCCTCATAGGTCTCGTTCTCCAGCGGCCGATCCAGGTCGAGTCTGTTCAACGGGTCGATGATTCTCCTGGAGATCCTCCTGGAGATGAACATGCACAGCACGAGCGCAAGAACGAGCACGGCGAGCATGTACGGGATGACACCCAGCGTGATCCGCAGGACCGAGGCCTGCGTCACGGAGAGCCTGACAACCGAACCGTCCGAGATCCTCACCGCGGAGTACAGCGTCTCGCGCGAAAGCGTGTCGGACAGTCTCCTGTCCTGACCATGGCCGTAGGCAAGGGCCTCGCGTATCTCGTCACGGTCCAGATGGTTCTCCATGGCCGCCTCGTCGGCGTCGCTGTCGAATATCACATTCCCATCGGCCTCGATCCATGTGATCCTGTATATGTCGCTGGAGAAGGATTCGAAATATTCCAGTCCGACCTTGTCAACGGCCTGCGCGGTGAACTCCGCCTGGGCTCTGAGGTTGTCGAACTCGATGTCGATGAAATAGGAATTGAGGAAGAGCAGCGTGACTGCAAGGCTGAACATCATGACGATGCAGCAGGCAAGCAGGACACTGCGGAAAATGGTCTTGTTCATGTCCCTACTCCTCTATGCGGTAGCCTACGCCTCTGACGGTCTCTATGTGCGACCCCTCGCCGCCGAGCTTCTGTCTGAGAGTCTTGATGTGGGCGTCCACGGTACGGGTCTCCGTACCGGCGCTCTGCATCCAGATCCTGTCAAGCAGCATCTCGCGTGTGAACACGATGCCGGGATTCTCCATCAGCAGGTCCAGAAGATCGAACTCCTTGAGCGTGAGCGCGACCTTCTCCCCTGCAACCATCACCACATGCTCGGCCTTGTTCAGTGTTATGGCCCCGAGGGTGAGCACCGGGTTCTCCTTCCTTCCAGCCCTGCGCAGGACGGCCTTGACCCTGCTGACCATCTCCATCATGCCGAACGGCTTGACCAGATAGTCGTCCGCACCGGCATCCAGGCTCTCGACCTTGTCGTATTCGCTGCCCTTCGCAGTGGCCATTATGACCGGGATGTCCCTGTATTCACGCATGCCCTTGAGGCGTCTGAGTATGCTCACGCCGTCCTCTCCAGGCAGCATGACGTCGAGGATAATCAGATCGGGCATGGTCTCCCTGAGCGCCTGGAACATGGAGGCGCCGTCGCTGAAACCCATGGCCTTGAAGCCGACGCTGGTGAGAGTGTAGATTTCTATCTCCCTGATGCTGTCGTCATCTTCAACTGCGAAAATCATTCAGAGCTCCTCTTCCTTCCTGTGATGTCCTGTTATGGAGTACTCGACCCATTCGGCGACGTTCACTGCATGGTCTCCGATGCGCTCGAAGTACTTGGCGATCATCAGGATGTCGCTGGCGTACTCGCCCTCGATGGTCTTCTTGTCGATGGCCTCGATGACGGACCTCTTTATGCTGACGAACAGCTCGTCGACCTTGTCGTCGTACCTGATGACGGCGGCGGCGAGATCTGCATTCTGGCCCACGAATGCATCGATCGCCTCGCGGACCATCTTCTTGGTCGCCTCTCCCATCCTCCTGATCAGCTCGTACTCCTCGATGCGGTGCGTCGCCGTGTAGCAGATCATCTCGCCGATGTCGTCCGCCTGGTCGCCGATCCTCTCCAGGTCCGTGACCATCTTGAGCGCGGCGCTTATCTGCCTGAGGTCGCTGGCCACCGGCTGCTGGTGGAGAAGCATCTTCATGCACAGTGCCGTGATCTCGGACTCCTTCTCATCGATCTCCTTCTCCCTGCCGGAGACCTCCTTGGCAAGCGAGACATCCCCTTTCAGAAGAGCGTCGACGCAGGTGTCGATTGCGCTCTCGCACAGGCCTCCCATCATGATCAGCTCGCGGTTGAGATCCTCAAGCTGCTCGTTAAATCTGATTCTCATCATATCAACCAAACCTTCCTGTGATGTATTCCTCGGTCTTCTTCAGCCTCGGCTTGCTGAAAAGCTGCTCGGTATCGCCCACCTCTATCAGCTCGCCAAGCAGGAAGAACGCCGTCGTGTCGCTGATTCTGAGCGCCTGCTGCATGTTGTGCGTCACAATGACGATAGTGTAGTCCTTTTTCAGCTCGATTGCCAAATCCTCGATCCTGCTGGTGCTGATCGGATCCAGGGCGCTTGTCGGCTCGTCCATCAGCAGGACCTTCGGCTCGACGGCAAGGGCACGTGCGATGCACAGCCTCTGCTGCTGGCCGCCGGAAAGACCGATGGCGTTCTTCTTCAGCCTGTCCTTGACCTCGTCCCACAGCGCCGCGCTCCTCAGGCTCCTCTCGACGATCTCGTCAAGCTTCGCCCTGGACCTGACGCCGTTGGTCCGGGGACCGTAGGCGATGTTGTCGTAGATGCTCATGAGGAAGGGGTTCGGCTTCTGGAACACCATGCCGATATCCCTTCTCAGTCCGTTGACATCCACCTTCGGCGAGAAGATGTCCTGTCCCTGGTATAGGACCTGGCCCTCGATGCGTACGCCGTCGATCAGGTCGTTCATCCTGTTCAGCGTCCTCAGGTATGTGGACTTGCCACAACCCGAAGGTCCGATCAGGGCGGTGATGCTCTTCTCCTCGATGTCGAGGTTTATGTCCTTCAATGCCTGGCTCTGGCCATACCAGAGGTCAAGATTTCTGGTTTCCAGGATCTTCACTGTCCGTTTCTCCTTTCCATTATGCGACCCATGACGGTCGTCGCGATGTTGATGAGTATGGTGAGCACCATGAGGATCGCCGCTATCGCGTAGGCGACCTCGAATTCGCCCTGCTCCTTCGCATAGACGTACAGGGCGACGGTGAGCGTGGCTCCGGAGCTCCTGAGACCTTCGAAGAAGCCGTTGAGATTGTGAGCGAATCCCGTGGTGAACAGGAGCGCGGCGCTCTCTCCGAGAATACGTCCGACCGCCAGGATGCATCCCGTGACTATGCCGTTGATGCAGCTTGGCAGGACGACCGTCCTTATGACGCGCCATTTGCCGGCACCGAGGGCGAACGCCCCTTCGCGGTATCCCTGGGGAACCGTCTTGAGCGCCTCCTGCGTCGTCCTGAGAATCGTCGGCAGATTCATGACCACGAGTGTCATGGATCCGGCCAGAAGGCTGGTCTGCAGTCCGAGGAACTGGCAGAAGACCAGCATGCCGACAAGGCCGTAGATGATCGAGGGGATTCCCGAGAGCGTCTCCGCGGCGAACTCGATCAGCTCGACGATGCGCCTGTTCTTGGCGTACTCGTTCAGATAGATCGCCGCACCGACACCGATTGGGAGCACCATCACCAGCGTCGCGATGACCACGTAGATGGTGTTCATGATGTCAGGCAGGATTCCTATGGTGTGCTTGAGATAGCTCGGGCTGGTGCTCAGCAGCTGCCAGGTTATCTCTGGTAGTCCCTTGTAGAAGACGTAGACAAGCATGAAGCCCGTCAGCACCGTGACGATCGCTATCGATATGAAGCACAGGGTCTTCATGAGGACACCCCATGCCTTTCTGCTCTGTGACAATGGCTGGATCATAAACTCTGGCTCCTCTTCTTTATCACCAGCAGCGTGGCGTTGATGAGCATGATGAAGAAGAACAGCACCAGGGCGATCGAGAAGAGCGCCTGACGCTGAAGGCCGGAGGAGTAGCTCATCTCGCTTGCAACCGCAGTGGTGAGGAACCTCACGCTCTGGAACAGGCTGGGCATGTTCGCCACGTTTCCGGCGACCATCATGACAGCCATGGCCTCCCCGATGGCCCTTCCGATTCCAAGCACGATCGCCGTGAATATTCCGCTTCTGGCCGCGGGGACCGTGACCTTGAAGCAGGTCTCCGTCCATGTGGCACCGAGCGCCAGCGAAGCCTCCTCATACTCCCTGGGTACGGCCTGGAGCGATGTGAGCGACACGTTGATGACCGAGGGGAGGATCATGACGGCCAGGACGACGATGGCGGCCAGCAGACTGGCCCCGTCAGGTACGTCGAAGATGGCCATGATCGCCGGGATGAGGATGAGCATGCCGACAAGGCCATAGACCACGGACGGGATGCCGGCCAGGACGCCGATGCACAGCTCCATGACCTGACAGACCTTCCTGGGGGCCATCTTGGCAAGATAGACGGCGGCGAAGAACCCGATGGGCACTCCGATGACGATCGCACCGGCCGTACCGTATATGCTGGTCAGAATGAATGGAAGTATTCCGTATTCCGGCTGGGCGGACGTGGAGGCCCAGCGCGTTCCGAACAGGAAGTCGACCAGACCTATCTCGCGGATTGCCGGCAGTCCGGAGATCACGAGGTAGATCGTGATGACAAGAACCGAACCGACGGCGATGAGTCCCAGTATGAGGAATATGAAGTGGATTGTATCTTCTTTGACTTTCTTGACGTTCATAGAACCTCAGAGGTGGCCTGCAGGGGTCTCCTGCAGGCATATACACGAAAACCAGGGGCGCCGTGCGACGCCCCATGATCGTCCGTTTTCCCTAGTTGAGAGGCACCGCACCTGCACCGGTGATGATCGGAGCCGCCTCGCTGGAGAGGGCGTAGTCGAAGAACTTCTGTGCCGCATCGCTGAGAGCCTCGCCGCTTCTGGTGGCCATGACGAAGGGCCTCTGGATCAGGTAGTCGCCGCTGAGGACGGTCTCCTCGCTGGGTGCGACGCCGTTGACCAGGACGGTCTTGACGTTGTCGCTGACCGCGGACAGGGAGGCGTAGCCGATCGCGTTGGGGTTGGTGGAGACGGTGGTGATGACATCACCCGTGCTCGTCAGCTCCTGGCGGTACTGGCACAGGTCCTCGGTTCCGGTGATGGACTCGAAGCCGTCCCTCGTGCCGCTTCCAGCCTCACGTCCAATCAGGACGATCGGTCCGTCGTTGCCACCGACCTCGGCCCAGTTGGAAATCTTTCCGGTGTAGATATCCGCAATCTGCTCGACGGTGAGATCGCTGACAGGGTTTGCGTTGTTGACGATGATGGCGATTCCGTCCAGGGCGAGGATGGTCTCGGCAAGTCCACTCTCGATCTCCTCGGCCTTCAGTGCACGGGAGGCAAGACCGATGTCGCACCTGCCCTCGCTGACGGCCGTGATGCCGCTGCCGGAACCTGTGGGGTTGTATGTGACGGAGATTTCGGGGTTCTCGTTCATGAACGCTTCGGCAAGAGATCCGATGACGGACTCCATGGATGTGGATCCATCAGTGGACACGATCTGGGTCTCTTCGCTGGAACCGCCGGCAAAGGCGAAGCCGGCTGCGAGGAGAGCGACAAGAGCAATAGCAAGAATCTTTTTCATTTTCTCTTTCTCCTGAGTGGAAATCTCTTTCCTTGGTTTTGCCCATACTCTATTGGCGGTATGTGAAATGCTCACAGCCACTTGTGTAAAATGGATGTAAAATGAAAAAGCGCTTGCAATATAAGGAATTAGCTGGATTGTGAAATGATTTTCAAGTCAAATCGCCTGTTTCAGGAGCCGTTTCCACCCCTTCTCCCGGCATATGGCACACATGGATTGTGCACCCCTGTGAAGCGAGCAGGTCCGTCAGGTCGCGCCAATGGAGCCACACAGTGGCCGTGTTGTCATTCGGGTGAACACCGACGATCCCCTCGCCTTCACGGAAGTCCTCGTCGAGATACAGGACGACGCTCCGGGTCTCGTCGTTGAGCAGGCCAAGCGGAGTGACGGAGCCGGCAGGAAGGTGTAGATGATCGTCCAGTTCCATTGCGGATGCGAAGGACAGGGCCCTTATGCCCTCCTGTCTCCTGAACGCCTTGAGGTCGACCCTCTTGTCTCCCTTGATGCACAAGAGATACCAGTTCCTCCTGCCCTCATCATGCACAAAGAGGTTCTTCGCCACACACCGGGGATGAGGAAGGTCGAGCAGTGCAGAGCCGGCCATGTCGAACACGGCCTCGTGAAGCGTGATCTCGTAGTATATGCCCCTGTCTTTCAGAAGGGAGAGGATGTCGTTCCTGTCCATGGAGGGAATACTGGCAGAACAATGGCCTCAGGTCAACGGAGACAGAAAAAGACCGGTTCGGGAACATTTCCTGAACCGGTCCTGCAACTGTCCTGACATGTCTTCTCGTCCGATGCGCTTCCTTCGAGGGAGCCGCAAGCGCATCAAAGGTATTTCTATCCTCCTCCTTGATGGGAATGCCGGAGGAGATCACAGGATGCCGTGTATGTGTCCGGCCTCCAGGACTCGAAGACGTCAGCGGTTACTTGCTGTAGTACTCGACCACGTACTGGTCGTTGACCTCGATTGGAATCTCATGCCTCTCGGGAAGCCTGGTGAGCTTTCCGCTGAACTCCTCGTCGTTCTTCTCGAAATAGGGGAGATTGAACGCGGGGTGTCCGAGGAAGCAGTCCTTGAAGAACTCGTTCTTCCTGGACTTCTCCTTGAGGGAGATGACGTCGCCGACCTTCACTTCGTAGGAAGGGATGTCGACCTTCTTTCCGTTCACGAGAATGTGGCCATGGGAGACGAGCTGGCGTGCAAGGCGGATCGAGTTGCCGAATCCGATGCGGTACACGCAGTTGTCGAGTCTCGTCTCGAGCTGGATGACGAGGGCGTCGCCGGTCATCATCGTGCTCTTGAGAGCCTTCTCGTAATAGTGGTGAAGCTGCTTCTCGAGCACACCGTAGTATGCCTTGAGCTTCTGCTTCTCGGTGAGCTGCTTACTGTACTCAGTAGGCTTTCTCCTCTTTGCGAAGGCGGGGGATCCTGCCCTCTTCATCGCCTTGGGGTGTCCACATACATTCACACCAAGTCTTCTGCACTGCTTAAATCTAGGCGCCATGTTCCTTGCCATAAGATCTAACCCTCCAAAAGAATATGCGCCGGTCATCAGACCAGCCTGGTCAGAATATCGACTTGACGGCATGCGCGTCAATATCCCCTTCGCGCGCATAATGTAATGGAGTGATGCAAATTTCGGCTTTTTATTCTAGACTGGACTCATGCAGGACTTCACAGTACTAGATCTTCTGGACCTGGACCTCAAGGAGCACAACCATCTGAGGCTGAAATGCATCGCAGGCAGGAGCGGCCTGTCGAGGAAGCTGTCGAGCGCCATGATCTCGAGGCCCGGGCTTCCCCTCTCCGGCTACTTCGTGGACTTCAACAACGCCAGCATACAGCTGTTCGGAGCCGGGGAGCAGTCCTATCTGCGGCTTCTCGAGGACAAGGGCGAGCTCGACAACGTCGACCGGATACTGGCGACCTCGATTCCATGCTGCGTGTTCTCAGGCGGCGCAAGGCCCTCGCAGAGCATCGTGGAGATGGCCGAAAGGCATGCAGTGGCCATTCTGGTCACAGACCTCAGCTCGTCGGACTTCTCCAGACGTGCGTACAGCATCCTCGACGAGGTGTTCGCCAGAACCGAGACGATACACGGCGTCCTTGTAGAGGTCTTCGGCATCGGCGTCCTGATAACGGGGGATGCCGGCGTCGGCAAGAGCGAGACCGCCCTTGAGCTGATCGGCCGCGGACACAGGCTCATCAGCGACGACACGGTGAAGCTGAAGAGCATCTCCGACGCCTATCTCGTGGGAAGCGGGGAGAACCCGATGTTCGCCCACCACATGGAACTGCGTGGTCTGGGAATAATAAACGTCGCGAACATGTACGGTGTCGGGGCCATCAGGGAGAAGAAGCAGGTCCAGCTGTCGGTGCATCTTGAGAAGTGGATCGACGGAAAGGACTACGACCACATAGGAGACAGCCTCCACAGCGAACTGCTGGGAGTGAAGATCCCGCGCGTCGAGATTCCGGTCAAGCCGGGCCGCAATATCCCGATACTCATCGAGACCGCGGCTATGAACGAGAGGCT
This sequence comes from uncultured Spirochaetales bacterium, assembly GCA_944388965.1. Classification (GTDB taxonomy): domain Bacteria; phylum Spirochaetota; class Spirochaetia; order Sphaerochaetales; family Sphaerochaetaceae; genus Bullifex. The sequence continues at coordinate 34,217 of CALXKL010000009.1, read as the reverse complement.
CAAGAAGCAGGGCTTCTACAGCGCCCGGGACTTCGACCGCGGCGTCATGAGCTGGCTGGAGAGCGAGGCCACGCGCGAGATGTACTACAACACGGAGATAGACGAGGGACCTGCAAGATGATAGAAAGGGAGCTCGTCGTGGAGAACAGGGCCGGCATCCATGCCCGCCCCGCCACCCAGATAGTGAAGGTTGCGTCGGCCTACCGTTCCGACATATTCTTCATCAAGGACACGATGAAGGTGAATGCGAAGTCCGTCATGGGCATCATAACGCTCGGCGCGACGTACAGGACCCGTCTCACATGCGTGTGCGACGGAGAAGACGAGAACGAGCTGATGGATGCCATGCAGAAGCTGTTCAAGGAGAGGTTCATAGCGGATGTCAAAGGGACTGACTGACAGACAACGGGAGGTGCTCGACTTCATCACCGACTACAACGCCAGGAACAATACAAGCCCCTCCCTCAACGAGATCGCCACCCACTTCGGCTTCACGGACCCCGCGGCCTGGTACCATGTGCAGGCACTGCAGAAGAAGGGCATGCTGTCCACGAAGGGGCACTCGGCGCGCAGCATAGCGCTGCGCAAGTGGGAGGAGCAGAGGCCTGGCATCGTCACCGTGCCCCTGTTCGGGGAGAACGAATACCTTGAAGGAAGACGGAGGACAAGGGAGGAGCTGAACATATCGGCCCTGAGGCTCCGTCATGGCCAGATCTTCTTCGCCTTGCGCATCGAAGGCAACGGCATGATCAACGAAGGCATACGCCGTGGAGACTATGTCGTGTTCCGGAGGACCGACGAGGCCAGAAGCGGAGACATCGTTCTCGCCAGTCCGAGCGAAGGGGACGAGCTCGTGCTGAGGAAGTACATGCGCATCTACGGCCGCAGCGAGCTGCAGGCGGGATGCGACGATGTAGGGAACATATACTGCGCCCAGGTGCGCATTCATGCAGTGGCTCATGCCATGCTGAGGTTCTATGGCTCACGTTAGTTTCCTGATGGGCAGCGAAGAGGGTGAGAAGCAGACCTGGCTCGAAGAGGAGACCATGCGGCTCAGGAAGGAGCATCCCGACATGGAGACCGTCAGGCTGTTCGCCTTCGACGTCGACGCATCGACACTCGAGGACGCGCTTTTCTCGCCTTCCCTCTTCTCATCGTTCACGCTCGTCGTACTGAAGCACTACGAACAGCTTCAGAAGAACAGCCCGGTCAACAAGGTCATAGCCCGCTATGCCTCATGCAGCGACGATCCCGCCTCACGTCTGGTCGTCATCTCGTCCGAGTCGGCCTACTCCCTGCCCTCCACCATCTCCAAGGCGGTGCGCAAGGAGGACGTGATCACGTTCTGGGAGCTTTTCGAGAACCGCAAGCAGGACTGGATACGGACGTTCTTCCGCAAGGCAGGCTACCAGATCGACCAGGATGCGATACGCTACATCCTCGACATGATCGACAACAACACTCAGGCGATGAAGGACACGTGCTCGCTTCTGGCGATCTTCTTCGACACCACACACGGCGAAGGGGGCCGCAGGATCCGTCTGGACGACATCGCCTCGTACGTCAGCCATACGCGCAGCGAGGACGGCTTCACCCTCTTTGCCCAGATTGCAAAGGGGGACCTGGAACGCGCCCTATCCTCGCTGCACAGGATACTGGTCACCGACAGCAGAGGCTACATGTCCATCGTCGGAATACTTCTCAGGCAGTTCCGTCTGCTGGAGAGCTTCCTGACCCTGTCAAGGGACGTCGGCGAGGAAAAGGCGCTGGAGAACGCATGCGCCCTCTCGACGAGTGGAACCGAGGTCAAGGGGATCAGGAGCGTGCGCGACAAGCAGACGTTCCGCATCGCGAAGAGCAACTATTCGCTGGATGACTGCAGACGGATCATTCCGTATCTGGACGGAATGGACATATCGGTCAGGAACGCCGGCACTGACGAGGTGGCGCTGACGCTGGAGCTGATGGTCTACACGATCATCGTCGGCAAGGGCCGCTGCACGTCGCTTAGGCTAGAGCGTGAGCTGTTTGATGATTCTCTGGGCCACGGTGAGGGGCACTGAGCACCTGTTGGCGAGCTCCTGGGCACCGTTGGCCAGCACGCCCTCTATCGACCCGCACTCTTTCATTATCCTCTCGGCACGCTTGATACCCACCCCTTCTATGGACTGGAGAAGGGCGAATCCGGCATCGCGGCTTCTCATGCGCTGATTGGCGCTCGTGGCGAAGCGGTGGCACTCGTCGCGAAGCGCAATGAGTATGCGAAGCGCCGGGTCTGCCTTGTCCAGGACGAGGTTCGGCCGGTCGTCCGGGAACACGATCTCCTCGTTCCTCTCGGCAAGACCCACGACGGGTATGAAGTCCAGACCGAGGGCCTCGAGCTCGTCCACCGCGACATGCACCTGCCCCTTTCCGCCGTCGACCATCACGAGATCCGGCATCGGCCGCTCCTCGTTGAAAAGTCTGGAATAGCGGCGGCTGACCGCCTCCCTCATCGACTGGAAGTCGTCTATCCTTCCATCCAGAGTCTTCATGTTGAAACGCCTGTACTCCTTGACGCTCGGGTTGCCGTTCCTGAATACGATCAGGCTGGCCGTGGTGTACTTGCCCGCCAGCTGCGCGATGTCGAAACCCTCGATGTATACCGGGCTGTGGTCGAGTCCTATCAGCTCGGCAAGACGGGAGAGGGCATCGGCGTTGTCTATCCTTCCCAGCCTCTTGTCCACATCCTCCGCAGCATTGACCTCCGCCATGCGCAGGATGCGGTAGTGCTTTCCATCCTTGGGGAAGCCTATGTAGAGAGGAACGCCCAGCTCCCTGCTGAAGTAGTCGGCTATCAGGGAGGAGTCGATCTCCTGGTTCACGTAAAGCTCGCGTGGAAGGTTGTCGCCGTCGCTGTAGTACTGCACGAGGAAGCTGAGCAGGACCTCGGTCTCGTCCGAGAACGTCTCGGCGCGGTAGAGGGCCTTGCCGATCACGCGTCCATCGCGCAGCTGGATGATGGCGACGGTGCACAGGCTGCCCCGCAGGGCCACGGCGGCGTAGTCGCGGCTGTCGTCAGCAAGCGCGCTCTCGACGCTCTGCGCCTTGCCGATGCTCTCCAGAGCGCTGATCTGGTCACGCTTCTTCGCGGCCTCCTCGAACCTCAGCTCCCGGGCATCCTGCCTCATCTCCTTCTCCAGCCTCGCAACGAGGCTCACGTCGTTGCCGCAAAGGAAGTCGCGTATCTCGTCCACATAGCCCTGGTAGGTCTTCTCGTCGATCATGCCGATGCACGGCCCGGGACACTTGTGGATATGGTAGTAGAGACATGGGGACCTGTGACGCTCGATCGGCCCGGAGCACAGGCGAAGCGGATAGTTCGAGCGGATCAGGTCCAGATAGGTCTCCAAGGCGCCTGTGGCGGAGAATGGACCGTAGTAGGACGATCCGTCGTCCAGGATGCGCCGCGTCTTGTACACGCGTGGAAAGCGCTCGCACGTGATCTTGATCATGGGATAGCTCTTTCCGTCCTTGAGCAGGATGTTGTAGTGCGGATTGTACTTCTTGATCAGGTTGTTCTCGAGCACGAGCGCCTCGTACTCGTTTCCCGTGATCATGTAGTCGATGTGGTCTATCCTGCCGACAAGCGCGCTCGTCTTGGCATCCCGGTTGGGGAGGAAGTAGCTGGACACGCGCCGGCGCAGATTCTTCGCCTTGCCGACGTAGATCACCTTGTCGTCACTGTCCTTCATCATGTAGACGCCGCTCTTCTCCGGCAGGGCATGCGCCTGGTCCTTTGCACTCATCTTCGTATCGGAAAATATAATGCAAAAGGCGCTTTGCGTGAACACGTGCCTCGGGTTAGGATGTCCTCATGAGAAAAGCGGAATTCACCGTGGGGCGTCTGGAAAGCCGCGTCACGGCATACCTCGTCGACGACCTCACGCCATACGGCGGACTGCATCCACGTCATGGCGCGCTCATCGTCATCCCCGGAGGAGGCTACAACCATGTGTCGGCAAGGGAGTCGGATCCCGTGGCCCTGCGCTTTCTTGCGCACGGAGTGAACACTTTCATTCTGCACTACCCCGTAGGAGATGACATATCCAGGGAAAAGCCCGTCGACACGCTGGAAGCGCTTGTCGACCACCTGGTGGAACATGCGCAGGAATACGGGATAGACCCCGGCAGGATCGCCATCATCGGCTTCTCCGCAGGAGGACATCTGGCGGCCAGCTACGCCACGCTGAGAAGGGGGCGCAACATCAGCGCCATGATACTGGGCTATCCCGTGATAACCAGCGGCGACAAGGCCCACACAGGTTCGTTCGACATGCTGTGCCAAAGCGAAGAGGAGAGGCGGCTGTACAGCCTGGAAAAGCGGGTGGACTCCTCATGTGTGCCCACGTTCATCTTCCACAGCGCGGACGATGCCACGGTGCCGGTGGACAACAGTCTTCTGTTCGCCTCGGCCCTTGCAGAAAACGGTGTACCATTCGAACTCCACATCTACCCCTGCGCACGCCACGGCACAAGCGTCGGAACCGACGAGGTGGGAATCCGGAACCCGGTGTTCGCAGGCTGGTTCGACAACGCCCTCAGATGGCTTTTCGACATCTGGGACTACACGGAATAGCCGAACGGGGAGAGAATCCTCTCCAGACTCCTGCCCTTTGCCAGATCGTCGACCAGCTTGTCCAGGACACGCATGCGCCTCATCGTTCCGTCCCCGATGGAATCCAGCCTCACGCCGCAGATGCTCCCGGTGACGGACAGATAGGCGTCGTCCTTCCTGACAGCGCGCTCGAAGAACGTGCCGTAGTCGACATCTTCGGCGACCATCGTCTCGATTTGTGCACAGTCATAGCCGAGCATGAAGCGGATGATGGTGTCGACCTCGGCCTTGGTGCGGCCCTTGCGCTCCGCCTTGGCCACCAGAAGCGGATACACTCTGGAAAGTTTCATGGGAAGCACCTTGTCGCTCATAAGCCCTTCCTGAGACACGAATGCGAAACCGGACAGGCTACGCATGCCGGCTTCTTCCTGCAGGACGAGATGCTGTGGTCCAGCACATACCAGTGCAGATGGCCATACGCCTCGGCGTCATCGCCCAGCGAGGCGCATGCCCAGCTACGGATCCCATCGTCGCATGTGAAGACGTAACCCATGCGCTCCAGCAGACGGCGCGTATAGGCGTCCACTATCATCAGCGGCTTGTGGAACGCGTACACAAGTATGTCGTCCGCACTCTCCGGCCCTATCCCCCTTATAGACAGCAGCTGCTTTCTGAGAAGCCGGACAGGCATCGCCTTGACGGCTTCGCAGTCGAAGCCGTATGAGGCATACCATTCGGCCAGTGCCCTGACCGTACGCGCCTTGGCATGGAAGAAGCCGCAAGGACGTACGATTCTCTCGAGATCCTCCTGGCTCATGCTCAGGACATCATGCGCACATGGCACGGGGACGCTCTCGACTGACGACCAGGAAGTGTTCTGTACAAGCACGCTCTGGAACATCACGCAGAACGGGTCGCTTGACCACCAGCGCCCCTCGCCATATGCATCTTTGAACAGATCCAGAAGAGAGCGTGCATCCATCATCTCTTAGCATCGGCCCAGTCGGCCGCCTCGGCAAGCAGACTGAACAGCTCGTCGTCCAGCCGGTCGCCCCGATCGATTCGGATGTGATGCGTCCATCTGCCCGGATACGGCTCGCTCGCAGCGGCGACCATGGACGAATCAAGCCTGTACGGAAGGCCCAGCGTCAGCGTGAAGCCGTCGGTGCGCCTGTTCAGCATGAACGATACGCAGGCATACAGATGCCTGTTGTAGAAGCCGATCTGGGTCTTCTGCACCTTGAGATGGGTATCAGGCTCGATCTGGAGCATCCTGTCCCTGAATCCCTCATACAGAGGAAGGGCATCCATGTGCCCGGAGAAGAAATCCAGCTCGGCATGGGTCGTCACTTGTCCAGCTTCTCCATGAAGATCTCGAGGGCGCGGCCTTCAAGCGGGTTCTCTCCACCATGGGCCATGGCCCTTATGGCCTCGACCTCGTCGCGGGAGAAGCTCCTGCCATGCAGGCGGTGGTTCTCGAAGGCCTCGGCCGCGATCGGGCAGACCTTCCTGACGATGTCGAACATGACCTCGGCATAGGCGCGTATCTCGGCCTGGGCATGATGGTCCAGACGCAGCTGGAGGAAATGTAAGAGGTTGTGCAGGTCTATCTCCCAGTAGAACTCCGTGTAGATGGACAGCGGCAGATTGATTCTGGACAGCTCCCTGGCGATTCCCATGTCGAGAAGCTCGTGGTAGGTGTCGAAGGTGCTCCTGGCGTTGTCCGAGAGCATGGTGCGGACCTTCTCCGCCGTGGCGGCGTCGACCGGTTCCTCCTGCCTTCCCTGCTTGTTGTCCTCGCTCTGAAGCGCAATAGAGCCCTCATCGGGAAGGTAGACCTCGTCCTTCATCACCGAGTAGCGACCTGATATCTCGTTCATCCTGGCCGTCCTGTGGCGCACCCACTGTCTGGCGACGAAGATGGGTGCCTTGACGTGGAAGGTGAAGACGACCTGTTCGAACGGGGACGTGTGGTCGTTCCTCATCAGGTAGTTTATCAGGCCCTTGTCCTGACGGTAGGTCTTGGTCCCCTCGCCATAGCTGACGCGTGCGCTCTGCACGATGCGCTGGTCGGAACCAAGATAGTCGACAAGGCGCACGAAACCCTTGTCCAGTACGGGAAAGCTCTGGTCGAGTATCCTCTCGGCCTCTTCGACAACACAATGTGCCATGATCAGACTCCTGTGGACGGCATGCGTGAAAGCGCCAGGGCGACGCCGGCGACCGCAGCCGTCTCGCTTCTAAGTATTCTATCTCCCATGGAGGCGGTCACATAGCCCAGCCTCCTGAAAAGCCCCCTTTCGTCGTCGCTCCATCCACGTTCGCCTCCGATGGCGAGCGTCACGGCGTCACCGGAGAGGTCCATGGAGGACAGCGGACGGGCATCGGCGTCGATGTCCAGAAGAACCGCATGTGCCCCCTGGGCGCACATCGAGGCCGCCTTCTCGAGCGAAGGGACGAACTCTATCGTGCTCAAGCCGGTGTGTCCGCTCTGCATCGCCCCGCTTCTCATGATCTCCAGATGCTCGTCGCTCCTGTACAATCCGCTGGACAGATAGCTCTTCTCGCCGAGCGCACTGCCGGTCACGACTATGCGTCCGACTCCGAGCGAGACCACCTCGCGAAGTATCCTCTTCATGCAGATGGGGCGCACGGATGCCAGCAGGAGCGTGAGCGGATGAAGCCGTCCGTCATACGGGCCCTCCTGGAACGAGAAGTCGAGTCCATCGGCATCGAAGCGCGTTATCGTGGCAAGGCCCCGGCAGGCATTGTACTCGCCCGCCGTGAACGTGTCCCCGACACCGAGCGAGAGCACATCGCGGATGTGGACATACCTCTGGTCGGATGGCTCGAAGCGCCGTACTCCCTTGTCGAACAGGATGATGTTCAACGTGCGTACATCCTTATGTAGTACTTCAGTCTTCCGAAGTTGTCGTCGTCGAGCATCGACTGCGTCATCTTCCACGACCAGTTCGACGTTCCGCAGGTGGAGGGGACGTTCATCCTGGCATCGGTGCCCAGTCCAAGGACATCCTGGAACGGGATGATCGCGTAGCGCGAACGGGAGCCGAGGGCGGCACGGATGAAACGGTAGACGATGTCCTCGTCCCCGCATTCGAAGTAGCGGCGCACGATGTCCTTCATGCCATCGTCCTGCGACATGTACCAGCCAAGCGTGGTGTCGTTGTCATGCGTACCGGTGTAGATAACGCTGTTCTCGTCGACGTTGTGCGGAAGATAGGCGTTCGAGGCATCGATCTCGCCATCTTCGGCGGCGGAGAAGGCGAACTGGAGTATCTTCATGCCCGGCAGTCCGTTGCGGTCCCTGAGAGCCTCCACGTCGGGCGTGATGACGCCCAGGTCCTCCGCTATGATCGGCAGCTCGTCGCCCAGCTCGCGCCTGAGCGCGTCCAGCAGCTTCTGCCCGGGACTTGGCACCCACTTGCCGTTCATGGCCGTGTCCTCGCCTGCAGGGACCTCCCAGCAGGCCGCGAAGCCGCGGAAGTGGTCGATGCGGACTATGTCGCACATCTTCAGCGTCTCCCTGATGCGCGAGACCCACCAGGCGAATCCGGTCCTCTCGTGCTCGCTCCATCTGTAAAGGGGGTTGCCCCACAGCTGGCCGGTCGCGGAGAACGCATCCGGCGGGACCCCGGAGGATGCCTCCTGATGTCCCTCTTCGTCTATCTTGAGAAGCCTGGTGTTCGTCCATGCGTCGACCGAATCCGGTGCGACGAAAATGGGGATGTCCCCTATGATCCTCACACCGCAGCCGTTGGCGTATTTCCTGAGGGCGGTCCACTGCGTGAAGAAGAAGTACTGGTAGACCTTGTACAGCTCGATCTCTTCGGCATAGCGCTGCCTCTCCTTCTCCAGGGCCTGCGGGTCACGTCTTCTGAGAGCCTCGTCCCAGACGCTGAACCACCTGGAGTCGTTGTACTGGTCGCACAGCACCTGATAGAGGGCGTAGTCGTCCAGCCACCATGCCTTCTCGCGGCAGAACTCCTCGTAGTCCGCGGCAGGTTCCTCGAGGAACGCCATGGCGGCCTTCCTCAGAAGCGGCATCTTGACAGTGCGCGCCAGACCATAGTCCACCCTCTCGCACGCCGGAGGACGTGACAGGATGTCGACAAGTTCCAGATAGCCGTCCTCATACAGCATGTCCAGGCTGATCAGAAGCTCGTTGCCCGCAAATGTCGAACGTGCGGCATACGGGCTGTCTCCGAATCCGGTGGGCCCGAGCGGAAGGACCTGCCAGAGATGCACACCGGCATCATGCAGTTTGTCCACGAAACGCGATGCGGCCTCTCCCAGGTCGCCCACGACCCATTTCCCGGGCAGGCTCGTAGGGTGCAACAGCACTCCGGCCAATCTCTCTTTTTCGCTCATGAGAGGAAGTATAATCGAGCAAAGGGCGAATTTCCACCCGTCGAAGCACCTGCAGACGACCACTTTCCAAGTTCACACAGGGAAAAGATTTGTTGTCTTCCTTCCCCTGCCGGTGTAGAATCTAGATATGGATACGAAGAGCTCCAGGACAGCTTTCAGCATAGGCCAGCCGGTGGTCTACCCACAGCAGGGGCTGGGCATAGTCCAGGCCATAAGGGAGCGCATGAAGGACGGCCAGAGCATCCGCTACTACGCGATCTACCTGGAACAGGCCGACATGACGCTGCTGATTCCCGTGGACCGTGCCAGGGAGATGGGAGTGCGATCCATCGTGTCCAAGGACGAGGCCATGAAGGCCATAAACTCGATGTCCGGAAGGGCCGAGAGCCTTCCTGCAGACTGGAAGCTGCGCTATCAGAGGAACCAGGATCTGATCAGGACAGGGACCATCGGAGCGATTGCAAAGGTCGTCCAGAGCCTGTATCATCGCTCCAAGGTCAAGGAGCTCCCCGTCCAGGAACGCAAACTGTACGAGAACGCGCTCGAACTGCTGATCGACGAATCGTGCTACGCGCTCAAGAAGGACAAGGACGAGATCTCGAACCTCATACTCTCGAAACTGGAAAAGTAGAACCATGCACATGCCACCATTTGCACTCGTACTGACGGCCGCAGGCTCGTCGCTGCGCTTCTCGTCCGCCTTTGCCGAAGGCGAAGGGGTCAAGAAGGAGTTCCTGAAGATAGACGGTCACACCGTGCTGTATCGTGCCGCCGAGCCGTTCTTCGAACTGCCCGGCCTGAGCGCCGTCGTCGTCACATGCCGCGAAGGGGCCGAGGACGAGACGCTCGTGGCCATGGAGGACCTCGTCGATGTGGGATCGGTCCCGATGCTCTTCATAAGGGGAGGAGCCACCAGGCAGGTGTCCGTGCATCTTGCACTGGAACGTCTTGCAGCGCTGGATCTCCCCTTCGAATACGTCGCGGTGCATGACGGGGCAAGACCGTTCGTAACGCCGGATCTGATCGTCAGGACACTCGCCATGGCGTACACCACCCGCTCGGGGGCCATGCCCGCCCTTGCGGTGACGGACTCCGTCCGCCGCATCGACGCGGCGGGCCGGATCGTCGAGCTTCCACGGCGCGAGGGTCTGGTCAGGGTCCAGACCCCGCAGGTGTTCGACTTTTCCAAGCTGCTTGATGCGCACAGGAAGGCGCAGGGAGACGACGCCACCGACGATGGAGAGATCTTCGTTTCGGCCGGATACGAGTGCTTCGTCATCGAAGGTGACGAGGCAAACCGGAAGATAACCTACGAATCGGACATCCCGGATGCCAGGGCCCAGGTTATGGAATACGTCAGAGCCCGCGACAGGGGACGCGAGGACAGGGCACACGACGAGATGTTCCGCTCGTTCGTGCACCAGGGAGGTGGACAGTGAGGATCGGAAGCGGATACGACATACATGTGCTCGTGCCCGGACGGCCGCTGATGCTCGGCGGCATCCGGATACCGTCCGACAAGGGGGAGATGGCCCATTCGGATGGAGATGTCCTCATCCACGCCCTGATCGATGCGATCCTGGGGGCCTATGCCAAAGGGGACATCGGCTCGCACTTCCCTCCTTCGGACGAGCGATGGAAGGACGCCGACAGCAGCACACTGCTGTCCATGGTGCTCGACGAGTGCAGGCCCGTCTTCTCCAACATCGACTGCACGGTATTTCTGGAGAAGCCCAGGCTGAGGGAGCACATCGACATCATCAGGGAGAGCCTGTCACGGCTTCTGTCTCTGGATGTGGACATGATATCGGTCAAGGCGAAGACCGCGGAGAAGTGCTTCGGGGAGCTGGGGAGCGGGGATGCGGTCGTGGCCGCTGTGACGGTCCTGGTCGAAGACTGACCAGAAGAACTGCAAGAGAGGAAAGAAATGCACTGGACCGCAATCCAGTGCATTTCTCCTTGGTGAAGACGCCGCGCTCAGTGGCTGATGAGCATCGTCTTCGGATCGAGCTTCACCTGCATGGGCTTGGGCACTTCCTTGCCGTGGGCGCGCACGACCGTCATGACGACCTTGTCGATGGCCTCCTGATACCTCAGGCCGACAAGCACGTCGATATATGAATAGTATTTCTCGAGGGACGAAGGCACGCCGTACTGGTCGTACACGACTTCCGGGTTCACGGGCGAGACGCTGAACCACACCTCGAGGTCCATCTCCTTGGCGAATTCCCTGATCTTGACGATGTCGTCCTCGTCGGCGAGCGTCAGCTTGTAGCCGTCGAAGAGTATCGCGTCGGCGGCGAATGCGCCCTGCTCGATCAGGCTCTTGAGCGACGAGAGGACCTTCTCCACCGAGATCTGGGACTGGGAGAAGTTCATCACGACCCTGTTTGTGAGAATGCTTGAATAGACGTTATGGGCGTCGTCGAGGCTCTGGAGCTCGGCGATCTCCTTGAAGACCTCCTTGTACCAGTTCATCACATGCTCGACGTTGCCGGAGAAGGAGACGTGGATCACGTGCTCGCCCCTCATGAGCTTGTCGGTGGCAAGGTGGACCAGACAGGCTGTCTTTCCAACACCGTGACGGGAGACAATGACACCAAGGTTGCCCTTTCCAAGGCCTCCGTTGATGGCATCGTCGAATACGCGCAGCGGGCTGATCTTGTTCAGTTCTTGGATATCCATATGCTGTACCTCCGCATTTTGTTGGCTCAATTATACCATGCCGCGGTTCGGGTGCAAGACAAAGCGAGAAAAAACATCCCCCATGCACCGTGGTCCGTTCTCTTGACGACGGAAGGCGCAGGACAATATCATATGGCATATTCCAATACGACAAGGAGTTTTCTTACTACAGTGGACGAAGGCCCTGGCAATGTGCCGAAGTGTGAATCCCAAGACGACCCGTACAGTAGTCGCCATCATCTGATCCAGGACGTACATCTCGACATGCTCCTGTGAGAGCGCCTTCCGCAATGGCGGAACACACGACTCGCAAGACACAACAAAGACAAGGAGCATAAGAGATAAGATGATTTCAGTACCCAGACAATTGTTGATACAGGCCGTGTTCATAGCGATCAACGCGGTCTTCGCAGGCCTCGAGATGGCCATGGTGTCCCTCAACTCGACCAAGCTGAAGATGCTCGACGAGGAAGGAGACAAGGCGGCAAGACGGCTGCTCAAGATGCTGGAGAACCCCGCAGGGTTCCTCTCGGCGATCCAGGTTGCGATCTCGCTGTCCGGATTCCTCGGCTCCGCATTCGCGGCCGACAGCCTCTCCGAACCGCTCACCGACTGGCTGATCTCCTTAGGACTGGACTCGATCCCCTATTCGACCCTCAACAGCATCTCGGTCGTGGTGATCACGATCATACTCACCATCGTCACCATCATCTTCGGAGAGCTGGTGCCAAAGCGTGTGGCACAGCAGAAGAGCTACGAGATGGCGAAGATATTCCTCAAGCTGCTCGTGGCGATCTCCACGATACTCAAGCCAGTCATCTGGCTGACCAGCAGCGCTACAAACCTCATCCTCAGACTTCTGCATCTGAAGACCAGCAGCGAGGACGATGCCGTCTCCGAGGCCGAGATCAGGATGATGGTCGAGTCCGGTGGAGACTCCGGCACGATCGAAGAGGACGAGAAGGAGATGATCCAGAACATCTTCGAGTTCAACGACATACGCGTCAGCGAGATCATGACGCGCATCGGAGACGTGAAGTACTTCAGCGTCGACGAGGATGAGAAGACCATTCTGGAGACGATCAAGGACAGCGGCAACTCGCGCTACCCCGTATACGAGGACGACATAAACAACGTCATCGGAATCCTCAACGCACGCGACTTCCTGCTGAACATCAACGAGCCGCACAAGAAAACCGTTCGCCAGATGCTGCGCTCCGCCTACTTCGTGCCCGAATCGATCAAGGCCGACCAGCTGTTCAGCGACATGCAGAAGAAGAAGGTCCACATCGCGATCGTGATCGACGAATACGGCGAGACGCGCGGAATCATAACTCTCGAGGACCTTCTGGAGGAGATCGTGGGCAACATCTACGACGAGTTCGACGAGGCGGAGGCCCCCGAAATCGAGAAGCTGGGCGACAACCGCTGGCGCGTCTCGGGCACGCTGTCGATCGAGGACCTCGAAGAGGAGCTCGACGTGGACATCCCCGACGAAGGCGACTACGACACGGTCGGGGGCATGGTGTTCTCCTGTCTGCACGAGATCCCCGAGGACGGGCAGACGTTCACAATCGAGATCAACAGTCTGCGCATCACTGTGACGAAGGTCGAGGACAAGAGGATCGTCGAGGCCGTGGTCGAGAAGATCGTCGAGCCTGAAGGCTCCGGCGAAGACGGAAGGAAGGACGAGCAGCAGAAGGAGGACTAGTCCTCACTCGCCCACCAGCTGAAGCATGAGGCCCCTGAGAAGCAGCCGGTATGCATCCAGGGGCCTTTCCATGTCCTGGGCCTTGTCCATGGAATAGACGATCGCCTGGAAGGCTTCATGGAAGCGGGCGATGTCGTCCTCGTCCTCGATTGCGAAATAGCCGAAGAGCTCCCGGAAGAACGAAAGCAGGGCCTTCTGCTCCCTTTCCATGACGTCCACCTCGCTTGAGCGCGAGACGAGCCTGGCCGTCCTCCTGTCCAGCAGCTTGAAGATCCCCCTTGCATAGATGTTCTCGACCAGATGGCTGAAGACCGTCGTGAGGCTTGTCACGATATGGTTCTCGTCCAGTTCCTGAAGCATCGCAAGCATCTCGTCCTGCATCTGGATGCGGAAGGAAACCATCACATCCTGGTACAGCTCCTCCTTGGACCCGTAGAAGAGGTAGAACGTACCCTTCGGGATCCCGACGGCCTTGACCAGTTCATCGACGCTTGTGTCCTTCACCCCCTTGTGGAACAGACTTCGCTCGGCCATCGAACGCAGGTCGCGTCTGATGTTCTCCTTCTGTGTATCGCTGTACTTCTTCGGCATTCATACCTCTTTTTGACCAGATTCGTCTTTTTAGTCAGCATAATGCCTTTTTCCGACATTTTTCAACGAAAAACAGCTCACTTCCAGAAAGATTTTCCTTTATTTCCCCTCCTTCATGACACATACTGGTGCCATAGAATTTCAAAAAGGAGAAAACCAGGACAATGGCAACAGTAAAGCTTGAGAACATCTGCAAGATTTACGATGGCGGAGTCAAGGCGGTCGACAATGTCAACATCGACATCGAAGACCAGGAGTTCGTCGTCCTCGTCGGTCCTTCCGGCTGTGGAAAGTCCACGACGCTGAGAATGATCGCCGGTCTTGAAGACATCTCTTCCGGAACCCTCACCATCGACGGAAAGGTCGTCAACGACGTTCCCCCGAAGGACAGGGACATCGCAATGGTCTTCCAGAACTATGCTCTTTATCCTCACATGACCGTCTATGACAACATGGCGTTCGGACTGAAGATCAGGAAGTTCGACAAGGCCGAGATCGACAAGCGCGTCAGGGAGGCCGCCAAGATCCTCGACATCGAGCAGCTGCTCGAGAGAAAGCCGAAGGCCCTCTCCGGTGGACAGCGCCAGCGTGTCGCGGTCGGACGTGCAATCGTCCGCCAGCCGAAGGTCTTCCTCTTCGACGAGCCGCTTTCCAACCTCGACGCGAAGCTCCGTGTCCAGATGAGAGCCGAGATCAGCGGCCTTCACCACAGGCTGAAGGCGACGATGATCTACGTCACCCATGACCAGGTCGAGGCCCTCACGATGGCCGACAAGATCGTCGTAATGAAGCTCGGTGTCATCCAGCAGATCGGCGGACCGCTCGAGCTGTATAACAACCCGGACAACAAGTTCGTCGCCGGATTCATCGGAAGCCCACCCATGAACTTCGTCACCGTCACCGTCAAGGAGGACGAGAAGGGAGTCTATGTGGACGAGGGTACGTTCACCCTGTACGTCACCGAGTCGCAGGCCAAGGTCCTCAAGCCCTATGTCGGCAAGCAGGTCACCTACGGCATCAGACCTGAGGATGTGGAGTTCACCCACACCCCGCAGCCCGGAAAGACGATCGATGGACACGTGTCCGTCGTCGAGCCCCTTGGTGCAGAGACCCACGTCTACATCGCCACCAGCACGGCGAAGGTCATCGGAAAGATCGACGGAACGGTCATCCCGAACATCGACGAGAAGATCAGCCTGATTCCGAACATGGACAAGGCCAAGTTCTTCGACATCGACACCGAGCTGGCCATTCGCTGAGCATCATCCGAAAGCTCACAACCAGATGGAATGGAGTCGGGAGACCGGCTCCATTCTCATCTTGTCAACAAGACTGAAGGATCGGCATTCACCGACCCTTCTCATTCATTTTTGCGTTTCCTTTACGGTTTTCTCAGAACAACGCCTTGTATATTACCTGGACCGCCCTGTTGCAGTCCGTCTCCCCCACTCCGATCAGGGTCGTGGTGTTCGACGAACCGTAGTTGACGCAGTTGATCCTGATACCGGCATCGCGCAGAGCCGAACAGGCATCGATGAAGGCGGTGCTCTGGTCCATGTGACCGCCTACCAGTCCGAGAATCGCATGGCCCCGCTCAACTGTCACATCGTCAAGGGCAAAGTCCTTCTTCAGCCTCTCCGTCATTGCACCAAGGACACTGTCGGAAGCCTGGCTGCTCTCGAAGAACCATACTATGGAGTCGATTCCGAAAAGGGAATAGCTGGGACGCACTCCGTACAGATGGAGCATTGTCAGAAGCGCATGCCTCATCCCCGGCCGCTTGAACATCATGAGCTTGCGCAGCTTGAGCTTGCTGTAGCCGCCCTTGCCGGAAATCCCGACAAGACCGCTGGTGGCACTGTCCGGACGGATCATCGTTCCTGGGGCCTGGGGATCGTTCGTGTTGCGGATGTTTATCGCTATGCCCTTCTCGAAGACCGGTGCTATCGCCTCCTCGTGGAAGACCGATGCACCTACGTCGCTCAGCTCGCGGACCTGGGTGTATGTGAGATCCTCTATGACCCTGGCATCCTCCACTATCCTGGGGTCGGCTGCATACATTCCGCTGACATCTGTCCAGTTCTCATACAGGTCCGCATCCGCGGCACGGGCGGCGATTGCACCGGAGATGTCGCTTCCACCTCTGGAGAAGGTCTTCACCACCCCCTGCTCCGTCGCGCCGTAGAACCCCGGCATGACATAATGGCCGCCCTCGGCAAAACGGGCGGAAAGCCTTTCATATGTCAGCGGATTGACTGTGCCGTCACCGTTGATGACGATGTAGTCGGCCGGGTCGACGAACTCCCATCCGAGATATGAGGCCATGAGCTGACCGGAAAGGTATTCGCCCCTGCTGGCCGTGTAGTCTCCACCGCGTCCTGCATCGATGTTGTGCCGGATGTCGTCCAGAGCCATGGAGAGTCTATCGACATCCAGCTTGAGGGCCTTGGCGATCTCGATATAACGATGTGCGATCCTGTCGAAAACGGGACGGCAGCTCCTGTTCTGCTGTGCAAGCGCATTGCACTCGTAGAGCATGTCGGTGATCTTCTCGTCGTTCCTGTCGCGCTTTCCAGGGGCGCTGACGACGGCTATCGAACGCCTTTCATCTACATCCAGAATGGCCTTGACCTTCCTGATCTGCTTCTCATCCGCAAGGGACGATCCGCCGAATTTGCATACTGTCATGATCATCTCCTGTATGGGGATACCCGGGCCAATAATATAGGCAAGAGAAGGATTTAGCAAGACTTGCCACAGTCATGGAGACAGGCTGTGCGCTTTATTGACACAAAAAAATTTCCACGTTAAACAAGACAGTCATGCAGAAAGATAACATTATGGGCACAGAGCGGATTCCCCGTCTCATCATGCGCATGTCGCTTCCGATGATGCTGAGCATGCTCGTACAGGCCCTCTACAACGTAGTCGATTCCATATTCGTGGCGATGTACTCGGAGGTGGCCCTGACCGCCGTGTCTCTCGCCTTCCCTCTCCAGAACCTGATCATAGCATTCGCTGTAGGTACCGGAGTCGGTGTCAACTCCATCCTTGCCCGCCGCCTTGGCGAGAAGAACATGGAGGATGCCAACAAGGCGGCAAGCACCGGGATGTTCCTGGCATTCGCAACGTTCATCGTGTTCGCGCTTGCCGGACTGTTCCTTGCAAAGCCGTTCCTGGGCATGTTCACGGAAGATGCCGAGCTGCTCGGACTGTCGACGCAGTACGCGATGATCTGCATGTGCTTCTCACTCGGATGCTTCGTCGACATCATGGGAGAGCGCATCATACAGGCCACTGGAGACTCGTTCCACCCGATGATCATCCAGGGAGCGGGGGCAATAACCAACATCATCCTGGACCCGGTGTTCATATTCGTCTTCGACATGGGCGTCGCAGGTGCGGCCATCGCCACGGTGATCGGCCAGTGGGTCTCGATGTTCCTCGCGATATATTATGTAAGGAAGAACCAGTTCATCCACATCCGCATGCGCAGAATCAGACCGGACAGGAGGATTCTCAAGGACATATACGTCGTCGGCGCACCCACCATCGTCATGAACAGCGTCAGCACAGTCCTGGTCTCCGCACTCAACGGCATCCTGATCAGCTTCTCCAACATGGCGGTGACGGTGTTCGGAGTCTACTACAAGCTGCAGTCCTTCGTGTTCATGCCGGTCTTCGGCCTGAACAACGGTCTCATCCCCATCCTGGCCTTCAACTACGGAGCCCGCGACAGGAAGAGGATGTCCACTGCGATGAAGTACGGCATCGTGATCGCCGTGCTCATCATGGCGATCGGGACCCTGGTGTTCCAGCTGTTCCCCTCCCTTCTGCTTTCGTTCTTCAGCGCATCCGAGCAGATGGAGGCCATTGGAGTGCCGGCGCTCAGGATACTCAGCATCTGCTTCGTGCCTGCGGCGTTCTCCATCGTGCTGTCCGCCGCGTTCCAGGCGACGGGATACGGGGTATTCTCCATGCTGGTGTCCATCATAAGACAGCTGGTCGTCCTGTGCCCCTGTGCCTATATCCTCGGAGCCCTCATCGGAGTGACCGGCGTATGGCTCAGCTTCACCGTCGCGGAGGTCTTCGGCCTGACGTTCGCCATTGTCTTCTTCCTGTATGTATACAAGAGGAAGAAGATACGGAATCTCACAGTGACAATGCAAGAATATGCATGAAATGTGAGGAAGAATCTGCATAAAGATTCATTTTCCGCTTGACATATCAGTATCCAAAATGATAACACGACCCTCGGTAACCACTATTACCGGGGGTTTGTCAATTATGAAGAGAATCGCAATCATTCTGCTTGTCTCGCTCATCGCGATGACAGGCGTATTCGCAGGTGGCGCCAGCGAGGACGATGGCGTCTACGTATTCGCAGCCGATGCCACATGGCCTCCCTTCGAGTTCATCGACGAGAACGGGAACCTCACAGGCTTCGAGGTCGAGCTCATGCCGCTGATCGGAGAGCATGTTGGCATCGAGATGGTCGTGGAGAACATCGCATGGGACACGATCTTCGCAGGTCTCGCCAACGGCCAGTACGACGGTGTTGCAAGCGGCGTCACCATCACCGAGGAGCGCAAGGCGACTATGGACTTCTCCATGCCCATCGCCGACCAGGGCCAGGTCGTGGTCGTGATGACCGACTCCCCTGTCCAGAGCGTGAATGACCTTACCGGCAAGAAGGTCGGTGTCCAGATCGGTACCACCGGAGACTTCGCGCTCGACGACTACGATGTGGACAGAAGACAGTATGACGACATCGGACTCGCCATCCAGGACATGCTCAACGGCAACATCGATGCATGCGTATGCGACTCGATCATCGCATCCGACTTCGTGCTTGCGAACGAGAACTACAAGGGCATGCTCCGTGTGGCCGGAGAGCCTTTCACCGACGAGCAGATCGCAATCGCCGTCAAGAAGGGCAACAGTGAGCTTCTGGACATGATCAACCAGGGCCTGGAGGCGATGATGAAGGACGGCTCCTTCGACGCGCTCAAGGCAAAGTGGAATCTGCTGTAAGGCATTGAGAGTACCGGGAGAATCGCTCTCCCGGTATTTTTATTCATTTTTTATGCAATATCTATTGACTTGGACTGCATAAATTTCCATAATGGCACCATATTCGAAAAGGAGGGCAGTCATAATGAAGAAGATTTCAGCTCTGTTAATAGTCCTGGCGGCCTGCTTCGCCGTCTTCGCATCCGGTGCCGCCGAGAGTGATGGATACACCTTTGCAACCAATGCAAACTGGCCACCTCTCGAGTATGTCGACGAGAACGGCGAGATAGTCGGCTTCGAGATTGACCTGATAAACGCGATGAGCGAGGTCTCCGGCGTCCCGATGGACTACGTCAACACCTCATGGGACACCATTTTCGCAGGCCTTGCCAATGGGCAGTACGACGCGATCGCAAGCGGCGTCACCGTCACCGAGGAGCGCAAGCTGACCATCGACTTCTCCACCACGATATACCAGGTGACGCAGTCGATCCTCACCAAGAAGGAGAACAGCGACCTGACCAGCGTCGAGTCCCTCTTCGGCAAGACGGTCGGCGTCCAGATGGGTACCACGGGACACTTCGCCATGGAGGAATACCCGGAGATCACCATCAAGGCCTATGAGGACATCGCGCTTGCGATCGAAGACATGATCAACGGCAACAGCGATGCGGTCGTATGCGACAGCGTCATCGCCTCGGACTACGTCCTGGCCAACGAGAACTACCGCGGCATGCTCGTCGTCACAGGCACTGCCAGCGAGACGATCGAGGACATCGCCATCGCCGTCGAGAAGGGAAACAGCGAACTGCTTGACATCATCAATTCGTCGATCGCCACGCTCCAGGAGAACGGAAAGCTCGACGAGCTGTACGCCAAGTGGAACCTGATGTAGAGAGAACATGAAAGACGACAACAGAATAGAAGAGGAACTCAAGGTCGAATCGATCAGGCGCAAAGTCGTCTCGGTCGATTCGGCTGCGCTTGCAGCCCAGACTCCGAAGACCATCACCATGACCGATGGTCCGCTGATCCCGAAGAAGGGGGAGAAGCATGTGCTCTCCTCCTGGAGGCTGACGTTCATCGGAGCCGTCGTGCTCCTTCTGGCTCTGATCATCTTCAAGCCGGAACCGTACAGACAGATCTTCATCGTGTGCATCCAGGGAGCTCCGGTCACCTTCGAGGTCACGATCTGCGCGATCATCGGAGCCGTGGTGATCGGAACCTTCACGGGACTGGGCTCCGTCTCCAGCCACAGATGGATCAACATGATCTCGGGCGTCTACGTCGAGCTCATCAGAGGCATCCCGCTTCTTGTCCAGTTGATCTTCATCTACTACGCACTGGGACGCTTCCTCCACATGGAAGGCATGATGGCTGCGATCATAGCCCTGTCCATCTGCTTCGGCGCATACATGGGCGAGATCGTGCGCGCCGGCATCCAGGCCATCCCGAAAGGACAGAGCGAGGCGGCCACGGCGCTTGGAATGACCAGAACGCAGACGTTCATCCACGTCATCCTCCCCCAGACGGTGAAGGTCGTCCTGCCTGCAATCGGAAACGAGTTCATCTCGATGCTCAAGGACTCCTCGCTCGTCTCGCAGCTCGCGCTTGCAGACATCCTGAGGAAGGGACGCGAATATATCTCGAGGACGTTCCTGTCCCTGGAGACGATGCTCGTCGTCGCACTGATCTACCTGATCTTCACCCTGGTGCTCTCCAGACTGGTGGGAATGCTCGAGGAGAGGCTTCACAAGAATGGCTAAGATAGAGATAACCGACCTTTGCAAGGACTTCACCACGGTCCAGGGCACGAAGACCGTGCATGCGGTCAAACATGCAAGTCTTACTGTCGACGACGGACAGGTCGTCGTGATCATCGGTCCCAGCGGAAGCGGCAAGTCAACGCTGCTGAGAAGCGTCAACAAGCTGGAGGAGCCCACATCCGGCTCGATAAGGATAGACGGAGTCGAGGTCACCGACCCGAAGACCGACCTGAGGAGGATCCGCGAGGATGTGGGCATGGTGTTCCAATCCTTCAACCTCTTCCCCCACCTCAGCGTCCTGGACAACGTCACCCTGGCACCGCGCAAGGTGCGTGGCATGGGCAGGAAGGAGGCCGAGGAGCTGGGAATGCAGCTTCTCACCCGCGTCGGACTGGCCGACAAGGCCGACAGCCGCCCCGCCCAGCTGTCAGGAGGACAGCAGCAGCGCGTGGCGATCGCCCGTGCACTGGCGATGAAGCCGAAGGCGATGCTCTTCGACGAGCCGACAAGCGCCCTGGACCCAGAGATGATCAAGGAAGTCCTGGACGTCATGATGATGCTCGCCAAGGAAGGCATGACGATGCTTCTGGTGACCCATGAGATGGGCTTCGCAAGAGCCGCCGCCGACAAGATAGTCTTCATGGACAGCGGCGAGATAATCGAGACTGGAACGCCCGAGGAGATATTCGGCAATCCGAAGTCGGAGCGTACAAGAAGCTTCCTGAACCATATCCTGTGACGGAATCCCACACAGAACATCCTGTGTGGGACTTCTTTTTTACTTCCTATATGAAGTTCTTGTGTGTTATGATGGACAAAAGCACAACTGGAATCGGAAAAAAGGGGAACAGAAGAAATGGGGTTTTTCAACAGGCTTTTCAAGGCAGGAGACGATCCTGCATTCACATTGAGTGCACCTGTCGACGGCAAGGCGGTCGCTCTGGCGGAGGTTCCTGACCCGACATTCGGCGAGGAGATCCTCGGCAAGGGTGTCGCGATCATCCCGTCTGGCGATACCGTCTGCAGTCCTTGCGACGGAACGGTGGATCTCATGTTCGACACCGGGCATGCGGTGAATCTCGTCTCAGACTCCGGAATCGAGATACTCATCCACATCGGTCTCGAGACCGTATCCCTCAAGGGCAGGCACTTCACCACGCTCAAGGAGAGCGGAGACAAGGTGAAGAAAGGCGATGCGCTGATACGCTTCGAGCGCGAGGCCATCGCAGAGGAAGGCTTCAACACCATCGTCCCTATGGTCATATGCAACAGCGACTCCTACTCCTCCGTGACTCCCGTGCTGGGAGAGGTGAAGGTGGGAGACAAGATTCTGAGCATCGCGAAATAAGAGGAGTACGAAATGATCAAGGGAAACGGACGCCCCGTATACCAGGGTGTGGCAATCGGCAGAATCTACGTCCACACGAAGGCTCGGGACGTCGTCAACCGCAAGTGCACGGACATCGTGAAGGAGCTGGAGCGCTTCGAAGGGGCCAGGGAGAGCGCCAGGAAGGAGCTCGAGGCACTCTATGACAAGACGCTCAACGAGATCGGCGAGGAGCAGGCGGGCATCATCGAGGTCCAGTCCCTCTTCCTGGACGATCTGGACTATATCGAAGGCATCCAGGACATGATAAGGCAGGGAAGCGATGCCGCCTTCAGCGTGCACGAGATCGGGGATGCCCAGGCAAGCGCATTCGCCGCTCTGGACGACGAGTACATGAAGGCCCGTGCCACTGATATCCGCGACATATCCGACCGCCTCGTAAGGATCCTCACGGGAGCGGACCAGGGATTCAGGATGGACGAGCCGGGCATCATCGTCGCCGAGGACCTCACGCCCAGCGAGACGGTCGCCCTGGACAAGGACAAGATACTCGCATTCGTCACCAGACAGGGATCGTCCAATTCCCATACCGCCATTCTGGCGCGTGTGATGAACATCCCCTCCCTCGTGCTCACGGACATCGACATCGACCCCTCTCTCAACGGACGCATCATCATAGTCGACGGCTTTGCCGGAAACTACTACATCGACCCGGACGACGCGACGATGAAGGCAATGCAGGACAAGAAGAGGAGCGCAGGCGAATACAAGGCGAGCCTGGAGAGCTATCGTGGCAGAGAGAGCGTGACCAGGAAAGGACAGAAGGTCTCGCTGTTCGCCAACATCGGAAGTCCTGACGACATCAGGTACGTCATCGACGGCGATGCCGAGGGCATAGGGCTGCTCAGAAGCGAGTTCCTGTATCTCGGGCGCGACGACTTCCCCACCGAGGACGAGCTGTTCGAGGCGTACAGGAAGGTCGTCGAGGCCATGGAAGGCAGAAAGGTCGTCATAAGGACTCTGGACATCGGCGCAGACAAGAAGGTCGACTACTTCCGCCTCGAGCCGGAGGAGAACCCCGCCCTCGGATACAGGGGCATCAGGATCTGCCTCACGCAGAAGGACATCTTCCGCACACAGCTCAGGGCGATCTACCGCGCAAGCGCATACGGCCGCGTGGCGATCATGTTCCCGATGATCATCTCCCTCAAGGAGGTCGAGGACATCAAGACCTTCTGCACCGAGGTCGTCGGCGAACTCGAGGCCGAAGGAGTCAGGACATCCCCTGTCGAGCTCGGCATAATGATAGAGACGCCTGCCGCCGCGCTCACCAGCGACATCCTGGCGCAGCACGTCGACTTCTTCAGCGTCGGAACCAACGACCTGACGCAGTACACCCTGGCGATAGACCGGCAGAACGAGAAGCTGGACGGCTTCTACGATGCGCACCACCCCGCGCTCATGCGTTTCCTGGCGATGATCGCCGAGAACGCGCACAAGGCGGGTATCTGGGCCGGCATATGCGGCGAGCTTGCCGGAGACCTGTCACTGACTGACGAATTCCTGAAGATGGGATACGACGAACTGTCCGTCGCCCCGTCCAGGATCCTCGAATTGAGGAAGAACGTAATAGAAAGCGAGGTTTGAGAGATGAAGACATTCGAGTACACGGTCAAGGATGAACTGGGAATCCATGCACGCCCGGCGGGAATCCTCGTCAAGAGACTCTCCAGCGTGAAGAGCAGCGTGACCATCGCGGTCAAGGCTAAGGACAAGAGCGCCGACGCCAAGAGGCTCATGGCCGTCATGAAGATGGCGGTCAAGCAGGGCGACACGGTCACCGTGACGATCGACGGCGAGGACGAAGATGCCGTAGCACCGGAGATCGAGCAGTTCTTCAAGGACAACTTCTAGGCTCTACTACATTGGTACAACAGGCGCATCGCGTCTGACAATAAACTATTTGGAGGTATTTCCATGATGAAATTCCTGCAGAGACTCGGCAAGTCTCTCATGCTCCCTGTGGCATGTCTTCCTGTAGCCGGTATCCTGGTCGGTATCGGATACTGGATCGACCCCAGCGGATGGGGTGCTGGTAGCAATATCGTCTCCAACATCCTCTACTCCGCCGGCAGCTCGATCATCGACAACATGTCCGTCCTGTTCGCCATCGGCGTCGCGGTCGGAATGTCGAAGGATCAGGAAGGCACGTCCGGACTGGCAGGTATCGTTGCCTGGTTCATCTTCCAGACGCTCCTCGGCAAGGTCGCTCCGACCGTCGTCGGCGGAATCAGCTGGCTTGATGTCGCGGCCTTCGCCAAGGTCAACAACCAGTTCATCGGTATCGCCTCCGGTATCATCGGCGCGATGTGCTACAACAGATTCTGCAAGACCGAGCTGCCCGAGTTCCTCGGCTTCTTCTCCGGTCGCCGCTCTGTCGCCATCGTGACTGCGTTCATCACACTGATCATCTGTATCCCGATGATGTTCCTGTGGCCGTTCATCTACGGCGCACTGGTCACCTTCGGCGAGGCCATGATCAGCCTCGGACCTGTCGGAGCCGGAATCTACGCGTTCTTCAACAGGCTGCTGATCCCTGTCGGACTGCACCACGCCCTCAACAGCGTCTTCTGGTTCGACGTCGCCGGAATCAACGACATCGCAAGATTCTGGGGCACGCCGGCGGACGTCCTGTGGAACGGCAACTTCCAGGTCACCGGCATCTACCAGACAGGCTTCTTCCCTGTCATGATGTTCGGTCTTCCTGCCGGAGCTCTCGCAATGTACTTCACGGCAAAGGACAAGAACAAGAAGGCCACTGCAGGTATCCTGCTCGCAGCAGCCCTCTCCAGCTTCTTCACCGGCGTCACGGAGCCCTTCGAGTTCTCCTTCATGTTCCTCGCACCGGGTCTGTACCTCGTACATGCTCTGCTCACCGCAGTCTCCGTCGCAGTCTGTGCAATGCTCCCGGTCAGGGCAGGATTCAACTTCTCTGCCGGTTTCGTAGACTGGTTCCTGTCGTTCAATGCGCCTAACGCGGTCAATCCGTGGCTCATCATCCCCATCGGACTCGTCGTCGCAGCAATCTACTTCGTCGTCTTCTACTTCGTCATCAAGAAGTTCGACCTGAAGACGCCCGGTAGAGAGGACGACCAGGAAGAGGAGCTCACGATCGAGCTGGCCAGCAACGACTACACCCAGATCGCCACGATCATCCTCGAGGGTGTCGGCGGTGTCGATAACGTCTCCACCATCGACAACTGCATCACACGCCTCCGCCTCGAGGTCAAGGACCGCCTCAAGGTCGACGAGAAGAAGATCAAGAGCGCAGGCGTCAAGGGTGTGCTCCGCCCTGCGAAGAACTCCGTCCAGGTCATCATCGGACCGAAGGTGCAGTTCGTCGCAGACGAGTTCAAGAAGCTTTGCAAATAACAGGCTTCAGGACACTTTGACCATATGGGCTCCGGGCAACCGGGGCCCATTCCTTTTCCCTTTGGGGACAACCGTTTGTGACAGATCGGCCCTACCCGCTTTCCTTTTGGGCGAACAGACATTATTCTTCGTCCGGAGGCTTTCATGCTGGAGCTTGAGAACATATGCTGGTCCACTCCGGAAGGAGTGCCTATCCTGAAGGACCTGTCGCTCAGGATAGAGGATACAGGGCTTGCAGTGGTCACCGGCCCGAACGGCGGTGGAAAGACGACACTTGCAAGAATCATCGCAGGACTCATCAGCCCGGACAGGGGCACGATCCTGCTCGACGGAGTCGACATCACCGCTCTTGATGTCACGCAGAGGGCCAGGCTTGGAATAAGCTATGCCTTCCAGCAGCCGGTCCGCTTCAAGGGCATCACCGTCAGGGACCTTCTGGAACTTGGAAGCGGCAGACCGATAGACGAGGCGCAGGTGTGCAACCTGCTTTCAAAGGTGGGCCTCTGTGCCAGGGACTACAAGGACAGGGAGGTCAACGCCTCGCTGTCGGGAGGAGAGATCAAGCGCATCGAGATCGCATCCGTCCTCGCCCGCAGCTCGAAGCTCGTAATCTTCGACGAGCCGGAGGCCGGCATCGACCTGTGGTCGTTCAACGGTCTCATCGAGGCCTTCGAGGAGATGAAGAGGGAGAGGAAGGCAAGCCAGCTCATCATCAGTCACCAGGAGAGGATACTCCAGGTCGCCGACCGGATCATCGTGGTGGAGAACGGATCCGTCGTGAAGGACGGCAGCCGCGACGAGGTTCTGCCATCGCTTGCAACGTTCTCGCCCTGTCCCATGGGGCGTGATGCAGTCACGGGGGTGAGATTATGAACGAGACCAATGCGCTTCTGTCCCTGATCTCCGACTGGGACGTGCTCAAGAGCGAAGGCTGTGCCCACTCGATCCGCGAGAACGGCAGGAGCGTGGAACGGCTCAGCACGAAGAACATCGAGATCCGGGCGAAGGAGGATGGATCCGGGCTGGACATCTACGTCGCTGCAGCGGCCAGGGGCGAGAAGGTCGCCATTCCCGCATGCATCACTGCGGCCCATATCGACGATCTTGTATACAACGACTTCCATATAGCCGAAGGCGCCGATGTCACGATCATCGCAGGCTGCGGCATCCATGTGAAGAACGGAGAGGAGGCAAGACACAGCGGCATCCACCGCTTCTTCCTTGCGCGGGGCAGCAAGGTGCGCTACGAGGAGAAGCATGTCGGCACAGGCGGGAAGAAGGATACGAGACGTGTAATCGACCCGGTCACCGAGGTCTTCCTGGATGAAGACAGCTTCCTCGAGATGGACACCAGCCAGATCGGCGGTGTGGACAGCACCACACGCGAGACCAGAGGCCACCTTGCAAGAGGAGCCCGCCTCGTGATCAGGGAGCATCTGCTGACCGATGGGAATGAGAAGGCTGTCACGAAGTTCGACGTCACACTTGATGGTGAAGACAGCGCAGTCGACCTGGTGTCGCGCTCCGTCGCACGTGGAGAGTCATATCAGGAGTACCACAGCACGATCACGGGAAACGCCCCATGCACGGGACACAGCGAATGCGATTCGATCATCACGGAGCATGGCCGTGTGAACGCCTGCCCCGCCCTTTATGCGGCACATCAGGACGCGTCGCTGATCCACGAAGCCGCAATCGGCAAGATAGCCGGGGAGCAGATCATGAAGCTCAGGACCTTCGGGCTGAGCGAGGAGGAGGCCGAGCAGAAGATCATCGAAGGCTTCCTGCGCTGAAGGGCATAATACATCCGATTCGATTCATCCGGGGTGTGTCATCCGACGCACCCCGTCTTCTTCCAGGGGCACAGCTTTACACTTTCAGTGATTGTTGATATATCAACAGTTGATAAATCAACGACATGGAGGTCACCTTGTCCGGACTTTCCCTGCATCAGCTTCTTTTCAGGGCCTATCATGGGCAGAACAACATACTCCAGCCCCAGCGCGAGGAGCTTGGACTGGGAAGGGGGCAGCCCCGCATACTGGGCTATCTTCTCGAGCATGGCCCTTCAAGCCAGAGCGACATAGCATCATACTTCGACACGGACCCCGCCTCGATATCCCGGATGACGGAGACGTTGCGGCTCAACGGCTTCCTGACACGACAGGAGGACAGCCAGTGCAGGAGGGCAAACCGCCTCGAGCTCACAGACAAGGGTCGCCTGGCAGCCGGACGCTGGAAGGACGAGTGCGCCCAGATGAACGACATGATGCTGGACGGCTTCGACCAGAATGAGAAGGAGATGCTGGAAGCCCTTCTCTCCCGCCTCATAGAGAATCTCAGGAGGCACAGGGGATGAAGCGCATCGCACAGCTCTTCCACCTCTTCGGAGACTACCGCAGAGACCTTGTCATAGCCGCCCTGCTCGTCTTCGTCGAGACCTGCTTCGAACTGATAATCCCGACGATGATGGCCGACCTCATCGACAACGGCGTGGCATACGCCGATGTGGAATACATGTTCCTCAAGGGAGGCCAGATGGCCCTCTGCGCCATCCTGGCCCTTGCCACAGGGCTCACCTATGCCCGCTTCGCCGCCAGGGCCGCCTACGGCTGGGGCGCCAACATCAGACGGGCCGAGTACGCGGGAATCCAGTCATATGCCTTCTCGAACATAGACAGATACGAGACCTCGTCGCTCGTCACCCGATTGACAAGCGACGTGACGGTCATGCAGAACGCGATCAACAACGGACTCAGGCCGCTGGTCAGGGCACCTGTCATGTGCGCCCTGGGCGTGTTCTTCTCGTTCACCATGAACCCGGAGCTGGCACTCGTGTTCCTCGTCATCACCCCGCTGCTCGGCATCGTCCTCTTCCTCATCGTCCGCTCGGTCGCCCCAATGTATTCAAGACTGCAGAAGACTGTCGACGACCTCAACGGCGTCGTTGAGGAGAACCTCAGAGCGGTCAGGACGGTGAAGGCATTCGTCAGGGACGAATACGAGGAGTCGAAGTTCGAGAAGGTCGACAAGACCCTCTACCACACCGCTACCAGGACGAACAGCCGTGCTGTGCTCAATCTGCCGATGTTCCAGATGGCGATGTACATATGCGTGCTGTGCCTCATGTTCTTCGGCGGCATGATGGTGCTGGATGGAACGCTCCTGGTGGGCCAGCTCACGGGATTCCTGAGCTACGTCATGCAGGTGCTCAACTCCATGATGATGCTCTCCAACGTGTTCCTTCTGCTCACGCGATCGGTGGCAAGCGCAGACAGGATCTGCCAGGTTCTGGACGAGGTCCCGTCCCTGGAGGAGCGGGAGAATCCGGTACGCACCGTAAAGGACGGAGGAATCGTCTTCGACCACGTATCGTTCAGGTATTCCGAGAAGGCGAAGGAAAACACGCTCACCGACATCAGCCTGGACATAAGACCGGGTTCGACGCTGGGAATCCTTGGCGGCACGGGAAGCGGCAAGTCGACTCTTGTCCAGCTGATAGACAGGCTGTACGACGTCAGCGAAGGCCGCATCACTGTTGGAGGCGTCGATGTGAGGGACTACTCTCTGCAGACGTTGCGCGATGCCGTCGCCATGGTGCTTCAGAAGAATCTGCTCTTCAGCGGCACGGTGAGGGACAACCTGCGCTGGGGTGATGAGGAGGCTGACGACGAGACACTGTGGAAGGCATGCGGGATGGCGGGAGCGGCCGAGTTCCTGCACCGTTTCCCTGCCGGGCTGGACACCGACCTGGGACAGGGAGGCGTCAACGTCTCGGGAGGCCAGAAGCAGAGGCTGTGCATCGCACGCGCCCTGCTCAAGAAGCCGAAGGTCCTGATCCTCGACGACTCCACAAGCGCCGTCGACACAGCCACCGAGGCGTCTATCAGAAATGCGCTGGACAGGCTGGATGGCGTGACGAAGATTTTCATCGCTCAGAGGATATCGACGGTGATGGGCGCCGACCTGATCGCGATCCTCGACGATGGACACCTTGTCGCGACGGGCACCCATGACGAGCTGATCGCCACAAGTCCCATCTACCAGGAGATATACAGGTCGCAGACCAAGGGAGGAGTCCTCTGATGCCCAGAATAGTAAGTGCCAGGAAGCCCAGGAACCTGATGTATACGCTCAAGCGGCTCTTCTCCTACATGGGACGCCACGGCTTCTCCCTGATTGCGGTGGCCCTCCTCGTCGTCATAAGCGTCGTATGCAATCTTGCAGGCACATACATGATCAGTCCGGTCATCGACTCTCTTGTCGATGGCGGCGGCAGGCAGGCTCTTGTGGAAGGCGTCCTCTTCACCGCAGTGATCTACGTCATCGGAGTGCTTGCGGCCCTCGGCTACAGCCAGATCATGGCCTACGCCAGCCAGAAGGTCGTCTACGATATACGAATCGACCTGTTCGACCACATGCAGTCCCTGCCCCTCAAGTACTTCGACACACACCAGCACGGCGATGTGATGAGCTACTACACGAACGATGTCGACACGATCTCGGACGCGCTGAATAACAGCTTTGCGGCGGTGATCAAGAACGGCATTCAGATCGCCGGCACGATGACGATGCTTCTGGTGCTCAACTGGAGACTCTCATTGATAGTCGCGCTGTCATACATCGCGATGTTCATGTATGTCCGCCACTCTGCAAGACGCAGCAAGCAGTACTACAGGAAGCAGCAGACCAGCATCGGAGCGCTGGACGGCTATGTCCAGGAGATGGTCGCAGGGCAGAAGGTCATCAAGGTCTTCAATCATGAGAAGCGCAACCTTGAGGGATTCGACGAGCGAAACGCGCATCTGCAGGCGATGGGCAGCGCAGCCCAGGCATACGCCTCCACGATGATACCCGCCGTCGTCAGCATCTCATTCCTCACCTACACCATCGTCTCCCTGTGCGGCGGCTTCATGGTTCTTTCGGATCTGACGAGCCTTGGGGCACTGGCAAGCTACCTGGTGTTCGTCCGTCAGGCGGCGGCGCCGATCAACCAGTTCACCCAGCAGAGCAACTTTCTGCTCTCCTCCCTGGCAGGTGCCGAGAGGATATTCGAACTCGTGGACATGCCACAGGAGGTCGACGAGGGCACGGTCACCTTGAAGCGCACAGCTGAGGGCTGGGCATGGCAGGACGGTGACGAGTCCATACCGCTCAAGGGCGATGTGAGGTTCGAGGACGTGACGTTCTCATACGAGCCTGGACACCCCGTCCTGAAGAACGTGTCGCTGTACGCGAAGCCAGGTCAGAAGATCGCCTTCGTCGGCTCCACCGGAGCCGGCAAGACGACGATGACGAACCTGATCAATCGCTTCTACGATGTCGACGAAGGGCGGATCACATTCGACGGAATCGATGTCAGGCGGATAAGGAAGAGGGACCTCAGAAGCTCTCTGGGCATGGTGCTGCAGGACACCCACCTCTTTACAGGAACCATCCGCGAGAACATCAGGTACGGCCGACTGGATGCAACCGACGAGGATGTGGCACGGGCGGCCAGGATCGCGAATGCGGATTCGTTCATCCGCCGTCTTCCGGACGGCTATGACACGATGGTCGTCTCGGACGGCGCTAACCTTTCGAGCGGCCAGAGGCAGCTGCTGGCCATCGCGAGGGCGGCGGTCGCCGATCCTCCTGTCCTCATACTCGACGAGGCGACCAGCAACATCGATACCCGAACCGAGGACCTGATCGAAAAGGGAATGGACCATCTGATGGAAGGCCGTACTGTCTTCGTGATAGCCCATCGCCTGTCCACGGTCAGAAACGCCGATGCCATCATGGTCCTGGAAGGAGGAAAGATCATGGAAAGAGGCGACCATGACGACCTGGTCGCCCAGCGTGGACGCTACTACAAGCTCTATACGGGCATGTTCGAGCTTCAATAAGTCATTATGAGGCGAGGAGTTACTAGAAAACATGCTCTTTTTCATGGTTTTTTGCCGTTCCAGTGTTGACACAAAGGGGCATACCTGATAACTTTAACCTCGCATGTGGGAGTAGCGAAGCTGGTTATCGCGCTGGCCTGTCACGCCGGAGATCGCGGGTTCGAGCCCCGTCTCTCACGAATTTGGATAAGTCCTTGTACTGCAAGGACTTATTTTGTTATTCAAGGGTCTTGATTTGGGAAATTTAAACCAGATTTGAACCAGATTTAGACCAATTGAGAGTCGGACTTCCGTCTTTTGCAACGTATTTTCCAAAACTAAGTACTACTTACGACACAATTTCCACATTACAACTAGCATAGGACGAAGTATGAAGTACAGGAGGAAGTACACTTTATTCACCCTGAAGAACAGAAAAGGAAAGCCTGTCTGATATTTCCGGATTTATCTACCTGATGGTACTCGTAGATCTAAGACAACTGGTTGCAATTCTCGGGAGAAGGCAATGAGGTATGTCGAGGAGCTACTCGAAGATGAAACGATGCTCCGGAAAGTCTTCGAATCCGACCTTGTTGTTGCAATCGACAGTTCCCATTCTCTGATTCAGACAACTATCCGTGAAACGCCTAAAAGCTCAATCACTTTCGAGGAATTCGCCTCCCCCTGGTGGCATTGGGATACTTGTCCATATGTCCTCGCAAGAAGAGCCGCTGGCACTGAATCACATCCGGGAATCAAGCAGAGCTATGTGACAAGCAGCGAAATGTGGACACGCAGATATCTCATCCCGTATTTCGGCAAATACAAGCTCCATGATATCAGCGTAGACATGATCAACACATTCTGGCAGGTATTGAAGGACAAGCATGGCCTTGCCCCCAAGACAATCAACAACATCAGATCCGTTTTCATCATCATGATGAAGGAAGCAGTCTCAAAAGGTCTCATTGAAAGGAATCCGGTTGAAATGACAATCTCAAGAACAGTTGACAAGAAGAAACAGGAACTTCTCACCGATGAGGAGTGTGCAAGGCTATTTGACATTGAGAGAATCAAGAATCTCTGGAATGACAGGATCGTCTACTACGTCTACAGCTTTGTAGCGGGGCTTACAGGATTGCGGGCTGGAGAGCTGCTTGCCCTGACAATCAACGAGGTGTATCCGAACAAGATCGTCGTCAAGAGAAGCTACAACGAATCCTATGGCATGACGACGACAAAGACCTCAGAAGAAAGAGTCGTTCCCATCACCGATGAGATCTACCGCTATCTCTATGTTGCCTGGCAAAGTCATCCAAATGACGAAAATGATTTCATCTTCTCTTTTGACGGCAAGAAGCCGATGAACGAAGGAAGAGCAAGGGCTGCTTTCTACAAGGCGATGGAGAAAATCGGCATCTCTGAGGCAGAAAGGAAGAGACGTGGAATCACATTCCATTCCTGGAGACATAAATTCACAACAGATTGCGTCAAGTCGAACATGCATCCAGAGAAGATCATGGCGCTTACTGGCCACAAGTCAGCCGAGATGTTTCTCAGATATACAGACCTTGATGCAGAAAAAGATCTTGCCCAGCAGATCAAGGAAATTCAGGACGAAAAGAGTAGGAGGATAGTGAAGATGAGCGGCTGAAATGAGTTTATTATGCTTTGGCCTTTTGCATCATAGTTTCTATGTTTTTTGTGCCTTGCGAGCTAATGAAATCATGCAATCACTCTCACACAGCAAATCTTCAACTATTTCAATTGCAAAAAATAGAATAAGATTATTGTAAACCACACGATGAAAAAAGTCCCAAAAACTGTGATTTTGTATGGGGAGGGAAATATATGAGATTCAGATATGCTCTGTGTTTGATTATATCGTTAGTACTGCTAGCAACAGGTTGTTCGACAGTTGGAGATTTTTATGAAGAAATGCTTCCTGCTGAATATATTGACCCAGAAAGCTATTTACCAGAAGGAGAAGAGCCTTCTGTCTATTATTCCAGCGATATAGCTTCAGATATCTACTTTCTGAGATCAAACTATTACTGGATTCTGGGATCTGCATCCTATAATGGCCCGAATGATTCTTCGTTGCCTTCTGAAATTGCTTCATTGTGTAAAGAGAAAGGAGCTAGAATTGGACTCTATACTTCTCAATACACAGATACCAGGCATGGAATAATTTCAAGCAGCTATTCCATAAGTTCCTATTCAATAGATCGGTATGACTATCTTGTTGTATTGTTTGTGCCAATGTCTCTTGACGATATTCTCTATTGCTCTAGGGTTGGTTTATCCACAAGAGATCTTGAGACCTCAGATCGCATATCTCTTGGGCAGAATACTGGAGCTTATGTTTCAATCGTTTATCAGGATTCGCCAGCGTTTTATGCAAATTTGGCACCTGGAGATATAATCACCGAAGCCAATGGAGTAATGATTTATGATAGTGCTTCGCTAGATAATATCTTCAACTCGCTTACGTCAGAGGATACCATAGAACTAAAGTACGTAAGAAATGGTATTGAAGGGGAGTGCTCGTTTGCTCCGCTTTTTTGAATGCTGATTCATAAAACCAATTTGCTGGCATCGAAAAAAGCTTGGCAAGCTTTGGACGATGCCTTTTTAGTCATAAAGCATCAGCTTGAAACGTTTTTTTACAGTAGGAAGTCAGGACAACGTTATATGATAGATGCAACACAACTCCTTGTAATTAAACAAAAACTCCTATCTGAACAGCGTTGCTAAAAGCTGGATGACGATATAGCATAGATGTCGTTCTGCCGTCATCGGAGCAGAGTTCGGTGTGGAAGCCTCTTTGCCTGATGAT
>CALXKL010000008.1 GCA_944388965.1 uncultured Spirochaetales bacterium | reverse complement strand
AGAAAACCTCATAAAACGGATTCTTGAAAATCCAAATTCTCTGAAATACAGGGACTAGACTGCGATTGAACGCTTTATATGAGGTTTTTCAGCAACGCTGTGCAGATAGGAGTTTTTATCCATTCTCCAAACATTTTCACCAGCAACGACTTTTTCAGATACTTTGTCAAAATATCTCTGTAAGCCTTCGGTTGCTTTCTTACGGTTATCCTGCAATTCTTTTTTCTGATCGGCATTTAATGGTTTTGTTGTTCTTGCCAATAAAGTTGCAAATACCTCAGAATTGTATCCTTGCACACTGTTGGGGTCGGGATTGAAAAACCTTCCGACGTCGGGAAAGCTTAACCACACAGCGGCGGAAAACCAAAACCAGAGCCAGCCGGAAAACAGCAACAAAACCACAGCCTTTTCTAGTAATCAGTTATCTTTTCAGTTGCCTATTGCAATAAGCGGGTTGTTGAAGTCGAGAGAAATGGATGTCCTTCCTTTGCCTCTGTAGCTATCCCCAGAGAATGAGATGCACAGAGCATTGTCACACAGCCTGTCCAAGGTGCATTCAAGTGCGTCCATGTCTGAGAAGAATTCAGACCACAGATCCACATCCTTGTTGCTCGTAAGAACAATGCTTCCGCTATCGCGTGAAGACAACCCATCAACGATCTGGAAGAACACCCTTGTCTCTTCATCATTGAAAGAACAGTACCCAACTTCATCAATAATCAGGCACTGGTACTTCTGGTAGGTGGAAATCAGGGAACCAGAAGAGCCCACCTTAAGCGAATAGGCAATCTTCTCCTTGAGCTCCTGCATCTTCACGAAGTAGGTCTTGATCCTTCTCTTGCAGCACTCGTTGCCTATGGCCTGCGCAAGATGTGTCTTGCCTGTACCTGTCGGGCCGACCATTATGATGTTTCTGCAAGCAGGGATGAAGGACAAGGTCCTGAGCAAATCTACAGAAGATCTCGAATCCTTCGCAAGCAGTGTCATGTCGAAGTTCGAGAACAGCTTGGGTACCTTCTGAGGTATCCTGCTTAGACGTAAAAGCGTTTCTGCAGCCTTCTCATCGGCCTTGGCGACCATTGCATCGACAAAAGAAGCCACAGTGGCAATAGCTTCATCGCTGACCTTGTCCTTCAAGACCCAGGTGGCAATATCTGCACAGGAAAAGGAGATGTTCAGATGTACAAGCTGACTGGCTATGTTATCCAGCTCCATCACTTCACCTCCTTGCTGAAAGCAAACCTGCTGAATCTGCCAGTACTCTTTGCAGTGAGACTCATCCGCCCCTTTACAGGGGTAGTGGGGAATTCCTCAGGCATACAATCCTTAACAGCAGGATCCCACTGGCCAGGACAGGTCTTCGACTTCATCGACCAGTCCACTGAATATTCTGAGAGAACAGAACCTTCAGTCGTAAGGACTTGTAGCTTGTCACCATTGCGCAGTACTCGTGCTTTCTTGGCTGTGTAAGACAGGGGAACACCGAAACGCCTTCCTTCGTATTCGACAAATCCGTCGAAACTGATGCTTCTCAGCGGTGCCAGGTACGGCAAAAGAGGAATCGGATCCGAGAGAGACACAAGTGCAGCTTTTTCCAATGCATGTTCTTCATTCGGAATGCAACCCTTCTCCTTCAGAATCCTGCCATTCTTTTCAATGCACCACTGAAAAGCCTGAGCATTGAGATCTGAGACATTCACGAACTCTCTGCCCTGTACGAAGTTTTCCTTGACGAACCTCACAAGTCGTTCTACTGCACCCTTTGTGAAAGGATGAGCTACCTTGCACAGGTCAGTGCGAAAACCGATTAGCTTCTGAAACTCGTCGTAGTCGTGGTTGAAGATTGCGTTTCCCACTGCATCGCGGCCGATGACGACGCTCTTCATGTTGTCTGTCAGCACACGACTGGGAATACCCATCACACTGAATGCATGAATCATTCCGATGAACAGGTTCTCCTGTCTTGCATTGGGGAAGAACTCCATGAACCTGAAGCCGCAATGATGGCAGACCATTGCAAAGCAGGCGCATCTCCAGGTACCGCCCCGCATGTCTGCTACATCTACAAAGCCCCAGTCCATCTGGTAGCAGTCCCCTGGTTCTGTTGTGTACCTGCGTCCGCGGTTGTTCTGTGGAATCGCAAGAACTCGGGGTGCAGGAACCAGATCACGATGAGCAGTGATGTACTCCTTCAGAATGGTCTGACCTCCACTGTAACCAAGTTCCTTGATCCTCGTCAGAATGACTGCAGAGTTGGTCAGCCCAGACTTCAGAAACTGATCTACATTCTCTTCATAGGCGGCCAGCTTTCTGCTGCCTGATGGCCTACCTCCCTTGTTTGCAGCGATGATGCGATAGCCATTTTCTTGCCATCGTCTCAGTACACCACGGCTTACACCTGTCTTTCGCTCAATTTCAGCAAGATTGACCTTTCCATCAGGCCCTCTTGTCTCTTCCAATGCTTTTGCTAATATTTCTTCAAGGTCATTCTCATTGACCATCTTTCCTCCTCGACTGTGGTTTTGTTGCTGATTCAACAGTCTATGAAGTTAGATGGAATGTTTGAATGACCTTTTGTGTTATTGGTTCTTGTTTAGCGGCCAATCTGTGGTTTCAGTTTCCCGACCTCGGGTGGCGATTATAGGCCGACCCTAACAACACCGCCTTTCTGATTGGCTATCGTTATAGTGTCATATACTCATCCATCTCTATTGATATAAAACTTTCGCAGATAACCCCTACGCTCGCATAGGGGCTGAATGCGGTCCAGCGATTTTTTCATATAGCAAAGCTATATGAAACTTTGCTCTTATGGTATAATATGCATATGCAGAAGGCGTATCGTTTCAGGCTTTATCCGACAGAAGAGCAGATGCAGCAGATGACCCGTATCATCGGCTGCTGCCGCTTCGTATGGAACCGCCTTCTGGACTATTCATCGAAGTCCTATAAGCGCCGTGGGGAGAGCCATGGCTCGTTCGATTTCAACAACTTCATAGCGCATACGCTGAAGCCTGCGTTTCCCTGGCTCTCCGATGCCCCGGCGCAGACGCTGCAGTGTGTGTCAGCTGACCTTTCCGCTGCCTTCAGGGCTTTCTTCAGGGGCGATGCAGAGTATCCGAAGTTCAAGAAGAAGAACCGCTCGAAGAAGAGCTTCAGGATACCTCAAAGAGGAAAGGTCGATACGGAGAACAGCCGCATCTACGTCCAGGGCGTCGGCTGGGTCAATGCGGTGATACACCGCACTCCAATCGGAAAGCTCAAGAACATCACCGTCACGGTCAATCCTTCTGGAACAGTCTATGCCTCCTGCCTCTTCGAAGATGGCAAGGATCTGCCTGTGCCAGCGCTTCCCGATAAGCCGAAGGTGCTGGGCGTAGACCTCAATCTCGACAGGCTTGCCGTATGCTCTGACGGAACCGACTATGAGAACCCAAGGGCGCTGAAGCAGCACGAGAGGCGTCTGAAGCACCTGCAGAGGATGCTCTCGAAAAAGAAGAAGGGCTCCGAGAACTGGAAGAAGCAGAAGGCTGAGATAGCCGGCCTTCAAGAGAAGATAGCCAGCATCAGGAAGGACAGGATCAACTGGATGACGAAGTGCATCGTCTGCAAGAGCCAAGCGGATGCGATTGCCATCGAGAATCTGAACGTTTCCGGAATGATGAGGAACGATAAGCTTTCGAAGCACATACAGGACGCGTCATTCCACGAGATCCGGAGGCAGATCGAGTACAAGTGCCTCTGGTATGGGAAGACGCTCGTTATAGCGGACAGGTTCTACGCATCGTCGAGGATCTGCTCCGCATGCGGCTGGCATAACGACAGACTCACGCTCCGTGACAGGGAGTGGGAGTGCCCGGTATGCCATACCAAGCATGATCGGGACCGCAATGCGGCGCTCAATCTTGAATCCTTTGGCCTGAAGGCCCTAGCCAGGGACGCTGGCGAAGTGAAGCCTCCGGAGAAGCCCTCTGTGGACGAACATGGGGTCTGCACCCATCTAAGAAGCAAGGTTTCCGTGAACGAGGAACGAACCCCGGGTTGCCCGGGAAGCCTCTAGGCTTGCCTAGATGGTCTTGTCACAATGATTTCAATAAAACAGATATCCACCACAAGATTAACAAGACCACGTTTTTCGAAAAGCTAGCTGATTGACAGCTGAATTATTATGAGATATATTTCTCATATAAAGAGCGAAAAACATATCTAAATAGGAGGTTTTTCTCATGAAAATGAAATATCTGTTCGCATCTACAGGCTTTCTTGCACTGCTTGGATTCATCGGTGTCTTCACCCAGGAGATACTTTTCCTGTCCTTCTTCGCATTCGCCGTCGACCTCCAGTACTTCTTCGTGAAGGAAGACGAGATGTGGGAGACATACATGTGCCGCAGCGCGGCGAGGGCCTTCTGCCTCGGCATGTTCACCATGGCGGTATTCTCGTTCTTCAGCTTCATTCTGGGCTCCCCTGCAGGTGAAGCGCTGGTAGGAGGACTTGCCGCAGGATGGGCAGCGGCAATCGCAGGCAACGCAGTCCTGGTCGCAATCTACAGCTTCAGCGCACAGCGGGCCCTGAAGGAGGAGTGATGATAAGGACGCGGATAAGGGAATACCGGGCCAGATACGACATGAGCCAGGAGGAGCTTGCCAACAAGGTCGGCGTCAGACGGGAGACCATAGGCTACCTTGAAAAGGGGAAATACAACCCGTCCCTCGTCCTTGCCTGGAGAATCGCAAGGCTGTTCTCGGTGGCGATCGAGGACCTCTTCACCATCGAGGACGAGTGATACCCTGCACACTCTGTAAGCAATACGATTTCATTTATTCGCCTCCGGTAGTAGAATGTACCGCCGGAGGAAGAAATGAAGACATTTGCAATCGCAGGCTGTGGACATCTGGGCAGAATCGTCCACAAGGCATATCAGGACGGACTGCTCGAGGGCTACACCCTCATCGCCACATACTCCCTCAGGATGGAGGATGCCGAGCAGCTGGCACAGGGCACCGGAGCGAAGGTGGCATCGTCGATGGACGAGGTCATCTCCATGAAGCCGGACTACATCGTCGAGACGGCATCCATCGCCCTTCTCAAGGAGTTCGCTGTGAAGGCGCTTGGAGAAGGCATCGGAATCATCCCGCTCTCGATAGGCGCATTCGCTGATGCCAGGTTCAAGGAGGAGGCGCTCAAGGCCGCAGATGAAGGACAGTCCAGGATATTCATCCCCTCCGGAGCGGTCGGCGGCTTCGACGTCCTCAGGACCATGGCGCTCATCACCGATGCACAGGGCCTCGAGATCAGGGCCGGCATACATACCCACAAGGGTCCCGACTCGCTGAGGAACACCCCGCTGTACGACGATGCACTGCAGAATGCGGAGAAGACCGTGTTCCAGGGAACCACGAGCCAGGCCATCGCACTGCTGCCGACCAAGGTGAACGTCGCGGTCGCATCCGCACTTGCCACCATCGGCCCCGACAGTGCAAGCGCCGAGATCACCAGCGTTCCCGGCTTCGTCGGAGACGACCACTGCATAACAGTGGAGACCGATGGACTCAAGGCCACTGTCGACATCTATTCGGCCACCAGCGACATCGCCGCCTGGTCGGTGGTCGCGCTGATGAGGAACCTCTCCTCAAGAATGATGTTCTTCTAGAGGAGAGCGGGGAATGGAGAAGTTCAGGAAACTCGTGGAGGCCGGTCCCATCGGTCTCCAGCCATGGGCTGAGGATAAGCTTGGCGAATACGCCGAAGTGATCGTACGCTACGACCACATTCCACAGGACGAGGACGAACTTGTGGCCATGGTCGGCGATGCGGACGCGCTTCTTGTCAGGACCCAGCCGGCTGTTCCGGCATCCGTGCTGTCCCGATGCAGGGATCTGAAGTACGTAGGCATGTGCTGTTCGCTTTATTCCAAGGAGAGCGCCAACGTCGACATAGACTACGCCGAGAAACACGGCATCACCGTGTACGGCATCAGGGACTATGGAGACAAGGGTGTGACGGAGTTTGTCGTCTACGCCCTCGTGAGGATTCTGCATGGCTATGACTGGCCGATGTGGAGGGACAGGCCGAAGGAGATCACCGGACTCAGAATAGGCTTCGTCGGCTTCGGAACCAGCGGCCGGATGACCGCGAGGCTTCTCAAGGCGATGGGGGCCGAGATCTCGTATTACGCCCGCTCCGTCAAGCAGGAATGCGAGGACGAGGGGATGCACTACATGGCTCTCGACGACCTTCTGGAGCACTCGCAGGTGGTTGTCACCTGCCTCAACAAGGGCGTGATCCTCCTTCACGAACAGCAGTTCAAACGCCTTGGGAACGGCAAGATAATGATCAACACATCCATCGGCCCCGCCGCGGACATGGACGCCCTGGAGAAATGGATCCAGGATGATTCCAACACGTTCGTCGCCGACACATCAGGCGCCGTCGGAGACATCTGGAGTGCAGTCAAGGGCAGACGGAACGTCCTGTGTCCGGATGCCTCGGCAGGCATGACGGAGGAGGCCTACGACCTGATGAGCCGGAAGGTGCTGGACAACATCGAGAGAATGCTCGGCAAATAGGATCAAGGGTATGGTGGACCGTCGTCGCCATGCCACGTCATTTATCCTCGGAGGAATCCTCGAGGCGCACCATCAGCTTCGTGACATGTTCGCTCTCGTCCCTGGATGAGAGCGAGGATATCGTGAGCTCCTCGTAGATATAACCCTCCGGAACCAGGCCATCGTCATCCAGGGCCTTCAGAAACGCGCTGTAGAAGGACCTGAGTCCAGACAGCGAACCCTGGAAGTACATGTAGGCATAACGACCTGCCGGGATGCTCCACCGGGTCGGCTTTGCATATGTGATGTACACTTCGCGGCAGAGCGATCCGAGATACGTCCTGGCCTCGTCCAGACGCACGATGCTTCCCACGTTCATCATCGCCTTGCCGTCTGCCGTGGCGATCAGACGACGGTATGCGTTCTCCCACTCCTCGTCGTCGCTGTGCGTCTGGTCGTATACGGATATGGGCTCACGGAGAATGTACGTCCGGCTCTCCTGTGTGATGTACAGTCTGCCCTTCTCCGCCTTCGAGGCGTCGGACACACCCCTGCGGATCCTCTGGACGACCTTCATGAGCGACTCGTAGGCGTCTATCTTTCGACGTATGCTCTCCTCCTCCCTCTCCATCAGCTCGACGAACGAGCCGGGATTCAGGTCCTTGAGCGCCTCCTTTATCGCAGGGATGGGGAAGTCGAGATCCCTGAGCGTCAGTATCGTGTCCAGCTCTGCAAGCTGTGAGGCCGAATAGTATCTGTATCCGTTCTCCTTTCTGATCTCGGGCCGGAAAAGGCCGATCCTGTCATAGTAGAGCAGCGTGTCCTTGCGGATCGAATAGAACGTCGCGACCTGGCGTGGCGTATAGAGGACCGAATTGTTCTTCATGTCCTCCATCATATCACTTGACTATGGAGTCGCTCCATAGTGTTGAATGGGAGTCATGCATTCAAATCAGGACTTCTTCCTATACACAAGGCCTTCGAGACTCTTCTTCAAGGCCTCCATACCAGGCGCGATCGGCATGATCGCATCCAACATATACTTCTCGCTCGAGATGCTTCTGATCGGTCGGCTGATCGGCCAGACGGCATTCGCAGCCGGCAACCTCGCCCTGCCGCTGATACTGATCAACTTCGCCCTTGCGGACATGGTCGCCGTGGGCTCGTCTGTCAGGATCGCAATACGGCTGGGTGAAGGAAAGACGGAGAGCGCCAACAGGATATTCACCACGGCAGTCGCCACCGCGATGCTCCTGAGTCTGCTCACGAGCCTCATTCTCATCGCGGCATGTCCGCTGCTGTTCTCGCTGATGGGCGCCGACACGTCGCTGCTGGACGACGCCACGGTCTATCTGAGGACCTATGCCGCATTCTGCCCGATAACCTGTCTGGTATTCGTCTTCGACAACTACCTGAGGATATGCGGACGTGTCCGCTTCTCGATGGTGATGAACATCGTCATGTCTCTGCTGTGCCTGCTGTTCGAGTTCATCTTCCTGTATGTCCTCGACCTGGGCATCGCCTTCGCGGCCCTAGGCACCAGCCTCGGCATGAGCATCGCATGCATCATCTGCGCCTGGTCGTTCATCAGAGGACGTCTGGCACTACGCTTCGTACGTGTCAGGCCTTCGCTGTCCACACTCTCCGACATCTTCGCACAGGGACTGCCCAACTTCCTGAACAACATCTCGGGAAAGATCACGTCAATACTCATGAACAGCCTCCTGCTGCGCTGGGGCGGCGACATCGCCGTCTCGATCTACGGAGTGTTCATGAACATAGACGGAATCATAGTGCCCGGCATGTACGGCGTATTCGATTCGCTCCAGCCGGCGATAGGATACAACTGGGGAGCGGAACGCAAGGACCGTGTAAGAAGAATCGCCTTGTACTGCGTCATCGCCATAGCGGTGATGTGCATCGCATTCACAGTGCTCCTGCTTGTCTTCCCCGGCGGAATATTCTCGCTCTTCCTGCATACGGACAGCGCCAGTCTCGAGCTTGCAATCCATGCCATCACGATCATGGCGTTCACCTACCTCGTGCGCTGGATAAGCTATGCCTGCCAGTCCTTCTCGTCGGCGATCGGCAACAACAAGGAGGCGACCGTCCTGTCCATCTGCAGCGCCCTGGTCTTCCCTCTGCTGATGATGCTAGTGCTCCAGAACTTCCAGCTGGACGGCATCTGGCTCGTGACGCCCAGCGCGGCATTCCTCACGAGCATCGTGGCCATCGTCATCTACTTCGTGCAGATCAGGCGTGTCGTCAGGGACTGACAAGCTGCATCGTGGCTTTTCTGCTACAATCATCCCATGCACGACATCATCCTCGATCTTGACACCGGAATAGACGACGCACTCGCCATTGCCTGCGTACTCTCCTGCTCAAGCGAGCTGAACCTGCTGGCGGTGAGCACGACCTTCGGCAACGTGTCCACCAGGACAAGCTGCCGGAACAGCGCCGCACTCCTGCATCACCTCGGATGCGACGAC
Organism: uncultured Spirochaetales bacterium; assembly: GCA_944388965.1. Taxonomy (GTDB): domain Bacteria; phylum Spirochaetota; class Spirochaetia; order Sphaerochaetales; family Sphaerochaetaceae; genus Bullifex. Next base: position 82,397 of record CALXKL010000008.1, on the reverse strand, counting down.
ATCCCGGTGGTGACGGGATTGCGATGCCCGCTCGACTCGTACGAAGTCTATGAGGCAACGGCCTATCAGCACCGAATACACGGGGAAAACGGAATAGGCGGGGTCGATCTTCCGCCTTTCGACGAGTGCATCATAAGCGAGGATGTGGTCGCCTTCTATGACAGGATTCTTCACACGCATGAAGACGTCACGCTCGTCACGACTGGTCCAATGACCAATCTTGCAGCATTCCTGATGTCCAGACCCGACAGGATGTTCTCCCGTGTCGTCTCCATGGGCGGAGCGGTGTACACGGATGGGAACATCACGCCATGGGCCGAGGCCAACATATACAAGGACACAAGGGCGGCATCGATCGTCCTGGACAGCGTCCCAAATCTGGTCCTGGTCCCACTGGATGTGACCCAGACGCTCTTCCTGTCAAAGGAAGAGACCGGGAAATGGAATGACGGACAGTACAGGACGATGACTGGCTTCTACATCGCCTTCCATGGCGGGGACCGCTGCTATCTACACGACCCCACCACGATTGCATACCTTGCCCACCCACAGCTCTTCAAGACGGAGATGCTGTCGCTGGAAGTCGTCCAGGATGGCCAGAGGAAGGGGAATCTTGCCAGACGCCAGCCGGGAAACGGAATCGATGTGGTCGTCTCATGCAATGCCGACGCCGTCCAGACCTTCCTTTACGACGCATGGAAACGCATTCTATGCTGAGGTTATCGCATCGGCGGACATCCGGGCGTCCATCGGATCATGAACGCCCGTCACATGGCCACAGGAATCACTTGACCTGGTTTGTAAGAGGCCTGCCCTCCTCGAATTCCTTCACGTTGCCAAGCGTCGTCCGGCTGATCGCCTCCAGGGCCTCCTCGGTGAGATATCCCTGGTGGGATGTGATCAGCACGTTGGGCATGCTGATCAGACGGGCAAGGGTGTCGTCCTGGATCCCCAGGTCGCTCTGGTCGGTGTAGAAGATGCCGGCCTCCTCGTCGTACACGTCCAGCGCCGCTCCGGCAAGACGTCTCTCCTTGAGCTTCTCAAGAAGAGCCTCGGAGTCAATCAGCGCACCGCGGGAGGTGTTCACCAGATAGGCCGTGTCCTTCATGATGGACAGCGTCTTCTCGTCGATCATATGGGTGTTCTCCTTCGTGAGCGGGCAGTAGAGCGAGACGACGTCCGACTGCCTGAGCAGCGTCTCGAGGTCGACATACTGCACCCCTTCAAGCTGGGCGGGATACGGGTCGTATGCCAGTATCCTCATGCCGAAGCCGCGGGCGATGTCGATCGCGACACGGCCGATCTTTCCGGTTCCGACGGCGCCGAAGGTCTTTCCATGCAGGTCCATGCCAACCAGTCCTGTAAGCGAGAAGTTGAACTCGCGGGTGCGCACATAGGCATGCGTAAGCTTCCTGACAAGTGCCAGGAGCATGGCAAAGGAGTGCTCGGCCACCGCATACGGGCTGTATGCAGGCACCCTCACCACTGCAATCCCCTTTTCAAGGGCATACTTGTAATCCACGTTGTTGAATCCGGCCGAGCGCATGGCGATCAGCTTCACGCCCAGATCCGAAAGGATGTCTATGACAGGTCTGTCGACCGTGCAGTTCACGAACGGGCACACGACGTCGGCGCCTCGGGCCATCACGGCCGTGTGGACGTTCAGCTCCGGCTCATGATAGACGATCTCGTAGCCGTATTGCCTGTTCGCATCATCGAAATGCTTCCTGTCATAGGACTTGGTATCGAAAAGTACTATCTTCATCTTCTCTCCTCCTGCCACATGAATAATAATACCACGGCAAATCGGCAAGCTCTTTTCCGGATCATCTGTTTCTCTTTTCGTCATAAGAGGTTATCCTATGTGCATGGACAGAGACCCGACACCAAGACAGATGAAGCTGGAAAGCCGGCTCAACGGCTACTACGACTCGCTTGCCAACATCGACACGCTGTCTGACAAGGAGCAGCAGAGACTTTACAAGAGAATCGCCAACACCGTCAGGCAGCTTGATGAGCAGGAGGAGGCCGCAAAGGACTGGGCAAGATACCTTTCCGAAGCCTCCGACGAGCTGAAGGCCCGCATGAAGGACACGCAGAACAGCGAGAAGAAGCTGCTGTTCAACATCTCCAGGGCCCCGGCGAACGGCACGATCGACTACAGGGAGAGGAAGGCCAACCACTTCGCCCGCGGGATGAACTTCTACAAGCTCTTCATAATCCTCTTCGTCGGCTCCTTCGCCGGCGTCGTGGTCGAGTTGCTGTGGTGCTTCATCCGCCATGGGTACTTCGAGAGCCGCTCCGGCCTGGTGTACGGCCCGTTCAACCTGGTGTATGGACTTGGGGCGCTGTGCTTGTCGGCGACGCTGTACGAATACCGCAACCGCTCCCCTATTTACTCCTTCATCGGAGGATTCATCACCGGAAGCGTCGTGGAGTATGCATGTTCCTATTTCCAGGAGATGGTGTTCGGCTCCACCAGCTGGGACTACTCCAATGTGCCGCTGAACATCAACGGAAGAATCTGTCTGCTGTATTCGGTATTCTGGGGCTTCCTGGGAGTCTTCTGGATCAAGTCGGTCTATCCGCGCTTCTCGGTCTGGGTGCTGAAGATACCCAACAGGATCGGCAAGACGCTGGTCTGGATCCTTCTGGTGTTCATGATCTTCAACTCCATAGTATCTGGCCTGGCAGTCCACAGATGGTACGAGAGGGTCGAGGGAAGGCCGGCCTCGGGCTGGATGGACGAGCTGATGGATTCCCGCTTCCCGGATCAGCGGCTGGAGAGGATATATCCGAACCTTGAATTCTCCACCACATGAATGCGTCTTGAGGAAAATGTGACCGGTCTCATCACAGGCAGGCCGAAGACGGTCTGACGAGGCCGATTCGCGACCCGTGGTGGGCACCGGCAAAGAAGGCCACCATGGCAAGTGGGACGCGTCCAAAAGGGGTCGATATGGGCAAAAAATTACATTTTTCTCATTTCAAGCCCGTTTTCATTGCATTTTCTTATTGCAATGGGGTGGAAATATGTTAATCTGTCAGTAAATTCAACGAACAGATCACAAGGAGCATTGAAAGACACATGACACTACACGAGCAGTTGTTGGAACAGTTTGAGATCTATGTCGCCGAGTCCGGCAAGTTCGAGGCGAAGGGCGTCAAGGCCTCTGCGGCGAGGGCGAGGAAGGCCCTGGCCGAGATTGCAAAGCTCTGCAAGGAGAGAAGGAAGGAGATCCAGGACGCCAAGACGGCCGAGTGATTCATCCACAGCTGCAATCATGAACGATAGGGACCGGCTCCTCTCTGGTGCCGGTCTCGTCTTTCACCTGTCCTCATCCACGATCTTCCTGAGATTGCAGAATGCGGTGTTGTATATGGCCTTGCGACCGCTGTCGTATGAGACGCGGATGATGGTCTTGTCGCCACGCACGTCGCAGCTGACGATGCTTCCCCTCCCGTAGTCCGGCGACATCACGCTGTCCCCGACCGAGAACTTCGTGTCGTTGCGCTTCCTCTCCACACTCTTCGCCGGAGGTTCGGGGAAGATGTTGCCGGTGCCATGCGCAGCCTGCGATGACCTGCTGGTCCAGCCATAGCGGTTCGTGTAGGACGAGGCGCTGTGCGTGACTGTCCTGCTGTCGACAAGGGAGCCTTCGTAGCAGTCCGACGGAATGTCGCGCAGGAAGCGGGTCGGATACTGGAGCGCGAACTGCCCCCACTGCTGGCGCCCCTTGGCCCAGGACAGGTAAAGCTCCTTCCTGGCCCGCGTCACGGCCACGTAGAATATCCTCCTCTCCTCCTCGACATCGGCATCGCTCTGACCGCTACGGTTGCCGGGGATGATGTCGTCCTCGAGTCCGGTGACGAAGACCGTGTCGAACTCCAGGCCCTTGGTGTTGTGCATCGTGATCAGCTTCACGACCGACTTGTCCGGACTTATGCGCTGTGTGCCTTCATCGCCCGGAATCGCGCTTGAATCGAGCGTGATCGACTCGAGGAACGACGCAAGGCCCTCGATCGACGGCGGAAACTCCCCGATGGCGGTGACGAGGGCGTTGAGGTTCTCCATCCTCGTCCGCCTGGTCGCAATGTCGCTCTCTGCACTGTAATGGTCCCAGAATCCGAACCTGTGTATACAGCAGTTGGCCACCTCACCCAGCTGGGCGCCCTTGGAAAGCATCGCCATCGCCTCGTCGTAGGCGGCCACGAACTCTTCGGCGCCCTTGAGCGCCCCCTTTGTCAGAATGCCCGATTCAATGGCGTTCCTGGTGGCCCTTATGGTGTCCCCGTCCAGCGAGAGTATCTTCTGGACGCTCTGTCTGCCGATTCCACGTGCAGGCTTGTTTATGACCCTCTGGTATGATACCGAGTCGTGCGGATTGATCATGAGGGAGAAGACCGAAAGCATGTCCTTGATCTCCTCTCGCTCATAGAAGCGCAGTGCGCCTACGAGCTGGTAGGCGACCTTGAGGCCCGATAGCGTGGTCTCGAACGCCCGTGACTGCGCGTTGGTCCTGAACAGGATGGCGGTGTCCTTCCTTCCAAGGTCCTTGAGGATGATGGAGGCGATCTGCAACGCCTCGTCGCTCTCGTTGTAGCAGTTGAGCAGCCGCGGTCTTGCACCCTCCTCGTTGTTCGTGAACAGCGTCTTCTCATGACGCGTACGATTATGGCTGATGAGGTTCGAGGCAAGGGCTATTATGCTCTTTGTGGAGCGGTAGTTCTCCTCGAGCTTTATCGTCCTCACGTTCTGATAGTCGTCACTGAAGTGGAGGATGTTGCCGATCTCCGCCCCGCGGAAGCGGTAGATGCTCTGGTCGTCATCTCCCACCACGACCAGCTGCGTCCTGTCTCCGACGAGGCTGTGCAGCATTTCGAACTGGCTGCCGTTGGAATCCTGATACTCGTCGACGAGTATGAGACGATATCTTCTGTGAAGGTGTTCTCTCACCTCCTCGTCCGTCTCCAGCAGTCCGTTCGCCCTGAGTATCAGGTCGGAGAAGTCCATGCACTGGTTGGCCTGGAGACTCTTCTGGTACATCCTGAAATGCATCCTGAGACCCGGAAGCTGCTCTTCGGCCATGTCGAGCTCCCTGCTCTCCTGGTCCGGAAGTATACCCTTGTCCTTGAGCAGGGAGATCCTCCTGCAGTACTCGCGTATGATCTGTCTGCTGTCGTCCGGGAACAGGGAGGCCATCAGGCTCTGGCTGTCGCTGTCATCATAGATGTTGAATGACGACGTGTAGCCTATCCTGGCGGCGTTGCGGCGGAGAAGTCCTGCGCCATAGGAATGGAACGTCTTCATCTCCAGCGAAGAGATATCGTACCCGTCACCCAGCATGGCCTCGACTCTGCCCCGCATCTCCTTGGCGGCCTTGTTGGTGAACGTGACGGCAAGTATCTGCCATGGAGCAAATCCCATCTGCCGGATGGCATGCACGATCTTCGTGGTTATGACACGGGTCTTGCCCGACCCCGCCCCAGCCAGCACGAGCAGGTGATGGTCGTAGTCGAGCACGGCCTCCCTCTGAGGTCCGTTGAGACATGCCAGATAGTCTTCAATCATCGATCAGCACCGCCTCGAGATCCATGCCGCGCACGGCGCGTATGCCGACGCGCACGACATCGCCTTCCTTGAGATCCTCGCCCATGATCACGGTCAGCCCATCGACGTCCGGAGCCTGGGAGTATATCCTGGCGATTGCAAGCGCCTCGCCCTGTATCGGCTCCTCGACGATGGCGCGGAACGTCCTTCCGACGAATCGCTCGAGACGTTTCATGGAAATCTCCTCCTGCCTGGCCTCGAGCCTCTTCTGCCAACGGGCGGCGACCTTGTGGGCCCTGTCGTGCTCCCTCTGTCCTCTCATGTCGTAGGCGGGGGTGTCCTCCTCCCTGGAATAGAGGAACGAGCCCATCCAGTCGAACTGCGCCTCCTCGACGAAGGTCATGAGGTCGTCGAAGGCCTCCTCGTCCTCACCTGGGAAGCCAAGCATGAGCGTGGTGCGGATCACGGCATCCGGAAGCACCCGGCGTATGTTCTCCACCAGTTCGACATATGTCTTCCTGTCCCCTGTCCTCTTCATCCCGCGCAGTACGGCCGGATGGCTGTGCTGGAATGGGATGTCGAAGTACGGGAGTATCCTTCCGTTGTCGCGTACGATGTCCAGCAGCTCCATCGGGAACGTGTCCGGATGGATGTAGAGCATGCGGATGACATACTCGCCATCCAGAGACGCCAGCTTCCCGACCAGCTCTGGAAAAAGGCTCCTTCCCTTCTCGTCCAGATCCGTTCCGTATGCCCCCAGGTCCTGGGCGACGAGGTTGATCTCATATACGCCGCGCGAGATCAGATCGCGTGCGTCGGCGATGATGTCCTCCTGTCTTCTGGATACGAGCGGGCCCCTGATGATGGGGATCGCACAGTAGTTGCACCTGTGGTTGCATCCCTCGCTTATCTTCAGATAGGCAGAACCCTTCCTGGACAGGAGACGGGTCCGTCTGCAGTCGCTCTTCGAACGGTCGGTCTGAGGGTGCATGCGCACCTGGCAGCCCGGCTGCGCATTCTCCAGCTCTTCCAGCAGCTGCGGAAACAGCGACAGGTCATGATTGCCGAACACCGCATCCGCCTCGGGTAGTTCGAGTTCGTCGAAATAGCGCTGTGCCAGGCATCCCGCCAGCACAAGCCTCGTCGAATGTGCAAGGGCGTTGCGGAAGGTGAAGAACGTGTCGATCGCCTCCTTCTTTGCGCTCTCTATGAAACCGCACGTGTTGACGACCACGACCGACGCCTTCATCGGATCGCTCTCGATCCTGTAGCCCGCCTTCTCGGCCAGGGCCAGCAGCGTCTCGCTGTCGACCTGGTTCTTGGCACAGCCAAGACTCTCTATGTATATGGACTTTCCTTCTGCCATGACAAGTCATTCTACCGGCTTTGCCGAGGATGGACAAGGAAGACGGCTGATGAGATGATGTCGGGCTGTGGAACGCATCATATACCTGTACAGCGGCAGGGCGGACAGCCTGTCCCGGAGAATAGAGGAGGACTTCACGGAACTGGTCGGCCCCATTCATCCCAAGGTCTTCTTCTCACCGCTCACAGACGGCCTCCTCGGACTGTACGAAAGCTCCCGTGGTTGCATATTCATCAGCGATGGGCTGATCCGGCAGCCGTACGACACGGTCCGTCAGGTAGCCATACACGAGCTGGCACACTGGAGGAACCATGTAGAGACCGGCTCGCTGGAGCATGACGCCTCGTTCCGGCGCTGGTGCCGCGCCCTGGGATGCGACGAAGACCATTCGAAGGCGCGCATCGCCGTCATTCACAGATCGGGTGTGATCGACAAGGTGCGAAAGCTCAAGTCCCTCTCATCCTCGCCATTCGAGGCCGAGAGCCAGGCGGCCATGAGAAAGGTCCGCCAGCTCGTCGTACAGTACTCGCTGGAGGAGGCGGATGAGGACGATGAGGAGTCGATATGCTGGTGCGACCTGTACGAATCATCACGCCGCATAGCATCCAGTCGGCAAAGGCTATGCCAGATGGCTGCACTTCAGACAGGGGTGTATCTCGTCCAGACCAGGACAGTGGCCACAGTCGGCATAAGGGCATACGGCAGGCGCGGTGAGCTTGAGGTTGCATCATACCTCGTCGACGTGCTTCACAGCACCATTGAACAGGAGCTGCAAGACAGACGCAGGAGAGAGCCGGACAAGTACCGTGGAGTGACCGGCACCAACAGTTTCTATGACGGCGTCTACACCGCTCTAAGACAGAGAAAGGAGGCCGAAGCGGGAGATGATGTCGGCTATGCACTGTCCGTTGTGGAACGGGACAACGAACGTCTGACACGTACTCTCGTCTACCGCGACAGGAAGCTGGTGACCCGGCGCACGAGGCACAGATACGAACCCGGAGCATTCGAGGATGGCAGGGAGTTCGGCCACTCCATCCAGATCCGCAAAGGGGTTTCGAAGGACGGACCGGACACGCTCCTGCTGACGTGAAAACGGTCCAGAATGGGCAAAAGTGTTGCATATCATCCCTTTTTCTGGATATCTTCTTCTATGACAAGGGGTTGAACAAGACATATGCATGAACAGCTCGTCCAGAAGTTCTATCAGAAGGCCTTCCAGTATCCGAAGGAGGATCAGGAGAGGATTCTGAGCGCTGCGGTATATGCCGATTCGCTGCATGGCGACCAGAAGCGCAAGAGCGGCGAGCCGTACATAATCCATCCCCTGGCAGTGGGCAGCATCCTGATCCAGCTCGGCATGGACGCCGACACGATCTGTGCAGGGCTTCTCCACGACGTAGTCGAGGACACCGATGCGACGCTTGCCGACATAGAGGAGCGCTTCGGACCGTCCGTCGCCCTGATGGTGGACGGCGTCACGAAGATATCCCGTCTCAAGAGCGAATCCAAGAGCCTTCAGGAAGCCGAGACGATAAGGAAGATGTTCTTCGCCATGGGCAAGGACATGAGGGTGATCATCATCAAGCTGTCGGACAAGCTGCACAACATGCGCACCCTGTCATCGCTTGCACCCCAGCGTCAGAAGGAGATCGCGCAGGATTGTCTGGACATATTCGCCCCGCTTGCCGGCAACCTCGGAATCTCGTGGATGAAGACCGAGCTGGAGGACCTGTCGCTCAAGACGCTCAAGCCTGACACATACCAGTACATCTCCGACTTCCTCCTGTCAAAGAAGGGCGAATACAACGCCTACATCAAGAACGTCCAGAAGACGATCCTCATGGAGTGCGCCAAGGCCGGGATGACGAACATCTCCGTGAAGGGTCGTGTGAAGCATGTCTATTCGGTCTACCTGAAGATCAAGAGGCGCAAGAAGGAGATCGACGAGATCTTCGACGTCCTCGGCGTGCGCGTCATCTGCGACACGGTCGGCGAGTGCTACAACATCCTGGGCATCATCCATCAGACCTGGCCTCCAATCGAAGGACGGTTCAAGGACTACATCGCGATGCCCAAGACGAACAACTACCAGTCGCTCCACACCACGGTCCTTGGACCGAACAACAGGCATCTGGAGATACAGATCCGGACCAGGGAGATGGACAAGACCGCCGAGGAGGGTGTCGCGGCGCACTGGTCGTACAAGGCATCGACCGGAAGCGAAAGCGGAGTGTGGAAGCACTACGACAGCGTCAACTACCAGAAGATCATCGACAAGATCAAGAACTGGTCGAAGGAGATCGAGCAGAACGAGGACTACATGGATGAGATCAAGAACGAGCTTCTGAAGGACTCCATCGTGGTCTTCACGCCCCAGGGGAGGGTCATCGAACTTCCCGTCGGAGCCACTGCTCTTGATTTTGCCTTCAAAATACATACCGAAATCGGAGTACATACCACTGGAGCGAAAGCAGATGGGAGCATAATCCCACTTTCCAAGCCCCTCGGGAACACCCAGGTCGTCGAGATCCTCACCTCACCTTCCGCCCATCCCCACCATGCATGGCTCGAGATGGCCAAGACATCCTCTGCGCGCAAGAAGATCATGGCATGGCTGAACAAGAATGCCCCGGCCACGACGAACGAGCAGAAGAAGAAGGAGACGAAGAGCGAAGAGGAGGATAAGCAGCCTCTCAAACCGATCATCCCGGTCATGCAGGGCATCCGCTTCATCCCCACGGAGAAGTCGAACTCGGCTGTGGTGATCAACAACAACAGCAACATACTCTTCGACTTCGCCAAGTGCTGCAATCCCGTGTACGGCGACGACATCGTCGCGTACATCACGCGCGGACGCGGCTATGTCATACACCGCAGGGACTGCAGGAACCTCGCCAACATGGCGGAGGCGGACAAGCGTCTGGTCCCCGTCGAGTGGGACAGCCATGAACTGGTAAGACGCTTCAAGGTCACTGCGAAGATGAACGCCGAGCTCTTCGGCGAGATCGACGGGGCCGTGAAGAAATACAACGGGCGGCTGATCGCCGGCAGTCTCGACGTGTGTTCGGAGGGTCTTTCCGGAACATTCACGGTAAGCGCAAACAACGAGGTGGAGATGCACAAGATGCTCTCATCCATCAGGCTGCTTCCAAGCATCATAAGAATCCAGGGCACGGACTGATCAGCCCAGAACCCTGGTTATCTCGGGCAGGAGCTGCTTCTTTCGCGACAAGACGCCCGGAAGGCTGTAGACTCCGTCCTCCTTCTGTTCATACAGGAGCTTGTAGCACTTCCTGTATTCCGTGGTTATCAGCAGCGACTCCTCGCTCATGACGTTCGTCACCAACAGCATCGTCCACTCCAGCTTCTCGGTCCTCTTCATCTGCTCAAGGGCCCTGATGTACCTCTCCTTCACCTCTCCGATGTCGGAGAAGGTGGTCACCTCGACCTGGCCGATGCCGAAACGTACGCCGCACTCGTCGTATATCTTGAAGTCTGACGACACGGCCTTGACCTCGTCCAGGGACGAAAGCGACGAACCGTGTGAGAACAGGTCCTTGCAGAACGCCTCGTAGTCTATGCCGAAGCGCGAGCAGATGTCATCCACGGCATGGCGGTCGAGCATGGTGGTCGTGGGACTCTTGAGCATGACGGTGTCGGATGTTATGCCTGCCAGGACGAGCCGGGCCATGCTTCCATCCATTGCCACGTCGTAGCGCCGGTACTGGTCATAGACGATCGTGCATGTACTGCCCACAGGGGAGGCCATGATGGAGATCGGGGTGCGCGTCTTGGGCGCATCCAGCCTGTGATGGTCCACGATCTCAACGATCTCTGCATCCTCGATGCCCTGGACGGACTGCATGGCCTCGTTGTGGTCGACCATGATGATCTTCTGTCTTGGCTGGGTGAGAAAGCAGCGTCGGGTTATGAAGCCGACGAAGGACCCGTCCTCATGACTGAACACCGGCAGGCCTCTCACGCCGCTGTCCAGGAGCATGCCCTTTGCCGATTCGAAGAGCATGTCGTCAGTCACGCGGATTCCGCTGTGGCGCACGAGAAGACCGGCGACGGCGACCGACAGGCGCAGCAGACGTATCGTCTCTGCGGTGTCCTCATGGGACACATAGACGAATCCGTCGTACTCGGAGGTGTCGATGCTCTGCAGGCTATCCTCGTCCATTCCGGTCAGAATGATGCCCGGAAGCTGCTCCTTGAAAGCCGCCCTGATATGGTCCTGACGGTTTCCAACCACCAGAATCGGCTTCTCGGGACACCCGGCAAGACGATGGCAGAAGACCTTGTAGTCCATTGCACCGACCATGATCGGCCCATGCACCATGTCCTGGGAGCACTTCTTGAGGAAGAAGCCCTTGATCACGCGCGGGATGTTCTTCAGCAGTATGTCGTATACGGGACGGCTGTCCATGTTCTCGCGAAGGAAGTAGCGGTTGATCTCGTCGATCGAGAGCAGGCCCTTGAAGACGCTGCCGTCCATGATCGGGACCACGGAGGGGTTGTTCTGGTTGTACATGTTCACCAGTTCGTACACGGGGTCGTCGGGAGCGACTGTGAGCGTCGGCTTCCTGTAGACGGCCGAGACGCGGGAGTATACATCCTTGACGAACAGAGGATCCGGCAGACCAAGCGACTCCAGCATCGCATGCGACTGGGTGTTCAGCGGCCCCAGGGCGACAGGTATGTAATGGTTCCCGCTGTCGAGCTCGTTCTTCAGCGCACTGTACGAGATCGCCGCCGCAATCGAGTCCATGTCCGGATTGCGATGACCTGTGACGAATATCGTGGACATTCCGACCTCCTGATATAAATCCTACCCATTGGAAGAAGGTCAGCACAAGGGTGAAAAAAAAGAAAACCGCCGGATGTCTCCGACGGTCGTGAGATCAATAAGCCTTTGAGGCGTGGATCTTGCGCACCTTCTTCATCTGCTTGCGAGCAAGAGCCTTCTTCTTCCTGTTGAGGATCGTAGAGGGCTTCTCGAAGTACTGGCGCTTCTTCCACTCGCGAATGATGCCTTCCTTCTCGACCATTCTCTTGAATCTCTTGATCGATTTCTCCAAAGGCTCATTCTCGTCGACCTTTACAAATGCCACTGACCATCACCCCCTTCCTGCCTTGCAGGTACAAGATAATGTCGTCTCATGACAACAGTCAGGATTCTGCCAGATTCCGGCCGCATTGGTCAAGGCGCCGGTCCGTACCGGTTGCAAAGGGAATGTAAGCGGGCCTTGCAAATCATTCACACCTTCAGGAGGCATGAGGCTGCAAGTTCTTGCTCCACAATCTTGTAATGGCCGCTTACTATATTCTTCCACCAGCTCTCGTTCTCCAGATACCACCTTATGGTCTTGACTATTCCGTCACGGAACATGGTCTCGGGTAGCCACCCGAGCTCGCTGTGCATCTTCGCCGGGTCTATCGCATACCGCAGGTCATGCCCCTTCCTGTCGGCGACATATGTGATCAGGCTCTCCGGCTTCCCCAGCTCCTCCAGGACGAGACGCACTATGTCGATGTTCCTCATCTCGTTGTGCCCGCCTATGTTGTACACCTGGCCGACACGCCCCTTGTGGATGATCAGGTCTATCGCCTTGCAGTGGTCCTCCACATACAGCCAGTCCCTCACGTTCTCACCCCTGCCGTATACGGGAAGAGGCCTGTCGGACAGCGCGTTGATGATCATCAGCGGTATCAGCTTCTCCGGGAACTGGTAGGGCCCGTAGTTGTTCGAGCACCTCGATATCGTCACCGGAAGCCCATAGGTCCTGTGGTATGCAAGCACAAGAAGGTCCGCCCCAGCCTTGGAGGACGAATACGGACTGGACGTATGCAGCGGAGTGTCCTCCGTGAAGAACAGGTCCGGCCTGTCCAGGGGAAGGTCGCCGTACACCTCGTCGGTGGACACCTGATGGAACCTCTTCACGCCGCACCTCCTGGATGCATCCATCAGCACAGACGTGCCTATGATGTTCGTGCGCAGGAATATCTCGGGGTCCTCTATGCTCCTGTCCACATGGCTCTCCGCGGCGAAGTTCACAACGACATCCGGCCTCTCCTCCTCGAAGAGGGAGTAGACGAGATCCCTATCGGCGATGTCGCCCTTCACGAAGCGGAAGCCCCCGGCATCCAGCACGCTCTCAAGCGTGGACAGGTTGCCTGCATACGTGAGTGCATCCAGGCACACGATCCTGTCCTCGGGGTGCGCCTCCATCATGTGGAAGATGAAGTTCGATCCTATGAAGCCGGCTCCTCCGGTCACGAGTACGGTCAAAGGCCAGCCTCCTTCATCGCGGCATCGTAGGCAGGCTTCTCCTGTTCGAGATAGCACACGATGGTGATGTCCAGATCGCTGTCCTTGAGCTCCTTCACCGCGATTCTGGCCGCCCGGTCACGGGGAAAGCCGTATACACCTGTGCTTATGCATGGGAAGGCGATGGACCGTATCCCATGGCGGGCCGCCTCCCTGAGACATGCACGATAACATGAAGCCAGCGCCTCATCCTCCCCTTTTCCGCCACCATGCCACACCGGCCCGACTGTATGTATCACATATCGGCATGGGAGATCATACGCGCCCGTGGTCCGGGCCTCGCCTGTCGGACAGCCGCCAAGCGTCTTGCACTCGGCAAGCAGTCCCGGCCCTGCCGCCCTGTGGATGGCCCCGTCGACACCGCCACCGCCCAGAAGCGATGTGTTCGCCGCATTGACTATCGCATCCACGGCAAGCTCGACTATGTTGCATACCTCTACTTTCAGCATGCTGGAAGTGTAGTCCAAAAACCGACATGAAGATATAGTCGGTTACATGGAAAAAGCCAAGACAAGCATGGACCACTACCACATGTTCATCCTCCTTATGCTTTCCGGAGGATTCATGGGGGCGTACTCCTATTACCTGAAGGGAGGAGTGTTCGCCAACGCGGAGACGGCGAACCTGCTCATACTCGCACTCAACGCCGCAAACGGCGACTGGCAGAGGATGGTCTCCGTCCTCATTCCGATAACGACATTCTTCATAGGGACGTTCCTGTCGGAGCTTCTCTCTGACAGGCTGAAGCGTCGCTGGCCTTCACTTCTTCTTGTAGGCGAGATGCTGCTGCTTGCACTGCTGTCATTTCTACCCCAGTCCACTCCGTTCACCATCTACCATGTCGCAATCGCCCTGATCAGCAGCATGCAGTACAACACCTTCCGCCAGGCAAGAGGCGTGCAGCTCTCCACGCTGTTCTGCACAGCCCATCTGCGTGGAGGCGGCTCCATGCTCTACCATGCGCTCAAGGATGGAGACAGAGGGGCATTGAGGAAGTCCATGTACCACATCGGCATGATTCTGACCTTCGTGCTCGGAGCTCTTTCCTGTGCACTTGCAAGCCGGATCCTCGGGACACACACTCTTGTCCTTGGAGTCATCCCGCTTGCCATCGTGCTCTTCGAGATTCTCAAAAGGGAGAAGTCAGGCAACTGACATATTGTTCACTCTAGGCGAATCAGCATCATCCCCTCCAGAGCGTCCATTCCACTTGGCCTGACATGGATTTTCCGAATGCCGAAGACTCAGATGAATGGACGAAGTCGGACGACATGCCCAATGTGCTGGACATGAGAATACACCATGCTGAAACAATGCCGTAAATCTCAAACAAGGAAAGTCATCCAGTGGACAGATAGTTGAACTGGAAATCTTGAACTCCATGTCGTCTGATAGACTCCTTGGCATGGTTGCATGATTATAACGGTGTCATATCCATTGAAATTTATAATGATTCAATGAAGTGCTTCAGGATTTTATGCCATCGTACTGAAAATTGGCCTGAGTTATGTTTGGAAATTCATTATTAATTGACAAATCATGTCATGTTTCGTTGCTTGTAGACCTATTCAATGCATTATTGTTCAAATCAGGACATCAAAGTGCGTCCAGACAGACACGGATACAAAATAGTCATTGCAAATCAGGAGTGTAAATACATTGTCCTTGTAACAAATGAATACGATATCATCTACACTATTCCAGACCAGTCCATGTACCTACTCCTGCCCTGATTAGAAGATGTACTCGACAACGGATTCATTCCTAAAAGATGATGTTGGCCTGCAGACATAACTGAACATCTATCGACAGGACTTTTCAGCAACCTCGATTCTTTTCCATTCACACTAGTTCACTTTAGGAGAATTAGAACCAGCCTAGGAATCCAGTGCAATCATGCTCATGCTTGAAGGTATGATGAGCATGTCCATTCGAATAAGCCGCCTGGAATCTGAAAAGATTTCTATCCATGCTCCCAGAAGCTCTGCATATCGATGAACAGGATCGGGAACATCTCGACATTACATGTCGCGATTTCCATAACAGCAGAACAGAATCAGAGTCAAAGGCCACGTGAAGACAGGAACCTCCGTTACACAAGAATAGTGAACGAGATGTTTCCTCTTCCATCATCCTTAAGTCATGACGGAAACAGGAAGCACCCCGTTCAAAGGAGGAGGTTGCGCGATGTCGAAGCATCGCTATGAGGAAACGTCACAACACCCTTCATGCTCCGCTTCCTTGAGGCAATGCATCCTGTAACCGTCCTCGAACACTGGCGCTTCTTCTTTCCCTCATCTTCTCCGGAACACTCGAAATCGCTTCCGGATCCATCACCATGGACGCCACAGGCTGCAAGCCGTACACATTTAAAAAAACCATCGAAATCATTCCTTTTATGATTTCTAGATATAATATAACATTGTTTTAATAATATTGTCAACGATTTTCTTATAACTCTTTATATTATAATGATTTATCTAATACTAAATAATTAAATCACCTAATTATTAATTAATTGAATACTATTAAATTGATTAACTAAATCGTCATATCACAATGACTTTGACCAATCAAAGACATCAGCAATAGCAATGTGGACATCTGAAACCGACCTGAAATGTCTATTATTCAAATCTTCATATATTATAAAATATTTACATTCCTAATTAGGTATCATTATTTTAATTTAATATTCATTTTGCACTATCTTCCCTTTTCTTTCATTGATCAGCCAAGGCTCTGGATATCTATGACAATCACCAAATGGCATGTCTCTTGTCCGCTATATGATATATTCTATAAATCAGCAGAAAAAAAGCTTTACAGATGCAGAATTCGGGTCTAGTATTCTAATATATCAATTTTGAAAAAGGAGAGAGCACTCATATGAAAATGACACTCCGCTGGTATGGTCCTGGATTCGATTCGGTCACGCTACAGCAGATCAGACAGATCCCCGGGGTCACAGGCGTCATCACCACCCTATACGACATCCCCGCCGGCGAGGAATGGCCACGGGAGAGGATCCACGAGCTCAAGAGGATCGTCGAGGAAGCGGGTCTGAAGATAGAGGGAATCGAAAGCGTCAACATTCATGACGCCATCAAGATCGGTACTCCGGACAGGGACAGGTACATCCGCAACTACATCAACACACTCGAGCACCTGGGACAGGAAGGCATCGACCTTGTGTGCTACAACTTCATGCCCGTCTTCGACTGGACCCGCACGGATCTTGCAAAGATGCGTCCTGACGGATCCACCGTCCTCGCCTATGACCAGAAAGTCGTGGACTCCATCGACCCGCAGACCTTCTTCAACCAGACCAATGACAACTCCAACGGCTTCGTAATGCCGGGCTGGGAGCCTGAGAGGCTTTCCCATGTCGCCGAGCTCTTCGAGGCATACAAGGACGTCGACAGCGACAAGCTGTTCAACAACCTCGTCTACTTCCTCGAGGCGATCGGCCCCGTGTGCGAGAAGTACGGAATCAAGATGGCGATCCATCCGGACGATCCGGCATGGCCTGTCTTCGGTCTGCCCAGGATCATCACCGGCAAGGATGCAATTCTTAGGCTCTTCAAGGCGGTCGACAAGGACTACAACGGACTGACCTTCTGCATGGGAAGTCTCGGCTCCAACCCCGACATCGATTTCCCCGACCTTATCAAGGCCTGCGGCAAGCGGATCCATTTCGCACATGTCAGGAATCTGCATCACTTCTCCAAGGGCGTCTTCGAAGAGGCTGCACACCTGTCCTCCGACGGCTCCTTCGACATGTACGAGGCGGTCAAGGCGCTTCATGACATCGGCTTCGAAGGACCCATCCGCCCTGACCATGGAAGGACGATCTGGGGCGAGAAGTGCATGCCTGGATACGGACTCTACGACAGGGCTCTGGGTGCCGTGTACATCGAAGGCCTTTGGGAGGCCATCGACAAGGCGGAAGCCAGGGGCGTATGAGCAGATACGAACGTCAGGCGGGAAGCTGGGTATATGACGAGCTGAGGGGGAAGATAGAGAACCTGGTGTACGATCCAGGCCAGGAGCTTCAGCTCGTCCACCTGTCACAGGAGCTCGGCGTGTCGCGTTCACCTGTACGCGATGCGCTGCTCAGGCTCGAGAGGGACAGGCTTGTGGACATCTTCCCACAGAAGGGCACCAGAGTATCATATCTCGACCGCGAGACGATCATGCAGGAGCGCTTTCTGCGTACTGCTGTGGAGCTGCGGGTCTTCGACGAGTTCCTGGAAAGGGAATATGACGAGAAAGGCAGACTGGTTCTCGTCACGAGACTGCGCGGCTGCCTTCTGCAGCAGAGGACGGCGCTTCTGACCGGTGACGTCGTGGCGTTCCTCACCTCGGACATAGACTTCCATACGGTGTTCTATGACGAGGTCGGCTACGAGAGGATACTCAAGGTCATACAGGCCCATACGGGAAACGAGCACCGCGCAAGGCTTCTCAACATGAAGGTCGCCACCAGCATGGAGGCCGTATACGAGGAGCACGAGGCGATGGTCGATGCAATCGAGAAGGACGACAGGGAGAGGGCGAAGACCCTCCTTGCCGGACACTTCGGAAAACTCGGGGACGAACTTGACCATCTGACAGTGGCCTATCCCGATTTCTTCACAGCGGAATCGACAAGGTGAAAGGAGTACGAGGACATGAAACTCACATTGGCTGAACTGGCACGAAAGGACGAATGGAAGGGCTACCGCCTTCCGTCCTTCGACTATGAGAAGGTGAAATGCAACACGGCATCCAGAGCGCAGTGGGTGCATTTCGGATCGGGGAACATCTTCCGCATCTTCCCCGCGAAGCTCTGCCAGAGACTTCTGGACAAGGGCCTGATGGACACGGGCATCATCGCAGGAGAAGGCTTCGACGGAGAGATCATCGACAGGATCTATGCCCCGCATGACAACCTCACGCTGGCGGTCACGCTCAAGGCAGACGGTTCGATCGACAAGGAGGTAATCGCCTCTGTGGTGGAGGCCGTCAAGTGCGACCGGAGCGACGAGGGTGAATGGAAGACGCTTGTGGACGCGTTCACGAACCCGTCCCTCCAGATGGTGTCGTTCACGATCACGGAGAAAGGCTATGCGCTGTACAACCCGGCCGGGGAGCTCTTCCCGTTCTACGTCGCGGACTTCGCCAGGCCCATCGACCAGGCATCCGTCTTCCTGTGCAACCTCACATACCTGATGTATCTCAGGTGGCAGAAGGGAGCATACCCGATCGCCCTGGTCTCCATGGACAACTGCTCGCACAACGGAGAC
The DNA here is from genome assembly GCA_944388965.1 of uncultured Spirochaetales bacterium. GTDB lineage: Bacteria > Spirochaetota > Spirochaetia > Sphaerochaetales > Sphaerochaetaceae > Bullifex. The sequence goes on along the minus strand of CALXKL010000008.1, from coordinate 63,858 downwards.
AAGCTCAAGGCGGCCATCGAGACCATCGCCAAGGCGTATGTCGACAACGGATCTGCAGACAAGGCCTTCCTCGAGTACATCGGCGACGAGAAGCGTGTCAGCTTCCCGATATCCATGATCGACAAGATCACACCGCGCCCTGACGAGAGCGTCAGGCAGATGCTCGAGAAGGACGGCTTCGAGGACAGCGAGCCCATCGTCACGGCGAAGCACACATACATCGCACCCTTCGTCAATGCGGAGGAGGCGGAATACCTCGTCATAGAGGACAGGTTCCCCGCCGGACGTCCGGCCCTCGAGGAGGCTGGCGTGTACTTCTGCGACAGACAGACCGTCGACAAGGTCGAGAGGATGAAGGTCACGACCTGTCTCAATCCCCTCCACACTGCACTGGCGCTCTCCGGCTGTCTGCTGGGATACACGCTGATCAGCAGGGAGATGCAGGACGAGGACCTCAGGAAGATGGTCGACATACTCGGCTACAGGGAGGGCCTGCCGGTGGTCACGGACCCGGGCATCATCGATCCCAGGGCCTTCATCGACGAGGTCATCCACAAGAGGATCCCCAACCCGTTCATGCCCGATACCCCGCAGCGCATTGCGACAGACACCAGCCAGAAACTGTCCATCCGCTTCGGCGAGACGATCAAGAGCTATCTTGCATCCGACAAGCTGGACGTCACAAGCCTCAGGGTCGTACCACTCGTGTACGCGATGTATCTGCGCTATCTGCTGGCCGTGGACGACGAAGGAGAGGCCTTCACGCTCAGTCCGGACCCGATGACCGATACCCTGCAACCGATGCTCTCTGGAATCACGCTGGGCTCGAAGGGCGACTTCACACAGCGCCTCAGACCGCTGCTGTCGAACGAGAAGATCTTCGGTCTCGACGTGACGGCGACGCCGCTGTTCGGCACCGTGGTCGAGGATTTCACCAGGATGGTTGCTGGAAAGGGATGCGTACGCGCCACGATACATGACGTAGTGAACGCCTAGCTCCTATACCGATATACCGATGAAGACACAAATCCCCCAGGGAGCGATCCTCGGGGGATTTGTGCATACAGACGGTCTGAATCAGAACTTCTCGAACGCCGAGACGTCCAGCACGAACACGGTGGCTCCGCCGGCACTGGTCGGCACCGTCACGTAAGGCGCTCCGACGCCGGCCGACGGGCGCGACATCGAAGGAGCGACGTAAGGCATCTCGTCTATCCTCTTTCCCGCATAGCGTCTGAGTATGTCGAGGACCTGCGGCACCTTGTCATCATCGGTTCCGACGATGATGGACGTGTTGGTCTTCTTCAGGAACCCCCCGGTCGAGCTGAGCTTGGTCGCGAAGAACCCGGCCTCGTTCAAGGCCGTGACCGTGATGTCCTCATCCGACTTGCTTATGATCGCGAAAACCATCTTCATATCGACACCTCCTGACCGTCATTCTACACCATCGCGCTCACGAGTGCAAAAAGTCCATCAGAGAAGGAAGGATACGCTCGGCGGTATCCCGTCCGATACGGTAGACGCGTTCAAGATTGCCGCTGTCATGCTCCACGGCCTTGATGCCCAGCGCTTCGGGCGGCTGGATCACGTAGACAAGTCCGTCCCTTCTTCGCTCCCGTATCGTCTCAAGAGTCCTGTTGTACACTTCGTGGCGATGCTTCAGGACGTCCACAAGCGCAGGATAGCGCCTGCCGTACTTCATCCTGATCAGCGGGAGCATGCCGTTTCTCTGCTTGACGAATCCATCCGGCTGTGTGAGCAGCAGGACATTGCGTCTGAAGCCGAGGCCCTCCATGTAGTCCAATGGAATCGAGTCGGCCGACCCCCCGTCCATGTATGGGATTCCGTCGATCGTCACGACCCGTGAGACAAGAGGCATGGATGCCGAGGCGCGTAGCCACAGCAGGTCACGGTCCCCGCCGTCGGTCAGGGTGTGGAAGTCGCATTCCCCGGTAAGCAGGTTCGTCGCCCCGACATGGAACTTCATGTCGTTGGCACAAAACGTGTCCGTATCGAATACATCGAGTTCGTAGGGTATCCTCCTGTAGCCGAAATCGGCACCATACAGGTCGCCCGTGAAAAGCCAGGAGCGGAACGACACGTAATGTGGATTGCGGCAGAAGCGCTTGTTGTAGCGGATCGTCCTGCCGATCTGCCGGGACTTGTAGTTGCAGCCGAACACCGCACCTGCGGACACGCCCACGCAGTTCATAATATAGACGTCCTTCTCCATGAGGACATCCAGCACGCCTGCCGTGAACATGCCGCGCATCGCGCCGCCTTCAAGGACAAGCCCCACGTCATATATGTTCATGATTGCATCACCTCTGTTCGTTCTTGACCAGCACGTCGCCCTTGCGAATCGTCGTGTCGCCGGTTGGTATGATACACTTTCCGTCGCGTAGAATCATCAGCACCAGTTCGTCTGGTCTTATGTCCTTGAGAGTCCTGCCGACCCACGGGTGACGGGCCGAGACCGTCTCCTCCGAAAGACCGACCGAAGTGTCTATCTGCTCCCTCGACAGGCCGAGGATGATGCGGTCCCCCACTTCCAGAACGGTGTCGCCCTTCGGGACCAGCGGCACCCCGCGCCGCTCGATCGCGGCGACGATGGAGTCCGGAGGCGTGTCCAGGTCCATGATCCTGCGTCCCGTCCAGGCCGAGTCCGCACCAAGCTGGACCGGGATGAATTCGATGCTGTTCTCCTCGTAGTCGTTGAACGTCTTGAGGACGTCCTCCTCCTCGTCTATCATGCCTACCTTTCTGGAGACATAGGGCAGAAGCGAGCCCTGAAGGAGTATCGAGACGAGGACGACGACGAAGACGGTGTTGAAGATCGAGCCGTATGCGTATGCACCGGCGACGGTGACGACTATCGAGAACACGATCGAGGATGCACCACGGAGTCCCGCCATGCAGATGACAACCTGCTGTCTGAACGGGAAGTGGAATGGAAGCGTCAGCAGGGCCACAGCCAGTGGGCGCGCGACAATGATCATGCATGCGGAGATCAGCAGTCCTACATGGATCTCTGCAAGCAGGCTCCTTGGCGTTGCCAGGAGGCCCAGCAGGAAGAAGATCAGTATCTGCATCATCCCGTTGAACACGTTGAAGAACGACACCAGGTCCCTCTTGCCCTCGATCTTCATGTTGCCCAGCAGTATGCCGACCAGATAGGCCCCCAGATACCCGTTGCCGCCCACGAGGGATGGCAGAGCGTAGGAGAGAAGAGCGACGGCAAGGATAAGAATCGGCGTGAAGCCCTCGGGGAAGCTGAACCTGGAGAGTATGCGCCTCGTGACCAGCGCCAGGGCGAGACCGATGACGATCGCGTAGACGACCTGGCTGAAGACGTCGTATGCGATTGCAAAAAAGCCGACACTGCCGGCCGAGCGCATCTCGAGGAAGATCATCACGAGCATGTAGGCGGCAGGATCGTTGCTTCCGCTCTCCATCTCCAGCAATGATGACGTGCCGTATTTCAGAGACAGACGACGGCTTCGCAGTATGGAGAAGACGCTGGCCGCGTCGGTCGATGACAGCACGCTTCCCAACAACAGTGCGTCGAGCCACTGCATCCCGAGAACGAAACGGCAGAACAGCCCTGTGAGCATGGCGGTCATCACGACACCTGCGCTTGCAAGCAGTATAGAGGGGACGGCCACAGGACGAGCGGCCTTCCAGCTCGTTCCGAAACCGCCGTAGAACATGATGAAGATCAGCGCCGCAGAGCAGATGGTGTTGGCCGCATCATAGTCCTCGAAGTCTATGCCGACGATTCCGTCGACTCCTGCTATCATGCCCAGGACCATGAACACGAGCAGCACAGGCATGCCCGACTTCGAGGAGATCCGGGAACCGAAGATCGCGCTCACCATGACGAGCGCTACGAATACGAGTGCTATGTTCAGGTCCATGCCACAAGAGTAACCAGATGAATGGATATGGTCGATAGGACATTTTCCACATTTCCTCCACTTTTCCATCATGTCCACCTTGAGAAGGGCACTCGCCTGCTCTAGACTTCCAGGTGTGGTGAAGAGGAGTCTTGCAAGCGTCATGATGCTCGTCGTCCTGGCCTGTGGCCTGGCGGCAGAGCCCGTCTCGTTCGACTGGTCGCTCGGCACAAGGAGGTCGTCGATAGAGGACGAGCCGATGTTCTTCGCCCTGACGGTCTCGTACGCAGGAGCCGCATTCCGTTTCCAGACCGACATGGGCGACATCTTCGACCTGGCCCTGTCATACGACATCGACCAGGGCAGCACGCTGACCCACACCTTCAGCACAACGATGCAGACGGTACCATGGGAAGGAGGGTTCAACACCCTGTCATACATCTTCAGCCAGGACCTCGTGTTCGACTGGTTCCACGTGAAGTACGCCGCAGGACTGCAGACAGGCATGTCCTGGTCGCCATACTCGCTCATCCTCCAGTGGTCGATCTCCCCTCTCCTGGAACTGAGGACGGGAATAAGGGCATCCGGATTCCACGCGGACGTGTTCGCGACGAGCTTCCTGGCCGAGGAGCGGAGCTGGAAGTCGACGCTGTGCGTGGGATTCGAGACGGGAATAGAGGTCGACAGGCAGCTGGCATTCTATGTCAGAGGCTATGCGGAGCTTGCCGAAGTCCTCATGAACCCATACATCACCATCGCCGGCTACGGCATAGGCGCGGGTGTCGTGCTCAGGGGGCTTGAATGAGAAGAGCATGTCTGCTTGCCACACTGTCCATCATCCTCGCCGTCTTCACCGGCTGCGAGATACACTTCCTGGACGACGTGTTTCCATATGACGTCAACCCGTTCATCAAAGCGGTCGAACTGTCAGATGATGGGAGAGCATGGAGCGGCGAAGAGGATGAGATCACCTTCCTCGTGTTCACTGACGCCCACATCGGACGACACGACAGCAAGGTGACCGACAACAGCGCAAGGATCCTCGAGATAGCCGAGGACTACGACTTCGTGATCAGCCTGGGGGACCTCAGCGACGACGGGAACATCGAATACGGACCTCTTGTGGATTTCCTGTCCCGGCTTGGCGACCTGAACGTGCCGGCCCTCGGCATCCTTGGCAACCATGAACTGCAGAGCGACCGGATGCGGGACGAATGGGAGGCGCTGTACCATGCCGAAGGGATCTTCGGAACCGTGGGGCGATTCATCTATGGACCACTGTCGATCTACGCCCTGGACTCTTCGCTGAGGATATTCACCCTGGCACAGCTGGAAGCGCTCGAACAGGCACTGGCCCTGGACGACAATCCATACAAGGTGTTCATAACACATACCGACATCACCAGCGGCGAAGCTCTCAACCAGAGCCTCATCTTCCTTCTCGGGACGGGTGACGTGGCCGAGCAGCACCGCCTGTATCGGCTGATGGACCAGTACGGAGTCGGCATCATGCTGGACGGTCACCGCCATTCAGGCGGAGGCCTGATCCATGTAGGCCGCTCCTTCTGGGAGTTCAACCACGATGCGCTGCACACCAGAGGAGACGGCATGTTCGAAAGCCGCGGCGTCTACTACGTATACACTCTGGACGTGGAGAGCGGGGCCTTGACCATCGACAGCCATCTGGCTCGGGATGGAGGCCTCCTGTCCACACAGACAGTCACGATCTGATCAGGTGTTGGTCATGATCACGCGCTCGACGGCGTCGGCGACGTGCTCCGTGGCGTCGGTGCACTTCTCAAGATAGATGAAGATCTCGCGCCACTTGACGATCTCGACGGGGTCGGAGGACTGGGAATGCAGCTCCCTCATCGCCTTGATGAACAGCTTGTCCGCATCCTCCTCCAGCGTGTTGATCCTGACGATGTGCTCATGGATGGACCTGTTCTTCTTGAAGTTCCTGAACTCCTCCAGCAGCGTCTCCATCTCCTTGCAGCACTCGACGACGACGGATGCCAGTTCGATGGCCACAGGCCTCATGGTATGGATGTCGTTGCAGTACAGCCGGATCAGGACATCCTCGATCTTGTCGGTCACTTCGTCCAGACACGTCGACAGCAGCATGATGTCCTCGCGCTCGATCGGCGTCATGAAAGCCTTCATCAGCACTGCAAGCATCTCGTGCTTCTTCGTGTCCGCACCGTGCTCGATCTGGTGCATCTCGTCCAGACGCGCCTCGATCAGGGAGCTGTCGTAGTCGTTCATGACGGCCATCAGCAGCTGTGCGGCACGCAGAGAATAATGGGTGCATTCGATGAAGTTGTCGAAATAGAATGAATCCTGCCTTTTCACCTTTTACTCCTTTAGAAGAGGAACATGAACAGCTTCGCCATCAGGAAGCTTATGAGTCCGCAGCCGGGGAACGTGAAGATCCATGTGAGGACCATGTCCTTGACTACGGAGAAGTTTATCGCGGAAAGCCTCCTGGAGGCTCCTACTCCCATGATCGCACTGGTCTTGGTGTGCGTGGTCGACACCGGTATGCCGAACACGGATGACATGAGCAGGCACAGCGATGCGGCGATGTCGGCGCTGGTGCCCTGGTACTTCTCCAGCTTCACCATGTCCATGCCCACGCTCTTGATGATCTTCTCTCCTCCGACGCTTGTTCCCACGCCCATCACGGTCGAGCACAGGAGCATGAGCCACACGGGGATGATCATACCATGCACGCTTGTCTGTCCGTTGGAGAACGCGATTGCCAGAAAGAGGACGCCTATGAACTTCTGGCCGTCCTGCGCACCATGCATGAAGCTCATGGCCGCAGCCCCTCCGATCTGGGAGTACGTGAACACCGTGTTGGCCTTCCGCCGTTCCATGCGGTGGAAAAGGAAGGCGACCAGACGGCAGATCACGTAGCCCATGACGAAGCCCAGGATCAGCGAGGCGAACAGTCCGTAGATGACCTTGACCCACTCGTCGAAATTCACGCCGTGCAGACCGTTCTGCGTGGCGATGGCGGCTCCTGTGAGCCCTGCGATCAGGCTATGGCTCTCGCTGGTCGGAATACCCAGCCAGGAGGCTCCGGTGGAGTACACGACTATTGAGAACAGCGATGCCGAGAGCGCGACGAGCGCGGTATGGGTGTCGGAGCCGAAGTCGACCATGTTCGATATAGTCGAGGCGACGCTTGCGTTTATGTGCGTCATTATCAGAACGCCCAGGAAGTTGAACACGGCGCTCATGATGATCGCCTTTCTGGTCGAAAGGCAGCGTGTCGTGATGCATGTGGCGATCGCATTGGGCGCATCGGTCCATCCGTTCACGAAGATCACCGAGAGCGTGAGCAGGGCCGAAATGAAGAGCATCGGCGAGCTCATGACCTCGGAGATGAAATATGAAAAGGATACGTCCACCTGATTCCTCTTTTTACATGTTCTTCACCTGGATTCTACAGGACTATCGCAATCGAGAAAAGCCTTTTGCCACGGACAAGGGGAAAACGATGTGACCTGAGGTCAAGGAAATTCACCTGGATCAGGTCTTGAACAAACCAGGACCGGCTGGGCGCACAGGAGGTAACGTCCTGCCGCAGCCGGTCCTGAAACAATGCCTGCCACCCTCTGGCGGAGGCCGTCGTCCTAGAAGTACATGTACGTGCCGATCGTCACATAGCCGGTGTCGCCGTCTCCGAAGTCCTCGACTCCGAGCTCGCCGTAGAAGTGGACATCCATCAGGGAGCGGGATACCACGCAGTTGCAGTTGGCCACGAGCATGGAAAATATCCTCCACTCGCTTGCAGTGAGGTCCACCTCGCCGCCGTCGACGATGACCTTGTGCGACGATGTGTCGACGACCAGCTCCCTGTCCCCGTTCCTGAATACATGACGGGCTTCATGGAGTCCTTTATCCCGCCTCTTCAGTCTCGCCTTCAGCCGAAGCACGATCTCCTTGTAGCTGAACGGCGAGGAGATGATGTCGTCGCAACCCAGCTCGAAGGCCATGATCCTGTCGCTCTCGTCACTATGCTCCGCGAGGACCACGACCGGCATGTCCGACTTCTCGCGAAGCCTCCTGATGGTCATGAAGCCGTCGACGGCTCCCCCTCTGGAGACCAGTACGGCGATGTCGACCATATTCCGTGAAATGGCTGAAAGCGACTGGCGGGAATCGTCACAGACGACCGTCCTGAGGTCGGACAGCTCCAGATATGCACGAAGCGACGATACATCAGCGTCCGATGCGTCGTCGCATATGGTGACAACTCTCCTGTCTAAAGACAAGTAGCTTCTCTTTCGAGAACTCTTCCTGCTTCTGCGAAGTCAGTTACAGCAGGCCCTTGATTGTCCTGCTGCAGAGCTGTCTTCTCCACAGGCGTTACTTCCCCACCGTCCATGGGTAGCCGGGCTATCAGGCGATATCCCTCACGCGCAATATTGATTGAGGCATTGTTGTCTCGCTCATGGCGCGTGTGGCATCGGGGACAAACCCATTCCCGGATTTTCAAATCCCTTATCCCTTTGTTCACATGGCCACAGACCGAGCAGGTCTGGCTTGAGGGAAACCACCTGTCCACTTTCACAAATGTCTTCCCCTTGTTCCTGCACTTTGTCTCAAGCCTTGTAAGGAAGGCGGACATGGAGGCATCAGACACGGATTTTGCCAGATGATGGTTTTTCACCATGCCTTTGACATTGAGATTCTCGACGGCGACTGCGGCGTGGCTCTTGCCTGCAATCTCTGCTGTTGCTTTCTCTACTGCATCCTTCCTCTGGTTTGCTATCTTCTTATTGATTTTGGCTACTTTGATCCTCTGTCTGTTCCTGTTGGCGGAGCCTTTCTTCTTCCTTGAAAGTCTCCTCTGCTCTCTCCTTAGTCGCTTTTCCGATTTTGCCAGATACCTGTTGTTCTCAAACACCGTTCCGTCAGAACAGGTGCAAAGAGCCTTGACTCCCATATCGATGCCGAGGACATCGGATTCATCTTTTACACTCTGCTGAATCACTACGGGAGTTTCATCCTCATTTTCTACAAGGATGCTGACATGGAATTCACCGGACGGCTCAATGGAGATCGTGACGGTCTTCATCCTTCCTTCGAATCTCCTGTGGAAGATGCATGGTACCCAGCCTATCTTGGGCACATGGAGCTTCTGCTCCTGGAAGTCCACCTTGCAGTTCTGAGGATACTGGATCGATTGAACCGATGTCTTCCTCTTGAAATTCGGGTAGCCGAAGTGTCCGGGGTCGCGGAAGAAATTGACATATGCGGTATCCAGATTCCTCAACGCCGACTGCAACGACTGGCTGTAGGCCTCACGCAGCCAGGGCTTCTCCTTCTTCATGATGTTCAACAGTCTGACCGTATCGCCATAGCCTCTGGACTCACCGCGTCTCCTATAGGCCTTCCTCCTGTATTCAAGTCCCATGTTGAAGACGTAGCGGCAACAGCCTGCGTGTTGTCTCAGAAGCCTTGCCTGGCTGTCGTCAGGATATAGTCTGTACTTGAAAGCCTTCAACATGTTTCAATTATATCAGATTCGGATATATAATACAAACATGGATGACGGAAACACTCGGGGAAAAAGGCGCTACAGCTCGGCCCATGCAGTCTATGCGCTGAAATACCACATAGTCTTCTGTCCCAAGTACAGAAGGAAGGTCCTCGGTCCTCTGGAAGAGGAATTGAAACAGCTGTTTACACAAAAGGCGGCAGAACTGGGCCTTGGGATTCTTGCAATGGAGGTGATGCCTGACCATGTGCACATCTTCATTGAAGGAAAGCCTTCATATGAACCACAGTTCATAGTCAACCAGCTGAAAGGCTACACATCGAGGATTCTGAGAGGCAGACACCAGTGGCTGCGCAGCCGTCTGCCGACACTGTGGACCAGAAGCTACTATATAGGATCGGCTGGCAGTGTCTCTGCATCATCGATCCAGAAGTACATCGAAAGCCAGAAAGGCAAGTGATTGCTCTCATCCCCCATCTGAAGGCGGGAGTCTTCTCGCAACCATATGATAAGCACCGTATACATGTCTATGAAATACCTACGCCGGATGGGGGAGTTCAATCACCCTCTGGGCAAAACACACATTTCTTCTCTCAGCATCCATCGAACGGTGCCTGACATGTAGAGAGCCGCCACACTCCTCATCAGGACGACACAATCATGATGGACGGACTACACATACCTGGCCGTGATGCTCTCCCTGTTGCGTCGCAGGTCGTCAAGCGTACCAGAGACGACGATGCACCCGCCGGCCTTTCCGCCACCAGGCCCCATGTCGACCACCCAGTCGGCGTTGCGTATCACATCCAGGTCATGCTCTATGACGACTATCGTGGCCCCGTTGTCGATCAGGGTCTGGAAGACTCCAAGCAGGCTCTGTACATCCAGCGGGTGCAGTCCTATCGTCGGCTCGTCGAAGACGAAAAGCGAATCGTTCTGCCTGCGTCCCAGCTCGCTTGCCAGCTTCAGGCGCTGCGCCTCGCCTCCGGAAAGTCCGGGCGTGGCCTCGCCCAGCGTCAGATAGCCGAGCCCCAGGTCATGCAGCGTCTGCAGCCTCTGTGCTATCACAGGCCTGTCCCGGAGAACCTCCAGGGCGCTGTCCACATCCATCGCCATGAGGTCGACGAGGGAATATCCGGCACCGTCTGCGCCTGTGTACTTGACGGCGCGCGCCATGTCGGAGTACCTCGAGCCGCGGCAACCGGGACAGGGGATCTCCACATCCGGCAGGAACTGGACGTCCAGGCTGATCGATCCCGTGCCGTCGCACTGGGGACAGCGCAGAGAGCCGGTGTTGTAGGAGAAGTCGCCGGCCCTGTAGCCAAGGCGCCGGGCCTCATCCTGTCTGGCGAACAGCTTCCTCAGCTCGTCATGGATGTCGCTGTAGGTGGCGACCGTGCTTCTGACGTTCACGCCGATCGGGGTCGCGTCGATGAGCTTCACTGTGCGTATGCCGCCGGTTTCGATGGACTTCACATGTTCCGGCAGCACCCTGTGCTCGCACACGGCCTGCAGTGCAGGTACGAGGCTCTCCAGAACCATGGTCGTCTTGCCGCTTCCGGACACCCCCGTGACCACGCTCATGCGTCCCTTCGGGATGCGCACCTCGAGAGGCTTCACGGTGTGTATCCGGCCGGTGACCAGTCTGACCTCCCCCTGTGAGAAGACCTCTGCGTCATCAAGAAACGTCCTGATACGCTCACAGCGTCCCGAAAGGAACGGCCCGATTATCGAGGAGCCATCCGAAGCCAGCTTCTCCACAGGCCCCTGGCATATGACGCGTCCGCCTCCCGATCCGGAGCCGGGCCCCATCTCTACTATCCAGTCGGAATGCGAGAGGACCTGCGTGTCATGGTCCACGAGGACCACGGAGTTGCCGTCCGCGACCAGGTCGTCCATGACGGCCTCCAGCCCCTCGATGTTTGCAGGGTGGAGCCCGATGGACGGCTCGTCCAGGACGTAGAGGACACCTGTGGTGCGGTTGCGCACGGCACGTGCAAGCTGCATGCGCTGCCTCTCCCCGGTGGAGAGGGTCGATGCCGCCCTGTCAAGCGTCAGGTATCCCAGGCCGAGGTCGACCAGACGGCGTGCCGTGTCCAGAAAGGACTCGCAGATGCTCTCCGCCATCGCCCTCATCTCATCCGGTAGACAGGACGGCACCCGGCGGACCCAGTCGACAAGCTCGTCCAGCGTCATCCGGCAGGCATCGTCGAGCGCGATGTCCATGATCCGGGGTGCCCTGGCCTCATCGCTCAGCCTGCTTCCATGGCACTCGGGACAGGGCTCCTCCTTCAGGAAGCGCTCGACACGCTTCATGCCGCTCTCGTCCTTGACCTTCGAAAGGGCGTTGAGCACGGTGTTGACCGCACTGTAGTAGGTGAAGTCCAGCTCCGCGAACTGGTCGGAGCTCTTGGCCTTGTAAAGGATGTGGCGCTTCTCGGCAGGTCCGTCGTAGACGATCTCCTTCTCCCTGTCCGTCAGGTCGCGAAACGGCACATCCGTCCTCACGCCCATCTCTCGGCACACGTCCACCATAAGAGACCACATCAGGCTCTTCCAGGGGGCCACCGCCCCCTGTTCTATCGTGAGCGAGTCATCGGGTACCAGTGTGGACCTGTCGACGGTCCTGACGATGCCGGTGCCGCCGCAGGTCCTGCAGGCACCGCTGCTGTTGAACGCCAGATTCTCGGCCCCCGGCCCGAAGAAGTGCACCCCGCACACGGGGCACACCATCTCCTGCTCCAGGGCCACGGCCATCGAGGGCTCGTGGTAATGGCCGTTGGGACAGCGATGGCTTGCAAGGCGGGAGAACATCAGGCGAAGCGAATTTAGTAGCTCGCTACCGGTTCCAAAGGTGCTGCGTATGCCGGGTATGCCGGGCCTCTGCCTGAGCGCCAGGGCGGCCGGGATGTAGAGCACATCGTCCACATAGGCCCTCTCGGCCTGCGTCATGCGTCGTCTGGTGTACGTCGACAGGCTCTCCAGATAGCGCCTGGAACCCTCCGCATACAGCACGCCCAGGGCAAGAGACGACTTGCCGCTTCCCGACACGCCGGCGATTCCGACGATCTTTCCCAAGGGGATCTCCACATCTATGTCCTTCAGATTGTGGACCTTCGCACCACACACTATTATCCTGTCTGCCATGATATGTGATTATAATCCTCCCACCCCCTTTGAGAAACACCCGTCAGGTGCGACAATGGCCATATGATAGACTTCCATGCAGACACGATATACAGGCTGTGGCATGAAGCCACGGACCAGAACCTTCAGGAGAACTCCCTTTCGGTCTCGGTCCAAGGACTCGAGAAGATAGGCGCCATGGCCCAGTGCCTAGCCATCTACACTCCTCCTCAGTGCACCTGGAGCGACATGAAGGCGATCCACAAGCGCTTCGTGAAGGAGATGGAGGCATGCAAAGGACACATCGCACAGGCCACATGCACTGACGAGATCCGCTCCAACGCCCTTTCCGCCATCCTGACGGTGGAGGACATGAAACCCACGGCAGGCGACTGGGCCAAGGTGGAGGAGGTCATCTCCTGGAAGCCCAGGATCGTCGGTCCCGTGTGGAACGTCGCGAACGCCTACGCCAACCCGAACAGCGGGGACAAGGCGAAGATGGCGCTCGGCCTGACGGCCCAGGGCCGCCAGCTGGTCGAGCTGCTCTCGTCACACGGCATCATCATAGACGTGTCGCACATGAGCGACGGAGGCTTCTGGGATCTCGTCGACATGGGTGTGCCCATTGTCGCCACCCACTCCGATGCAAGGGCGCTGGTGGACCACCCCAGGAACCTGACGGACGACATGATCAGGGCCATCGCCGACAGGGGTGGAATCGTGGGACTGAACCTCTGCCCGGCATTCCTCCACGACTATTCCGATGCAAGGAGCCCGGAGGCATGCGAAAGCCGGATCGAGGACATGGTGCGCCATGTCATGCACATGCGCGCAGTCGGCGGTGACGAAGTGATCGCGCTCGGCACCGACTTCGACGGGATATCAGGTGCACTCGAGATAGCGAAGGTGGAGGAGCTGCCGCGCCTGCTGGATGCGCTGTCGGATGCAGGACTCTCCTCTTCCGTGATCGACCGCTTCTGGACCGGCAACGCGCTGAGGGTGCTGGCCTAGGCCCACACCCCGTAGACCGGAGAGCCGCAGGCAGGGCAATGCCCCGTACATGACAGCCTGTCGATGCTCCCACCGCATGTGTGGCAGACAAGTGGATCCGCGAATGCGCTGTTGCCGCGGTACACATGCTCCACGCCGCTTTCCAATGCGACCTTGTACAGTCTGGCCAGGCAGGCTTCACCCGTAGCGGCACGGTCTCTCATCCTGCGATGCGGGAAGAAGCGCGTCAGATGCCAGACATGGACCCCCGCCTCATGGAGAAGCCTCCCCAGCGAGGCTATCATGGCCTCGTCGTGGATTCCTTCTATGACCATGGTGGTGACCTCGAGATGACGGCCTGAAGATGCTATCGCGGATATCCCCTCCTCGACCGGGACGAGGTCGGCATGGCAGACCTTCCTGTAGAACGACGAATCCCCCTTGAGGTCGATGTTGAAGGCGTCGATGAGCGGCAGCAGTCTGTCCAGGGAGGCCTTGCCGAAGCCTCCGTTTGACACCATGACCGTCTTCAGACCCTTCTCCTTCGCTCCCGTGGCGACGGATGACATGTAGTCCTGCCAGACCAATGGCTCGGAGTATGTGAAGCTGACAGACGGGATGCGATGACGGCACGCCATGTCGACGACCTCTTCAGGAAGCCATCTCTCCATCCCGACTCCTTCGTATTCCCTCGCGATCATGGCGTTCTGGCAGAAGTCGCAGTCATAGCTGCAGCCGGCCTTGGCGATGGAAAGCGTCTTCGTGCCGGGAAGGAAGTGGTACAGGGGCTTCTTCTCGACGGGATCCAGCGCGATCGCCACCAGATCATGGTCGTATCGGCTGTGGATGACGCCTCCCGTGTTCTCCCTGACGCCGCACCAGCCCCTTCCCCCTTCCCTGATGTCGCAGCAACGGAAGCAGAAGTCACACCTCATGGAAGACCTCGCTTGTGAACGTCATGAACGATGCATCCGCATCAAGGTAGGCATCCGGAGGAAGCCCCGCCTTCCTGGAAAGCGCAGCCAGCATCTCGTCCTTCGTCCAGCCGGTCTCGTCCGCCACCTCGGCAAGGAAGACGGCCCTGTGGCCGCGGCATGTCATGAGAATGCCGTCACGGGAGGGGACGAACTCATCCAGGCACGCTATGTCCTTCATCGGGGAGAGCACGGAGACCTCTATCCTCACCTTTGCAAGCTCATCCTCTCCCAGGGGAGGAAAGCGCCAGTCATGGAAGGCCGCCTGCCGGGCAAGTGCGTACACCTGTCTGTACAACGTGTCCAGAGGAGCCATATAACCGATGCACCCTCTCAGATCCCCGCCCTTGCGCAGTGTCACGAAGGATCCGTGGCGTCCTCCTCCATCACCCATGTCCCTGGCTTGGCCGGAGAAGAAGTCCTCGAGACTTGTCCTGGCGATACAAGGGAGTCTGTCACCTTCATAACCGCTCATCACCACACCTCCAGAAGATGCTCACGTAAGAGACGAAGTCGTCGCCGGACGTGCCCAGGATGCCGCATGACGTGCCGCTGTCCACGACCTGTCCGACAAGGCCCGGCGACGAGGCTGCAAGAGAGACGATCATGGCAGGGACGATGCCGCAGATCGTCCTTCTGTGGCGTATCGGAAGAATTCCATCCACGTCCGCCCGACAGAGAAGCGATGCGATCCTCAGATCCTCGGCGACGGCCTTCTTTTCGCCATCCGCTCCGTAAGGCATGTAGCCGAAGCGCCGGCCGTAATGGGTGAAGTCGCTCGAGGCGATGAGCGCGGTGCGCCCGTCAAGCAGAGCGCGGACATCCCGGGAGAGTGCATCCAGCGCATCCCGGCCGGAGACGTCGCCGACCACGGCGAAGCCGACTGCAAGCGAACGGGCCGCACAGAACGGGATGAACATCTCGAGTGCGTGCTCGCTCTGGATCGCCTCGTCACAGACCATTGCGCCGGGCAGGTCGGGCCGGAAGACGGGAACGCTTGAAAGCGGACTTGCGGCGCTGTCGAAGGAGGATATCACGAAGGTGTCCTCGGGCAGCACATGGTAATGCGAAGGAGATATTACAAGCACCCTGTCGACACGGCTGTCGAGGTTCGAGAAGAAGTCGCGTATGAAGCGCCCGCTGAACATCAGTCCCGCATGGGGCAGGACGCCCATCAGCGCTCCACCTCCCAGGTCGCGTCCCGCTGAGACTATGGCCTCGAGGCCGTGCCTGTCGGCCGGGTACCATGAACCCGCGAAAAGTGCACGTCTTTCCATACAAAGATTCTAGCACCACCCGAGGCATACATGAAGACGCACTTGACAAATCCACTTTCCACGGGGTATTCAGACCTGTCCACCAGGGGAGGATGAGCTTGCACCCGGAATCCGTGCTGAGACTTCTAGGATTCATATGTCTGTTCATGGCCGCGATAATGCTTCTGCCGGCCATCGTGTGTGCATACTACGGCGAAAGGGACGGGGTCGAGGCCTTCGCCCTTACGATCCTGGCCATGGTGGTCTTCTCCGTCTGCTCGATACTCTACGCTGCAAGGTCGAAGGAGCTGAGGATCTCGAGACGCGACAGCTTCCTCGCCGTGACGCTCGCCTGGGTGGTGCTCTCCCTATTCGGCGCCCTTCCCTACCATCTCACAGGGGCCCTGGACTCCTTCTGCAAATGCTTCTTCGAGAGCATGTCGGGCTTCAGTGCGGCAGGGGCCTCGATCATGACGGACATCGACGGCAGGATGAAGGGACTGCTCTTCTGGCGCAGCATGACCAACTGGATCGGCGGCATGGGCGTCGTCCTTCTGTTCATCGCGGTCCTGCCGGCGCTCGGGGTGCGCGGCTCCACGCTGTATGAAGCCGAAATCGTCGGTCCGGTGAAGGAGAAGCTGATGCCGCGCATGAGGGACACTGCAATCGTCCTGTGGGGCATCTACATCGGCCTGTCGGTTCTCCAGATACTCTTCCTCATGCTGGGAGGCCTGGACTGGTTCGAGGCGATGACCATAATGTTCGCGACGATGGGCTCGGCGGGATTCGCACCTCATGATGCATCGATCGCCTACTACGGCTCGATGTATGTCGACATCGTGTGCATAGTCTTCATGTTCCTGGCAGGGGTCAACTTCTCGCTCTTCTTCAGAGTTCTGGAAGGCGAGCCGAAGAGGATGTTCCGTGACGGGGAGTTCAGGCTGTACTGCATCATCGTGCTGGCAAGCACTGTCCTTGTCGCCATGAACCTCTTCTCGAACGGCCTGATGGGCGCCGGAGAGGCGCTCCACCACGCCGCCTTCCAGGTGGTCAGCTTCATGAGCACCACGGGCTTCGTCAGC
The DNA here is from genome assembly GCA_944388965.1 of uncultured Spirochaetales bacterium. Classification (GTDB taxonomy): domain Bacteria; phylum Spirochaetota; class Spirochaetia; order Sphaerochaetales; family Sphaerochaetaceae; genus Bullifex. The sequence goes on along the minus strand of CALXKL010000008.1, from coordinate 47,022 downwards.
ACGGACTACGGCAGCTGGCCCCTGTTCTCCCAGTGCGTGCTCTATGTCCTGTGCTACATCGGGGGCTGTGCCGGCTCCACGGGTGGAGGCATGAAGGTCGTCAGGATCGGCGCAATGGTCCAGGCCTTCAGAGCGGCCATCACCAGACGCATCCATCCTACGGCGATGGTCAGGGTGCATGTAGGCCTCATCAGGTTCGACAGCACGACCATCCAGGCCATAGCGGGCTTCGTCGCCTTCTACTTCGCCAATGTGCTTCTAGGGACGCTGGTGCTCTCGCTCACGGACCTGGACTTCGTCATCGTGCACTCCGCATCCCTGATGGCACTTGGCAACATCGGGATGGGCTTCGGAGGACTGGGAACCAGCGTGCCGTTCTCGGTCTTTCCAGACTGGGCGCTCTGGTTCCTGTCCTTCCTGATGCTTGCAGGGCGTCTGGAGCTGTTCACGGTCTACGCCCTGTTCACACGCGACTTCTGGAAGCGCTGACCATCACTTCTCGAACCAGACCTTGTATGGCCTGGATTTGCACTTGAAGTGGACACCACCATCCTCAGTCCGCCATACCAGCCCCTCCCTCGGCACTGTCCGCTCCCTGGTGGAGAACACGCTTTCCCCTTCGCACATGGCAAGCATGTCGTCTATGGTCCCGAGCACCTTCGTCCTGCCGATCAGGGGGACGAGATCGAGCCCCGTAAGCGAGGCGACACGCTCAAGCTCGCACCAGCCAAGTCTCCTTCCGCTGTCCGCATCGTAGGCTCCGTAAAGGAAGAAGCGATGCGAAGGAAAACCGTAGATGTTCTTCTGTATCGACGGGCCGCAGATCTCGCCTTCGACCGCTATTCGGATGCCAAGGCTGCGTCCTGCCTTCCTGAGAGCATCACGCATGCTGCAGCCCGTGGCGATGCCGCCCCAGCAGCCCGAGGCGCCCACCTCCCGGTTGTGGGAATAGCTATGAAGCCTTCCCCATCTGTCCAGCACATACATGGCCGCACAGCCCTCCATCTTCTCAGTGACGATGAACTCGTCATCGAGCATCCTCACGGAATCCCAGCACTTCTCGATGTTCTCCTCGTCGGACTTCGGCACATGCTCCGGATAGCCGCGCGAAGGCCGTGAGCCGTCATGTCCGAACAACTTCATCAACGCTCTGAGCATCGGGTGGCGCATCCACCGGAGAGGACGGGACGGCTCCTTCTGCGACTGCCCGCCTTCATAGCGCCTGATCCCCAGTTGCTGTGTGACGACAGTGCCCACAGGCAGGTCGCCTCCCCCTTCGATGAGCGTGATCGGAAGGACAAGCCCCTCCGACACATGGCCACCCATCTTCATGGTCCTGATCCTGAAACCCTGCAGCCGTTCGCTCCAGCAGCGCTTTCTCAGGAACTCGAACTCGGGGCGTACAGGAAGCACAGCATCGTAATAGACGTAGATCACCTTGTCGCCTACCTTGAAGCCGTCCTTCTGGACGATGCTGTCGTAGTTCTCCACTCTTGCAAGGACTATCCTGTCCTTGCCCCCGATCGGTCTGATGTCCTGTATGACGGACACCGTCGCAAGTTCGTGCATTTCAAATATCCTCCTGATTGGAGCACAGAGGTCCGGGGAATCCCCTCCAGGAGGGGTTCCGGGTGACCTGCCATGGCCGCAGTGCTCTCTGATATGTCCAAGGATCCTGAAGCCGATGATAGCACGAACACGGCATTCATGTAAAGCATAACTCCTTGTATTGCAAAGAGTTATCTCCCAGTATATACATAAATGCCTTTATTAATCAGAGCATATAGATATATATATAGCCTTTAGTAGTAAAAGGAGATGCTGAAACGACAGACGGAGACCTGCCTCTTCATATCCAGGCAGGCCACACATTCAAGCATGGACGGTCATCCGAAAAACGGCTCGAGGTCCTGAGGTTCCAGCCCCGCAAGCCCTATGTGGTACAGAGCGCGGAGGATATCGTCATCAGTCATCCCCTTCGCATTTCCGCCCAGATACTCGATGAGCGAGAGCTTCAAGGCCCGCACCTCATCGCCATCCTCATCGAGCGACGATGGGTCCCAGTCGTCTGTGCGGCCGCATTTCACTGCACAGGTGATGCAGTCCGGGGCAAGACGACGCTTCTCGGCGGCTATGCGCGCCTCGAGATCCGCAATCCGCGAATCATCACCTGCAAGCGCTTCGCGGATGAGATCCATCGTCCCGGCATCAACCAGGTCCTCGTTCCCCTCCGCCGCGCGCACCAGGCCCACGAGCCGCCCGACGAGACTCATGGGAATCATAGGATCATCCCGTCGGTGGAGATGGTCACGACACGAAGCGGAATGTCCTTTCCACTGGCCTCTATCGCCTTCCTGACCGCAATCTCCAGCCCACCGCAGCAGGGCACCTCCATGCGGACAAGAGTGAGGGATGCGACATCGTTCGCCTTGAAGATTATGGCAAGCTTGTCGCTGTAGTCGACGCCATCCAGCTTGGGGCAGCCGACGAGCGTGACGCGGCCACGGATGAAGTCCTCGTGGAAGGCACCGTATGCATACGCCGTGCAGGTCGCCGCCACAAGTAAATCGGCATCCTTGAACCAGGGGGCCGTCACAGGAGCAAGCTTGATCTGCACAGGCCATTGGGACAGTCTGCTCACGGCATGTGTGCTGCAGCTGCACTGCACATCCCTCTCAAGCTTCCTTGCCTGGGTCCCCGGGCAGCCGCACGGCATGCTCTTCTCCATTCTGGACGCCTCCACGGCGGCCTCGTCATAGGCCGGTGCCTCGCGCTCCTCGAAGGAGATGGCCCCGACAGGACAGGAGGGAAGGCAGTCGCCCAGACCGTCGCAGTAGTCCTCCCTCGTCAGACGGGCCTTGCCGTCCACCATGGCTATCGCGCCTTCATGACATGCTGCGGCGCAGGCGCCGCAACCGTTGCACTTCTCTTCGTCGATCCTGATGATTCTTCTCTTCATGCCCACATGTTACTTGCAAATCATTGGGAATGTATGTTGTATTTGCAACATGAACGACGAAATTGTTGACGTACTTGCCTCATCGAGGCTTTTCGAAGGAGTGGACAGAAAAGACATCGGGGCCATGCTGGACTGCCTCGGGGCCGTCGGCCGGACATTCGAAAAAGGACAGGTCGTATTTGCAAGAGGAGAACGGATGGGCGCCGTGGCCGTGCTGACGGCAGGACGTGTCGCAATACAGGACGACGACTGGTGGGGACGGCGCACAATCGTGGATGTGATAGCTCCCGGCGGAGTCTTCCTCGAATCCTACGCCCTGCCTGGTTCGCCGGGCCTGATGAACGACGTGGTCGCCCTGGAGGATGGCGTCGTCGTGCTGCTGGATGCGGCGAAGGTCATGACGACCTGCTCCTCGGCCTGTGCGATGCACACCAGGGTGCTTGTGAACCTGCTTTCATCGCTTGCAGGGCGCAACCGCGCCCTGGTGAGGAGACTGTCGACGCTCTCCAGACGCACCACGCGAGAGAAGATCCTGTCATACCTGTCCCAGGAGGCGGCACGCCAGGGTTCGTCATCCTTCACCATACCGCTGGACAGACAGGCACTTGCCGACTACCTGGCGGTGGACCGCAGTGCGATGTCGAGCGAACTGTCGAGGATGCGCAAGGACGCTCTGGTCGACTTCCACACAAGCTCGTTCACCCTGCTCTCTCCTTCAGAGAGCGGAACGTGAAGCCGATCGCCTCGACGGTGAGTCCTTCGCATCTGTGCGGCGGGTCGTCCTCCCTGAAGCCGCCGGGGCGGAGGTCATGGCAGGAAAGGGAGCCGAAACGTCCGCTGAAGAGCTCTGCGTACTCGCGACAGCAGGCGACAATCGCCTGCCTGTCCATTCCCCTGGCGGCAAGATAGGCGCCGATGAACATGAGCGAGCCCTCCACGAGGCCGCACTGGGCTCCTAGTCCGCCGGCGCCGTGCATGCCGATGGCGGCATCCAGGGTCTGCTCCTCCAGAGGGAAGAAGAACAGGTGAGACAGAATGCGCAGTGTGGTACGGGCGCAGTTCTCGTCGATGGACCAGTAAAGATCATGGACCGTGGTCCTTATGTATTCCAGCTCGGCCATGGGATTCAGCGCACGAAGTTCGTCACGACTCCCCTCTCGGTCTCGGGAAGGGCTATGCCGGCCTTGCGCCCTGCTTCCAGACAGCGCATCATCCAGACCATGTTGCGGGCGAGGTTGCGGACGGTCTGCATTCCCTCCTCGTCCTTCGGGGCATCGGATGCGACACTGCCATGGACGCTGTTCCAGTAGGTTGCCGACACCACAGGCATCTGCGCGATGCCGAAGTACTTGTTCAGGGCGTCGAAGGTGGCGCTGCAGCCGCCACGTCGTGCGACCACGACCGATGCCGCCGGCTTGAAGCGGAACGCCTCATAGCCCTTGTCGCTGAAGAATGCGCGGTCCAGGAAGGACAGGATCCTTCCGCTGGGATGTGCGTAGTAGACAGGGCTTGCGAACACGAAGGCATCCGCGCTTCTGGCCTTCTCGACGAACATGTTGACGCCATCGTCCTCGATGACGCATCTGCCAAGACGGGCGCATGCTCCGCACTGCAGGCAGTCGGCGACGGCCTTGGCACCGCACTGGAAGATCTCGCATTCCACGCCCTCGCAACTGAAGACCTCGACCATCTCCTGAAGGGCGGCCATAGTGGTCCCCTGACTGTGGCTGCTGCCGTTGAGAAGCAATACCTTCATGTCATCCACCTCCTCGGGATTGTTCCCAGATGAACATTACCCTCCTCGCACCGCGTTGTCCAGAATCGGGCCCGGCAATCCATTCTCGACAGTTTTTCAGCCATACATATTGACACTTCCAATCGGAATCTGGTACAAAGGCATTCGTTACGCCGCTTTAGCTCAGTTGGTAGAGCAAAGGACTGAAAATCCTTGTGTCCCTGGTTCGATTCCTGGAGGCGGCATTCAGAAGGCTCCCGAAAAGGGAGCTTTCTTCGTCTATGATGGATTCATCAGCCATGGCTGATCTTGCGTTCAAATCCGGCTCATGAGCAATCCTTCCGGAAAAGGGAAATGACATCAACTATACTTCTTGTTAAAGGGGCTTCTCGGTTTGCCTGCACTGTACATCCATATCGATGAAAGCGGCAACCTGAATCTTGCCAACAGGCAGAATCCTGAATGTTGCCCTTGCCATGGTTTCCCATGATCAGGATGATGACATCTCTTCTGAGATCGCCTTCCCTGATGCAAAACTGCTTCAATGAACTGCAATGTTGCATGCAACTCCGTCGAAAAGACATGAAGCCTACAACAAGACCATGTGGAAAGACTCCAGACCCGTAGCGTAGCTCACGCTTCCAGACACAGCGAACAGATGTAGTCGTAGCCGATGTCCAGACCGTCGCGGTAGCTTGCCAGGTCCACTTTCTCCTGCCTGGTATGCGTGCCGGTCGCCTTGATGAGTCCGAAGCAGATCGCGGGGATTCCCATCGACAGCGGTATGTTGCAGTCCGTGGACGACACGCCCCGCATCACAGGGTAGCCGTATGACGATATGATCTTCTGGGCGACGGCCTCGAGGCCGGAGGTGTCGACATCTGCTCCGCACGGCCTCTGGCCGATGCACTCGTACGTGATGTCGATGTTCTTAGCCCTGAACGAACTGATGATGCCCTCGAAGCCGCTTCTCATGCGCCCCAGGCTCCGCTCGTCGACGGCGCGGAACTCGTAAAGGCATTCGGCGCTCTGGGCGATGCTGTTGACGCTGGTTCCGCCGCTGATCGTGCCGACGTTGTACGTCGTCATCTTCGAATCCGTGCTCTGGCCGTACAGCTTCACGATCACGGACGAGAGGACCGCGATGGCGTTCCTGGCCCCGAAGTCGGCGAAGGAGTGGCCACCCTCCGTGGCGACCCTTATCACATAGCGCTCGCTTCCCACGGCGGTGTTCACGATGCCCCTGCCAAGGACGGAATCGAAGGATGTGAACGTCGCTATCCTGCCCCCGTAGCGTTCGAACAGCGTGCGTGTCCCATACAGGTTGCCGAGCCCCTCCTCGCAGGAGTTGCATACGAAGAGGATTCCCCTCTTCACCGGCACCCTGTTTGTGATGATGTACGCCGCATACAGCAGCAGGGCGACGAAGTTGGCCGTGTCGTCCCCGCTTCCGGGACAGTGCAGAGTGTCGCCTTCGATTCTCATGGGAAGAGGATCCGTGTCGGGGAACACGACGTCCGTGTGGGCTGCGAACACGTCAAGTCCACATACCCCGTCGTCGCAGTACGGGATGACGACGTTCTTCGCCTCGTCCACATAGGCGCCCTCGACGCCCTTCTCTTCAAGCCAGGACATTATGAAATCGGCCCTCCTGCCCTCGTCATGCGACGGGGCCGGGATGGTGCACACTCTCTCGAGCAGAGATACCGCCTCTTCATGGTATGCGGCGGAGAAGGAACCCTTTTTCATCATGGAAGGAAGTCTAGCGCTCCTCGATGCCGTCCGCAACAAGATTGAGCGCGATCACGGTCAGAAGTATGAAAAGCGAGGGGAACACGACGAGCCACCAGCCTTCGAATATCACGCTGCGGCCCTCGGCCAGGATCCCTCCCCAGCTGGGCACCGCGGCGGGCAGTCCTGCTCCGATGAAGCTGAGGGCGGCCTCGGCCAGGATCGACGATGAGAAGACGAATGCGCACTGCACAAGCAGACTCGGAAGAACATGCGGCAGTATGGTGCCGGTCAGGATCCTCCAATTCTCCACGCCCATCGCCCTCTTGGCCATGACGAAGAGGGATGAATCCACCGCCCTGGCACGGGCCCTTATGAGACGTGCCGTCTGTGGTATGTTGACGGCGGTCAGCGCGATGACGATTCCGACAACCCCTGTGCCCATGGCGACGGACAGGAGTATCGCAAGCAGTGTCGAGGGAAGGGCCTTGAGGATGTCGCATATGCGCATCAGGACGGAATCCACTATGCCGTCATGCAGGCAAGCCAGGGCTGAGGGAAGCGCCGTCACAAGCGTCATGAGCGTGACCAGGAAGCCGACGGAAAGAGAGATACGTCCTCCGGTGACGACTCTTGCCAGCACATCGCGTCCCAGGGTGTCGGTGCCGAATGGATGCCCAGACGACGGACATGACAGGCGCCGCGACATGTCCACCTCGTATGCGTCCTCCAGAAACGGTGGAAGAATGACGAATGCCAGAGAGAGGATGACCAGGATGACCATCCCCACCGCGGTCTTTCTCATGTTCCCACCCTCCTGTGCCTGGCGTCCATGGTGATGTCACAGGCCGTGGACAGTACGATTGACGAGAACGAGGCCAGCATGACCAGAGCCGCCAGCGTCGGCATGTCGCGCCGTGCGATGGCCGTGACGGTCAGAGCCCCCAGACCCGGTATCGAGTAGATGTACTCCACGGCGGCGGACGATGAGAAGATCGTCACGAGGCTCTGTGCACAGAGCGTCGTCATCTCGTCCAGTATGTTGACCCCGGCATGAAGGGCGAACACCCTGCCTTCGGCAAGCCCCTTCGCCCTTGCCAGCATGACATAAGGACGGGACAGCTCGCGCTCGAACGATGAGTGCATCATCCTCATGAACAGACCCGAATGGGCGAAGCCAAGCGATATTGCGGGCATGGCAAGAGATGCCAGGCATCCGACAGGATTGTCACAAAAGCGTACGTAGCCGCCCGAAGGCAGAAGCCCCAGCGCCACAGAGAAGACGAGCACCAGAGCCAATGAGAGGATGAAGGATGGAAGCGACAGGCTAGTCAGCGAAAGCGTCTCGTACAGCGCCGATGTGAACGGATTCCTGTACTGGAGCGCCAGACGGACCACGGCATAGGAGATCACAAGCGCCAATGCAAGCGAAAGCAGTGACAGCAGCAGGCTCGCCCCGATTCGTCCCGCGATCAGGCTGGAGACGTCCTGGGAGCCGAACGAGCTGACCCCGAAGTCCAGATGGACGGCGCGCCACAGCCATTCCAGGTATCCGACATGCGGGATCGCCATGCGCTGATAGGCGCTCTCGCCGACGGCTTCGCCCATCAGCATCTGGGCCCGGCTTCCGGGAAGATACGTGATGGCGGCGTATACGACGAAGGAGACGCCGATAAGCGTCAGGAGCATGGATGCAAGCTTTGCCATGACTCGTCGGGCCATGTCATACGATTCTAGCAGAAAGCCTCATGAAGGGGTATCATGGCGCACATGGACAAGAAGGAGCTGAGAAGACTGTACAGGGGAGTTGCAGTGGCCGAGGACATCAGCCGGGCGACGGTGGACAATCTGATGGAGGAAGAACTCATCAGGAAAGCCGGCCTCCTGCTCCTCTACTGGCCGATGAGCGACGAAATCGACATACGCCCCCTTTTCGGGTGCGGCATCCCGACGGCCCTGCCATATATGGTGGACGACCGGAACATGGAGTTCGCGCTGTACGACGGCAGACTGTCACAGGGGAGGCACGGCCTGATGGAGCCGGCGGAAAGAAGGCCACTCGAGCCGGCTGACGACAGCATCATGCTCATCCCGGCCCTTGCATATGACCGCGAAGGCTATCGCCTCGGGCGTGGCATGGGCTGCTATGACCGCTATCTTGCACACAGAAAGCTGTTCACGATCGGCGTGGTGCCGTCCTCACGCCTGCTTGCCGTGCTTCCACATGACGATCATGATGTCAGAGTGAATATGCTGGCATGCGAAGACTGCATCGAGGCCGCAGGGCGCTAGGCGTCCTGCTCCACAGGATGGAAGTCCTGACAGGCCATCATATCCAGGAACGAGACGGCCTTCGGGGAGGAGAAGTCGCATCTCATGAGCTGCCCCCTCAGCTCGTCGTCATGCACCCAGCTGAGAATCGAGCCCAGCGCCTTGACGTACTGCGTCTGCTTCGACGGGCAGCTTGCGATGAGGAAGACGAGCCTCACACGGTCCGGGAAGATGTCGTCGAAGACGATCCCGTCGGAGCTTATGCCGAGCGCGATGTGCGTCCTGTCCAGATGCGTGACCTTGCCATGGGCGATCGCGATGGCGTGTCCTATCCCGGTCGACTGGAGCTTCTCGCGCTTGATCACGGACTCCAGGAAGGCATGCTTGTCCGACACGGCGTCGAACACGCTGCAGTTGCGTACCATCTCTCCGAATGCGGCGAACTTGTCTATCGCCTCGGGAAGCAGTGTGAGGAAGGAGGACCTGTCCATGCTCACCTGGCCGCCAGATAGCGGTTCATGGCCGCTGCGGCCTTGCGTCCCTGCCCCATGGCAAGGATGACGGTCGCGGCGCCAAGCACGATGTCGCCACCGGCGTACACCCCCTTGATGGAGGTCTCTCCGGTCTCCTCGTCGACGATGAAGTTGCCCTTGCCGTTGACCTCGATTCCTGGCGTGGTCATCTTGATCAGCGGATTGGATGAGTTGCCAATCGCGACTATGACGCAGTCGAAGGGAACGAGATGGTCGCTGCCTTCGATCTCCACCGGCCTCCGCCTTCCGGACTGGTCGGGTTCGCCCAGCTCGCAGCTGCGCACGACCACTCCGCTGACGCGGCCATTCTCGTCGCCCACGATCTCTACGGGCTGGCTGAGCATCATGAACTCCACGCCCTCCTCATGGGCATGCTCCACCTCCTCGCGGCGGGCAGGCATCTCCTCGCGGGTGCGCCGATAGATTATCGTGACGTTCTCGGCTCCCAGGCGCAGCGCGGTGCGGCTGGCGTCCATCGCGACGTTGCCGCCGCCGAACACCGCGACCCTCCTGGCCCGGTAGATCGGGGTGCGGCTTCCTTCCTCATCGTAGGCCTTCATCAGATTGGACCTGGTCAGGTACTCGTTGGCGGAGAAGACACCCACGAGATTCTCGCCCGGGATGCCCATGAACCTGGGAAGGCCGGCACCTGTGCCGATGAAGATGGCGTCGAAGCCGTCCTCCTCCATCAGTTCACGTATGGTGCGTGTGCGTCCTACCAGATAGTTCGTCTCGATATGGACGCCCATGCTCCTGAGCTTCTCGATCTCGCTCTCCACGAGGGCCTTGGGCAGACGGAATTCGGGAATCCCGTACACCAGGACGCCACCCGTCCTGTGCAGGGCCTCGAACATGTACACGTCATGACCTTCCCTCCTGAGGTCCGCCGCCGCGGCGATCGACGCAGGACCGGAACCGACGACGGCGACCTTCTTCCCGCTGTCGGGGGCGATTGGCGGAAGCGGCACGATGCCATTCTTCCGGGCCCAGTCGGCGACGAAGCGCTCGATGCGGCCGATGGCCACGGCCTCGTCGACGCTTCCACGGGCCTTGCCGACGGTGCAGTTCCTCTGGCACTGGTTCTCCTGCGGACAGACACGGCCGCAGATGGCGGGCAGCAGACTGCTCTCCTGTATCACGTCAAGCGCCTCGCGGAACCTCCTCTGGGCGACGAAGCCCACGAAGCGGGGGATGTCGATGGACACGGGGCACATCGCGACGCATGGATGGTTGCGGCACTGCAGACATCTGGTCGCCTCGAGCACCGCCTGGTCCTCGCCGTAGCCGAGCGCGACCTCATGCATGTTGTGGCAGCGGACGCCGGGCTCCTGGCTGGGCATGGGCGTCACGGGGATCGCCATGCGGTCCTTTGCACCGAGGTCCGCCGGAAGCGACTCCAGAACCCTGCGGGCATCTTCGTTCATGGCCTGTGCATTCATGCCCTGCCCTCCTCTATCATCATGTCGATATGGCACTTGTGATGGTGCGCCTTCTCGTATTCGCGGAACGTCGACTGGCGTGCAAGCAGATTGTCCCAGTCGACCAGATGGCCGTCGAACTCGGGTCCCTCGACGCATACGAAACGCATCCTTCCGTCGACGACTACACGGCAGCCGCCGCACATTCCGGTGCCGTCGATCATGATCGTGTTGAGAGACACGAGCGTATGTATGCCGTACTTCTTCGTCGTCAGTGCGCAGAACTTCATCATGACGGCAGGTCCGATGGCGACGACACAGTCGGGCTTCCAGTCACGGCACAGCTCGTCCAGCGGCTCCGTCACGAGGCCCTTGCGGCCATAGGAGCCGTCGTCTGTGACGACGATTGCATCCGCATCTACGCCTCTCATGCGCTCCTCGAAGATCAGCAGGTCCCTGGTACGAGCACCCATGATGACCCTCACCTGGTTGCCGGCCTTCTTCATCGCCTGGGCGATCGGGAAGGCGGGAGCGACACCGATGCCGCCTCCGACGACCACGACCTTTCCATAGCGATGGACATCGGTCGGACTGCCCAGAGGCCCCAGAAGATTGGCGATCGAGTCGCCCTCCTCCAGACGCACCAGACGATGCGTGGACTCGCCCACGGCCTGGACGATCATGGTTATCGTGCCCTTGTCGGGATCGGCATCCGCGATGGTGAGCGGGATGCGCTCGTCGAAGTCGTCGCCGAGCTGGAGGACGACGAACTGGCCCGCTCTGCGCTCACGCGCGATGAGGGGAGCCTCCACCTCGAGCTCGAAGACCTCTGCGGAAAGCTGTCTCTTCGAAATGATCCTGTTCATGGAAAACCACCTCTCTTCTCAAGAAAAAAAACGCGAAAAGCGGTACTTATGGAAAATGCCCAGAACAAGACTCGAACTTGCACACCTCGCGGTACTAGCACCTGAAGCTAGCGCGTCTACCAATTCCGCCATCTGGGCATTCAGTGAAAACATGAGCAAGATTAGGGATTTCGCCGACTGTTGTCAAGTGGATGCGCCCAGGCGTGCGTGTTTCCTTTTTCGCCGTTCTGCATTATCCTCACCATGTATGAGTCTGAATGTGCTTTTCCTGGGAGAAATCGTCGGCAGAGCCGGCATCGCCGTCCTCAAGAAGGAGCTGAGGAGCCTGCGTCACGAGCTGGATGTCGACCTGTGCATCGCCAACGGCGAGGGCACCACCAACGGCTTCGGCATAGGGGCGGCACATTCGGTGCAGCTGACCAAGCTCGGCGTGGACGTGATCACGGGCGGGGAGAAGTTCTACTACAAGGTGGATTTCGTCGAGTTCCTTCCCAAGTGCCCGTTCGCCATCCGCCCCGCCAACTACCCTCCCCTCAGCCCGGGAAGACCTTTCAGGATACTCGAGAGGAAGGGACACAGGATCGCGGTCGTCAATTTCATCTCGTCATCCGGCTTCTCCAGGATCGGAGCCTCCAACCCCTTCGTCCAGGCCGACCATCTGGTGAAGAAGCTGCAGGAGGATGCCGGAATCGTGCTGGTGCAGTTCCATTCCGCCACGACGGCGGAGTGCGCGACCTTCGCCCACTATCTGGACGGCAGGGTCGCATGTGTGGTCGGCACCCACAACAAGGTCATGAGCGCCGATGCGACGATCCTTGAGGGCGGCACCGCATTCATCTCGGATGACGGCCGCTGCGGAGCCGATATGTCGGTCGGCGGTCTAGATCCGGACAAGGAGATATACAAGTTCACCACCGCCCTCCCGACACGGAGCTGGGAGTCGTGGAGCGACTGCCAGATACAGGGAGTGCTGGTGAAGGTGGACGAGGAGAGCGGCAAGGCCCTGGAGATCACGCCTGTCAGAAGGCGGGTCGAAGTGGAGAGGCCGGAGGTGAAGAAGAACGATGACTAGACAGGTCACTATTCTCGAAGTGGACGAAGGCTCGATCAGGGCAGGATGCGACAGGAGCGCATGCGAAGGCTGCAAGGGCAGTCTCTTCTGCCGCGGACAGAACAGCGAGTTCGAAGTCGCAAACCCCAAGGCGATCAGCGTCGACAAGGGGGACAGGGTGGTCATCGATATGCCTGCAGGACGCACGATCCTGGCATCGGCCATGAGTCTGGTCTTCCCCCTGGCATGCTTCCTTGCCGGCATGCTGGCCGCATTCGCATACGATCCGGACAGGGAGCTCGTGCAGCTCGCCTGCGGCGTCGCCGGTCTTGCGGCCGGATTCGCACTCTCGTCGCTGTACTTCCATTTCACGAAGAGGAAGTACACGCCGACGATTGACAGGAAGCTGGAGGAGTGATGAAGGCGGCCGCGGCCATGTTCCTCGTTCTCGTCGTCATGACATCCTGCAGCGTGGAGGACGAGGCGTACACCCAGTCCCGGGTCGCCGTCATAGAGCGGCCGGACGTGACGTTCACGGATGCCGTGCACACCTTCGCCCAGCAGGGCCGCGATCCGCTGACGGTACACAGCAGAAGCCTGTCGTACTGGATGGACGAGGGCCGGATGGAGGCCGAGGGGCTGTCATTCAGCCAGATGGACGAAGACGGTGGACTCGTCGTCGAGGGTAGAGCCGACAGGGCGCTCATCGACACATCCGGCGAGGTCATGGACCTCACGGGGAACGTCGAGATGAGATACGTGGACAGGGATTTGTCGATTTCCTGCCACCATCTTATCTTTGACACGAAGGCCATGACGGTCGAATGCGACAGCGCGGTGGACCTTTCGTTCGACGACGGGACCATGACAGGAGAGAACCTGAGCGGAGACCTGAGGAGCATGAGAATCGAAATCGGCAGATCTGTACAGGGGGTCGTAGGCATTTGAAGAGGACATCCATCGCCATGTTTGCACTCGTGTCCATCTGCCTGGCATCCGTCTGGGCGGGTGACGGGATATCGTTCTCGGGAGGCTCGTCGTTCGTCAGTCTGCAGGAGGGTTCGCGTTCCGTCAGGCTGTCCGACGGGGCGCGTGTCAGCGTCGACACGCTGGTCATCAGTGCAGATTCCATAGTGCTTGAAGGCGACGACTACGAAGAGGTGACCTGCCAGGGTGCGGTGGTCATATCCGACGAGGAGCGCGGGCTCACGATCCGCACCACCCGGCTGATCTACGACAGGACGTCCGAGAGGCTTCTCATACCCACCTGGTGCGAGATAAGCGACAGGAGCAACGAGCTGGTGGCCACCTGCGCCGCGCTGTACTACGACATGAACGAAGAGGTGCTGGAGCTGCAGATGAGGGTGTCCCTTGCCAAGAGCACATCCGACGGCATCATGAACGCAAAGGCCGAGAAGATCACCTTCGACCGCAATGCATCGACTCTCGTCCTCTCCGGAGGGGCCGAGGTCGACTGGAACGGGGACCGCTACAGCGCCCTCATCGTGACGGTCGACCTGGAAGGCGAGCGCATCTCGCTTTCAGGACAGATAGGAGGGACCGTACATGGCTGAGGTGCTCAAGGTGGAGAACCTCGTCAAGAGGTATGGGCGCAAGTGCGTCGTCAACGGCCTGTCCTTCAGCATGGAGGGTGGCCAGATAACAGGCCTTCTTGGCCCCAACGGTGCAGGCAAGACCACCACGTTCTACATGATAGTCGGCTTCATAAAGTCGAACGGCGGCTCCATCTTCCTCGATGACGAGGACATCACCCACATGCCGATGTACAGGCGCAGCCGCATGGGGCTGAGCTACCTGCCCCAGGAGAGCTCGATCTTCAGGAAGCTTACCGTAGAGGACAACATAAGGCTCGTCATCCAGACACGCAGGGACCTGTCGAAGCTGCAGAAGGAGGAGCTGCTGGAATCCCTGATCGCGGACTTCGGCATCGACCGGGTGCGCCGTCAGCCGGGCTACACGCTCTCCGGAGGGGAACGCAGACGTACCGAAATCGCCAGGTCCCTCGCCACCAGTCCCAGCTTCCTGCTGCTGGACGAACCCTTCGCCGGCATCGACCCGAAGGCGGTCTGGGAGATCAAGCAGATAATAGGCAGACTCAGCCGGAGGGGGATCGGCATACTGCTGACCGACCACAATGTCCGCGATGCGCTGTCGATAACGACCTGCGCCCACATAATAAGCGAAGGCAGGATAATAGTATCCGGCACCAGCCGGGAGCTGATCGACGACCCCGTCGCCCAAGAGATATACTTCGGGCACGAGTTCACCAGGGATGGTCTGTGATGCTGAGCCAGGGCCTCGAGCTGTCGCAGAAGCAGACGCTGCGTCTGAGCACGCGCATGCTCCAGTCGCTGGAGCTCATGATGCTGCCTGTGGCGGAGCTCAGGCAGAGGATCGAGAACGAGCTTCTTGAAAACCCCACCCTGGTCGCCCAGGACAGGGACCCAGCCTCCGTGAGCTACGAGGAGTACTCAAGAGGCCAGCTGCAGAGGGAGAACAGGAAGGAGGACTACTCCGATTCCTCCGCATACGGCAGCGACCTGTCAGACAGCCACAACGCCTGGCTGGAGGGTACGCTTAGCGAGAAGGAGACGCTGGAGGACCATCTGATGTGGCAACTGGGCTGCAGCGAATGCAGCGAAGGGACCAGGCAGACGGCGGCGCTCATCATAAGCGCCCTGGACGAAAGCGGCTTCCTGTCACGACCCGTCGACGAGATTGTCGACGAGGCGCACCGCAAGTACGTGGACGAGGCCCTTGCTCTTGTGCACACGTTCGACCCCGTGGGCATCGCCGCCACAGACTTCCGCGACTCGCTGATGATACAGGCCAGGGCCTATGGTCTGGACGATGATGAGCTGAAAATCTTCCACGACCTGGTCTACGACGAACTCGAGCGCCTCAAGGCGGGACGGTACGATGAGGTCGCGAAGCGGCTGTCCATCACGAGGGACGACCTTGACGACCTGTACGCCTTTCTGAAGACGCTGACGCCCTACCCCGCATCGGCCTTCGGCTCAAGCCAGGAGCGGTATATCGTGCCGGACGTATCGATAAAGGTGGAGGACGGCCGGCTCGTGACGAGGCTGAACGACGAGGCAATACCGCTGCTCTCCCTTGATACGGGCTATCAGCAGATGGAGAAGGACCTGTCGGCAGGAGGAACGAAGCAGGACAAGGAGGCGGCCAGGTACCTGAAGAAGGAGCTGCAGAGCGCGCAGGAGCTCATCCGCCAGATAGACATGCGCAACAGCACGCTGGAGAAGGTGGCCCAGGTGCTTGCACTGAAGCAGAAGGCGTTCTTCCTCTTCGGTCCCGGTTCGCTCAAGCCGCTCACGCTCAAGGACGTAGCAGTGGAGATAGGAGTCCACGAGGCGACGGTCAGCAGGGTGACCTCCGGAAAATATGCGGACACGGACTGGGGCATCATCCCCCTCAAGAGCCTGTTCTCTTCCGCGGTCAGGACCACGGGAGGACAGGAGGACATGTCGAAGGAGGCGGTCAAGGAGATGGTCAGGAGGATCATCCAGGACAACGACACAGGGCGGCCTCTTTCCGACCAGAAGATCAGCGACATCCTCAAGGCCAGGGGCGTCTCGTGTGCAAGACGCACGGTGAACAAGTACCGCAAGGAGCTGGACATCGACTCCTCCCTCGAGCGCGCCAGGTGAGATTTCTCCTTTCTTTCACACATTTGTCATGGTAGAATTGAGTTGACCATAGGTGAAATCCCGATGGCGATGAATGCTTCAAAAGGAGGTCAATGGATGAATCTTACAGTCAGAGGCATCAACTACGTCCCGAGTCAGGAGACCAGGGACTTCATCGACAAGAAGCTCAAGAAGATCGGCTTCGCCGAGGACTATCTTCACGACCTTGACATCGCGATAAGGAGGGAAACCAAGGGGATAGGATACCACATAGACGCTTCTCTGCACTTCAAGTGGAAGAGCGAGAAGATCGTCTCCCAGGACTGCTACGAGCTGTACGAAGGCATAGAGCTGATCGCCGACAAGATCCAGAGCGTCGCGAAGAAGGAGAAGGAGAAGGTTATGAACATCTGACGGTCGAAGGACGTCGGTTCATCATGAGACATGTCTGGATGACGGCCCGGGTTCCGGGCCGTCGTCGTTTATCCGCCTCTTCTTGCTATAATCCCGACGATTGGCTATTTTGGAGGCCATAGGAGAACCGTCATGAGAGTCACGATCTGCGACACCAGAAAGGAGCTCGGCCGTCTCGCGGCACAGGAGGGGGCCTCGTACATAGCCCAGGCCATCGAGGAGCGCGGAGAGGCCAACGTCGTCTTCGTCACCGGAAAGAGCCAGGTGGAGACGCTTCTGCAGCTGGCAAGGCAGAACGTGAAGTGGGAATGCGTGAACGTGTTCCACCTGGACGAGTTCGTGGGCCTTCCCGCGGACTCCCTCTCCACATCCCGCTACTTCCTGGGCGAATTCCTCCTTGGCCATATCGGCAAGGTGAAGAGCTACACCCCGATAGACACGAGCAAGGCGAAGCTCGAAAAGACGGTGAAGGACCTGAACGCACTCATGAAGAACCACCGCCTCGACGTCGCCTTCATCTGCATCGGCGAGAACGGGCATCTGGCATTCAACGATCCTCCTGCCGACTTCGACACCAGGGATCCGTACATCGTCGTCGACCTGGAGAAGCGCTCCCGGCGCCAGCAGGTCAGCGAGGGCTGGTTCGGCAACCTCGACGACGTGCCGACCAAGGCCATAACGATGTCCGTCAGCGAGATCATGAGCGCACGCCACATCATCGTCTCCTGTCCCGACCAGAGAAAGGCCAAGGCGGTCGCCGGATGCCTCTTCGACGACGTGAGCGTGCTCTCGCCCTCCTCTGCGCTGAGAATGGCCTACGACTGCTCCCTGTACCTGGATAGGCTGTCATCCGCACTGGTCTTCTCGGACGGCAGGAAGTACTGAAATTCCTCTGCACTCTTCTCTGCACCCGGCCTTGCGAGGTGCAGAATACGGCTGCTCACGAGAGACACCTTCATCAGACGTCTCTCGCTGTCATGGACATAGCGCTCGTTGACCTTCCTTGACGAATGGCCAAGGGCCAGCATCCTCTCCCCTGCTCCAAGCTCGGCGTCATGCAGCATCGTGTTGAACATGTGCCTCAGACTATGGAACGTCAGATTGCGCTCCGCCCTCTCCTTCTCGTCTATACCGATGTCTGCAAGCAGGGCATAGAATCCCAGCCGGAGCTCGACAGAGCTCATGTAGGTGCTCCGGGTACCCGGGAACACCACACCGTCACATGATGCCGACGAGACCAGGGTGCGTGCGAACTCGTCGTCGATGTACAGCTCGCGGCTCCTGTGGTTCTTCGGGCACTTGATGCCGCTGTACGGGGCAAGGGAATGCTCTATGACGATACGGGCCATGGCGACCCCGTCGTCTCGGACCGCGTCGCACAGGAAGATCTCGCGTACGGACAGCGCCCTCACCTCCCCGCTCCTCATACCGGTCGTGAGCGAAAGCTTCACGGCCATGGCTATCCTGTCGCCGGGTCGGGCATCGACACGCTCCATCAGGCGGACGACCTCGTCATGGCGCATTATTCCACGTTCCCTCTCGCTACGGGGGATCCTCATCAGGCAGGACGCGGGATTGGACTTTATCATGCGCTTTCGCACGGCCTCCTTGAGCGGTATCGAGAACGAGAGGACTATCATCTGCACGGAGCCCGAGGCCATGCCGCATGAGAGCGCATGGCTCACCACGCGGTCCAGCATGTCGACGGTGACGGATCCAAGACGGGTGTGGGCCGGGATGACCGGTTCCACATGATTGCGGTAGTTGCCCAGCATGTTCATGCAGTATTCGCGCCCGATGGAATCGGGCTTGAGCCTGTTGCGGAGCGCGACGTACTCGCTGGTCTCGTACTCCCAGAAAGCCTTGCAGTAGGAGTTGAACGACATCGAGGAGGCGCTCGAGAAGACAAGCCCCGCCTCCAATGCCTTGCCTGCGATGATCGCTGCGCTGTCGCGGTCCTTCACACTGAAGCCGCAGCCCATGTCCAGCCGCTCCTTGAGCACGTCTATGCTCTTGGCCGTCTCCTGGGCTCCCGTGTCGGGATTGATGTAGCACACATACCAGTAGGCTCCATGCTTCTTCTTCCTCTTGTACAGATAGAACGCCTTTCTCTTGGCCATGTTTCTCTCCTCTTTCCACGCAGGAAGGCGACAGGACAGAAGCAAGGACAGACGATGATACACACAAAGCCCTGCCTGTGAGCCTTTGCGTACCGGATATTCTCTCACACGGCAAAAAAGGATCAGGATGCCGTTGAAGCATCAGAAGATATTGGGCAATCAGGCAGGAGCGGCTTGAATGATGTCGAGGCCCAGGAAGCCAAGGCTCACAGGGCCAGTGGCCAGGATGCATCCATGAGCAAGGATGCGCTACACAGGAACGCCATAGTGCAAGCATGGTGATAGGCACCTCGAAGACTCCATCTTTTCTTCGATATGCGTACTTTTTCCTTTACCGCCCTCCCAGCACAGCCTATTCCAATATTTTCATGGTATCCATTCCAGAACTTTTATCACCTTGTCATTTTCCAGCCTGGAATATGACTACCCCTCTTCATGCCTTACGGGCTCTTCTGCTTCATAGTCGCTACTGACTCTGCACAGAGGAATTATGAAAAAGACTATTGCAATTCTTCTGGTTGCAATCCTGGCTGTAAGCTCGGTCTTTGCTGCGTTCAGCGGTGAGGCAAAGCTCGGCTTTGGTGGAAACCTGGACAATGGCAATTTCGGCTTCATCGACAAGTCTGCTGATGTGAAGTTCGATCTCGAGCTTGCTACAGCAGATGCAGAGAGCGTTGGAGAAGGAGATGTCTATGCGTCCATCAAGGCGACTTTCGCCCTGAAGCTCTCCACTGGAGAGAAGAAGTACGGCGAAGGAGACCCGTACGGTGGCATCTACAATGGCGGCGCAAACATTGGAACTGTTGCTAATCCTGTTACAGGTGTCATGTATGGAACATTCGCGAACTACATCATCGCGGACATCACAGAGGCCAAGGTCGGTGGCGAGAACTGGTATGTGAGCCTCCTCGGCATCGCCGATGCTCCCAACTATGCAGAGTCTGCGATCGACACCTACACGGTCGAGGACGGCTATGACAAGTACGGCATGGCCAGAGATGACTTCGACAAGGCGTACAACTATGGTGTCGGCTTCGAAAAGGCTCCTGGTGTCGAGGTCAGCGTCTATGACTACAAGGTCGGTTTCGGTCTTCTTGGCGACTACAACGATGACGACAACTGGAAGCTCGAGGATAACCTCAAGCTCTCTGTATTCGCAGAGACTCCTGAGTATGACTTCAACGGCCTGACTTTCCAGGTTGGTGCTGTCTACAGCTACAGTGCATTCGATAAGCTCGACAAGGGAGTTGCCAAACCGTACGCTACCGATCCGGACAAGGCAAGGAATGCAATCGGTGTTTCCGCCAAGGTCGGTTTTGCAAACGACACTCTCAGCGCAAGTGTCGCAACCGATATGGGCTTCAATCTTGCAGAGAAGAAGGCCAAGGACGTCTTCGACATGGATATCGCTGCCAACTTCGGATGGAGCTTCCTGACTGTTGATGGATACTATGGCACATATGTGAAGAGCGGCGAGACTCCGACTCCTGTTGACGGTGATTTCGACAAGACTTCCTCCAGCTACAAGGAGAACGTCCTGTCCTTCCAGGCGAAGTTCGATCTCAACACCTTCGATGTTCCCGTCGCCATCACGGCTTCCGTCAAGGACGTCATGCACACCGTCGAGCTTGGAGTCAAGGCAGAGGTCACAGCTGTCGAGAACCTGAAGATCACTGCAAGCGCAGGCTATGTTGTTGATACGGTTGACGCATACAGCAAGGCTGACTGGATGAGAGCAAACTCTGATGTGATTTCCGAGACTGCTACCGACAAGGAACTTAACGATTCGTTCAAGGAGCAGTATAAGGACGTCTTCCTTGGCCAGTGGAAGGTCGGTCTCGATGCAGAGTACGACTTCGGATTCGCGAAGGTCGCTGCCGGTATCAGCGCAAAGAACCTTGGCTTCAAGGCAACATTTGCTGATGCTGAAAAGCTTGATCCTCGTGTTGAAAAGGATGGCGAGGGCAAGACTGGTGCTGATGCAATCAACCACTTTGTCAACCAGGTTCTTCTTGGTCTCTCCGCTTCGATTTCCACAGAGTCCATCATCCCCGGTGCAGAGCTCAAGCTTGCTTGGGAGAATGCAGATGATGTCCTCAACGTCTACCAGTACAATTCTGCTGCAGAGAAGTACAACTTCGGCAAGATCACCGCATCCTGCAAGATCGCTTTCTAAGACTGACTACATCTTGGAAAACACGGACAACCTCTCGGGAAACCGGGAGGTTGTCTCATGATATGGCGTCATCAAGGTTGTCGTGCTTCCTGGCTGGATGTGATTCTATGGCACCTATAGGAAGACTATCACAGCAACGATGTCATGTAGATTGGAAGATAAGTTATACCTTCCTTCACCTCAAGATCCTTGAAATGCAGCACGAGAGGATTTGTGACATATTTTTCGAACTTGGTCATGTATTTCCTAAGCGATGTAAGCGAATAGTTGTTGGAGGATTTCACTTCAATAGGGATGATGTTGTGCTTGCTGGTCAGGTTCGGCTTTGATAGAAGGAAATCGACTTCCATCCGGTCTTCTGCAAGTCTGCTGTAGCTCGAGTAGAAGTAAAGCTTCCTCCCCGATGCGACCAACATCTGTGCTACGATGTTTTCGATCAGCATCCCCTTGTTGAATTCAAGCTTGCCAAGTGCAATCTTCCGCATCACGTCTGGAACAATTTCCGGGTTGTCATCAAATACCATCGACAGAAGCAGACCCGTGTCTGCCATATAGCATTTGAATGAGGACTCGTCCTTTGTCAGCTTGAGGCCGATGTTCGGATCCATGGAGTTATAGGCCATGTTCACAAGCCGTGCATCATCAAGCCATTGGAATGCTTCATGATAACTGTCCTTCCTTGCACCTTTTTCCAGTTCAGAAAGGGAGAACTTCTTTTCATGTCTGCTCAGCTGGGATGGAACAAGATCGTATATCGCCCTGGTCTTTTCGACGAGTCCTCTGCGTGCCTTCGAAATGTCTTCACGATATAGACTGATGATGCTCTTCTTGATCTTCTCCACCGCAAAGAAGTCCTTGTCCTGTGCAAAACTCGAGACAGCCTGAGGCATTCCTCCGACGACCATATACTGTCGGAACCTTTCTATCAATCGTCGATGAATCGGCTCACCCACTGGAACGGAATGCTCATACGCCCTCCTTGCTGCTTCGAAAAGCATATCCTCACCAAGAGCCCAGAGGAATTCCTCGAAGTCCATGGGATCAAGCTGGATCGATTCCTCCTCAGATGGGATCGTGATCTTCTTCGCCTTGCTGGTTATCGTGATGAGCGAGCCGGCCTCGATGTAGTCATACCTGCCATCCTGGACAAGGTACTTGATCAGCTCCCGCGCCATCGTGAATTTCTGGACTTCATCGAAGATGATGAGCGATTCCCTTACATGAAGCGGCGTATTGAAGTATTCCTGAAGAAACAGGAAAAGCGAGTCGAGGTCGGAACGCAGGGCCTGGAATCTTTTCCTGAAGTCATCATTCTCCTTGTTGAAGTCTATCAGAATGTATGAAGTGTATTCATTTCTTCCAAACTCATTGACGATATAGCTCTTGCCGACACGTCTGGCACCTTTTACCATCAAAGCTGTTCTACCATTGGATGATGTCTTCCACTCAAGGAGTCTGTCATATATCTTTCTTTTCAACGTCACTCTCCTTTGCACAAATACAATAATATCAGAATAAAACTTATTCCTAGAATTATTTTATAATGAAATCAGCATAATCCTAGATTTTTACAGCAATATGTAAAGTATAATTTTCTATTTTCAAACATGAAATAAGCCAAGTGAATCATCCTGACATGTAGTTGTAGAATAAAGCTTCCATTTCCAATAGGGGATATGGTATCTGCATTTGTCCGTACACATGAATTTACAAAGCTGATAATCCTCGATATGCAATCCTTGACACTTCTTCGACATCCTTTTCGGCAAGTCCAATGCAATTCATATCGAGGCCTTGTTAACGGACATTTCATCGACATGGTTTTGACAGTCAGAAGTAGTCTATACGCAATAAGCTACCCTAGCTCAGACGGAAAGGCTGTAAGCTATAAAAGACTACGACTTTGGAAGTATCGCCTTCGACTGCTTTGGGAGAATACAGATGCTGGAAAACGAGAGAGGCTCAATATAAAAAATGAACCCCCAGATTTCTCTGAGGGCTCATGAGTATCATTTCTGAATGATTCAGATTAGAACTCGATTGTGCAGGATGCTGTGATCTTACCGTAGTTGTAGACATCAGCATCTGCGTTGTAGGCGAAGACCTTGAGCAGGTCGTCTCCATTCTCCCAAGCGAGCTTGAGCTCTGCACCGGGGATGATGGACTCTGTCGAGATGGATGCGGAAGCTCCAAGAACAACCTGGTTGGCATAGAAGCTAGCCTCATCAGCGTCTGTCTTGAAATTCTTCTTTGCAGCATCATCGTTGACATGCTTGTCGAAAGCCTTGTCAGGAGCAATGAATGCCTTGAAACCAGCGTTCTTTGCGCTGATACCAGCAGCGACCTTCGCAAATCCGAAGTCATACTCTGCATCGAGACCGACCTTCCACTGGCCAAGGAAGACGTCCTTATACTGCTCCTTGAACGAATCGTTAAGTTGCTTGTCGGTAGCAGCTGCAACATAAGCGCTTGCTTCAGGGCCATACTTGGCTGCATTGCTTCTGGCCCAGTCAGCCTTACTGTAAGCATTGATGGTATCGATGACATAGCCAGCACTTGCAGTGATCTTCAGGTTCTCGACAGCGGTGACCTCTGCCTTGACTCCGAGTTCGACGGTCTTCAGAACGTCCTTGACGGAAGCCGTGATGGCAACGGGAACATCGAAGGTGTTGAGATCGAACTTGGCCTGGAAGGAGAGGATATCGTCGGTGTACTTGCTACCCCACTTGTCGGCATTCCACTTATAGCCACCTTTATTATCGTTAAGCGTAGCATCCCACTCGTATGCTCCAACAACGCCTTCACCTGACTTTGCAGTGGTCGCATAGTATGCATCCAATGTCAAGAAGCTCCAGCCGAAGTTGGCCGCGAGGTCCATGTCGAAGACATCCTCGAACTTGTCGCCTTCGAGGTTGAAGCCCATATCGGTTGCAATGCTTGCGCTGAGAGTGTCGTTAGCGAAACCGACCTTAGCTGCAAGTCCGATGGCGTTCGTTCTGGAGAATCCAGCATAGGACCACTCAGGCTTTCCTGTGTCAGGATCAATGATAGTTGATGCTGCCGCACCGGGTTTAAGCGCAACACCACTCTCAAGTCTGTCGTAACCGCTGTAGCTGTATGTTGCAGCCGCTTGGACCGTCAAACCACCGAAGTCGTACTCGGGAGTCTCTGCAAAGACAGAGAACTTGAGATTGTCTTCAAGCTTCCAGCTGTTGTCTTCGTTGTAGTCGCCGAGCAGACCGAATCCGAACTTGTATCCGAACAGTCCAACCTCGATTCCATTGGTGTCAGCATAGGGAACGGAGAAGCTGTAGTTGCCAGTATAGTCGGCCTTCGTGAAACCATAGTCGTCCTTCTTCTCCTTGACATCGTAGGTGTCGATTGCAGACTTCGCATAGTCGGGACCGTCGGGCATGCCGAGGATGCTCACATACCAGTTCTCACCACCGACCTTCGCCTCGTCGATTGCAACATCGATAGGAAGCCATTTTCCATCCTGGCTATTGGGCTTGTCGGGAGTAGCGCCCTTCTCACCATTGTAAAGTCTGACGACGAGAGAAGCCTTGATGGATGCGTAGATGTCGCCCTCCCCAACGTTCTCTGCATTGGCCGTCGCGAGCTCGAGGTCGATCTTCGCATTGGTGCTCTGGTCGATGAAACCGAAGTTGCCATTGTCCAGATTACCACCGAAGCCGACGCTGGCCTTTCCGCTGAATGCAGCGAAGACCGAGCTTACAGCCAGGATTGCAACCAGAAGAATTGCAATAGTCTTTTTCATAATTCCTCTAGGTGAAATCCATTGACAGTTCGGTTGGGAAACATAGCGAAATATGGCATATCGTGCTAGCGACATGACATATAACTTGGTTTTTCGTGCAAAACAACCTGATTAAAACTTGGCATGAGACCATTGACCATTTAGAATTAATGGTATGGAACTGGAGAGAAAGGCATATCAGTCACTTTTGAAATGGAAGGAGACGTACCATGGTACGAGGAGCCTTCTAATCGAAGGCGCCAGACGTGTAGGCAAGACCTGGCTTGTCAGAGAGTTCGGGAATCGGGAATACAGGACATGTCTTCTCGTCAACTTCGCCCAGGCAAGTGGAGAGGTCTTCAAGCTGTTCGAGGAGAATGCGTACGACCTTGACTATCTCTATTCGGCATTGTCCGTGATCTACTCCGTTCAGCTATATGAGAGGGATAGTCTAATCGTCTTCGATGAGGTCCAGCTATGTCCGAAGGCAAGGCAGCTGACGAAGCAGATGGTTGAAGACGGCCGTTATGATGTCATATGTACTGGAAGTCTCCTGTCCATAAGGAAGAATACGGAAGACATCGTCCTGCCATCGGAGGAGAAGAAGCTTCAGATGTATCCGTTGGATTTCGAGGAGTTCCTCTGGGCAAAAGGAAACAGGACGCTTTTCCCAATGATACGCAAGGCCTTTGAAGACAGGATTCCACTTGGACATGCAGTACATCAGGCCGCCATGAAGGAGTTCAGACAGTACCTTCTTGTCGGGGGAATGCCCCAGGCGGTGGTCGCCTACGTCGAGAGGAACAGCTTCCAGGCGGCAGATGCCGAGAAGAGGGATATCCTGGATCTCTACAGGGAAGACGTATCGAGGCATGCTGGGAGCAATGCTCCTCGTGTACGGGCAATATTCGACAGGTTGCCTGGCGAACTGGCCAAGAAGGAGAAGAGGTTCAATCTTGCTTCCCTTGGCAAGAACGCCCGTAGCAGAGGTTATGAGGAGGCTTTCTTCTGGCTTGATGATGCCATGATCACGAACATGTGCTTCAATGCCACCGAACCGACGGTCGGGCTGGACATGAATCTTGATGATACCCGTGTCAAATGCTACATGATGGATACGGGGCTTCTTGTCACACATGCATTGGATGCATCAAGAGACGTGACGGAAGACATCTACAAGGCGATTCTCATGGACAGGCTTGGCATAAACGAAGGCATGATAACGGAGAACTATGTCGCCCAGGCCCTGAGGACAAACGGACACAGGCTTTTCTTCTTCACATCGGCAAGAGAGGACCATAGCCGTGCAAATGAAATGGAGATCGACTTTCTCATCGTGGAAAAGCGCAAGATCGTTCCAATCGAGGCCAAATCCTCTCAAGCCGTCCATTTCGCATCGCTTTCGAAGTTCATAGCCAGATATGGAAAGCATATCGGAATGCCAGTCATCCTCTGCAGGCGGGATGTCGAGGAAAAGGACGGGATACTGTATCTTCCGCTCTATATGGCCTCTGTGATGTGAATGGTATTCTGTATAAGGCTGGTTGCTTGACAGGAGCCAATCTCCTAAAAAGGAAATCATCGAATTCCCTATACATGAAACAACCTCCCGGTTTCCCGAGAGGCTGTCCGTGTTTTCCAAGATGTACTCAGTCTTAGAAAGCGATCTTGCAGGATGCTGTGATCTTGCCGAAGTTGTAGACATCATCAGCAGCATTGTACTGGAAGATGTTGAGCAGGTCGTCTCCGTTCTCCCATGCGAGCTTGAGCTCTGCACCAGGGATGATGGAAGAGGTCGTGATGGATGCAGAAGCCCCAAGGATGACCTGGTTGACGAAGTAATTTATTCCATCGGCAGAAGTCTTGAAATCACCAGCGGCTGCCTTCTTCGCGTAATCGTCCATGACATGCTTGTCGAATGTCGTCGGTGTAGCAGAATCTACCTTGCTGTAACCAACGTTCTTCATATCGACACCGGCAGCAAGCTTTGCGAAGCCGAAGTCATACTCGACATCAGCACCGAACTTCCACTGGCCAAGGAAGACATCCTTATTTTCCTTGTTGAAGTCCTTGTCGTATGCATCAACCGTGTTGACAACATAACCTGCGTTTGCGGTGATCTTCAGGTTCTCGACAGCGGTGACCTCGGCCTTGACTCCGAGCTCGACGGTCTTCAGGACGTCCTTGACGGAAGCCGTGATGGCAACAGGAACGTCGAAGGTGTTGAGATCGAACTTCGCCTGGAAGGACAGGATGTCAGGAGAGACTGTCGATTCGGTCTTGTCCCAGTCAGCAGCAGTTCCAATCCACTTCTCTGCGGTCTTGGCCTCTGTTGCATAGTATGCATCCAATGTCAGGAAGCTCCATCCGAAGTTGGCGGCAAGGTCCATGTCGAAGACGTCCTTTGCCTTCTTCTCCTCGAGGTTGAATCCCATATCGGTTGCGATGCTTGCACTGAGAGTGTCGTTGGCGAAGCCGACCTTTGCAGAGACACCGATTGCGTTCTTCGGCTCGACAGCCTCGGCAAGAGTCTTGCCCTTGTAGCTGTAGACGGCACCAGCCTGGAGTGTAAGGCCGCTGAAGTCGTACTCGGGAGTCTTTGCATAGAGGGAGAGACCCATCTTATCCTCGAACTTCCAGTTGTCGTCATCGTCGTAGTCGTTCACGAAGCCGACACCGAAGACGTAGTCGTAGACACCGACCTCTACGCCATCAGCCTTCTCGAATGCAACGCCGTAGTTGTATGCCTTGTCATAGTCGTCCCTTGCAAGACCATACTTGTCATATGCACCCTCGACCGTGTAGGTGTCGATTGCGGACTCGGCGAAGTTGGGAGCATCGGGAACACCGAGAATGCTGACATACCAGTTCTCGCCACCGATCTTTGCCTCGGTGATGTCGGCGATGATTGCCAGGCCATACTTTCCAGAACCCATTGTTCCTTCAGTGGGCTGGTCATTGAAAACAATACCTCCAAACGGATCACCTTCGCCGTACTTCTTCTCACCGGTGGTGAGCTTCAGACCGAAGGTCGCCTTGATGGATGCGTAGACGTCTCCATCACCGACGCTCTCCGCATTTGCGGTTGCAAGGTCGATGTCGAACTTGACATTCGCACCCTTGTCCATGAATCCGAACTTGCCATTGTCCAGGTCTGCTCCGAAGCCGATCTTGGCCTCACCGCTGAATGCAGCAAAGACCGAGCTTACAGCCAGGATTGCAACCAGAAGAATTGCAATAGTCTTTTTCATAATTCCTCCATAAAATTCGGGTGTGATTCACAGGAATCACGATTTCCCCTTTTTTATTCGTAATTTGTACACAATTCTAGATTCAGCTTGTGTAACTGTCAAGATAAATTCATAAACGCTACAAAGGTTACACATATTTCATACAAATATTGTAGGAGTTTTGAGCACGGCTGCTTAACACCTTCTTTCAGGCATGTTTTCTTTACTTTTAGTCAATTTTGTTGCAGGTTTTTCACTAATTAACAGACAGATTAGGAGAATATTGTTCGCAAGATCTTTTGCGAAAGTAATGTAAAATTGTCCCCATCCAGAGGGGTTTGTCAAAAACGCACAGACATTTCTGCATATTGATACGGTTCTGTAGCCGGAATTGTTCAAAGCAAATACTCTATAGATGATGTCCTCATCAGGGCAAAGTGCAGACAAAAGTGCAGAAAACACGGAGGACAGGCCCTCGGCCTGCCCTCTTCGTGTCCATTTCCAGATGATTGCATTGCGCCTAGAGCACCCTGAATGCGTCGCGCCCTGCGTACTTCGCATCATCACCGAGCATCTCCTCGATTCTGATGAGCTGGTTGTACTTGGCAAGACGGTCGGACCTGCTCATGGAACCGGTCTTGATCTCTCCGGTCTCCAGGGCGACCACGAGGTCTGCGATCGTGCAGTCCTCGGTTTCGCCTGAACGATGGGAGACGATCGCCGTGTATCCGTTCCTCTTCGCCAGATCGATGGCCTCAAACGTCTCGGTCAAAGTACCGATCTGGTTGACCTTGATGAGAATGGAGTTGGCGACGCCCTTCTCCAGGCCCATCTTCAAACGTTCGGTGTTGGTGACGAACAGGTCGTCTCCGACAAGCTGGACCCTGTCACCGAGCCTGTCGGTCAGCATCTTCCAGCCTTCCCAGTCGTCCTCGGCCATTCCGTCCTCTATTGATATTATAGGATATTTATCGACCCAGCTCTCCCACAGGTCGACCATCTGTGCAGAGGTGAGCTTCTCATGAGTCGTCCACTTGAGTTCGTATGTCTTCGTCTTCTCGTCATACAGCTCCGAGGATGCAGGATCGAGGGCGATCATGAAATCGCCGTCACGACCGGCGGTGTAACCGGCCTTGCCGATCGCCTCCATGATGACCTCCAGAGCCTCCTCGTTGGACTGCAGATCCGGAGCGAAGCCTCCTTCGTCACCTACAGCTGTGTTGTAGCCCTTGGACTTCAGGACGCTCTTGAGGTTGTGGAAGACCTCGGCGGTCATCCTGACGGCCTCTCTTATCGAGGTGGCGCCGATCGGCATTACCATGAACTCCTGGAAATCGACCTTGTTGTCCGAATGTGCACCACCGTTGAGGATGTTGGCCATGGGCACCGGCAGGACGCAGGCATGGAAAGAGCCGAGGTATTTGAAGAGCGGCAGACCGAGATAGTCTGCGGCCGCATGTGCGACAGCCATCGAGACCGCAAGTATGGCATTGGCGCCAAGGCGTCCCTTGTTCGGTGTGCCGTCAAGTTCGATCATGGCCCTGTCTACGGCGACCTGGTCCAGAGCGTCCATTCCTTCGATCGCCGGGGCGATGATGTCATTGACGTTGTCAACGGCCTTGAGGACACCCTTGCCCATATAGCGCTTCCTGTCTCCATCACGGAGCTCGACCGCCTCATGTACTCCTGTCGATGCACCGCTTGGCACGGCAGCACGTCCGAAGGATCCGTCTTCAAGTGTGACATCGACCTCCACAGTGGGATTGCCGCGGGAGTCGAGGATTTCGCGTGCGATGATCTGTTCAATGATACTCATAATGTCTCCGTCTCCTTGGAACTTGTCGTTCAAAAGTGAAGTTTAATATCGACAGGGCAAAAGTCAAGGAAAGCCTTTCCGATACACGCTTCCATGGCAGAAATGGGTATCTGGAAATATCGTCCAGCATCTTATTGATGAATGCCCAACCTGTTCCTTTCCATCTATCCATACAGTCGCCATATGGAGAACATGAAGAGGATTTTACATAGGTCCGCTTGACAAAAGGCATAGTTATTTGTAACTATCTTTACAGTTTGACAGAAAATGTAATTCTGTCATTAATAATTCGATTACATTTAGGAGTTTTGAAATGAAGAAGATTGCATTCGCACTTGTAGCCCTTCTCGTCGCCCTCAGCCCCCTTGCCGCAGGCGAGAGCTGGATCGGTGTCACGACAGGACCTGCTTTCGAGATCCAGGTCACCGATGAGATCAAGGAAATGGCTACATCCACAACTGTCACAGACTTCAACTGGGACATCAACCTCGAGGGCGCATACTATTTCGATGAGGCCGAGACAATCGGTATCGGAGCCAGGCTTGGTGTCGGCATCTACTACGGATCCACATTCGAGTTCAAGAATGAAACTCTCATGGGTCTTGCCGCTAAACTTGGAGCTGGCATGATACCGGGAGGCACTCCAGCGGAGCAGATGGCACTGCTGAATAAGATCGTCGATTCCGCTTCCTACAAGAGCATCACAGGCGGAACGAAGATCGCTCCTGCAATCACCTTCCAGTACAGGCTTGCACTGGCAGACAACCTCGACCTCAGACTTGGTGCTGGTCTCCAGTACATCCACACATTCGGCAACGGAATGAAGGCGACTGTTGAAATCCCCGGCATGGGAACCAAGGAGTTCGAGCTTGCAAAGATCTCGATGGACAACCTCGAGGTCATCGCCAACGCCGATGTCTCCTACTCCTTCGGAAGCTTCCAGGTCTTCGGCGGCATCGATCTGGGCGTCACAGTCATGTGCTACCAGACGACAGAAGCGAACGGTGTGAAGCATGGAGAGTTCCTCACGGACGGCTTCCAGATGTCCATCACCCCGCGCGTCGGCGTCTCCTACGCTTTCTAAGGACAAGAGCGCTCAGAATAAGACCAATCGAAGACATGCCTTGGTGACAATCCCGGGCATGTCTTCTTTTTCGTTTCACACCTATGCAATTCCATTGTTATACTTGTCTTCAATGGACAAGGTGACGGTACATTACGACGGAAAGGCATATGAAGTGACGAAGGGGACATCGCTTATGGACTTCCTCTCCATGAAAGAGAAGCTGTCCTATGACGATGACCCGTTCGTCGGCGCCCTGATCAACGGGGAGTACAAGAGTCTCCACTACAGCTTCAACTACTCATATACGACGATCGAGCCGATAAGGCTGTTCTCCGGCCTGGGCAAGAGGATATACCGCCATTCGATATGCTTCCTCCTGTCATATGCGGCATCAAGGCTCTTTCCCGACCATCATCTCGAGATCGGCCATAGCCTTGGCGACGGATTCTACTTCCATTTCACCGACATGGATGTCAGCGAAGATGACATCCAGGCGCTTGCCGACATCATGAAGAGGACGGTCGAGGACAATCTTCCGATTCTCAAGGAGAAGATACCCTACACCGAGGCCCTGAGGATATTCTCCGGCAACCAGTTCAGCCATACAGCGGAGCTGCTCGGCTCGCGCAACGACGGAGACATCACCATATACACGCTGGACGGCTATATGGACAGTGCCTACGAACCGATCGTGCCGAGGACCGGAGTGCTCTCGAAGTGGCATCTGATGAAATACGAGGACGGGATGCTTCTTCGCTATCCGCAGTCGAGGGACGTGATGAACATCAAGACCTTCGTAGACAACCCGCTCCTCTACTCGGTCTTCAAGCGCAGCCGCAGGGAGGGCGAGGTGCTTGGATGCGAGGCCCTCGGACAGCTGAACGGCCTGATACTCGCAGGCAAGGCCAACGAGCTGATACAGATGTCAGAAAACATGTTCAACGACCGAATCTTCGAGGTCGCCAACGACATCCGCTCACGCGGCAGGGTGAAGTTCATATTCATCTCAGGACCATCGTCTTCAGGCAAGACGACCTTCTCTCTTAAGCTCGCATTGCAGCTGAAGTGCTTCGGCTACCGCCCGGTGAAGATCTCGCTGGACAACTACTATTTCACAAGAGAGCTCGTGCCCGTGGACAGCGATGGCAACAAGGACTACGAGACGCTGGAGGCGCTGGACCTGGAGTTCTTCAGACAGAACCTGGACGACCTGCTAAGAAAAGGGAGGACGACCCTTCCCCATTTCTCCTTCCGCGAGAACAGAAGACACATGGACGACGAGGAGACGGTCATGGGCGACGACACGGTGTTCATCGTCGAAGGGATCCATGGACTCAACCCCGCGCTTGCTCCGGACATCGATCAGGCCATCACGTACAGGATCTACATCTCGGCTCTCACCAGCATGATCATCGACGACCACAACAGGATAAGCACGACGGACTACAGGATGATCCGCCGTGCGGTGCGCGACTACCGCACCCGCGGCGTCGTGCCGGAAGAGACGTTCAACATGTGGCCGTCGATAGAGCGCGGAGAGAAGAACCACATCTTCCCGTTCCAGAACAATGCGGACGCCATGATAAACAGCGCCTTGCCCTACGAGATGTCGGCATTGACGCCGCAGGCGTCGAACCTGCTCAGGTCGGTCAAGCCCGAGATGGGACTGGCATTCGCGACGGCAAGAAGGCTTCTGAAGTTCCTGGACTTCTTCTACACGATACCATCCAGCAGCATACCTGCGGATTCCATCACGAGGGAGTTCATCGGAGGTTCGGTGTTCGGGGCGATCTAACGGGGCTCTTGGATGAACATGGACGGTGGGGATATAATCCGACACATGGCAGTGGAGTTCTACATCTGCATCCCCGTCTACAATTCCGAAAAGTTCCTCGACAGGTGCATATCGAGCATCCTTGGCCAGAACCATATGGCCTGGCATCTCGTCCTTGTCGATGACGGGTCTGTGGACTCGAGCGGAGACATCTGTGACAGGTATGCAGACAGCGATGGCAGGATAAGAGTCATCCATCAGGACAATCAGGGCCAGATAAGGGCCAGGAACAATGCCGTCAGAACGGCCAGGCAGATGTCCGCCAATGACAAGGCGGACAACGCGTATGTCCTGTTCGTCGATTCGGACGACCGTCTGAAGGAAGGTGCACTAGACACCCTCTTCAAGGCGATCGAGGAGAACGGGTATCCCGACATGGTCGTATACGGCTCCGACAAGGTATCTGAAGCCGGAATCCTGCTGGAAAGATACGACGGTTCAAAATACTTCCATGGGACGTTGACGGACAGAAAGGACATCCTCAAGACCGTGATCGCCCCCGTCAAGCCTAACTACTGCAGCCTATGGAGCAAGGCCACGAGAATCGGGCTGTTCGACAGCGACGGCTACGACGAGGAGCTTCTGGACATGAGATGGGGCGAGGATGCGATACAGAGCTTCGAACTCTTCTGCAGAAGCGACAGCGCGGTCTTCCTGGACAAGGCATTGTACGAATACACCGTGAACCACAAGTCGGTCACCCACACCCTGGATTTCAGGAAAGGCATCGCCGACACGATAAGAGGCAATGCATATATCGGGCATCTGCTCGAGTCGGAACTGACCGATGCCGAGATGCAGCCCTTTTACGAAGATGCAGCGGACAAGCTGCTGTCCATGATAAGCGGCCCCATGGTATCGACACGTCTTGCGGGAAAGGAGAAGATCGCACTGCTCAAGTCGACTGCAGCAGACGACTCATGTAGAGAATACATTCTGTGTAGGCAGAAAAGGCATCGCAGTCTTTCTCTGATGGCAGAAGGCGAGTATGACAAGGCGCTGAAATCCATCCAGATGTGGAGCATCGGACAGTTCTTCCTGTTCGCCTATCTCAAGACGGTACGCTTCATCAGCGGAAGATTCAGGAAGTCGAGTTAGATTCCTCCATGCCACGCTTCAGCTGGATGAGAAAGCGCTGAATGGAATGGTCCTTCGTCGTATTGCGTACTTCATGGCTTTCGAATATTCCGGACTTCTTCCTTCCCTCCAGCAGTGCGGCACTGGCGACGTCATCCCTGCCGAAGGTCTTGTATTTGAACCATTCATACGACTTCGACCAGTAGTGGTTGATCCATGCCTTCGGATGTCGGGGGACATATGGAAAGAATATCTCTGTACGATAGGCGAATGTCTTCGAATCCGTGACAGGAAACATCGGAATCCTGCCACAATAGGCATGGAAGCAGTGGACCGTGATGAAAAAGCGTCTGTAGTCGTTGTTTATGAAGGTCTTGCCGGCGAACTGGAGACAGGGCCAGCAGGAGGTGTACTTCTCCGTCACAAGACCGTCACCCTCCTCCATGCGACCGGATGTGCCGAATTCCCGCCAGCTGAGATAGACGCCGGGATAGCGCCGAAATCTTCCCAGGAAGTCCTTGATATCATCATCCTTCTGCAGGTTGACGAATTCGTCCAGATCTATGAATCCGATCCAGTGGGACTCGTCCCTGTGGCGCCTCCAGCAGTCCTCGTACATCTTGAGCTGGGCGAAACGTTCCGGCCAGTCGGTCAGGGTCACGAAACCGGATTCCACATAAGGAGCAAGCACGGCCTTGTAGTCGTCGCTCGAGTTGTTGTTGTAGAGATAGAGATGGTCCACTCCTATTATGCGATGGTACTCCACCCACTCCCTGAGAAATCTTCCCTCGTTCTGGAATATCGCGCATATGGAGACTTCGTATCTGTAGCTCCGACTTCTTGTAAACAGGCTTCGGAGAAACATGAAGACATAGCCGAACAGCGAATACAGGACCTGGACAGGGAACAGGGCGACAAGCCTGCCAACCCTCTTCCACAATGGATTCCGGTCCCGGTCCTCCTTCATAGGCATGAATCGTACTATCCGCATCATTTCACCTGCCCTTTCCATTCTCTCCGCATTCACCCACATGATGCAAGATGGTACAGGAGCCCATCCGCTGATATAATGACCTGCGATGAAAGACGTCATAGACGAGATCCGATCGCTGCAGCGGAGGAGACTGGTGCTCAACAGTCTCCAGGACCTGCCTTTCTGCCGCACCTTGAGGGACAGGACCGACGAGAGGAAGCAGCACCTCGTCGACGCACTGGTCGACTCGATCGCCAGGGGCAGCGGCCTGTTCGACAGGTATCATGACATCGATCAGTCAGACCTGAATCCGATAGGCAACCGCGTATGGGTCTTCTGGAATACCGGCCTCGAGACGGCTCCGCCCGTGGTCCGAAAATGCGTCGAGATCATGCAGGATCTCGACGATGTCGATCTCGTCGTCATCGACAGGACCAATCTGGAGGAGCACTTCACGTTCGAAGGAGACATCAGACGGCTGTTCGACTCCGGGCGGATATCCATACAGGCGTTCTCCGACATACTCCGCTGTCAGCTCATGGCTCGGCATGGCGGGTTCTGGCTGGATTCCACGCTCTACATCACCAGGAAGGACTTCATAACCCGACACTGCGACATGCCCTATTTCTCCTTCAGACATTCCAGCAACGATCTGCTGCTGAAGAGGAAATGGAACGAATACTTCACCAGAGGACTGTGGACGATGTATGGACTTGGAGCCGGGAAGGGCTCACCACTGTTCTCCTTCATCTACGACCTCTATCTGGAATACTTTTCAAGGTACAACGAGGTCTTCGACTATTTCCACCTTGCATACATCTGGCTGTACGCCTACGAGAACTTTCCATGGGCCCATGAGATGATAGACTCGATAGAGCCCAGCGTATCGTGTTCATACTGGCTGGGGCAACACCTTATGAAGCCTTTTGACCAGAGCCGATGGGACACGGTCATCCAGGAGAACGAATTCCAGAAGCTGAACTGGAGGAAGAGCCCTCCAGACAGGACAAGGCGCAGACAGACCTATCTCGACCACTTCCTTGAGACCGGGGACTACTTCGTCAGCACATCCTCGAGCGCCACACGGGGGAAGACCTCCAGGTAGCCGCCACGTGTCGCATTGTAGACATGGAAGTCCAGGCCCTTGGCCTCGATGTCGTTGCGCATCGACTCGTAGTCCCGGATCATGAGGTCCCCCTCTCCCACGTCATAGGCCTTGTTCCCACTTGAGGAGATCGCATCGGAATAGCTGCGTCCGGCGCTCACCCCGCAGTCCGTACCTATGAGATACACGTCCCTGAAGCCCATGTAGTAGGCCAGCTGGATGATCGAATGGACGGATGTGCTTCCCGAATAGATGTACCTGTAGGCATCGGTGCTCATCCTGCAGTAATGTGCCTTGGCCAGATACTTCTGCTTCTTGGAGTTGCGAAGCACGAAGTCGATGAAGTCGGCCTTGAAATATACGGCCTTGCCAGGCATTCCGTTGATCTCGAGCCTGCTGTAGACGACGGTCGTCTCCCCGTCGATCATCTCCTGCATGGCGCTGCGGGCCTCGGAAGTGCAGGCCTTGGCATCGGATACCAGATAGCAGTTCGGTCTCCACTTCGTCTTGTCAAACAGCTGATAGCAGCGATTCATGGAGAACGAATAGACCTTGTTCCGGTATAGCATGTCCAGGTCCTCCACCGTCAGGCTGGGACCAAGACCCACGATGAAGCACTTCTCCCCCTTGTGCGTGTCCTTGAGAGCCTTCAGCCTTTCATCAGGCCGGAGAAGTCTGAACGTGACCTTCATGTAGATCAGGCACAGCAGAGTATGGCGGTTGAGGATGTGGTTCAGAACCGGAGTGATCCGTTCACGGAAAGTCTTTTTCAATTACCTGCCCCCAGAAGCATGTCTACAACCTCCCTTATAACACCTTCACCGCCCTTCAAGGAAGACACGTGGTCCACCTGGCCTCTCACTTCGGAATTGGCGTCTGCAGGACAGCAGGAGAATCCGACGGCCTTCAGCAGCGGCAGATCGTTGACATCGTCTCCGATGTAGAGGACGTTCTCCAGAGAAAGTCCATTGTCCTCACACAGTCTCTTCACGTATTCCAGCTTGTCCTTGCAGCCCGGCTCGTAGAAGTCGACCTTCAGCTTCTCGAAGCGTCTGCGGTTGAGGTCGACGGACTCCCCTGTCACGACTCCGACAAGATAGCCGTTCCTCTTCAGAAGCGAGAAGGCCATGCCGTCCTTCGTGTTGAACTTCTTCATCTCGTCGCCGCTCTCGCAATAGTACATCCCACCATCCGTCAGGCACCCGTCGCAGTCGGTGAGGAAGAGTCTTATCCTGCCAAGATCTGGACGGGCATCCATGCCCTTCCTCTTCATCAGGGCCTCGATGATGAGCCAGTCGCTCGGCTCGTCGATCTCGAAGAACGAGTCCTCGTCCATCTCGACCAGCCTGATCCTGCCGCTCACCCTGTTGCCCGATTCGAGCAGAAGCCGCTTCGACGTGATGTAGAATGCGCCGTTCTCGACGAAGTAGCCCTTGAACTCCTGGCGCCGGGGACGATGGAAGACGTCGTAGTTCGTCGGGAATGCCAGACCGCTCTCGTCCTCGTCCCAATGGAAGCGCTCCTGCTTCACCACGGACAGCACGCTGTCCGTATCAGGACGGTCGAACGTCTCGAAGCCTCTGTCGAGATCGTCTCCACAAAGCAGAGGGGATGTGGCCTGTACTAGAACGATGTTGTCGAATTCATATCCCTGTGCGAACTCCAGCATCGCCGACTCCGTCGAGGCGGTATCGGACGCCGATTCGGCAGAGCGTCCGATGACCTCGAGCTTGGAGAAGAGCGGGTCGTCATGGAACGATTCGACAGTCTCGCGGATCACTTCGCTGTCCGTCGCAACATAGACTCTGTCGATACGGCTGCAGGAACAGGCGGCCTTCACGGTCCAGTAGACCAGCGGCCTGCCGCAGATCGACCTGATGTTCTTCAGCGGAATGGACTTGCTTCCTCCACGCACGGGAATGAATGCGACGTTCACTGCTCAGGCCCTCCCATACTCGTCTTCATAGCGTATTATGTCATCCTCTCCGAGGTAGTCGCCTATCTGGACCTCGTTGATGATGAGCGTCTCGGAATCATCGGTGTTGATGAGCCTGTGTCTTGCGCCCTTGGGGATGAACACCGAGCTGCCGCATGTCACATTGACCAGCGACTCGTCCAGCTGCACCAGTCCGGTTCCGTGCACGACGACCCAGTGCTCCTCCCGTCTGGAATGCGACTGCAGGCTCAGCTGTCCTCCGGGGCGCACCGAAAGCACCTTCGACTGGTAGTAGTCGTTCAGCACCGTGGTCTTGTAGAAACCCCATGGACGCTGGAAGATCTGTGTGTCCAGAATCGACGTGTCAATCGAGAAGAAGTCGTATGTCAGGTCTGCATGGATGTCCTGGAGCATCAGCGCATGTAGCTGGCTCTTCGTGATGATGTTCACCAGACGTCCATCGTCATCCACTATCGGGAGGAACTTGATCGACTGGTTGCGGAACAGTCCTATCACGGCGTTGAACCCCTCGTCCACGCCGACGACCTTCGCATTCCTCGTGTATATCTCCCGGACAGGACATGATATCCCAGCCCCCTTCAGGATGCCCCTGCGGACATCGCCGTCGGTGAGGACTCCAAGCACATGGTCATGGCGGTCGACGACGACCACGAAGCCATGCCGGTTCGCATCTATCTTCTCGAGCGCATCCGTCAGGACGGCGTCTTCAAGGACTGTGAAGGATCCGAATCTGTCTTCCATCTCGATCAGTGCTTTCTGTATTTCAGCTTGTCGCGCTGGACCTGCTCGATGGGGAGGATCTCCTCCTTCTTGTAGGCAAGCGCCTCGTGGACGTCGTTCAGCTCCCTTACAAGGCTCTTGATGCCATATGGCTCGAGAGAGGCGGCATGGTCCGTGCCCTTCCAGGTCCTGTCCAGCGTATAGTGCCGTTCGATGATGTGTGCACCTAGAGTATAGGCGGCCACATCGACCGCGATTCCGAGATGATGGCCGGAGAAGCCGATCGCCTTCACCCTGGAGGCGAACTTCTCGCGCAGCCGGCATATCTCCAGCAGGCAGATGTCCTGATATGGCACAGGATAACCTGATGTGCAGTCGAAGATGACAAGGTCCTTCGCCCTGCCGTTGGCTTCGAAGAGCGAGACGATCCTCTCCTCCTCTT
Source organism: uncultured Spirochaetales bacterium (assembly GCA_944388965.1). Classification (GTDB taxonomy): domain Bacteria; phylum Spirochaetota; class Spirochaetia; order Sphaerochaetales; family Sphaerochaetaceae; genus Bullifex. The sequence goes on along the minus strand of CALXKL010000008.1, from coordinate 8,100 downwards.
CGTGCGTGGTCATTCCGAACGAGAGCTGGATCTCGCCCTTGTAGTTGTCGCACAGCCACTGGAGCATCTCGTAGTGGGTATTGCAGGCGGAGGGGATCTTGATGAACCTGGGATTGAGGCCGGCGATCTCCTTGGCGCTCGTCATGTCCCACACGGAGGTCGCGTAGATTATGCCGACCTGCTCGCACCACTCCTTCAGCTGGGCATGCTGGTCCACAGTGAACTCCAGAGCCTCACGGTGCTCCCCATATGTCTTTCCATAGGAGTTCTCGGGATGTGGATGTGGGGCGTTGTACTGCTCGGGGGTGAGCAGCTCCTTCGGACATCTCTTCTGGAACTTGATCGCATCCGCCTTGCAGTAGATGGCTGCGGTGTTTATCAGTTCATGTGCAATCTCCATGTCGCCCTTGTGATTGCACCCGGCTTCAGCTATGACGAAAGGCTTCTCGTATACCATTTCATTTCCCTTGCATGTCGTTGTTGCGCAGTCAGTATATCATCAAAGGTGTATGGTAGACCACCACCTGCGCCGCATGTCGGACTTTCATCCGGCATCCCAAACGGTGTACACTCGCACATGTGAAGGGAAATGCCGCCATGCGCATGCCCACGACGGGCGGAAATGGGAATGACGTCATCAGGATACTGGACGGCCTTCTTTCTGCGCGTCTCGTCTGGAGCGTGGTCAGATGGCAGATCGCAGTCGACGACATTCTCCTCAACGGACTGACCATTTTCCTCTTTCCCGTCCTCGAGCTCCTAGCGATTGCATACTGCTACATGAGAACGGACAGGAGGCTCATCATGCCATACGTCCTCCTTCCGACGGCATTCCACGCATACATGATCGTCAGGCACTGCTTCAGCAGAGACATCATGAACCACGGCGCATCAGACATATACACTCTCATGTTCTGCCTTGTCTGCCTGCTACCGCTCTCGAAGGACGAGCTGATCGACCGTATATACGTCTTCTGCACCACCATGCTGTGCATCTCCCTATTCAGCGGACTTGCCTCGTATGTAAAGCTGCTGGCGACAGAGCATACCATAATCATCGCGCAAGGCATCCGGTATGCGGGGATCTTCCAGAATCCGAACACATTCGCCCATGTCGTGGCATACGGCTTCGCCTTCGGAGTCGGCTCGTTCCTCCTGCGTCCAGGAAACAGGTCCATATGGGTTCTGCTCTGCTGCGACCTCGTCGTGCTGGTCAAGGTGCTGCTGGATTCGCAGTCGAGGGCATCCATGCTGTTCACGGCACTTGCATGCGCGGGAATCGGGATTGCGTTCCTCATCTCATGGAGGAGGATCCTTCCACGAAGACAGTCCAGGGCTGTACTGCTGCTTATCATGGCCGCCGTGCTCGTCATGCTTGTGCTCTGCATCCTTTTCATAGCATCCTCCAATTTCCGCAATGCGGTTCTCGATGTCATACGGGTTCCTTACAATCAGGGCGACTCCCTTTCCAGAGTCTTCGAATCGATTGTGGAATCATTTGAAGGCGCCTCGAGGAGGGACGTGCTGAGGGAAATCACATACATGCATTGGCAGGACAGCCCGCTTTTCGGGACGAAGGCTTCATCCATAGTGGAGGACTTCCCGGAGAGGATCGACGAGAACACGGGCTCGCACAACTCGTTCCTGCAGATTCTCGCCACGCTCGGAATCGTCGGACTTGTCCTGTTCGCATTCATGACGGCGGTTTCGCTCATATGTCTTGCATGGACGGTCTGCAGATCTGATGACCGCAGGTTGAGGACGATCGCGTCGTTCATGTCTGTCATGGTCGCCGCGATGATGGTGGACTCATGTTATGAGAATCTGCTGTACATGTCACTTGCGCCCATGGTCATGGCGTGGTATTTCATAATCACGACCGCCTATCAGCTGAAGTCGGTGGGGACAGCAGAAGACAGGGAGGCGATATGCCGCTTGAAAAGCAGAGAACGGACAGAGCGAAAGTAGTCGAGGCTCTCGACCTTATTCTGGTCATGCACCTCATATGGAGCGTGCTGCGCTGGCAGCTCGACCTGCCGGGACTGGCGAACGGAATCGGGATATTCCTCTTCCCCGTGGTGGAGGTCGTCGCGATCATCTACTGCCTGGCAAGAACGGACATCAGGTTCATGACGCCATATGTGTTCATTCCTGTGGCGTTTCATGTCTACATGATAGCCCGTCACTGTTTCAATGGCGACATCATGAGCCATGGAGCCTCGGGCTTCTACACCCTCGCCTTCTGTCTGTTCTGCATGCCCGCCCTGAAAAAGGAAGAGCTTGCGAAGCGGTTCCATGTGTTCTGCCTCGCGATGTTCTGGCTGTCCGTCGCCGTATCCCTGCTGTCCTACATCTCCCTGGTGTTCCCGATCACCGATGCGCCCACACAAGGGGGAAGGCTCCAGGGTATAATGCCGCACCCCAACACCCTGGGGCACAGCGCGACATACGGCCTGGTGTTCGGAATCGGAGCGTTCCTGCTCGTTCCCTCATCCAGGGCGTTCCTTGCAGCGATAGTCGTCGATGCTCTGCTGACGGTGAAGGTGCTCATCGATTCGCAGTCCAGGGCCTCGATGCTGTTTCTCGCCTTCACATTCATCCTCCTTGCAGCAGGATACTTCACATACTGGAGGAAGGCTCTTCCCCGATGGGCCTCACGCTTCATCATGGTCCTCATCATCCTGGTCGTGATCGCCGTCGTGGCATGCTTCCTGGTCTTCGCCGTCAGCGATGCATTCAGGAACTTCATGCTGGATACGTTGAGAATACCACACGAGGATTCACACTCCACCATGGAGATCCTGTCCTCGCTTTCCTCGTCGTTCGCCGATGCGTCCAACCGCGATGAACTGCGAAGGCTCACGATTGAACACTGGAAGGACAATGTCGTCTTCGGCGTGTCCACGAAGGCTGCGATCGTCGGCTTCCCGGCAGACATCTCGGACAACAGCGGCTCCCACAATTCGTTCCTGCAGATTCTTGCGACGCTGGGGATCATCGGCTTCATCCTCTTCGTCGGCATGTACCTGTCCAGCCTGCTCTTTCTTCTCAAGGCGGCATTCACGAGCAGGGACGGCGCTCTGAGGACAATCTCCATATTCTCATCGGCGATGCTGGTCACGATCGCGTTCGACAGCAACTACGAAAACCTGCTCTACCTTTCACTTGCGATGATGGTGCTTGCCGCATATTTCCTGCTCATGACCGGTTTCCAGATAGCGAATCTGACGAAACGCGACAGATGAGGACAATAATCAGACGCAAGGCCGGAATGCAACTCAGCCGCAATTTTCTTGCGGAAGCATTGACCTTCCGGGAAACAGCTGTCCATCATTGGATTCATAGGTAAGGTAAGCCGCAGAAGAAAACAGGCCTCGCCCGATTCACAGTCAGGGGATTCAGGAACTTCGCCGAGTCCGTCACGCTCGATTTCACCGACGTCCACGACTACGCATTCAATACGGAATGCGTAGACGACGGCATCCTGATGAAGGTGGGCATATAGGGGCCGAACGGTAGTGGAAAGAGCAATTTCGGCATTGCACTGTTCGACATAGTCCCACTTCTGACAGACAGGTTCGTGGACCAGAACGTCAAGGCTCCCGGCCTGTTCCTGAATCGTGACATCAAAACGGAAAGCGCCTTGTTCTCATATGAATTCAGGGAATCCGGCAACTCGATCAGTTTGACGGATACATAAAGCTCCTTGACGCCATAGTCCATATGGCGGCGAGGGATCACAGGAGAGCGGTAAGAAAGCTCCAGAACAACCCGGAGGACAAGTATGCCCTGTACATGAAGGATGATACGGAGCGGTTCTTCAGGAGCGACTGGTTCCGCTTCATCGCCGACTACGCAGATGAGGCGATAGACACTGCAAAGAAGGAGGGATTCGCTGTATGACGGCAAAGGAATATCTTTCAGAGGCTTTCAACCTGAAGAGGAGAATCGAGATCAAGATGAAGAGAGCCGAGGTTCTCAGGAAGCTCGCCGAGCGCGCGAGGATTGAGATATCGGAGCTGCCGAAGAGTCCGAAACACCTCAAGTCCCCTATGGAAGAGGCAATGATTAAGCTCCTCACCGTCGAGGAGGAGATACTCCGTGACACGGATGATCTGCACCCCATTTAGGTAACACAAAATGATCCTCCGCTCCGGAAGCTGGTGACAGAAGGAGAGATGAGGATGGGAAAACATCGTACGTTGGAAGAGAAGATTGAGATCATCCGCTTCAAGGAACAAGGTCATTCAATTTCGCAGGTCGCAAAGGAATTCGGGATCTCGCATTCAACAGTCAGCGAATTCTACAAGAACAGAGACGAAATCCGTGCAAGGTATTATGCTGGCAAGAGGAGGCAGGATGGCTGCTACGTCACAGCAGATGTGGAGGTCATCCCGGAGGAGCTGATGCCCAGGAAAGTGAGCGCTGAGGACCTCAAGAAGGAGAACAAGGCGCTGAGGGAGGAGAACGAGTACCTCAAAGACAAGGTCGCCTATCTTGAGGCCCTCTATGAGGTCATCAAGCAGGATCCTGCCAGCGTGGTGAAAAAAAAAGGTTTTCCGCAATCGTGAAGGCCCTGGAGTCGGGCAGAAAGAACGTCAGGAGGCTGTGCGGGATCGCCGGCGTGTCACCGAAGTGCTACTACCAGAGCCTCAAGCCGAAGAGGAAAGACGTAGAGGATGCGGTCCTGCTCGAGGAGATTGCAGGGATGCAGGCGGACCATGGACAATGCCTTGGCTACAGGAAGATGGCGATGGAGCTGTCGAAAAAGCTTGGCACCGCTGTAAATGAGAAGCGGGTGGAGCGCATGATGCGTGACAATGGCCTCCTTTCGAATGTCAGGAGGAAGAAGTACAGCGAGGAGGTCTACGCCGCCAGGAGGGACCTGAGAAGCCTCAGGATACCTGACCTTATCGGCAGGCGGTTCTTCTCCTTCCACCCGCGTACCAGGTTTGTCGAGGACATCACATACCTGCCAGCCATTGAGGGGAACCTGTACCTCAATACGATAGAGGACATGTTCAACGGGGAGATTGTCGCCTGGAAGATCTCGGACCATCCTGATACGAGGCTCTGCCTGGACACTGTGGACATGCTGGCCTCTGAGCTTGGCCCCTCCATCTCGGATGTCATCCTGCACAGCGACTGCGGCTCCACATACATGTCTTACGCATACAGGGAGAGGCTTGAAGAGCTGGGCATCAGGATCAGCATGGGAAGCAAGGGGTCAATGGAAGCGTATTCGTCCACATCAGGTAGCCTGTTGTCTGAATGGAGCATCCACCACGTCTTCCTGATGTTCTGGACCGCTACGGAGATGAAAATGTCATATCCCCATCTCCTCAGGTCGATATGGCATCCTGTCTTCTGGACAAGCTCCTTGTATCCCCATGGAGAGGCGGTGGCCTTGATTCTGTACTCGATGTTCGCAAAAGCCTTCTTCATGAAGGCATGGACAAAGCCCGGCTCATCTTTTGACCCTTCACATATGTAGAGGATGCTGCGTTCAGCCATTCAGACCGCCATTGCGATATATCTTCTCCAGATTGTGTCCTTCGCGCAGTTCCCTTCCATCCGCCTTTTCGATATAGGACTTCAGTCTGCCACCTTCCATCATGAAGTAGCAGTCGGGTCGGAGGATCCTGTTCGACATGAGAAAGGTGTTGTGAGTCGTGAATATGGCCTGCAGATTCCTGTGCTTCTTGATCAGCTCGATGATTCTGGCGGAAAGGGCGAAATGATAATACGCGTCGAATTCGTCCATGAAGAGCAGCGAGACGTTGTCGAAACGTTTCATCCAATAGTAGAACAGCTGTGCCGCCGCAGTGCCATTTGAACACGCCTGCTGAAAGATCAGGTTTCCGTTCCTGTGCTTCTCTATGAGGATTTTCCTGTTGTCTGCCGCAACCGAGACCGCAAGCTGGACATTTATGTCACAGGTATCCTTCAGGAATGATGCGAATTCATCGACCAGACCATTGCCGATTATCCAGTCTTCAATGAATGTGGTTCCTGATTCGAGATCGATGGACGCATTCTGCCCGACAGACCTGAACCAGAGCATACGTGAGACGAAATCCATTATCGTCTTCATCGTAGACGCTTCAGGTAGGAGACTGTTGTTTGCGATGTACCTGAGTACGGATATGTTCGAGTCGAAATACTTGAATGTAAGGTTTTCGTCGACAAGTCGCTGGATATTGGAAAAGCGGAATCTCTTTCCTCTGTAGTCGTAATCGTATATGTCTTCTCAATTTACCGAGAGGCGTTCACTTGACAGATGCGTCTCGCCGTCCTTTTCATATTCGAATATGAATCATTCTTTGCGGAAAATACAATTAAACGAAAATAAAACTGCTGTGGCTAAAATGCCTTGCAATTGGCTAAATTTGTATTTGCTTTTAAGTAAACAATCTTGTGAAGTTATAAATCTTGCTCCATCATTGTTATATGATTAATAATGAATGCCAAATAAATATTATTACTTCTTCTACACAGTGTGAATTATGTTTTTCAGGCCATAACGATTTCATGTTTGATTTATTGAATTGTTTTGTAACTGGGACCGGACAAACAGGCAAACCTAAAATCGAGTGCGAACAAAAAAAGACAAAAGAGCTACTTGTTAAGCTTAATTCCTTCGCAGAATCTTGCGAAGATAAAGAACTTAAGAATTCTGCTTTTAAGATTTATGATTTCATCCGAGACCTAAAGGATAATGAAAATTTTTTGATTCTTCCAGTTTTTGGAGGTTTAGATAAACAATACTTGGATTATTTAAAATTTAAGTTGCAATCGGAAGAATTGAATATTCCATTAAATGATTTTATAGAGCAATACAATAATCTTATGGGGCCAATAAATGAAAATTATGATATTTATCTTTTTGGCACTAAGTATTGCAATAAAGTAGAAGGAGATACCTCAAAAGAAGGCAGGACATGCAGGTTTTGTGGACGTGTATCGCCTAATGCTTCTTTTTCAAAAAAGGCACATTCAATTTCGGAGGCATTAGGAAATAAGACAATTATCACACCAGATGAATGTGATGATTGTAATAAATCCTTCGGAGATACTATTGAGAATGACTTTATTGAATACATTTCTCTTTTTAGGACAATTAGAGGTATTCAAGGTAAAAATGGAGTGCCTCAAATTGGTAGTTTGAAGAAAAAAGAAACTTCTTTATCATATACTCCTAATTCGGTGAATGTATTTACATTTGATAATATTTCCGAATTTCCTGGGGAGATTACTCTTCCAAGTACATCGTTTAACCCGCAAAATGTTTATAGGGCGCTTTGCAAATATGCGCTAAGTGTTCTGCCAGCATCATTACTTTCAAATTTTACTGAAACAATAAAATGGATTAGATCGGATAAATCTTTAACTAAGGTACCTCCTGTTGCAAGGTGTATATCTCCTCAAGTAAATCAGCAACCTACAATTACCGTGTTTGTTCGGAAGGTAAACAGTTATGATCTACCCTATACTGTGGCGTTTTTGAATTGTTGCGGGTTAGATTTTGTGTATATTGTTCCATTGGCAAGCAATGATCAAAAGAAGTTTGATACGCAATCTGAATATGATGCATTTTGGAATAAATTTCTTTTTAAAGACAATAAGTTCTTTTGTTTTGAAACTCTCTGTGCTGATCAAAAAATCAAATTTAGTAGGAAGATAAAACTAACCCAAGTTAAGCGGTGATACTATTCCGAAATATGATCATATCTAAATACGGAAGCGTCTCTACTTCATATTTTTATCTCGCTGCCATCTTTCAGAATCAGCCTGATATCCTCTTTGCTGTACACGACCATCCTGTCAACGAGTGATATCCACAAATCCTCCGAGAAGGATTCGAGCTGTTCAGAGTGATTCTCAAGGGTGTTTTCTTCCGCCCCAAAAGGAGAACATGTCCGCTTGAAAACGGATAGGTTGTCCGCCCCAGTTCGGAGAACCTATCCGCAGGAATCGTAGAATCCTTTATGAAACGTCCGTCAAACGGAGATCAGTGCCGCTGTGATATGCACCCATAAAAGGTAACACTTTCTGTTCCCTGTGGGATTGAATAGGTAACACGTTTCCTACTCAGTGAAG
>CALXKL010000007.1 GCA_944388965.1 uncultured Spirochaetales bacterium | reverse complement strand
AAGTGCGCAGCTCATCTCTCATTTCAAGTCCGGATCCCGTCAACTCCTCGAAACCGGCTTTTTCTTCCGTTCGTATCTTTGGATTGACAGAAGCCTCAAGCTTCTCAATATCTCTTCCCTTCGCTTATATATCTGTCAAAAATCGGCATGTCGCTACTCGCAACGTGCTTGAGTAAATTACCAAACTGTCGCGTCCAATGTCAACAATTTTCGGCAGTTTTTTTGAACTTTTTTCCAACTCGTTGCATGTCAAGGAATTAGATGCGTCTCGACCCAGATGGCAAGTCCGTCATCATCATTTGACAGTGCGATTTCGTCTGCATGCGCCTTGGCACAATCGGATCCGTTCGACATGCACACGGCCCAGCCGGCGGCATCGAACATCGATATGTCGTTGTCCCAGTCGCCAAATGCAATCGAGCTTCCAGTGCTCATGCCAAGATAAGCGCAGACCTCGCCTATGGCCCTCCCTTTGGAAGTCCCCGGCGTGTTCATCTCGATATATATGGAGCTGCTGGGCATGATCATATAACCGGGCAGGAGTCCCCGCGCCTGATCGAGAAACGACTTGAGGTCATCTCCGTCCTGATCGCCCACCGCCAATATCTTGTGGACCAGACGGGTTGCAATCACCTCCTCCAGCGGAAGATGGAGCCCCTCCACCTTGACGACGGCGGCCTCAAGTTCATAGTCGGACGCATTCCCGCTACCCCATTCTCCATCGCAGAAATAGAGATGCCCGAGCCCATGTTCGGCGATCAGACGTGCAGCCAGCGATGCATCCTCCTTCGGGAAAGGCGACGACGAGATCACCCCCATGGCGTCGTCCACCACATATGCACCGTTGAGCGAGGACAGGAACACCGGGAAGCCGAGTTCGTGTACGATTGAACGTATACCGTCGACGCAACGGCCGGAGGCGATGACTATCACATGCCCCTGCTCGTTGGCCGCCCTCAGGGCACGCACCGTCCTGGGTCTGAGCCTGTGGGCACTGTCCAGCAGCGTACCGTCCACATCTATGAAAAGCGCTCTCCTGTCCATCCGTCACCTCCCGACGACCAGCGCGTCGACGATCTGCGAAAACCCCTCGCCTCCGGCATCCGGGCTGTAATACGTCGGCAGATGCGCGAACGCATCCCGGTTCATCTTCACGCTATGGACTCCGAATGAGAGCGGGAAGAACGCGAACAGCTCCTGGTCCGGAAGCGAATCCCCTATGTATGTGGCCTGTTCACGCAGCCGATCGTCAGCCATGCCGGTGAAGAACCGCAGCCCCTGGAGCTTGGAATATGTGCCGAACCACATGTTCAGGTGTATCGATGACTCGGCCAGAGAGGCACCGGCGGCAAGCGCCCGGCCCCGTATCTCCTCCAGCTCCGCAGGAGTGCATTTCGCCTTGTCGAGAGCCACGTCATGCAGCCTTGCATGCTGGTCGCTGGACAATCTGGCCTCTCCGATATCCTCGATGAGGCGCATGCGCAGGAGCCTCTCGTCATCCGCGATCGCGCTGTTTCTGGAATAGGTTACAAGACCTGCCTCATCCCGGCGTAGTGCAACGGCTCCGGATTCGGCTATGACCATGTCGACAGGCCACTGCCTGATGTACACATCGGCCCATCCCGCCGATCCGCCGGTGAGAAGGACAAGGGACAGACCGCACTCGCGCAACCTGTACATCGCCTCGAGCGCGCAGGGGTGCAGACGTCCCGCAGTGGTGATGGTGTCATCCACATCGCTCACGACCATCCGCAGTCCTTCGAGCCGGGAGCTGTCGAGGGAGGAAAGAGGGAGCATGTCAGCGGGTCATGCCGCTGAGGGCCTTGCTCCTGACAATCGCGCTCAGATACGTCGTGAAGCTGAGCAGGCTGGCAAGCGCCGCGAGATAGAACATCACATCCAGAACGATGCGGTACGCATTCTCCCAGGTGCCGGGGACGAAATGGGAGGCCACGACATATGCGATGGACAGGATCGAGACCACTGCGTACAGCACGGTCTTGCTCTTGCCCCAGATGTTGGCGGCCACCGCCTTGCCCTTGCCCATCATGAGCATCCTCAGGAAGAGTATGGAGAACTCCCTCCACATTATTATGATGAAGCTGATCGCAGGCATTATGCCCATGCCGTAGAAGCATGCGAAGAACGTGAGATGCGACAGCGTGTCGGCGAACGGGTCCATGACCTTGCCCAGGTCTGTCACGAGATTGTACTTCCTCGCGATCTTTCCATCCAGCAGGTCGCTGAGCTCGGCCACGACATAGCAGATGAGCATCATGATCACGGATACGACACGCGCACCCTCTCCGAACCACTGCGGAAGGCAGAAGGAGATGAAGAACACGGGTACCATGACAAGTCTCAGAACGGTCAATCTGTTGGGTATGTTCATTTTTTCACTACCTGTTACCGATTATAGACGGATGAATACTTGTCGGCAAGGTAGTCGACATAGCAGCCGCACTCGAGAGGCGAGCCGGTCACGTCCTCGACGACCCTGGCGAAGTCGTGCATGCCGCCATGCGACCATATGTGCTCGTCCTGCCAGCGCGTCACGACATCCCAGCGTCCATGCTCTATCGCGTCGTCCAGGGCGGACTGTCCCCCGACGTCCTTCTCCATCGCCCTGTAGAACGCCGCCGCAGCGATGGAACCCATGGCGTAGCTGGGGAAGTACCCGAAAAGGCCTTCGGCCCAGTGCACGTCCTGGAGACAGCCCTCGGCATCGTTCTTCACCCTGTAGCGCACGGTCTTTTCGGACATGCATCTCCAGGCCTCCGGGAGGTCGGCCACCGCCAGGTCGCCACGCACGAGCATCCTCTCGAGTCTGAAGCGCATTATGACATGCAGAGGATATGTAAGCTCGTCGGCATTGACCCTGATGGCGGAAGGACAGCTGCGGTTGACCGCCCTGTAGAAGTCGTCCAGCGTCACATCGGCAAGTGCGGGAACCGCACCGCATAGCTGCGGCCAGAGCCCCTTGAGCAGCGGGTAGGACCTGAGCAGCATGTTCTCCCAGAAACGGGACTGCGACTCGTGCAGGGACATGGATATGCCGCACCCCAGGCTCGTGCCGCGCAGAGCAGGACTCATCGATGCGTGCATGTCATACAGGGCATGGCCGCACTCGTGCACAATCGTGGATATCGGATCGAACCAGCTGGAATCGGTGTAGCGGGTGGTGATCCTCACGTCGTCACGCCCGAGCATGCTGGTGAACGGATGAGCGGAGATGGACACCATCCCCCGCGATTCGTCATAGCCCATACGCCTGATGATGGAAAGGCACAGCTCATGAAGCCGTCCCTGGTCGAATGGGGCGTAGAGGAACGAGGACGGGATGTCGACATCGCATCGGTCCATGATGCCGTGGATGCGCTCCTCGAGGGGGTCGAACACGGATGCGACCGTGGATGCATCCATGCCTTCCTCATAGAGGTCCAGCAGGGTATCGTACGCATCGGCCTCGGCGCAGATGGCGGCGGCCTTCTCCCTCTCCATCCTGACCACCTCGTCCAGAACGGGGGCGAACGAGGGCCAGTCGTCCTCTTCGCGGGCCCTGACCCATGCGCTCCGGCTCCGGGCCAGCAGCCTGGCCTCGGCCTCGACGAAGGGACGAGGCAGCACACCTTCGGTGCGCAGGAAGCGGGCATGATGCGCGACGAGCGCCGATGTGACCTCGTCCAGTCCCCTGTCCTGTTCCAGGGCTGCCACGACATCCCTCAGCTCCCCGCTGGTGGACATGTCGTGGAGGATGCCGGAGAGCATCGCGACCTGCTCGCCCCGCTCCTCGTAGGCCCGCACGGGCATCGCGGTCTCCTCGTCGAACGACAGGACCGCTATCGCATCGCGGAGAGTCACGATCTTCGAATCGATCTCATACAGTCTTTCACGTGCATCCATCGGTGGCACACCTCCAAAGATGAGGAGGCCTCCCCAGAAGGGAGGCTCCGAACCGCATCAGCCCAGCTGGGCCTTGCGCTCCACGATGTCCTGGACCTCGTGGATGAAATCTTCCGTGGCGACACCGTTGGCCTGTCTGCCGCCACGATAGCGGACGGACACCAGGTCACCCGCCATCTCCTTCTCGCCGACGATCACCTGATAGGGCACCTTCATCTGCTGCGCCTTGCGGATCTTGGCGTTCATCCTCTCGCCAGACAAGTCGGCATAGGCCCTGAGCCCGGCCTTGCGGAATCTCTCCTCCAGCGCTCTGGCGTAGTCGAATGCCACTTCGCCGACAGGCACTATGGCCACCTGGTCCGGGCTGAGCCATGGCGGGAAGGCTCCTGCATAGTTCTCCAGAAGCACGCCGAAGAAGCGCTCGATGGAGCCCAGCAGTGCACGGTGGATCATCAGAGGCCTCTTCTCCCTGCCGTCCTTGTCGACATACTTCATCTTGAAGCGCTCGGGCAGGTTGAAGTCGAACTGCACGGTGGACAGCTGCCACTCGCGGCCGATGGCGTCCTTTATCTTGAGGTCGATCTTCGGACCGTAGAACGCTCCACCACCCTCGTCGATGTCGTACTTCAGACCCTCCTTCTCGACGGCCTTCTTCAGCGAGGCCGTGGCGCTGTCCCACAATGCAGGATCGCCGACGCTCTTCTCCGGGCGTGTCGAGATGTATGCATGGAACTCCTCGAAGCCGAAGCACTTGAGCATGTGGATGGAGAAGCGCAGAACCTCCGCTATCTCGTCGTCCATCTGCTCGGGCGTGCAGAACAGGTGGGCGTCATCCTGCGTGAAGCCGCGCACCCTCATCAGGCCGTGCAGCGCACCGGCCTTCTCGTAGCGGTACACGGTGCCAAGCTCGGCCCAGCGGCAGGGAAGGTCCCTGTAGCTGCGCAGGCTGTTGTTGTAGATCATGATGTGGAACGGACAGTTCATCGGCTTGACGTAGTAGTCGGCCTTGTCCATCTCCATCGGGGGATACATGCTGTCCTTGTAGAAGCCCAGGTGTCCGCTGGTCTCCCACAGCCAGCTCTTTCCGACATGCGGTGTGTAGACCATCTCGTAGCCGTTGGCGTAATGCTCCTTGCGCCAGAACTCCTCGATCGTCTGGCGGATCCTTGCTCCCCTGGGATGCCAGTAGACCAGACCGGGGCCCGCCTCCTCATGGAGACTGAAGAGGTCCAGATCCTTGCCAAGCTTCCTGTGGTCCCTCCTCTCGACATCGGCCAGGTGGTCGAGATAAAGCCTCAGCTCCTTGGGATTCGACCAGGCGGTGCCGTAGATGCGGGTGAGCATCGGGTTCTTCTCGTTGCCACGCCAGTATGCACCGGCTATCGACAGGAGCTTGAACGCATCGGCGTTCAGCTGCTTCGTCGACTCGACATGGGGACCGCGGCACAGGTCGGTGAAGCCGCCCTGGTTGTAGATCGTGACCGTCTCACCCTCGGGGATCGCATCAAGCAGCTCGAGCTTGAACTTCTGGCCCGCGAACATCTTCCTGGCCTCATCGCGCGAGACCTCTATCCTCCTGAACTCCTTGCCGCTGGCGATGATCGCCTTCATACGGGCGCTGATCTCCTCAAGATCGCTCTCGACCAGCTGACGCGGAAGTTCGAAATCATAGTAGAACCCGTTCTCGATCGATGGACCGATCGCGATCTGCGCATCGGGGAACATCTCGAGCACGGCCTCGGCCATTACATGTGCCATCGAGTGGCGTATCATGGCAAGCTTCTCGTCTTTCTCCATAGACCTTTCTCCTCCTGACGACCGGATATGAAAACAAGCCTTTCCAGACTCATCCTCATGCAATGCAAGGACGAAACTGCAAAGGCTTGCATTTCCGCGGTACCACCCTGCTTCCCCTTTCGGGACGCTCGAGACAGGTTTTTCGCACCTTAGACGGCCTGCTTGCTTTCTCGCAGGCAGCTCGGAAGGGGTTTTCATGTGCCATGTGCCAGCTCACTTCCAGCCACGATGACGCCTCTCTTTCACACAGGGGACACACTACTCGTCTTCGTCTACGCTTCTGGCTGTAATTATGATGCAAAGGGCGCTCATGAATCAAGTGCACCGCCAGGACGGCGGTGCACCTGCACATCTCACAGCGGAGCCTTGACGGATGCCACGGGGGTGGCCGCCTTGGTACCGCCACGAAGCTTCATGGCGACAGCCGGCTTGACGATCGTGCCGGGGCCGTCTATACAGCCGCCTTCGCAGCACATGACCTCGACCAGGTCGACCTCCGGAGCCCTCTTCTCCCAGCTCTTCATCAGGCGGAACGTCTTCTTGTCGACGCCGTTGATCGGAAGGACGCGGATGCTGGCAGGATCGGCGACACGCGACAGGACGCAGTCCGCGACACCATGGGTGATGGCGAACTGGCGGCAGTAGTCGAACGCCGAGGTGTCACCGAGATCGGCGGCCTCCTCCTCGCGCACATCGATGCCCTTGGCCATGAAGATGGCGGCGAGCTCGGAGAACGTGATCACTCCGTCGACGCCTCCGCGACGGGCGGCCTCGACCCTCTTGGCAAGACAGGGGCCGATGAAGACGGTCCTGTTGTCCGGATCCTGCTCCTTGCACATCCTGGAAGTGTAGATCATCGGGCTGAAGGCCCTGGAGTACCTCTCGTCGAGGAACTTCAGATGCTTGTCGACCAGCTCCATGTAGGCGGAGCAGCAGCTTGTGGTCATATAGCCTTCGCCCTCGCCCTTGCGTCTGACGACCTCGTCGGCCTCGTGCTCGGTCGTGACCGCGGCACCCTCGGCGACCTCGACGACCTTGTCGAAGCCGATCTTCAGCAGAGACGCCCTGATCTGGGCAAGCGTACCGGGGAACTGGCCTTCGATCGCAGGCGCGATCATCGCGGTCACCTTCTGTCCGCTCTGGAGCATCTTGAGCACAGGGATCAGACCGCTGCGCTCCGCAATCGCGCCGAACGGGCAGGAACGGGCACAGCGACCGCAGCTGATGCAGTTCTTGTGGTCGATCTCGACGACGCCCTTCTCGTTCTTCTTGACTGCACCTACAGGACAGGCCTCCTCGCAGGGTACGGGGATGTGCACGACGGCATGGAACGGACACACGTCCATGCACTTTCCGCAGCGGATGCACCTCTCCTCGTTGATGTGGGCCTGGCCGTTGATGAACACTATCGCGTCCTTCGGGCAGTTCGCCATGCAGGGACGCGCGAAGCAGCCGCGGCAGGCATCGCTGATGCGGTACTGGTCAGGCGGACATCCATAGCACCCGGTGGAGATGGTCGTGAGCAGGGGAAGCACGGGAGGATCCTCCTGCATGACCTCCTTCGCATACTCGCTCAGAGGCTTCATCTCGTCGTCGAAGCGCTCGATGTCGATTCCCAGAAGCGCCATGATGCGGTAGCGGACGATCGCTCTCTCCTTGTAGATGCAGCATCTGTTGGGAGTGCGGTCCTTCGGGATTATCGTGAAGGGAAGCCTGTCGAGCTCATCCAGCTTTCCCGCAAAGAAGAGCTTGAGGACCTCCGTGTCTATACGGCGCTTCATCGCCGTATACTGGTTGTTGAGCTCAAGCATTCTTCACCGCCTGGGTAAGAAGTCTGGCGAACTCCTCCTGGGTGACCTTGGAATGGACCTCGCCGTCGATCATGACATAGGGTGCGCCCTCTCCGTCGACCTTGCAGGCCTCGAGGCAGGAGCATCCCTCGATCTCGCACTCGGCGATGATCGCCGGATCGACGAAATCGTTGTACAGCAGGAGGTCGCTGCCTCCCTGCACGAAGCATGCGGTTCCGACACAGATTCTGACCTGGACTTTCTCTTTCTTCATATTCAGTTCTCCTAAAGATATTCTTGTGAAGTCTCCTTCAAGTATATGTTCTCCAATGCAGACCTCAGACGACCGATGATCGTGCGCCTGATGCCTATCTCGACCGGGATGTTGGGATCCTGGTGCGCCTCGTTTATCTTGGTGCCGACGATGAAGTGTATCTGGTCGCTGTCCAGAAGGATCTCGACGAACTTCTTCACCGGGTTGTTCGGCAACGATGCGACGGGGATCTTCTTCTCGAGCACGTTTGCCACCTGCGAGAGCGTCAGCATGCCCTCGGTCACCAGATCTATGCCATCCATCCTGCTTGCCGGCGGCACGTCCGGCGACCAGCAGCTGAGATCCACGCTTATCTTCGCGTTGAACAGTCTGGAGACGATCAGGGCGGTCGTTCCCCCCGACACGATCTTGCGTCCGTCAAAGGCCCTTATCTTCTCACCCAGGATCTCGTCGGACTCCTTCGTGAACGGAGGACCGGTGACGATCAGCGTCTTCCTCGGACGCCTGATATACACCACGACGGCGGTTATGTCGTCCTTCGAGCACATTCCGTCCAGGCTGTTGGCCTTCTGCACGATGGCGCTCGACAGTTCGCGGGAGGAGATGTCCGGCTCCTTGGCGATCAGGTCCTTGACGAAGCTCTCCACTCCGCCGAGTCTCCAACCAAGTGGCAACGACTTGCCCAGACCGGCCTGCGACACGCCATCCGAGAACATGATCAGGCGCTCGCCTATCTCCATGTCGAACGTGGAGTACTGGACGATCTCCTTCTTGAAGGCGCCCTTCCTCTGCAGCTCGTTCTTGTCGCGCTCCCAGGTGATCCTTTCCGCGCCGGAAAAGCGTAGCGAGAGCGGGTTGTCGTACTCCACCAGGCGCACGTTGATGTTGGACATGTTCTCCTTGTAGTGGATGTCGGCGATGGTGAACGTGGAGTAGCTGATCTTCCTCTCCTTGCACACCGGCAGAGTGTCCATGATGATCTCGGCCGAATGCGACAGCGAGATCGGCGAGAAGGACAGCTTATGCGCCATGTGCGCGGTCAGAGAGGCCAGCACGTTGGCCTTCACTCCGCTTCCAAGCCCGTCGGAGAGAGTGCAGACGATCTGGTTGCTGTCCGGATTTCGTGACAGCAGGAAGACGTCGCCGCCTATCTTCTGGCCGTGCTTGTATATCTGGGCATAGTCGACATCGATGAAGATATTGTTCACTGGTCCCGGTCCTCATCGAGGGTGAAGCCGTCCGAGGCGTCTCCTTCGTTGTGCACGCTGAAGGCGTCGATCAGGTCGTTGAGCATGATCTCGGTCTCCGCAGCGTTCTCGCCCAGCAGCGACGCGATCTGCTGAACCGTCTCCAACGACTTCTGGATGACATCCTCGGCCTTTTTGACGACGGTCTCCCTCCTGACGGTCGGACTGGTGATGTCCTCGAACATCGCTCCGAGCAGACGCCCCGACTCGACGAGGAAGAACGTCACGCGCAGGAACTTGTCCTTGTAGTGCAGTCTGTACTGGCCGCGCTTCGTGGCATAGAATTCGTCGTTGAACTTCTGATGGAAGGGCACGAACCTCTCCAATGGCAGCCCGCTGACCAGCGAGAGCATGCCGTCGTCCAGAAGCGATTCGTCCATGTCGCCGAATATCCTGAGGAAATTCAGGTTGCAGTCGGCGATGTTGAGGTCCTTGTTGACTATGACCACGGCATTGGGAATCGTGCGCAGCAGCACGTCGACCTTGCTCTGGGCCTCCTTGCGCATCTTGGTTACGCACATCTCGGCCTCGGCCATGCCGGACAGATACGCGATGGCCATGTCACGGCACGTGTTGTAGCCGCATCCGCCGCAGTTGAGCTCATCCGCCTTGCTCGTCTTGCCCAGCTCCAGCATGGCCCTGGCGATCTCTTCTTCGCTGAACGTCCTGTGGAAGTGGACGAACTCCTCGGGCCTGGCCGTCCTGAGCAGGTCGTAGCCCTTGTCCAGCACCTCGTGCACAAAGGCGGGATCCACCTCGAAGAGCTTCTCGCCGCCGGAAAGGCGGTCCTGCGTGAACCGGACCACG
Source organism: uncultured Spirochaetales bacterium (assembly GCA_944388965.1). Taxonomy (GTDB): domain Bacteria; phylum Spirochaetota; class Spirochaetia; order Sphaerochaetales; family Sphaerochaetaceae; genus Bullifex. The sequence goes on along the minus strand of CALXKL010000007.1, from coordinate 106,348 downwards.
GTGCTCTTGCGTTCGGCAAGCGACACGGACCTGTCGGACACGGGACCGTTGATGCAGCCGCCTTCGCAGCTGAGCAGCTCCAGGAACGGCATGTCTGGAGACAGCTGGGAGAAGACGGCCATGATCTCGCCCATCCCGGAAAGCGGGACGGCATCCTTCGAGAAGGCCTTCCCGCCCCATAGCGAAGAGGTCTCTATCTGTCCGTTCTCCACGGGATAGTATGCACTGATTCCGGCCTTGGCCGGTATGAAGGATGGCGCCTGGGAGGCATCCACCGTATCAAGGGAGAAGTGCTCGTCCTCGATCCAGCTCCTGAGCTCGTCCCAGGTCAGTGCTATGTCGGGATAGCCCGGGGCGATGTCGGCCTCGTTCTTCTTCGCGGCGCACGGTCCTATGAACACGATGCCGATGTCATCGCCGTACAGCTTTCTGAGATAGGCGCAGTGCGTCTGCAGGGGGGACGGGACCTTGGCAAGGTAGCCGACCTCCTCGGGATGGTACTTCCTGACGATCTCGACGACAGAGGGACACGCCGTGGATATCCAAGGGCACTTGCCCTCATGGGCGGAGGCGTACTCGTCTATCGCCGCCGAGACGAAGGCGGCCCCGATGGCCGTCTCGCTCACTCCGTAGAAGCCGAGCCTCTTCAAGGCGGCAAGCAGCCTGTCCTCCCGTCCTGCGAACTCGCTTGCGAACGACGGTGCCAAGGAGCAGATCACCTTGTCCTTCGTGCCCATCAGGACCTTCGCCCTGGAAAGGTCGCTTCTTATCTTCTTGGCGTTGTTGGGGCATACGGAGACGCACTTGCCGCAGAATATGCAGCGGTCCTTGATGATGAGAGCGCTGCCGTCCTTGATCTGGATGGCCTTGACGGGGCAGCTTCTGACGCACTTGTAGCAGTCACGGCAGTTGGTGGTCTCCGTGTAGACTGGATGCAGCATGCTATTCCTCCAGAGCCTTCGCGATATGCGCAATCGCCTCTTCAGGCGTGATGGCCGAATAGTCGGTGCCGTCGATTCTCAGGTTCGGGCCCTCCTTGCATCTTCCCAGGCACAGATGGCCGACAAGCTCGACGCTGTCGGAAAGACCCTTCTCCGCCAGATAGTTCTCGACTGCCTGCAGAATCTCGCTGTTGCCTCTTGCGAAGCAGCTGGAACCCATGCACAGCTCCACTGTTATCCTCTTTGCCATCCTCTTTTCCGACCTCTTTAGAGAAGAGTAACCCCGCTCTCGATTACAAGTCAACAAAATGCATCCCACAGGGAGTTGAAGTCATGTTCTGACGTCTACATGGTCATCGGAATGCGGCCATACAGGGGTTTTATGCAACCGCGTTCACATAAAAACCCGCAATATGCGTTTTCCAATGCATTCTCTCACAATATCGACGTCATGTATGTCGGGATGTCAGGCCTTTAATGTTCCGCCCTTCTCCACAAGCACATCGATGATACGGTCGACCTGGTGCGGCGAGACGCTCGCCCCGGCGCAGACCCCGACATCGTGGCCGGAGAGCATTCCGTCCTCGATGGCGCTCTCGTCGCCGACGAAGAACGCCCTCACGCCGCGGCTGCAGGCAAGCCTGTACAGTTCGCTCGTGTTGGCAGACTGCCTCTCCCCTATGACGAGGACCGTGTCGCATATCCCGCACAGGTCAAGCACGGCCTGCCGTCTGCGGTTGGAGGCGCTGCATATGGAGTTCAGGCGGTTGAAGCGGATACCCTCCTCCTCAAGCAGCGACAGGAGCCTGGCCTCCTGGACGGATGAGAACGTCGTCTGGACTATGACATCGTATTCCTGTTGCGGATCGAGCCCCTCGAGATCCTCTTCAGTCTCCACGACCCGGTACCAGCCAGGAGCATGACTGAGCGTGCTCACGCTCTCGGCGTGTCCCTTTATTCCGAAGTACAGGACGGGCCTCGTGCTGGATGCGCACCTGTCATGATTGGCCTTGACCAGGCGGCACGTTCCGTCCACCAGTGTGAAGCCCGCCTCCTCGAATGAGCGGGCAAGCGACAGCGGAATCCCATGGGCCCGGATCAGGGCGATGCCTGGCGGGTTGCCATCGGGAGCGTCGACCACCTTGAGGCCGCGCCGCGAGAACGAATCGACGACCACGTCGTTGTGCACGAGCTTTCCGATGCTGTATACGGGCCTGTCGGGATTCTCGGCCAGGAGCCTGTCTGCCTTCTCCGTGACGCCCTGGACACCGCGGCAGAAGCCGTACACCTTCGCAAGATGGATGTTGAACATGACAAAGATGATGAGGCAAACGGAGAAAAAAATAAACCGCTTCGTTCGAAGCGGTTCATCGAGCCGGGTCACCAGGGGTTACTTGTCCTGCTTCTCAGGAGCCTTGAACTCGACCGTGTTGTCGGCCGGTTCGGCCTGCTCTGCGCTCTTGGCATCGGCCTTGGTCTCATCCTTGGCGGCCTTGTCGGCCTTCTTGGCGGGATTGGACTTCGCACCCTCCTTGTTCAGGACCGTCGAGATCGCGCTCTTGGTGAACTCGAGGCGGGCGTTGTCGTCGACCTTCAGGACGACTGTCTGCTCCTTGACCGTGACGACGGTTCCATGGATGCCGCCGATGGTGACGACCTTGTCGCCCTTCTTCATGGCGTCCAGCATCGCCTTGGTCTCCTTGTCCCTCTTCTTCTGCGGCCTGATGATCAGGAAGTAGAAGATCGCGATGATCGCGACGAACATTATTATCGTGGTCCACATCGATCCTGCTTGTGAATTCATTTCGTTCCTCTTTGTCGTGTTTTTGTACTTTCGCCGTCTGATCCGACGGGGGAAAAGGTAGCATTTGACACTGATGGCGTCAAGCTGTACCTGAATACGGAGGAAGGCACCCCCACGGGATGCCTTCCGTCGATTTCGGCCTGCAGATGCCTTACATCATGCCGTTCATGCCACCGGCTGCGGGAGCGGCGGGCTCCGGAGCGGGGATGTCGGTGACTGCGCACTCGGTGGTCAGGATCAATGCCGCGATGGATGCCGCGTTCTGCAGTGCGGAGCGCGTGACCTTCGCAGGATCGATGATTCCGGCCGAGACCATGTCGACCCACTTCATGGCGTTGGCGTCGAAGCCTACGCCCTTCTTCTCGTTCTTGCAATGGTCGGCGATGACCGCACCGTCGAGACCTGCGTTGGCAGCGATCTGCCTGATGGGCTCCTCGAGGGCCCTCTTGACGATGTTGTAACCGATCTTCTCGTCCTCGGAGAGCTTCGCAAGGTCCTTCTTCTCCATCTCGACGGCAGCCTGGACAAGCGCCACGCCACCTCCGGGGATGACACCCTCCTCGATTGCAGCGCGCGTTGCGCTGAGGGCGTCCTCGACACGATGCTTCTTCTCCTTGAGCTCGACCTCGGTGGCGGCACCGACGTTGATCAGGGCGACGCCTCCGGCAAGCTTGGCCAGGCGCTCCTGGAGCTTCTCCTTGTCGTACTCGCTGGTGGAATCCTGGATCTGGCCCTTGATCTGGGCGATCCTGTCCCTGATGGCGTCGGAGGAGCCTGCACCGGAGATGATCGTGGTGTTCTCCTTCTCGACCTTGACGCTCTTGGCACGGCCGAGCATGGAGATGTCGGCGTTCTCGAGCTTCATTCCCAGCTCCTCGGTGATGACCTGGCCGCCGGTCAGGATCGCGATATCCTCGAGCATGGCCTTCCTTCTGTCACCGAAGCCGGGGGCCTTGACGGCGACGACGTTCAGCGTGCCTCTGACGGAGTTGAGGACCAGCGTGGTGAGAGCCTCGCCGTCGACGTCCTCGGCGATGATCAGCAGGCCCTTTCCGGTCTGCACGACCTTCTCGAGAATCGGGAGCAGGTCCTTCATGTTGCTGATCTTCTTGTCGTAGATCAGGATATACGGATTGTCCATGACGCTGGTCATGGTGTCGCGGTTGTTGCAGAAGTATGCGGAAAGATAGCCGCGGTCGAACTGCATTCCCTCGACGAAGTCGACGGTGGTCTCGATCGTCTTGGACTCCTCGACGGTGATGACGCCGTCCTTGCCGACCTTGTCCATGGCATTGGCGATCTCGTCGCCGATGGTCCTGTCGTTGTTGGCGGAGATGGATGCGACCTGTGCGATCTCCTCCTTCTCCTGAATCATCTTGGCCTGCTTCCTGACCTCCTCGACGGCATCCGCGACGGCGACGTCGATACCTCTCCTGATGCCCATCGGGTTGACGCCGGATGCGACGCTCTTCATGCCCTCCTTGGTGATCGCCCATGCGAGGACGGTCGCTGTGGTGGTTCCATCACCCGCCACGTCGTTGGTCTTGGAGGCGACCTCCTTGAGAAGCTGTGCACCCATGTTCTCGAACGGATCCTCGAGCTCGATCTCCTTGGCGACGGAAACGCCGTCCTTTGTCACGGTCGGTGCACCGTACTTCTTGTCCAGAAGGACCAGTCTGCCCTTGGGTCCAAGAGTCGTCATGACGGCCTTCGAGATCTTCTCGACGCCATTTACAAGAGACTTGCGCGCCTCTTCATTGAACTGAAGCTGTTTTGCCATATCTATTCATCTCTCCTTGACAAATCCACGAAATGTGATGGTGCCCCACGCACCATCGTCTAAAATACTGATTAACTCGATTATCGGCAAGATGCTTTTCAGACCATCAGGCTTCCGAGCGACCAGCACAGCAGGAACGTGACCACGTTGCTGGTCAGATTGACCATGTCGTTGTCCATGAAGCGGATGCCACGTGCGAGCTTGAGCGCGTTGCCTTCCCTGTCATGGGAGTGCTCCGTGAACAGGTCGTCCTTCTCGTCGTAGTAGTGCGCCTGTATGGTCGCCCCCATGAGAGAATCGACCATCACGCCGACGAACGAGGACAGACAGACCACAAGCGCAAGCGGGAAAGCGATGCCTCGGTAGCAGCTGAAGGCGAACATGGCATACAGCACGCTTGACAGCAGAGCGGCCCCCGTACCCAGCAGCGACACCCCTCCCGACAGACCCCTGGGCACTCTGGTGAAGGTCAGTATGGAGACGGGATCGCGGGAGCTCAGCACGCCTATCTCGCTGGCCCACGTGTCGCTGCAGGCCTCGCCCAGGCATGCACAGAAGACCGCAAGTGGAAGCGGACCCGGTTCGAAGTGGTGGATGACGATCGCCACGAGTGCGGCGCCGCCATTTGCAAGCACCTGCATCCAGTCGCGTCGTCCGCCCTTCCTGTGGATCCTTTCCAGGCCCCTTATCCTTCTGGACAGCCTGCCTATCAATGCGGCAGATATCAGGAAGAAGAGATATAGGCTCAGTGAGGTGAAGCCTCCGATGAGCGTGGTCGCAAGGCCCATGGCAAGCGCCATGACAAGGCCCGAAGCCGTCAGCTGTCGCTTCCACCATGCCCACAGGCCGACCAGCGAAAGCACTGCCAGTGCAATGGCCACCCGTAATGGGAGGTCAAGCGGGAAGTAGCGTGCATCAAGGGACCACAGGATCATATCAGGGCCCCCGATAGCGCGGTGAGCAGAGGCACCGTTATGTTGTCCAGACCCAGAGGCGTGAGCGCCTCGAACAGCGTGGCGACGACGGCCATGACAAGCACCTTGAGGACAGGATACGGAGTGAAGAGCGCAATCACCAGACTCGACACGACGAACATGACCGCAGTTCCCTCCCAGCTCTTGGATGCGTTGAGCACCGAATAGCGGTGTCTGCCGATCTTCGAGCCGACGAGGGCGGCAAGCCCGTCGCCATATCCCATAACGAGAGTGGCTGCTATGACATCGTGGGCCTGTATGAGCCCCCTGTAGTACAGCAGCGTCATCACCAGCAGGGAGAACGGGAAGTAGACCAGTCCGTTGTCCCTCCTGCGGTCGCCCATGCCGAGCAGTCCTGCAGCCCCGGAATGCACGAAGATGGCGTTCAGGATGATGAAGGCAACAGGGCCGACCACGGCGAAGCGCACATCGTCGAAGCACCAGACCAGGATGAACACCCAGTTGGACACGCCGATGTGTATGATCTTGCGCACGCTCTCGCTCGACAGATGAATCGTGCGATACAGCACGAATGCCAGAGCGATCACCGCGATTATGAATGCAAACGAATATGCGAGGGCCAGAACATTGTCCTGCATCACCAGCTCCTGGAACCGCCACCGCCGATTCCTCCACCCGAGAAGCCGGAGAAGCCGCCGTGGCTCGACGATACGCCGTGGAACGGACTGGACGATACGCGTTCAGGGACCAGACACGTGGAGCCGAACTCGTGTGCAAACCTGTCTGCCAGGGCGTAGTAGAACACATAGGACGTCACAGGGGACGGCCCGACATACCACGAGGCGTCTTCGACGGCGATCGAGGAGGCCTTGTTCGCCCACTCCTGCTCCAGAGAGAGCACGATGGCGTATGAGAGGTTGTGGTAGAAGTATTGCGGGTCCTCGTCGATCAGGGTCCTGAGCCTGTCCATCTCGACGTTCTCCAGGAAGTCGCGGTAGCCCAGGATCCTGCCCAAGATCTCCTGTGCATAGGCGCTGCGGCGCTTCATGGCCGCCGCAAGGGCGCACATCACGCTCAAGGCGACGCTCATCACCACGGTCATCGCATGCACCAGCGCCCTGCTTATTCCGGCGGAGATGCAGATCCCGTTGAGGAACACAATGCCCATCCCGGTGACCAGGATGACGAGGAAGGAATACATGACGTACTGTCTGGCCGACGGAATCCTGCGGTTCAGCGACCAGAACACCAGACAGGAGAAGATCATCTGGAAGGCCAGGACGAAGAACGAGAACAGGCCGAAGCGGGAATCGTTGACCGCAGTGAGGAAGGCCATGGCGATTGCATAGACGAGCGTCAGGGCCATTGCAAGCGTCTGAAGTCTCTGCGACCTGGCGTCGTAGAGCGCCCTTTCGCCCTTCGCATAGCGGCGCCTGAGAGCCGGTCTTACACTGCTCTCGATCGCCTGATGCAGTCTGACGGATGACAGCTCCACGTCATCGCCGCTGGAGAAGAGCGCATCGAAGAGGCTCTTCTCGTACTCCTCGCATCCATCTGCAGGGCGGCCCTTCCTGTGCAGGGTGAACGAGCCGTCCTCCTTCTCCTCGACTCCCAGCAGCCCCTTGTCGGCCCAGTACCAGACCATGGCGGCGTAGTCGCGCCCGTCATCGTTGGAATCGAACAGATAGCCCACCTCGAGAGGGGTCAGCCCGTCGGGAGGAGAGAACGTGGGGACGATGACGGGGTCCTCGTCGCGGCCATGGCGAAGATACATGACGAGCAGGACGGCCACCAGGACGATGCTTATGACGAGCACCGCCGCAAAGGCCGCCGTGGAGTGGTCGCTGAAGGCGAAGTAGCCTTCCGGAAGCTCGATGCGCAGCGTGAGTCCTTCTCCCGGAGAAAGATGGTCGAGCCGCCCGGCAATGATCCTGTCGTCCACCATGGCGGCATCCACCCTCGCACTCGAGCCATACGGCCCGTATGTCACCCAGAACGGGCAGCCGGAGATGTCTGAGGGCATCGCGATGGAGAACGTGATGTTGTCCACGCCTTCGTCGTATGTGGAATAGAGGTCGAGATACACCTCGTCATAGTCCTGATACCTGTCGCGTCCGGGAGACAGCGAATACGTTATCGTGTAGTCGTGCACCCCATCCACGAGACGGGACGGATCCCCGATCCGTATGACCAGGAAGCCGTCCTCCACCGTCGACTGCCAGCTCTCGCTGACATGGATCACGTCGGCCCTGGCACCATCAAGCGGTATGTATCGGATAACGCCATGGCTCGGCTGGTGGAAGTCGTATGACAATGTCTCCGTGATGGTGTACACCCTGCCTTCGGACACCGAGATTTCGAAGTCGGCACGCACGATGTCGAAGCCGGATGCGTAAAGCATCGCGGCGCTGAGCGTAAGCAGCAGGACAAGGAGCGCCTTTCTCAAAACCTGACCTCTGGAACCGCCTTCTCCTCCTGTGCCACCTCGATGTATGACAGGCGGGCGAAGTGGAAGACGGAGGCGATGATGCTGGATGGGAACATGTCGACCTTGTCGTTCATCGTACGGGCAAGCGCGTTGTAGTACTTGCGGGCGTTGAGGATGTCGGCCTCCAGAGACGCCAGTCTCCGCTGCAGGTCCATGAAGGAGGCGTTGGCCTTGAGATCCGGGTAGCTCTCGCTGAGCGCGAAGAGATGGTGCAGCGTATCCGAGAGCGCATCCTCGGCCCTGCCCCGCTGGGCGGGCGAGCTGGACATGGCGGCATTGCGTGCACCTATGACGCGCGAAAGCGTCTCCTCCTCATGGGCGGCATAGCCCTTGACCGTCTCCACCAGATTCGGGATCAGGTCATAGCGCTGCTTGAGGTGCGCATCCAGGGCGCCGAGAGCCTCCTCGGCCCTGTTGCGGGTCCCGACCAGGGAATTGTAGGTCGCCACCGTCCATATGACGAGCACGGCCACCACGACCAGGGCAATCAGGAGCACGATCATGTCCTACCTCCATATCCTTCACCAGATTTTCGCCCTTCTGTCCGACTGTTGTCAATCGCGCACACTACAAACAAAGGAGGTTTTCGTCCTTGTGCTAACACCTTCCAAGGGTGTATATTTTATGCATAGGAAATGCATATTCCCATCAGGAGGACGGTTTGAGAGAAAGACACAACAGGCTTGCGGTCGTCAAGGAGCTGATCCGCAACAACCGCATAGACAATCAGGACATGCTCCTGGACCTGCTCAAGGAGGAGGGCTACAACGTCACCCAGGCGACGCTCTCCAGGGACCTGAAGATGCTCAAGGTGGGCAAGATCTCCGACGGCTGGTCCGGCTACTACTATTCCCTGCCCGAAAGCGACCTGGTCTCCGAGAGCGAGAAGAGCTACATCCAGGATGTCAGAAGGGGAATCCTGTCCATCGAGTTCAGCGGCAATTTCGGCGTGATAAAGACGCGTCCGGGACACGCCAACAGCGTATGCTTCGCCCTCGACGTGCTCAATCTGCCCGAGATACTCGGCTCCCTTGCAGGTGACGACACGATATTCGTCATCCTCAGGGAGGGAATGACGAAGGAGGACCTTCTGGAGAGTTTCCAGACCAGGATTCCGGACCTCCAGGACCAGGATCCGGATCGAGACTAGGCAAGGAGAAGAGGACAATGGAATACAAGAATCTCGACAAGGCGTTGGCCTTTCAGGACCTGATGAAGCTCCAGAGGGCTTCGCTGAAGAACAACCTCACGCCCAGGCGCATCAGGGAATACAGTGCCACGGCGGGATCGGGTGTCACATACAACTATGCCGCGATGCCGGTCAACAGCGAGATCGTGGCCAAGCTCCAGGAGCTGTGCGACGAGATGGAGCTCGTGGAGAAGTACGTCGCCCTCCTGTCGGGCGAGATGATGAACCCCGGCGAGAAGCGCCTGGTGCTGCACCAGCTGACCAGAGGCAACTGCACCGGAAGCACGGTCATCGCGGACGGCGAGGACAAGGGCGAGTTCTATGCCGGCCAGCTGGAGAAGATCAGGGACTTCAGCGACAAGGTCAGGAGCGGCAAGATAAAGGGCTCCACCGGAAAGAGGATCGACACCGTCTGCCAGATCGGCATCGGCGGCTCGGACCTCGGTCCCCGCGCCCTGTATCTGGCGCTCAAGGGTTGGGCGGCAGGTGACAATGTCAAGCAGCTCAGAGCCGAGTTCATAAGCAACGTAGACCCGGACGATGCGGCATCCGTCCTCAGGACGATCGACCCGGAGAGGACTCTCTTCGTGCTGGTATCCAAGAGCGGAACCACGCTCGAGACGCTGACCAACCAGCTTCTGGTCACAGGAGCGCTCAAGGGTGTGGATCCTTCGAAGCACTTCGTCGCGGTCACCAGCAAGACAAGTCCTCTTGCCACATCAGACGACATGCTCGAGTCGTTCTTCATCGACGACTACATCGGAGGCCGCTACAGCTCGACAAGCGCAGTGGGCGGCGTGATCCTCTCGCTGGCCTTCGGCTACTCGACCTTCGAACGCCTGCTCACGGGAGCCCACGAGGCGGACGAGAACGCGCTCAACGGCGACATCACGAAGAACGCGGCCATGATGGACGCCGCGATCGGCGTCTATCTGAGGAACGTCCTGGGATACGGACAGACGGCGATCCTGCCCTACTCGCAGGCGCTCAGCCGCTTCCCGGCCCATCTCCAGCAGCTGGACATGGAGTCCAACGGCAAGCACGTCAACCGCTTCGGAGAGAAGGTGTCCTACTCAACCGGCCCCGTGATCTTCGGCGAGAGCGGAACCAACGGACAGCACAGCTTCTACCAGCTCCTGCACCAGGGGACGGACGTCATCCCGATGCAGTTCATAGGCTTCAGAAAGAACCAGTACGGCTTCGACGCCGAGGTCGAGGGTTCCACCAGCCAGGCCAAGCTCAATGCCAACCTGGCCGCACAGATAGTGGCCTTCGCACTGGGCAAGGACGACGAGAACCCGAACAAGGAGTTCGACGGGGAGCGCTGTTCATCCCTGCTGTACGCAGACAGGCTCACTCCCGAGGTGCTCGGCGCCCTGCTGTCGCACTTCGAGAACAAGGTCATGTTCCAGGGTTTCCTGTGGAACCTCAACTCCTTCGACCAGGAAGGGGTGCAGCTGGGCAAGGTCCTTGCGAAGAAGGTGCTCAAGGGCTGCGAGGGCGACGAGATATTGAAGTCCTATGCGGACATCCTGATCTGACGGAAGGCAGACCGGGGTTGCCGACAGACGACAGGGCCGCCAATCGCGAGGCGGCCCTGTTCTTGTATTCAGCGTCAGATGAATTCGTACGAGAGGACCTCGATTCTCCTGTCCAGGTCGTCGACGAGGACATGTCCGTCGACCTCCACCTCGCCGTACTGGTTGTCACTCGGGTCTCTGGGATAGCCGCTCATGCCTGTCAGCGGCTGACAGCATGCACAGTTTGCTATCATGCGCAGCGTGTCGAGACCGGCGAAGTAATGACGCCTGCGCTTCTCGTTGCCCTGGACGTATGCACCTCCTCCGAAGGAGCAGTCGGCCGTATACCACTGCCCGGACACGTTGAACTCGGCCCAGTCATGGCCTCCGGCCTCCTTGGGCGTCACATACCAGCCCGACTGCCAGCGGGCAGGGATGCCGACGATTCTGCACAGAGTGATGAAAAGCATCGCCTGGATGCCGCAGTCACCCTTCAGATTCAGTGCACCGTATTCGCTGACGCAGTCGATTGTGGAGTAGTGTCTGACGAACGAATAGCGTACATGGCTGGTGATCCAGTCGTAGATCGCCTCGGCCTTGTCCCAAGGGGAAGCCTTTCCTGCCGTGATCCGGCCGGCAAGGGACCTGAGGTACGGCGTGAACGCGATATGTGGAAGCTGCTGGCACAGGTACTTGTCCAACCCCTGTGCGACGAACTCCTTCTCGGGCCGCCGGCGGAGCCGCTCCTCTATCGTATAGGAGAACGTAAGGGAGAACTCGTCATCACCTTCAAGGACCTTCTCGAACACGGCGGTGCGCATCACCCCCGTCTCGTCGTCGATCGACACAGGTGATGGAGTCGCCTCTTCGACGGCTATGTCGTACTGTCTTCCGTCCACCGGTCTTGCCAGGGGCAGGTTGACATGGGCCCTCATCCCCTTGAATCCGTCGCCGGGGATCCTCAGCGAGATGCGGGCGGATACCCTCGCCTTCACACATCCCTCCGCCTCCAGACGGGCGATGAAGTCGTCGCGCAGCTGCAGGTCCTCGTCGTTCACCCGAGGTCCCTCCAGGAGGACATCGCAGCGCTTTGCAGCATTGTCCAGGAGCGTGGCTTCCAGCATCATCCGGCCATCGACGTAGTTCCAGTCGAGCAGTCCGTCCCGGATGAAGGCCTCCAGCATGCCCTTCCTGTACAGCGGGAAGCGCTTCTCCAGAAGACGCTCGGCCTCGTCAGGCGTGTAGATGTAATGGTTCTTACGTCTCTGGATGAGGACCTGTTCCAGCTCGAGCCTGAGCCTGAGATCGGAAGGAAGGCCGTCCCGTGAGAGCCAGGAGGCGATCAGAGACGAGGCGAATAAAAGATCCCCGTATGCGATGGCATTGGCCACGGCTTCGGGAAGTGGTGTCGCAAGATCATTGATGGAATAGGTCATGACACAATCTTAAGGGCGTTGATGCGGGCGTGCAACCTGGAAGGAATGACGATGCCGGCACCCGAAGGCACCGGCATCGTTGAATCCTGTCAGATATGTCTATCCGATCAATAGCCGAAGAGACCCGGCTTGAGGAAGAACGGGACGTAGGTGACAAGCAGCAGTCCTACGATCATGACCGCGAACAGGGGCAGCATCTTCTTGGATGCGGCCTCGATAGAGGTCTTTCCGACTGCACAGCCGACGAACAGCGCGGAGCCGACAGGCGGCGTGCACAGACCGATGGCCAGGTTGAAGATCAGGACGATTCCGAAGTGGACCGTGCTCATGCCAAGCTGGGTGACGATGGGCAGCAGGATCGGCGTCATGATCATGATGAGCGGAGCCATGTCCATGAAGCATCCGAGGATCAGCAGGATCACGTTGATGATCAGAAGCAGGAGAACAGGGTTGCTCGTGATTCCGATAAGACCGTTCGTGATGGCCTGCGGGATTCCAAGAAGCGTCATCATGTAGGCGAACGCCTTTGCCGAAGCGATCAGCGTGAGGACGATCGACAGGGTCTTGAGGGAGTTCCTGATGACCTTTCCGAAGTCCTTGAGCTTTGCCGTCCTGAAGACGAAGTAGGTCAGGATGAACGTGTAGAAGCAGGCCACTGCGGAGCTCTCGGTGGCGGTGAAGATTCCGACACCGGTTCCGACCATGATGATGACCAGCGTCATCATAGGCAGAATTGCGCTGATGACAACCTTGACACACGGACCGACCTTGAAGCCACCCTTGAAGCTGATCCAGCGCACAGGTGCGTCCTTGAACATCTTCTCGCCCTTCGGGAAGCCATAGCGCTTGCCAAGGAGGATACATACGATGATGAATCCGAGACCCAGTCCGATGCCAGGGACGAAGCCGGCGTAGAACAGCTGTCCGATGGACACGCCGCCGCCAGCGGCCAGAGCGTAGATGACCATGTTGTGCGATGGCGGAATGAGAACGCCCTGGCAGGCCGTGGTGACCGTCAGTCCAACCGAGAACTCCCTGTTGTAGCCCTGCTTCTCCATCATCGGGATGACGACGGAACCGAGGGAGGAGACGTCGGCGACTGCGGATCCGGAGATGCCGCCGAAGAACATCGAGTCGAGACAGTTGACGTATGCAAGACCACCGCGGAAGCGTCCGACGGCGAGGTTCGCAAGGTCGACGATCTTGTCGGAGATCTGGCCGACGGCCATGATCTCACCCATGACGATGAAGAACGGGATGGCAAGCATCGTGAAGTTGCTCACGCCGTCGATCATCATTCTGATCATCGTCGTGGGAGCGACGGAAGGCAGATAGGTACCGACGACCAGCATGGAGCAGAACGTCGATATCAGCATGGCGAAGGTCACGGGGACCTTGACCATCATGAGAAGGAAGAATCCTCCGATGAGGATGATTCCTGCAAGCAGTTCCATTGACATCAGTTGTTTCCTCCTTCGGCTGCGAGCTCGGCCTGCTGCTGCTTCACGAGCTCCTGGTAGTCGACTTCCGGCTCACTGTACAGAAGATCGTTGGGATCGATGATGTGGAACAGGAACAGCAGAGAGTCGAAGATCATCAGGAAGCCCGCCATCGGGGCCGGGAAGTACTGGACCCATGTGGACCATCCGGTCATGGGGAGAGTACCGGGAAGCGCGGCCATGCGGAGCGTGAACGAAAGTCCGTAATAGAAAAGGATGATACCGCAGATGAGGGTCGCGATATCTCCCAGCATATCCATTATCTTCCTTGCAACGGATCCCTTCGGGAACCTGTTGTAGATGATCGTGACGGAGATGTGCATATGGTCTCTGACACCGATTGCGCATGCGAGGAAGGCGAAGAGCGTGACCAGAAGCCTGGGGACCTCTTCAGCCCAGGTGATGCCCGAGTTGAAGCAGAAGCGGAGCACGACGTTCATGAATACCGTGCACAGCATGATGACGACCGCGATCTGGGCGATCGTAAGAAGTATCTTGTGGCACCAGTGGTTGACGAGAACGATTATGCCCTTCACATAGGACCAGGTCGTCGGGTACTCGGACCTGGGCTTGAGCAGGAGCTTGTTCTCCTTAAGGTAACTTACGACCTTGCTGCTGGAGCCCGTGTTCTTTGTTGAACTCATTTTTCTCCTCCAGATTCAATCGAAGCAAGGGGAGTTGTTCCCTCCCCTTGCATTACGATTCTGGGAAACTCGACAGATCTCAAAGACCGGTGTTGAGAATCTCCTCGATCATGTCCTCGTAGCCTGCGCCGTACTCGGCGTAGATGGGATCCATCTTGGCCTGGAACTCGGCAAGCTCCTCTGCGGTCGGCTCGTAGACGGTGACGCCGGCGGCGACGACCTTCTCACGGGAAGACTCCTCGCGGAGAGCCCACTGCTCGATCTCGTACTCCTGGGTGTCCTTTGCACACTCCTTGATGATCTCCCAGTCCTCTGCGCTCACCTTGTTGACGACGTTGGCGGAAGCGAGAAGGATCTCGGGGACTCTGGTGTGTCCGTCGAGGATGAAGTAGGGAGCGGCCTCGTAGTCGCCCATGGACTCGTAGGTCGGCCAGTTGTTCTCTGCACCGTCGATGGTTCCCTGGCTGATCGCGGAGTAGACCTCGTTGGGTCCGATTCCGGTGACGCCGTTGCCGCCGAGCAGCTGGACCATCTCGACCATCATCGCGTTGTTCTGGAGTCTGATCTTCAGACCGGCCATGTCAGCGACGGACTGGACGGGAGTAGTGGTGTAGAAGTTCCTTGCACCTGCATCGTAGTAGCACAGACCGATGAGTCCGGAACCGGAAGACTCGATCTCGTTCAGCATCTCCTGTCCGATAGGTCCGTTGAGAACCTGCCACATGTGGTCGCCGTCCCTGTAGAGGTAGGGAAGCTGGATCACGTTCAGAGCGGGAACGTAGGAAGCGACAGGGGAAGCGGAGACACGTGCGAAGTCGAGGTCGCCGATCTGGAGAGCCTCGATGGAACCGGTCTCCTCACCGTACAGCGTTCCGCCGGAGTAGACGTTGATCTTGACTCTGCCCTCGGTCCTCTCCTCGACAAGGCGGGCGAACTCGTAGTCTGCAAGAGTCGTCGGGTAGCCTTCGGCGTGGACCTCGGAAAGAATCAGGGTCACAGTCTTCTGCGCAGGAGCCGAAGAAGTGGAAGCCGTCGTGCTGCTCGTCGTGGAAGCGGAAGCAGCCTCATCATCTCCACCGCAGCTGACGAATGCGAACACGGTCAGGACTGCAAGGAGAAGAGCCAAAGCTTTTTTCATGGGATATCCTCCAATTGTGAATAGTTATGCGCTAAAAACGCTGATGGTATTATAGACGCAATAATTCACAGAATGCAAACACTTTTTTGATATTTTAGTATTTCTGTTGTCGTTTTCCGCATTTCTGCGGTGTTTTTGCTGATTCCGGCAGTTTTTTGACCGTCACAAGACAGGCATAGGAGAGGCGGCCCTTCAGGACCGCCCCCTGGCTTCGAGCGCATGGATGAGCGAGACGATCATCTCATGTCGTGGAACCTGCAGCGAATGCTCGCGTGCCGCCGTCACGACGGCTCCGCTTATCGTGTCGACCTCGGTCCTCCTGCCGTTCTGTATGTCCTTCATTATGCTGGTGTACCCGCCGGGATTGGACAGGCTCGTGGTCCTCACCTTCTCCAGCACGGCATTCCTTTCGAAATGCAGCCCCTGCGCCTCGGCGACCATCAGCGCCTCATCGACCAGAGCGGTGCACAGCGACCAGGCATGACCGTCTGCGGCGATGAACGACATGTCGCACTGGAGTATCGCGCTCAGGGCGGACAGCGAGACGTTGGTCATCAGCTTGTCCCATACGAGACGCCGGATGTCGGAGTGGATGCGTACATCGAATCCGCATGGCTCAAAGGCGGAGCGGATGCGCTCCAGAAGAAGAACGTCATCCCCGGCGGCAAGGCCGATGTTGGTCACACCGGCGCCGCCATGATGGATCCTGCCCAAGGCGAGCGGCGCACCATTGTCCTCACTCGTGCCGATGACCACCCTCTCCATGGGGACGTACTGCGACAGTAGACGCTCATGGCCGGCACCGTTCTGCAGGCTCATCAGACAGGTGTCCTCCCCTATCACGGACCTTGCACCTTCCAGCGCGTACCTGGAATACAGGGCCTTGGTGAAGAGGATGACGAGGTCGGCGGGTGCAAGACCCCCGACGTCGCACGCCATGCCGGGATGGAAGGTGGTCTCCACACCACCCTCCTCCAGCACAAGCCCGTGCCGGCGCACATGGTCGACCAGCTCGCGGTTGGTGTCGATGAGCGTGACGTCGTTGTGCAGGCTCAGTCTGGCACCGTAGATTCCGCCCATGGCTCCTGCGCCTATGACGACTATCCTCACTTCGAGAACTCCTCAAGCCCCTCGATGGCGTACGCTCTGACCGGACACGAGTCGAGGCCCATGATCGGAAGCGGAGCATAGCTCATGAAGAACACGTCCTTCTCCAGCCTGTCCAGGTTCTTGAGGACCTCGAGGAACACGATGTTCTCTGCCAGCAGAATGTCATGGAAAGGCTTGACGTCCTCGTTGCAGTTCTCGATGGAAACGCCGTCGCCGAATCCGACGCACTTGGCCTTGTGGTCCTTGAACCACTGCGCCGTCTCCCCGTTGACGAAGAGCCTCCTGTCCTCCGGGGTGTTGGTCTTCTCGGTGAACGGGGGCAGCTTGTGCGGACTGTCGATGATGACGATGGTGCCGTCCTTCATCTTCGGGCCGCAGAACCTGTCCAGCATTTCGGCCGTGATGTGCGAGTTGGGCTCGGCGTCGATGTTGACGTAGATGGCACGGCCGAAGAACGTCGTGAGCGGGAGCTCCGCGACGCTGGGCCATTCGTCATCATGATGATACGGACACTCGCAGTGCGTACCCAGATGGCTGGTGAGATCCATTATCGTGTGGAAGTCGGGAATCGGCCCGCCCGTGTTGAATCTGTAAAGGTGACATCTCCTCGTCTCCGTCTTCGGATCGAGCTGCTTGGTCAGGTCGACGATCCTGAGACCGCCCATTTCATAGACGCAATCCATAGAACATTCCTCCTGAATGGTGGTATTTCAAATCCGGAACCATATTAGCATGAGATGCCCCTATGAGGCCAATATCGACAGGCGTGATATTGCAACGAAAACATCAGCATTCCCCATAGAAGGCACTTGTCGGAACCGCAACCGGCTCCGGCAAAGTACTTTCCAATTACTGTTCCCGTTTGGAGGGGCCAGAAGAAAACAGATAACTTATGACCTATTCAGTTACTTGCGTACCATCGATAGTCAGGGAGCCAACACCATTGAACACAAGACGGCCATAAGCTCGGTCATTATTCAGTGTATCTCCATATGAAACGGTGTTTCCTTCATCGTATTTGACGTCCTCCAGTGTGACATCGCCCACTCCATTGGTACCAAGCACGGCACCAGCTTTGGCGCTTGTCGTGTTTTTTGTCGTGATCGAGCACCCTGCAACCGTAGTATTAGTCACCGAAATCTCTGAATTCTCGTTACCACCAGCATGGCCCATGACTCCACCGACAGCAGTATCATCACCTTCGATGATGACATTCTCAATCCTGCAGTCGGATATCTCAACCTTCGTATTGACTGGCCCTTCGCGGTTGAACCCCGCTGCGTAGCCATAGATTCCACCTGCCCAGTGACCACCGGTGATCTTGGAATTCAGAAGGCTACATCCTGAAATCTTCACTGATGGAGACGAGTCTATGTTTCCGACAAAGCCGCCGATTCCCGGCCCACCGCCATTTCCCTTGTTTGCGGTAATTTGTGCATTCTCCAGAGTAAGATCGTTGATCTCCAGAGTGACAACACTCCACATGGAACCGATGAAGCCCTGGGCTTCCGTCGTCTCGTTATCGCCTGCAGCCAAATTGGAAATGGTATGGCCGTTTCCGTTGATGACGAAGGTCTTATTGTTATGAGGAGTGCTGTACCCGTTGAGATCGGGAGAAGGCCAATCCTTACCGCTCATGTCGATGCCGGCAAGAATCGAGATCGTATAACAGCCCAGATCATATGCAGTCTCCTTGTCCATATGGGTAGCAAGCTGCATCAGCTCATCTGCTGTCGAGATTGCTATGGCATCCCTTGTGACAGTCTCGCCACATGCTGCACAAACGCCACTCTTGGGATAACAATGATTCTCATCAAACCATGCAGTTACATTTTCCAGTTGAGCATGCACACATTCCGCCGGTGTCTCCGGCTCCTGGGGGTTATCCGGGTTGGGCTTATCCGGTTTTTCCGGTGTCGGCGTTGGTTCCTCGGCTGCAGGAGGATCCGGGGTGTTATCGTCACAGGCCACGAAAGCGAACAGCATCAGGGATGCCAGCAGCAGGACAAGCAGTCTCTTCATCAGATTCATCTCCTTTTTCTGCTGGAAGGCTACCTCCCCCGCCCTCTTGTCAAGAGCATCGGAGATGTGAATCGATCAAAAAGGCAGCACGCCCTATCCTCTGCCCAGATAGGGCCTGCAAACCATTTGCCGCACCTAAGATTTCATAATTTCTGTATTTTTTTGCATAAAAGCGTTGCCAACCCTATTCAACAACGGATGAAAAATCCTTAAAGTAGCCTCAAGAAAAAACCAAACGGAAAACAGGGGGCGCAACATGAACCAGTTGACGGAGCAGATCTATCAGCGTGTCTGCCGGCTTGACCCGGACCAGAAGGAGTTCCAGCAGGCGGTCTACACATTCCTCCTGTCCATGGACAGGATCGTCGACGAACTGCCGGAGGTGACCTACCACAAGGTCATCGAGCGCATGGTGGAGCCCGAGAGGGCGATCATCTTCCGCGTGCCGTGGATGGATGACGAGGGACGTCTCCAGATCAACCGCGGCTTCAGGGTGCAGCAGTCGTCCGCGCTCGGCCCCTACAAGGGAGGTCTGCGCTTCCACCCGTCGGTCAACCTCTCGATCATGAAGTTCCTGGCCTTCGAGCAGGTGTTCAAGAACAGTCTCACGGGGCTTCCCATGGGAGGCGGCAAGGGAGGCAGCGACTTCGACCCCAAGGGCAAGAGCGACGCAGAGGTCATGAGGTTCTGCCAGAGCTTCATGAACGAGCTGTTCAGGCACATAGGCCCTGACACCGACGTCCCCGCAGGCGACATCGGAGTCGGAGGAAGGGAGGTCGGCTTCCTCTTCGGACAGTACAAGAAGATCACCAACTCATTCACAGGGGTGCTCACGGGAAAGGGCCAGTCATTCGGAGGCTCGCTCATCCGCCCCGAGGCGACAGGATACGGCCTGGTCTATTTCTGCAACGAGATACTCGCCGGCGAAGGCAGGAAGCTGGAAGGAAGCACCTGTCTGGTATCCGGTTCCGGAAACGTCGCCCAGTTCACCGTCGAGAAGCTGAACGCCTTCGGTGCGAAGGTCGTCACGCTCTCGGACTCCAGCGGCATGATCTACGACGAAGAGGGCATCACACCCGAGAAGCTCGCATACGTCAAGCAGCTGAAGAACGTCAAGCGCGGCAGGATCAGCGAATACGCGGAGAAGTACAAGGGGGTCACATACGTCCCGCGCACAGGAAACGGCGCGAACCCCATCTGGGACATCAAGGCGGACTACGCCTTCCCCTGCGCGACCCAGAACGAGATCAATGCGGAGGATGCGGCCAACCTCGTCAAGAACGGCATCAAGCTGGTCGGAGAGGGGGCGAACATGCCCTGTGCGGCCGAAGCCGAGAGGCTCTTTCTGGACAAGGGCGTCCTGCTCGCACCCTCCAAGGCGGCCAACGCAGGCGGCGTGGCGGTCTCCGGACTGGAGATGAGCCAGAACTCCATGAGGCTCAAGTGGACCAGCCAGGAGGTGGACCAGAGACTGCAGAACATCATGAAGGGCATCTACGAGAGCGCGAAGTCGGCGGCAGACAGGTACAGCGAGCACAACAACTTCGTCGACGGCGCGAACATCGCGGGCTTCCTCAAGGTCGCCGATGCGATGATCGCCCAGGGGTATGTATGATGTGCATCCGTGCACAATCGGATAACATAGGCAGAGGGTCCGCACGGGCCCTTTGTCTTTGAACGACGGGGAGAGACGGAAAGCATGAAGAAGATCGGTTTCGACAACGACAGGTACCTCAAGGAACAGGCCCGCTACATCCTGGAGCGCGTCGAGCACAGCGACGGAAGACTGTATGTGGAATGTGGAGGCAAGCTCCTGTTCGATTACCACGCATCACGGGTGTTGCCCGGCTTCGAACCCTCGGTGAAAATGAGGGTCTTCGAGAGCCTCAAGGACAAGATAGACGTCATCATCTGCATCTACGCCGGAGACATCGAGAGGCGCAAGATGCGCTCCGATTTCGGCATCTCTTACGATTCGGACGTGTTCAAGATGATCGACGACTTCGCCTCATACGGGCTCAAGTGCGACAAGGTCGTCATCACACGCTACGAGAACCAGCCGGCGGCGATGCTCTTCAAGCAGAAGATAGAGAGCAAGGGCATCAGATGCTACACCCACACGGCGACGCCCGGCTACCCGACGAACATCGACGTCGTGGTATCCGACGAGGGATACGGCAAGAATCCCTACATCCCCGTCGACCGCCCGATAGTCCTCGTCACCGCCCCCGGACCAGGAAGCGGAAAGCTGGCGACCTGTCTGACGCAGATGTACCACGAGTACAGGATGGGCAGGAAGTGCTCCTACTCCAAGTTCGAGACCTTCCCCGTGTGGAACCTCCCGCTGGACCATCCGGTGAACATCGCCTACGAGGCGGCGACCGCCGACATCGGGGACGTGAACCTGATTGACCACTTCCACCTGCAGGAGTATGGCCAGATCGCGGTCAACTACTCCCGCGACCTCGAGGCCTACCCTCTTCTAAAGAGGATTCTCGAGCGCATAACCGGAACGAGCTGTCCATACAAGTCCCCGACCGACATGGGGGTCAACCGCATCGGCTTCGGAATCGTGGATGACGAGGTGTGCCGCGAAGCCGGACGCCAGGAGATCGTCAGGCGCTACCTTACCACCAGGGTGCAGTACGCACAGGGCATGGCCAGCGAGGAGTCCGTCACCAGGGCCAAGGCCATCATGGACAAGGCCGGATTGTGCCCGGACTACAGGAGGGTCGTGCCGCTTGCCAATGCCGCCCTCGAGGAATGCATCGCCCTTCACAAGGAGGGGAACAAGGGCACCATCTGCACCGCGGCGCTCGAGACAGTGGACGGAATCACGGTCACGGGGCACAACTCCCCTCTCATGCATGCAGGCTCCGCGGTTGTGCTGAACGCGCTCAAGGCGCTTGCAGGCATTCCGAAGAAGGCGATGCTCATAGACCCGTCCGTCATCGATGCGATCACGCGCATGAAGCGCGACGTGCTGCGCGGACGCGGCGTGTCGCTGAACATCGACGAGATCCTCAGCTGTCTGGCGATGAGCTCGACGATGAACACCTTCGCCGAGCGGGCGATGAAGGAGCTGCCGAATCTGAGGGATGCGGATGTGCACTTCACACACATCCCGTCCGCAGGCGACACGATAGGACTGAGGAAGCTCGGGATCAACGTCACAAGCGAACCCCGCTTCCCGTCCAAGAACGTATACAACCCGTGAATCGAGGGGAAGGAGGCCGCAAGCCTCCTTCCTCCTTTTTGCGTACAAATGCAAAGGAAGATGCTCCTGAGCGTACCAGCATGGACAACGTCGATGACATCTGCTTAAATGTCCCTTGCCCGTTTCGCATCACACCGGAACGGAAAGGTGGAAAAGAATATGGATAACCGCGAAAACCTGGCCAGCAGAATCGGCTTCATTCTGCTGAGCGCAGGCTGTGCAATCGGACTGGGGAACGTATGGCGCTTCCCCTACATCACCGGAAAGAACGGCGGAGCCGGCTTCGTTCTCATCTATCTCGTCTTCCTCGCGATCCTTGGCGTGCCCATCATGATCATGGAGTTCGCCATAGGAAGGGCATCCAGGCAGAACATCGGCCTGTCGCTGAAGACGCTCGAGCCGAAGGGCACGAAGTGGCACTTCTACGGCCCCGTGGCAATAGCAGGCAACTACCTGCTGATGATGTTCTACACGACCATCGCCGGATGGCTGCTGTACTACTTCTACTCCTCCATCATCGGCGACATGAGCGGCCTGACCAGCACCCAGGTGTCGACGTTCTTCAGCGACCTCACCGCCCGTCCCGTCCTCCAGATCTTCTGGATGGTCATCACCGTATCCGTATGCATGTTCATCGTGGCGCAGGGCCTTCAGAAAGGTGTCGAGAAGATAACCAAGATCATGATGGTATGTCTCTTCGCGATCATCATCGTCCTTGCCATCAGGAGCATCATGCTGCCCGGAAGCGGCGAAGGACTCAGGTTCTACCTGCTTCCCGACTTCTCCAAGATGAGCGAGGTCGGCATCGGAACCGTGCTCTACGAGGCACTCGGACAGTCCTTCTTCACGCTGTCGATCGGAATCGGCGCGATGTCCATCTTCGGCTCCTACATCGACCGTAGCAGGGCCCTTGGCGGAGAGAGCGTGAGGATCGTCTGCCTGGACACCTTCGTCGCCCTCACCTCCGGACTCATCATCTTCCCTGCGTGCTCCGCGTTCGGCATCGAGGCGGGACAGGGACCGTCCCTGATCTTCGTCACTCTGCCCAACATATTCGCCCAGATGACGGGTGGCAGCCTGTGGGGCGGCCTGTTCTTCCTGTTCATGAGCTTCGCGGCCCTGACCACCGTCATAGCCGTGTTCGAGAACATCATCTCCTACTGGATGGACGTGCGCGGCTGGTCCAGGAAGAAGGCATGCACGTTCAACTTCTTCCTGATCATCATCCTGTCGCTGCCCTGCATCCTGGGCTACAACCTGCTCTCGGGCTTCCAGCCCTTCGGAGAGGGAAGCGCCATCCTCGATCTCGAGGACTTCCTGGTCAGCAACCTGATCCTGCCCTTCGGCTCGCTGCTGTTCCTGCTCTTCTGCACACAGCGCTACGGATGGGGCTTCGAGAAGTTCATCAAGGAGGCCAACGAAGGCGAAGGTCTGAAGTTCCCGCGCTGGGCCAGGCTGTACTGCACCTGGGGCATCCCGGTGATCATCATAGTGATCATGGCAAAGGGCATCTGGGACAAGTTCGCTCCCATGTTCGCCTGAAATCCACAATAAAGCCCGGTCGATCCCATTGACGACCGGGCGTTTCATCTACATCTTTCGCAACATGAACATCAGATCATTCGCCGATGCCGCGGGCATCGACTACGAAAGGCTCATGGACGAGTTCTGCGGCGACACAAAGGCCCTGTCCACGAGCATCCGCTCCTATCTGGACACATGCGACCTGCCATCGCTGGTCAAGTCGGTCGAGGACGGTGACGAGGAGGCGGTGCGCTCCTCGGCCCACAGGATACGCAAGTGCGCCGAAAAGCTCCTGCTGGACGAGACGGCATCCCTGGCACGCAAGCTGGAGGACGCCCCGGCCGAGCGCATGCACAGTCTTGTCACGCCGCTGGAGAAGGAGTTCGCAAGGTTCACGGCTGCGCTTGAGCAGTGAGATGTGGTATCAGACGGAGCTTCACGACCTGCTCGGTCTGACTGGAGCAGAGGTCAGCGTGAACACCATCCCCGCAGGAGGGTCGGTTCCGTTCGTGCATGCGCACAAGGCGAACGAGGAGATCTACTTCATCCTTTCCGGAAGGGGCAAGGTCGAGATAGACGGCCAGAGCGTCGACCTGGTCGAAGGGGACTGGCTCAGGATTGCTCCGGAAGGAAGAAGGCGCATCTTCGCCTCACCCGACAGCCCGATCGGCTTCATCTGCATCCAGGTGAAGGCGGGTTCGCTGGGGGCCTACACGGCCGACGACGCACTGGCATGAAAACCGGCCTCCAGAGGCATAGTCCAAATTAACTATTGACAGTACAACGAAAATCCTGTTTGATGGATGTAAATCCGAAAAGCGATTTCCGGACCTGAGGATTCCTCCATTATACAATCCAGGAACAGAAGGGCCCTCTCCATGAAGAAACGTGGAGAGGGTTTTCCTTTACAGGCGCTTGGCATAGAGCCACCTCGCAAGATTGGAAGCTTCCATGAGCCATCAAGTTGGATATTCCGCTGTCAAATCTTCACAATGTCGAATCCCTTCCGGATGATTGACTGCAAGAGTACACGTTGCAGACTACCCATTCGATATCGGGAGACGATTCATGCCGATGATGTCCGTCAATTCGCCTACCAAATGGATATTGGAGCACCTTTCACCGCTCCCGTATCCGACTTCACTCCGATATGATTGGACGAAATCGAGGATTATCTGGTAGTTTTATTTCAGGAGAACACAATGGGAGCCAGAATCGCCATCAGCAAGGATGTAATTCCATGGATCAGGACAATGGCCGGACCGACAGCTCCGGCAGATGTCCTTTCCCGGCTTGACCAGTGGAGTCAGGGCCGAAAGGCGACGCTTGCCCAGATTGGAGAAGCCAGCAGGAAGCTTCATGTCCCATTTGGGTATTTCTTTCTCAAGGAACCGGTCGAGACACAAAGCGCATCTCCTCTTTTCAGGACCTTTGGAAACCGGCTTGCCAGGCAGATCAGCGTCGATCTCCGAGATACGATACAGAAGATGGAGACGATACAGGAATGGCTGAGGGATTATGCAGACGAGCAGGCCCTCACAGACTGTGCATTTGCAGGAATCGTAGATGCAGACAACATTCAGGCAGAAGCTGTGGCGACAAGACTGAGGCACATACTCTCCATTGATGTCGACTGGAACCGCAGATGTACCAGTGCGCAGGATGCATACAGGACGCTGAGAGCCGCAATAGGCGATACAGGCGCATATGTCTTCGAGAACGGCATAGTCGAACTGAACACGACCCGGAAACTGGATATAGGCGAATTCCGTGCTTTCTGTCTCTACGACAAGCGTGTTCCACTCATCTTCATAAACGCGGCGGACGCCCATGAAGGCAAACTGTTCTCTCTGGTCCATGAGATGGTGCATATCGCTCTGGGGGAAGATGATCTCATGACGCCTTCCAGACTGGAAGAGGAACGGTTCTGCAATTCCGTCGCCGCCGAGTTGTTGATGCCCCGGCAGGATTTCATGAGCTTCTGGGCAACAAGGACAAATGGACTGTCTATATCCACCGCTGTAGAGAAGGCGGCAGGAAAGTTCAGGACCTCCGTGACCGCGACCGCAATACGCGCAAAGGAATTCGACCTGATTTCCAGGAGTGAACTCGAATCGATACTGGAGACCGTCAAAACCTCAGTGAAGAAACGTCGACTCCGAAGTGGTGGAGGAGATTTCTATACTACGGCAAAGGCTCGACTGGACAACAATTTCCTTTTCATGCTCTATGGCAGCATCCAGGCTGGTCATACTAGTTATACTGAAGCCTATAGGCTGACAGGTTGCAAAGGTGACGTGTTCGACAAGCTGATACATGGGGTGGTAGAGTGAGCAGCCCCATATTCCTGATAGACTCCAACGTACTCATAGCGGCAAAAAGGAACATCTATCCGTTCGATGTGTTTCCATCATGGTGGAAAGCCATGAAGAAGGCAATCGAAGACGGCGGGATAGGCATTCTCGATGTCGTTGGAAAAGAACTTTCCATGCAGAAGGATGATTTGTGGAGCTGGCTTTCCAAAGAGGTTGATGTCAAGCCACTGGATTGCAACTCCGACTCTATCGTGAACAGTTACAGTGAAGTCATCACATATGTAGCACAGAGCTATAAGGCAACTGAAGCGGGAAAGTGGATCAACACCCCTGATGTCGCCGACCCATGGCTTATCGCCTATGCGATGGCAGAAGGCGGAATCTTGATCACGAATGAAGAGTTCGTCCCGCCGGCATCACAGAAACTGAAGGTTCCCAATGTTGCAGAGCATTTCAAGGTATCATGGGACAGGCCCATGAATATGATGCGACTTCTCAACTTCAGAATCTGAATCCTTATAATCAAACATGCCGGCATCCCTCACGGGACACCGGCACATCGACTGCACTGGAGCAATGCTCACATGTTCATGAACTTCGCCAGGCTGGAATCGCTCCCCACCAGGATCAGCACGTCGTCCTTCTCGAACACCAGGTCCGGCGTGATGTCGGCTATGACCTTGCCGGCCCTGTTCACGGCGATGATGTTGATGGAGAACTTGCGTCTCAGGTTCGATTCGACGACCGTCTGGCCAACGAGCTTCGCAGGCAGCGTCGCCTGGATGATCGAGAATCCGCTTCCCACCGAGAAGAAGTCCATTAGCATCCTGTTCTTCAGAGTCCTGGCGAGACGATGGGCCGTATCCATCTCGGGGAAGATCACCTCGGCTCCGATCATCTTCAGGATCTGGGCATGCTCCGCGCTGTTGGCCTTGGCTATGACGCGGGGCACCTTCAGATGGATGCAGTGCAGCGCCGCCAGCAGGCTCGCCTCGATGTTCTTTCCGATTCCGATGATCACGACCTCGCACTTGTCAAGGCCGGCCTCGATGAGGCTGTCCTCGGTGATCTGGCCGATGATGTACACGTTCTCCGTCTGGTCGGATATCAATCCGAGCCTGGACTCGTCCACATCGACGGCGATCACGTCCTCACCGCTCTCTATCAGGCTCTGCGCCACGGCAAGGCCGAAGCGTCCAAGCCCTATCACTCCATATTTCACTTCCTTGGCCATCTCGATAAACCTCCTCAGCCTATGTTCATATTCTCTTCAAGGTATCTGACGCGCTCCCTCTTGCGGTCCACGAGCCCGGCGATCGTCAGCGGCCCGACACGTCCGACGAACATCAGCACGATCAGGATCGCGCGGCTCGCGACCCTCAGCGACGGTGTGAGGCTGCAGCTCAGGCCGACCGTGGCGTATGCACTGACGACCTCGTACAGCAGGAAGAGCGGATCCACGTCCTCCTCCAGCCCCATCAGCACCAGGGAGCACATGCACACGATGACGATGGAGATCATGAACACGGCGAACGCCTTGTTCACGGACTCCGCCGCGACCCTTCTCTTGAACGCGACGGGATGGGCCCTTCTTATGACAGACACGAAGGTCAGGACGATGACGAAGAACGTCGTCGTCTTGATACCGCCACCGGTGGATCCGGGGGATGCACCGATGAACATGAGGATCACGGTCAGGAAGAGCGTGTAGCTGCTCTGCTCCACCTGCGGCACGCTCTCGAAGCCCGCCGTACGGGCGGTCACGCTCTGGAAGAAGCTGTTCAGCAGGTCCATCTGTCCTGTCAGGAAGAAGCCCAGCGTACCCGCGACTATCAGGAAGAGCGTCGTGATCACGACCGCCTTGGTCTGTATCGAGAACTTCCTGGCCCTGTTGTCTATCAGGTCGGCGTACACCAGGAAGCCAAGACCGCCGAAGACGATGAGCATGCCAACCGTCACCAGAACACCGGCATTGTCGTTGAAGCCGATCATCGAGGTGCCGAAGGTGTCGAATCCGGCGTTGTTGAACGCCGACACCGCAGTGAACGCGGCATGTCCCAGCGTGGCCAGGGCTCCGTCCACATAAGGCGAATAGAACAGGAACAGCAGCGCCGTGCCCGCAAGCTCGAACAGGAACGTTATGAGCATGGTCACCTTGATCAGGTTGCGCCAGTTCTTCGTCGCGACACCGTACGACTCGACGATCAGATTGCCTGACGCCTTGCGTCTGAGGAAGATCAGGAACGCGGCGGCGAAGGTCGCGAACGACAGTCCCCCCACCTGCACCAGGAGCGCCACGAAGAAGAACCCCGTCGGGGTGAAGGTGTCGGCGAGTATCACAGGTGTGAGTCCCGTCACGCATACGGCGCTCGTGGCGACGAACAGCGAGTCGAACCAGGACAGGTCCACCCCGTCCTGTATCGACACAGGCAGCTTCAGGAGCACGGTCCCTGTCAGGATCACGCCCAAGAAACTGACGAGTATCCTGAACGGGGCGCCCATGATCATGTTCCTGAATCTGGAAACGTGGTTCATTTCAGATCCCTTCCCTTTTCACATTGCCTATCAGCAGGCCGAGCTTCTCGCGCACCGGAAGATGCGGGTGCCGCCCATCCCTGCCGTTGGCCGAATAGTAGCAGTACCAGGTGTCCTCCTCCTGCCGGAACGAGACGGAGCACGAGGTGAAGCAGCGCTCCGCCCACCCTCTGTCAGGGGAACGCATCAGCTCCTTCTCGATATGGAACGACTCTCCGTCATCGGACGACAGGAGCAGGATGGCCGACCGGCTGCGACGCTTCTCCTCGTCGAAGAAGAACGCGGTCTGGAAGGCCATGAGCGCATCGGCGCAGGTGACGAAGCTGAATGCGCCGATTGCCAGGTTCATGTATTTCGAGTCCGGGTCGATCCTCATCACGGGACGTGGCCGGACGACGTAGTCGCAGTTGAAGAAGGCGCTCTCGGCGTATGACAGGCAGGCGCTGGCCTTCTGCCCGGTGTCGTACATCCTCACTTCGGATGCGGTGAAGTACAGGCGGTAGCGGCCGCACCACTGGACGATCTGGGGATGGGCAAGACGCGGCACCGACCAGTCGGATGCATACGGAATGTCGGATGCGGAGAGGATCATCTGGGGGCGGGACCATGTCCTCAGGTCACCAGACGAGACGATGTAGATCCTGGACACCGTCTTCCTCAGGTCCACACGGCGCCTGTCCTGATAGTCCCTGTCATGGTTCTCGTAGACGAGGTACCAGGTGTTCTTGTCCCTGAAGACCGACGGATAGTGTCCCCTGGTGACGACCAGACCGGCCTTCTTCCAGTCGAATCCGGATGCTGAGACGTAATGCTCTATGCCGATCCAGGTGTGTGCGAACAGATGCCACAGGCCGTCGCTGGAATCGTCCGGCATAAGCACGCACGGAGCACTGAGCCTGCTCTCCCACAGACTGCTCTGCCATACCGGATCCTCGCTGTATGATGACCATACGGCCTGGGTCAGCGATGCCTTGTCGGGAAGTCTCATGGGCTAGTCCAGCCTGTTCCTTCCGCTGTTGCGCTTCGAGGAGAATATCGGGTCCATGCGGTCCTCGAGGTCGAATTTCTTCATCGCCCACTTCACCAGCTTGGAATAGAGCATGAACGACAGCGCGATGGCGCCGATGAAGACGATGAGGATCAGAGCGGGTATCAACGCGGTGTCCGGAAAGGCCGAGGCGATCAGATTGAGTATGACCAGCCCGACGATGAACAGGGCGCCCATCAGGATGATGTTGACCACTGTCGCGACAATCATGAAGATCACGGAATTGGCCTTCTTGTTCAAATCTTCCTCCAACAAGGGACTACTATAGCTCAGCCTGAAAGGCTTCTCAAGGGCGAGGTCAAGTCCGTGTCAGGAAACGCATTTTCGTCCTATCGTCCTCTTCCGCCGCGGGCAGACAGGAGGCTGAAGGCAAGCAGGACGACCGAACACACCACCGCCGCATCGGCGATGTTCCAGGTCGGGAAGTACTCCATCCCCAGCAATCCGTACATCCTCACGCTTATCCAGTCCACGACGCGCAACGACCTGAAGAGACGGTCGACCAGGTTGCCGACCCCGCCTCCGACGATGCCTGCAAGACACCAGACCTCGAGCCGGCTCAGCTGTCCTTCATGGTGCTTCGACACGATCAGATACGACAGGAACGACACCAGTGCGATCGGCAGGACTATGAACAGCGCGATCTTGACCGGAATGTCCAGCGAGCTGCCCAGCGAGAAGGCCACGGCGTCGTTGCGTACGTGGATGATCCTGAGAAAGCCTCCCAGGAAGCTGTATCCCACACCGTCTTCCGGTATCGTGGCGACGATCCAGGCCTTGGTCAGCTGGTCGACAAGAATTATGGCGGCCGACAGGACGAACGGCCTGAGCCTCTTCGTCATAGCCCGGTCTTCCTGTCTATGAACACGGTCTGGATGCCATGCTCCTTCTCCAGGTAGCGGGCCACGGCCTTCACACCGAAGACCTCGCTCTGGTAGTGCCCGCCGCAGACCATGTCCATGCCGCTCTCCCTGAGCGTATGGTAGAGCTCATGACGGCACTCGCCGGTGACGAAGCAGTCAAGTCCGGCCTCCATCGCCTGGAACACGTCGTCCGCCGCACCGCCGGAGATGATCCCCACCGTCTCCACCTCCTCCTTGCCGAAGGGCAGGATGTTCATGCCGTACAGCTCGCTGAAGCCCAGCAGCTTCGCGATCTCCTGGCAGGTCATCGGGAAAGGCAGACGTCCCTTGTAGCCGATGCTCTGGCCATGGTACATGCCGAAGGGGTCGAACTCCTTCATGCCAAGGCACATCGCCATCTGCGCGTTGTTGCCGAGCACCGGGTGCGCATCTAGTGGAAGATGGCAGGCGTACAGCGCCACATCGGCGTCCAGAAGAGCCTTCACGCGGTTGTAGTGGATTCCGTCGACGGCTATCGGTCGCCCCCAGAAGAGACCGTGGTGGACGAAGAGCATGTCTGCCTTCTCCTGTATGGCGGCGTCGATTGTGGCCTGGCAGGCATCGACCGCGACCGCAACCCTGGTGATCTGTCTGTCGGGACTGCAGGCGACCTGCACGCCATTGAGCGAGATGTCGTCGAAGTCCGCGATCGCAAGCTGTGTGCGCAGTATGTCATCTAGTTCTTTCAGGTTCATGAGCTGAAGTATAGACAATCCAGGACACTTAATCCAATTGTTAACGAAGATTTCACATTACCCGGCATATGTTCTTCACATCGATGGCCTAGATTTCAGTCATCAGCAGGGACAAAGGTCCCGAATACGCGCATTCCAAGAAAAGGAAGCCGGCACAGCCCGAGGTGCACCAGATGCAGAGGCATCCCACCCGAAGAGGCCTGCCGAGGCTTCTTTTCCTGTCTTCGGGGCATCCGCCACACCATCTTTTCCATCCGCCCCGGCTGCATTAGACTTGTGTGATATGCACAACGAGCTCACATACGATGAAATCGCGTTCTCATACAGTCCCCAGGTCCTGCACAGGGGACGGCCCCATGTGGGGATCGTCGGCCAGGACAGGGCGCTCAGGGCCCTCAGGAGCGCACTGAGGACGGACAAGCCGGGCTACAACATATTCATCTGCGGCGACTTCGGCACGGGAAGGCTGTCGGCCCTCCGCGACGAGGTGTCCTCCGTCATTGGAGACAGGCGATTCATCCGGGACGTGATGTATGTCTTCAATCCGGCGGACGCCACCCAGCCGGTGGCACTCGTCCTGGAGCCGGGACGCGCCAGACAGCTGGAGCGCACCCTCTCGTCTCTGGATGAGACGGGGTTCTCCTCAAGACTCCAGCAGCTGATCTCGGACGAGAGGGAGGATACGGTCAAGGCATACCTCAGATCCCTTCTCGCCGCCGGGTATGACGAGCGCATGAGACGGTGCACCATCGTCATCTGCCACGGAGACGATGCATCCAGACCGTTCATCATAGAGACCCACCCCACACCGTCGAACCTGTTCGGCTACTGCATCGCCGACGAGATCGTGCCGGGCTCCTACATGAAGGCGTCGGGAGGCTTTCTCGTGCTCTTCGCCGACGAGTTCCTCTCGCAGGATGGGCTGTGGGACGAGCTCAAGAGACACATGGACTCGACCAGCATGGCCACCAAGGGCGGCATAGTCCCCGACTCTCTGGGCAAGAGCTCCCGGGTCCGACCCCAGGCGATAGCCCTGCAGACGAAGGTCATCATGCTGGCAAGCGACGACCTGTACGACGAGCTGAGCGACAAGGACGGGGACTTCCTCAGGCTGTTCAAGTCGTCGCCCCAGTTCGACTACAGGATGGAGGCGGACGAGAACAACATCTCAGGCTGCGTGTCGTACCTCGAGGCGGAGGCGGAAAGGGCGGGCAAGAGCCTCACCGACGATGCCCTGCTGTGCCTGCTGCGCTACTCTTCATGGTTCGCGGAGAGCCGGGACCACCTGACCAGCCAGCTTTCGCTCCTGGGGGACATCCTGAACGAGGCGGCCTCATCCCGCGACGAGAGGATCATCACCCGACACGACATCCAGAGCGTCATAGACGAGAGGGCCTACTATATAGGACTCGGCGAGGAGCGCATCAACGACGAGATCGCCTCAGGCGACCTCCTGGTCGCGGTGGACGGGATGAAGACCGGGGTCGTGAACGGTCTTGCGGTCATGGACCGCGGGCTGTCGTCGTTCGGCACCCCCGCCGTGATATCCGCAACGGTAGCTCCCGGAAGCGAGGGGATCGTCAACATCGAGCACGAGGCCGGGCTCTCGGGCGAGATACATGACAAGGGCATCCTCATTCTGGAAGGCTACCTGAGGAAGGCCTACGCGATGAACTTCCCCCTCTCGATATACGCAGGCATCTGCTTCGAGCAGAACTACAGCGAGATCGACGGCGACAGCGCATCGTCCTCGGAACTGTACGCGCTGCTGTCCGCGATCGGCGAGCTGCCGATCAGGCAGGACATCGCGGTAACCGGGTCGGTCAACCAGATGGGGCTTCTCCAGCCGGTAGGCGGCATCAACGAGAAGATCGCCGGCTTCTACCACACCTGTCTGCGCTGCGGTCTGACGGGACGCCAGGGCGTAATCATCCCACGGCAGAACGTGAAGTCGCTGGTGCTTTCCCATGACGTGGAGGAGGCAGTCAGGGACGGCATGTTCCACATCTATGCGATATCCGACATCGAGGAGGGCATGGAGATCATGACAGGCCTCCCCTCGGGGAAACGCAATGCGAAGGGCGTCTTCCCCGCAGGCACTTTCAACAGGCGCATCGAGGACCGGCTGAAGAAACTGTACGAGAACGGCAAGTCGAGCTGAACACGGGCTGCGGCCGGAAAGAGCGCATCACGCGGCATCCGGCCCCAGCATGTGGACTGGAACCGGAGCGGGTGGTACGCTCCTGGCGCAACCCGTACAAGCCGGGCCCTCCACTACGCCATAGGCGCATGACGAGCACCGGCGATGAAGCAAGGTCTTCTCATCTGAGACCAAGATCCGGCAGGAAGGAGGTTCCGTTCTGCGGATGAGGTGCGTCGAAGTAGTCGCACACCGAAGCCCCTACGTCCGACAGCGTCCTGCGCACTCCAAGCCTCTTTCCATGCACGCCTTCGCGATACACCAGCAGCGGTACGTACTCCCTGGTGTGGCGGCTGTGGCCGATGTCCGGGTCGTTGCCGTGGTCGGCCATGACGACGAGGATGTCATCCGGTGTGAAGTGCTCCAGCAGTCTGCCGATCCCCTCGTCGGCGATCTCGAGCACATGACGGTACTCCCGGCTGGACTGGGAGTGGCCCGCGAGGTCCGTCTCCTGGACGTTGGTGCAGATGAATCCGTCCTGCATTCCGTCGAAACTGTCTATGGTGTGCTCCAGGCACTCGGCCGTCGGCACGCATGAAATGGACACTCCTCCGTCGTTGGCCACTATGTCCGCGACCTTTCCGATCAGCACCACCGGGATGCCGGCCTTCGTGAGGATCGTGGGCGCCTGTACGTTCCTGTCCACGCCGTAGCCCAGATGCAGGCAGTGGTAGTCCTTCTCGTAGGACTTCGACGCCGCCGATGCGATGCCTATGAACCTGCCCTCCTTGACCTGCTCGGCCCTGTACAGATCGTCCATCGTGTTGCCTCGTCCGCCGAAGACTATGACACGGCCGACGGTGACGACCTGGCGCACCAGCTGGGCGATCTCCACCTCCTTGTCGAAGTCGATGAAGTCCAGCGGGGCGGTGACGTTGTAGCACATTCCGAGGTCCGCCTCGAGGTTGTCGGCGACGGTGACGTAGTCGTCCACGACCACGTACCTCAGCCCCTCCCTCTCGACGATCCGCGTCCTGTGTCCGTTCGCCCTCAGGTGCGCGTCCACGGCGTCGACCTTCTCCTGGAAGGGATGCACGTCGGGCTTCCTGGGAAGGGTGCCCATGATCTCCTGGTGTCCCATGAACGTGTCGGCCCCGAAGTGCATCAGCGCGCCACGGCCCCAGTTCGCGTCGGAAGACGCCTTCATCATGGCGCACTCGTGCCCGAAGGCGTTCATCAGGCCCAGCCTCTCCAGCACCGGCAGCCTCATGTCGGGCTCGTCGCGGAGAATCGAGCCGAGCGTGCTTGCCTTCTCGTCACCCGGCCTCACGACATGGGCATCGTCCATTGCCCCCATTCCAAAGCCGTCCAGGACTATGACCACGAATCTTCCCTTCATACCCTCCTCCTTCCAAGCGCGTCGTATACGCCCACGATCTCTGGCCGGCCGCATGATAGCCCCTTGACCAGCACGACGTCCGAACGTGTGACGAATATCTGGTAGCGGAAGGCCATCACCACGCCCTGGCCCACCTCGGCGTCGGTCTCGAGGCCGAAATGGTAGTCGATCGACTCGTCGGATGGCGGCACGACGTGCGCCTTCACGGCGCTTTCCAGGGACGAACCCACAAGAGCCGAAGACACATGGCTCCTCCTGTAGTGCCCTCCACCGTATGCGTAC
This sequence comes from uncultured Spirochaetales bacterium, assembly GCA_944388965.1. Classification (GTDB taxonomy): domain Bacteria; phylum Spirochaetota; class Spirochaetia; order Sphaerochaetales; family Sphaerochaetaceae; genus Bullifex. The sequence continues at coordinate 71,785 of CALXKL010000007.1, read as the reverse complement.
GTCAGTCCGCCGAAGCGGTGCGACACCTCGCTCAGGTACACCACGCAGGGTCTCTCGGCCTGGTCGCTGACGGCATGAAGCGGCGTGGTGCCGGTAAGGCCATGGCCAGGCTCGCCGCAGTTGCCTCCCAGCTCGCCCATCATCGCGATGGTCCTGGTGCATGTCGTGGACGGTGTGTTCACGACCAGGTCGCCGTGGCCCATCGACTCGAGCATCGCAGCCGCCTCCAGCACCGTCTTCAGGTTTCCCGTGGGCATGATGTCGCCGGCCACGCTGTCGTAGAGGTAGCAGGGGAACGAGGTGACGCCCGCTATGCGCAGATTCCCCATGCCTTCGAGAGCCTTCACGACATCGCCTAGACGGGCGATGTCGAAGCCGGCCGTCTGGCCTGAATAGATCATGTCGCCTTCGCCGGTGACTCGGATGAGGACGCTCTGCACGATGCCGGCCCGGCGCGCCTCCTGGTCGATCCTTGCCGCCTTCTCGATCGAATAGAGCGTGATGTTGTCCACGCCGTATGAGACCACGTCGCCGATCATGGAGTCGGGGATCTGCACCAGATGACCGACGTTGCCGATCCTCACGCCGGCATCCATCATCACCGCCGCCTCCCTGAAGTCGACGACGACCGCCCCGTCGTAGCCCATGTCGTCGAGAATCGTGGCAAGATACGGGTTGCGGCCCAGCTGCTTGAGCATGTAGAAGAGCGAGAATCCCTTCGCCCTTGCCGCGTCCAGGATCATGGAGGCGTTCGACGTGAAGGTGTCCACGTCCACCATGTAGCTGTCGGGGAGTACCAGGCCCTGCCTGTGCGCATCGAAGGCGAACTCCACCAGGTTTCCATTGCGCTCAACGGTCTTGTCCAGAAACACCTGTCGCCCTCCTTATGCTTTCCTGAAGAACACGCATGATCGTGTCCGCCCCGCTTCTCATCGGATTGATCCTGATCATCCGTCTCTCCAGCGTCGGATCCGCCTTGCGGAACGTTCCCGAGACACGGTAGAACATCGGCACGAACTCGTACTTCGACTCGGCACCGACCGGGTTGGGGGCGGCTCCCAGCCTCTCGGCCTCCTCCAGCACCCGCTCGGCGATGTCCTGGTCGAACTCCACCAGAAGCACCTTCGACTGGGCGTTGGCCAGGAAGGCGTCCTTCACATGAGGCACGTCGCCCTCCTTCAGCCGCCTGACGCACTCCTGCCCAACCTGTGCCTGTATGGCAAGCGACACGGGCGCGTAGACCAGACCATGCAGGACATCGAGGGCCTCGTGGCCCTGCACCTGCATGCCTCCCGAGTAGCTCTCGCGCTCGATCGTCTCAATATACTGTCTGCGTCCGACTATGATGCCGACGCCCTCCGGTCCGAGGAGCTTGAACGAGGAGAAGCAGGACAGGTCCGCGCCGCACTGCACGCCGATGTCGTGCACCTTCATCACGGCGTAGTTGTCGTCGGTGACGATCGGGATGTCCCTCGTGGAGCGTATGGCCCTGACCACGTCATGCATGTCGTACGAGTCGTCTATCTTCTGTCTGGTGTACTGGACGAGGGCGCCCCTTATATCGTCATGGGAGGAAAGGACCTCCTTCACCTCCTCCAGGTCGTTGTAGTCCGCCTCGACAGTCCTCAGGCCAAGCATCTCCATCGAGGTGCGCGTCGTGTTGTACACGGGGGCGCGGTGTATGAGCACCTGGTCCCCGGGCGAGAAGACGGAATGCAGGGCGAAGCGGATGGCCGCGCTTCCGGCCCCACGCACCATGATGGCGGCCTCCTGGGCGAAGATCCGGGCGATGACCGCCTCAGCCTTCTTCGTCGTCACGGGCTTGTTCAGGCCCCTGACCACACCCAGGTCCCCACGGGTCAGGATCTCGTGTCCCTCGAACTCCTGCATGATGCAGTCCACGACGTGGAACTGCAGTCTCATGGCCTCGTCCAGGCCCATCGATTCAAGCGGATGGCATCTCATGCGTCACCTCCGAGAAGTCTTGCCGGGTTGTCGACGAGAAGACGGTCGACGTCCTGTCTGGTGAACCCGTTGGCCATCAGATAAGGGACGAACGAGGTGAAGAGGTATGAATAGCCCAGCCCTCCGTTCGCCTTGAGATGGCTTTTGCGCGTGATGTCCATGGAGAGCACCACCTGGTCCTGGAATCCCTTGTCGAATATCGCCCTGAGGGCCTCGAGGCGGAACGAGTCGGGGGCGTAGTCCAGCTTGCCCACGGTGTCGAAGCCTATCGAGACGCCGCGCTCCAGGAGCCTGAGTATCAGGGGAATGTCGTTCGACAGGTCCATGTGCCCGATCACGATGCGCGACGGGTCCAGGCCCATCGAGATCAGATAGTCCGCCTGCTCTATGCCAAGCGTCCCGAGGGTCGTGTGCGTGGTCACAAGACGCCCGGTGCGCCTTGCGGCCATGGCGCAGGAGCGGAAGACCTTGCGCTCCATGTCGGTCATCCGTCCCTTGGAGGTGCCGAACTCGCCGATCGCGCTGGCCTTCACCCCGCTTTTCCCTATGCCCTCCTCGATCTCGGCGACCATCAGGTCCGCAAGCTCCTCCTCGCTCGAGGTGTATACGTAGTCGGGCAGAAAGGGCTCCTTGTAGAAGCCTGTGCATACGAGGATGTTGATGCCGCTGGCCCTGGCGACGTCCATGATGTAGTCCACATCGCGGCCCATGCCCAGGTTCGTGACCTCAAGCACATTGCCCACCCCCAGCTCCTTCAGTGCACGGAACTCCTCGATCGTCTGGTCCTTGCAGTCCAGACGGCAGTCGGGATCCTTCTTGACCCCGGACAGGTCGATCGTCACATGCTCATGCATCATCGTGTAGCCGCTTTGAAACATCATGCCCTCCATTCGTCGAAATAGGCGTCGAGATCGCCGAAGTACCTGTCGACCAGAGCGCTTCGTCCCGCATCCAGCCGCGAAGCCTCGGCAAGTATCGCGCCCACGCCCTCGTCATCATCACGGGCGATGACGATGTCCGTCCAGCCCAGACGCTCCGTGGGGATGGCCGCAGCCGCAAGGCCGGCCATGTTGACCACTCTCATCAGCCCCTTGCCGGAGGCCCTCTGACCTGCCATGGTCACCTCGTCATGGTGGCCGTAGATCGTGTCGCCGATGCCCATCTGGTCCACCGGCCCCTCTCTGGAGACGAGCACGCAGCCAGGCTGCACGGTATCCCTCAGATAGGATACCAGAGGGGCGCGCGGCCCGTATATGTCCAGATCCGCAGGCACCTCAAGTCTCCTGTACGACACCTTCGAGATGTCGAAGAAGAGCCCAATCGGACGCCTCAGCGTTCCGAGGTCCCTTGCGATGAACCCCAGCGACGGAGTGAACGCGATTCCGTCGGTGGAGGTCTTCGCAAAGGCGCTCATGTTCTCCCTGTCCAGGGATGGCGAGATGAAGGCATACAGGTTCACGCTCGCGGCGGGGGCCAGCACGGAGCCGCCTCCGTCCGTCCCCAGTCCAAGGTCGTTGATGTGGTACAGCACGTTGAGGGCGGTGCCTGACGACGAGCCGGTCATCGCCCTCAGCGTAAGCGGATTGACAAGGGCGGCGTCCACCGCCCTTCCTCCCAGGGCCTTCCTGTCGAGGGTGTGCAGGAGCATTCCGTTCTCCTCAAGACGCCTGACGAAGGCCCGGGATATCGCACGGGTGTTCTTCACACCCAGCAGCAACGCGCCCTCGGACATCCTGTCGGCCACGTCGGCAAAGACATGGTCGACTGTGCCATGAGGGTTCATCATGGCGACGGATGTCCTGACAGGGCGGCTCATCCGGCTGCAGCCTCAGGCCACGGGAAGGACCAGACGGATGACGAGCAGCAGGTTGAGCAGGATGCCGAAGATGATACAGGCAACAGGTCCGATCGCAAGGTCTACGATCGGCTTCTTCGACTTCCTGTTGAGCAGGAACGTTCCGATCACGAACAGGGCGCCGATTCCGCTGTAGCCGCATGCCGCGCCGGCCATGGCCTCGGCCGCGACGACGCCGCCTGCCAGCAGTGCGATCTCCAGGACCTTGTTCATCGAGGTCCTGACGTACTCTCCCATGTCCTTGACGCCGGGGAAGCGGTCCATGAGCTTGGCGAACAGGTCGATCAGCAGGACTTCGACGATCATGACGGCGGCACCTGCGACCAGTGCGATGAAGGGATGTCCGTGCAGCAGGAGTCCGACGACGAACACGAAGGTGCATCCTGCGGCGCCGTAGACGCCGGTGACGATGGCGGTCGTGAACACCAGCGGGATGAATCCGATGGCGCGGGCGGCCGCGGTGAGCGCCGCGTTGGTGTACTCATGCTCGGCAAGCAGCGCGAGGGATGCGGGGTCTCCGGCCAGCATCTCGAGGCTGGTTCCCATCGCGATCAGACCGCCGATGGCGGCGAGGAAGTACCAGTTCTTCCTGATTCTCGCGACATTGCCCTCGAAGCCCTCCGTGAGAGCCTGGTTGGTGTTCTCCGTGCCCTTGGTCTGCGCGGCGAAGACGATCATCATGATCATGCCGCCCAGCATGGCCATTCCCTCTGCGTTGAGGGTGACGGTGCTGGAACCGATCGCGAAGGAGCCCCAGCGCTTGAACACGAAGTAGACAAGCAGAGTGACGCCGGCGGTGATCAGGCCCTTCTTGAAGCCGTGCTGATAGGCGACGCCGACCGCAGGAAAGATCGCGAAGGCGACCGTCACGTAGCTGGAGACGCTTCCCAGCTCGTTGGTGAAGTTGTAGGGCAGCATCGCGAACAGCTCGACGACGAACTCGAGTCCGACCAGGACGAGCAGACCATAGACGGCACCGATGACACCTGCGACTATCCAGCCGACCTTGGAATCGGGGCAGAACGATCCGATGATGTCCGTGGTGAGCAGCAGGCAGTGGATCAGGATTATGCTTGCCGCTATGGACGTCGGGATGCCGAAGCCCACGACCAGGCCGAAGCTGATGGCGAACGACATCGCAGCCAGCTCCTTCCTGGATATCTCCTTGTTGAAATACTGGCCGACGATCGGACGGAAGCCGTCGTTGAAGACCGCGATTCCCTTGTTGGACAGGATTGCCGCGAGTCCTCCGATCAGAGCGATGACTACGTACCTCATAGTGTACCTCCTTCTTTTCTCTTCAGGATGGAGAGCAGTACGGGCAGGACCTGGTCCTTGTGCTGCGCAGTGAAGCCGAAGGCCGTCTTGCCGCCTCTCACCTCATCCTCGATATCCTTTTCGCTCGATACCTTGCCGGGCATCGAGATCGTGGCGCACTTCGCCTTGCCAAGCAGGGCCAGCGCCATCGCCAGGGCTCCGCCACCACCGGTGTTGCATGCACCGACGTAGTAGTCGAACTCCCCCTTCTTCATCGCCATCACCGCATCGAGGTCTCCCTTGACCGCGACCGTGGCCTCAGGCATGGCCGAGCGCACCATCGCGGCGATCTCGTCCTTGTCTATCTGTCCTCCGACGACAATCCTCATATCAGCAAATCCTCCTTTCAGCCGATCAGATTCAGTATGTGGACCAGCAGGAACTCCTGCTCTGTGGGAGAGAACGGGATACCGCAGCCGCACAGCATCGAGTCGCGCAGTCCGAGCGCCCTGTCGTAGCCCTCCTCCGCCTTCAGCTCCTCGAGGATCCGGCTGTCATAGCCCTCCTCCTCGACGCCGTCCAGGGCCCTCTGCCCCGCCATCGCCAGATGGGTGATGAACGTCTCAAGGGCATCATCCGCATAGCCGCGGTCGGCGACCTGGTCTATGACCTGGCGGGTAAACTGTGCGGCCTGCGCTCCTATGACCCCGCCTTCCTCGAGAATCGCGACCCGGGCAAGCTGTCCATCCTTCTGCGACATTCCTCTCCTCCTTCAATAGGCCGCCGGCCTTCCTCCGTGCACGACGTCCTCCATGATCGAAAGCGTCCTGGCTCCATCTATCCTATGCGACAGCAGACGCATGAGCGTCTCGTCGTCCCTCCTCACAACCAGACAGGCCGAGGTGAAGTCGTCCGTATAACCGCGCTGGGGGATCTCGACTATCGACAGCTCCTGAGTGGCATGGTTGTCGCTGAGGGCATCCATGTTCCACACGCCGACGTCTATGGTCCCCGACAGGAGGGCTGCGACCGTCTGCTGGGTCTTGAGCGGCACGTACTGGACGCTTCTACCCTCCGTGACGCTCTCCGTTATGCTCATCTGGTCCAGGGAGTTGTCGTCCCAGGCGACCTTCATGCCGTCGACCACCTCGCTCTGACCGCGGCGGAACACCAGCACATGGCGCGACAGGAAGCTGCCCGGTCCGCAGTCGACGGCGATGGCGACGTCATGTCCGTCCCCGATGCTCCTGAGCGCGGCGTACCGGGAGGTGACCGCGAAATGGCAGGTCGATGATTCGACCAGGGCGATCCTGCTCTCGGCTCCGCGGGCGTATGCCATGTTGAAGTCGAGATCGGAAAGCTGTTCGCAAAGCGCGGTGGCGAAGCCCTCGTAACGCACGGAATAAGGCAACGGCATGATCCCCAGCAGCTGTCCCCTGGTGCAGCTCCTCTGCAGCGCCCTGTAGTCCATATGCTCGACGATCGTACCCTCATGGCCATGACGGGAGAATACCGCCGCCCCTGTGGACTCCAGGTAGTCAAGGGCGTTCTTCACGGTGCCGGACGACACGCCGAGCCTGTTGTGGTATTCGTCTATGGACCTGACCCTGTCGCCCACATCCAGGCACAGCAGGTCCCAGGCGATCCTTTCGACTGCAATGGAGATCTTCTGCATGCTGGGTCTCGTGGCCACAAAGCCTCCTTCAAGGCCAACATTCAAATTATTGAAGATTGACCATGTGAAAAGTGTAAGCCCGCTTTCCGAGCGCTGTCAAACGAAATGTTCAGGATTCTGAAGAATGCACCGCCCAGGCATGCAGCAGGATTCCGGCGGCGACGGACACGTTTATCGAGCCCTTGGCTCCGAACTGCTCGATCGACACCCGGCTGGAGCACAAGGCCAGGACATCCGGGCTCACGCCGTCCTCCTCGCCCCCGAGCACGCAGATCCCGTCGTCGGGGAAGTCGAAGTCCCCGATCGGCACCCCGCCCAGCTCCAGGGCGAAGACGGTCCTGCCCTCGAGAACGGACAGGTCGTCCACGACGGAGTGCGGCACCAGGTCGACGGTTCCGCGCGAAGTGCGCATGCAACGCGGACTAGCCAGATCCCCACAGCCCTGTCTGAGATACACATGGTCCACGCAGAAGCTCTCTGCACTGCGGAAGACGGCGCCGATGTTGTATGGAGACCTTACCCGGTCCAGGAACAGCGAATGGGGCCTGACGATGCGGCTCGATGCGTCAAGCCGGCCGTCCTCGGCCACGGCATCCCAGTCGGCCGGCTCCTCGCCGAGAAGCCGGAGCACCAGGTAGTACACGTCCTTGGCGACAAGCGGATCCCGCGTCGCCTTGTAGCGGGAGATCATGCGGACGAGACAGGCCTTGTCCCCATCCCCCACCACAGGACTTTCACGGACCACCTGGGCAAGGCCGTCAATGTATCCGTCGTCGAGGCAGGGCACACGGCTCTCCTGGTAAAGCAGGGAGCCGACCTTCCTGAGCCGGACCCTAGGCTTCAGCGTCCCGATCTTCTTCAGCGTCAGCATCCGTGCCTCCCTGCGATGGGACCACGACAAGGGCGAACTCCCCTTTCACGGCGTCTCTTGCGGCAAGGGACGAGATGACCTCGTCCACAGGGGCGCTGAGAATCTCCTCGAACTGCTTCGTCAGCTCACGACCCATGACGATCCGGCAGGCCGGATCGACGTCCCTGATGTCCTCCAGTGTCCTGAGCACGCGGAACGGGGACTCGTAGATTATGAAGCTCTCGCCCCGGGCGACGAGCTCCTCCAGCCTTCTCGCCCGTCTTCCCCTCTTCGGAGACAGGAAGCCCTCGAAGGTGTATGTCCTGCCCACATTGCCGGCTGCGCTGAGCAGAGTGACGAAGGCGCTTGCACCAGGTATCGGCACGACCTCGTGTCCGGCGGCCCTGACCACCTCGACCAGTCTTGCTCCCGGATCGGAGATGCCCGGTGTCCCCGCGTCGGACATGTAGGCGACATCCTGGCCCCTGTCCAGAAGGGACACGATGCCCTTCGCACTCTCCTCCTCGTTGTGGGAGTGGCAGGCTATGCATCTCTTCTTCAGGTTGAAGTGCGTCAGAAGCCGCCCCGTGTGGCGTGTGTCCTCGCATGCAACGACATCCACCGCCTCGAGGACCTTGAGAGCCCTGATGGTGATGTCGTCCAGATTGCCTATCGGGCCTGCGACCATATAGAGAGTGCTCATGGCCTGAAGGATAGCAGAATGGAACGGGGATTGTCACGGACATGGGCCGGATACGAAGAACGGCACCCACATGCCATGGATGCCGTCCGTCTCTAGCAGGGGTAGGACTCGAACCTACGACCCCCGGGTTATGAGCCCGATGAGCTGCCAACTGCTCTACCCTGCGTCGAATGCTTTTGTGAATATATACGCTTTCACCGGCAGTGTCAACACTCCAGGGCCGGTCGTTTTGCAAACCGCCCGGATGGGGATGGACTGCATCGCATTCTACATCCTTTTCCTCTCCACCACAGTGTGTGTTGATGCTAGAATGACCACATGAAAGGAGGCATCACATGACCTTGGACGGATACTTCGAAGGCAGACGCTATCCCGGACGCGTCATCATCATCGGCAACACAAGGGAAGGCAGATCGGCGATCGCCTACGCCATCATGGGACGCAGTCAGGCCAGCCGCAACCGCACGCTTGTCCTCGACGACGAGGGGACGCTGAAGACGGTCGCGCTCGACCCGGTGCAGGACGGACAAGCCCAGCTTCTGGTCTACGACGCCGTGAGGAGACAGGGCGACAGGATCGTCGTCTCGAATGGAAGCCATACCGGCCTCATCCATGACACACTGGCCTCGGGAGGATCGCTCGAGGATGCACTGATGGCGATGCACGCCGAACCGGACGAACCCCACTTCACCAGCCGCATCGCAGGCCTGTACGACCAGCTCGACCGCTCATGCCGTCTTGCGATAGTCAGGAAGGAGGGCGATTCGGAGACCAGGGTCGTCTACACCTACCCCGCCGAGGACGGCTACGCGCACTGCATCCACACGTATCTCGAGACGGATGGACAGATGCTCCCACCCTTCACCAAGGACCCGGAGCTCGTCGAGGTGCCATCGTCGCTGGACGGTTTTGCCGACCTGCTGTGGAACTCGCTGGACCCGCAGACCAGAGTCGCGCTGTTCGTGCAGATCGGCGACGAAAGCAGGATCCGCTCCATCGCGGACGGAGACTGATGTGGATACGCTGGCTCTCAAGTACGGATGCAATCCCGGACAGGGGGAGGCATCGGTCTCGTGCGCATCGGGTCTGCCCATACGCGTGCTCAACGGAAGGCCAGGCTACATCAACCTTCTCGACGCGCTGAACGGCTGGCAGCTGGTCAGGGACCTTGAGAAGGCCACACGACTGGCCGCAGCCACTTCCTTCAAGCATGTCTCCCCCGCCGGAGCCGCGGTTGCACTGGATCTGGACGAGACGGAGAGGCGCATGTACATGGTCCCTTCCAAGACGGTCCTGAGCCCCATCGCCACCGCATACGTCAGGGCCAGGGGTGCGGACAGGATGAGCTCCTTCGGCGACTTCATCGCGCTGTCGGACACGTGCGACCTCCCATGCGCCAGGATCATCGCCCGCGAGGTGAGTGACGGAATCATCGCACCCGGCTACAGCGACGAGGCGCTGGCGGTCCTGAAGGCCAAGCGCAAAGGGTCCTACTGCGTGCTGTCCATCGACAGGGACTGGGAGCCTCCCCGTCTGGAGACCAGAAGCGTGTTCGGCATCACCTTCACCCAGGAGCGCAACACGTTCATCCCCTCCGACAAGGGCTTCAGGAACATCGTGACGAAGAGGCGTGACCTGCCGCAGTGGGCAGTGCGGGACCTGACCGTCGCCCTGGTGGCGCTGAAGTACACGCAGTCGAACTCGGTGTGCTACGCATCGCGCGGCCAGACGATCGGCGTCGGGGCCGGGCAGCAGAGCAGGATACACTGCACGCGTCTTGCAGGCGACAAGGCGGATCTGTGGCTGCTGCGCCACAGCCCGAAGGTGCTGGACCTGCCTTTCCGTGACGGACTGTCACGAAACGACAGGGACAACGTCATAGAACAGTACCTGAGCGGGCGCAGGGAGGAGGATGTCGTCGCCGACTGGCGCCGATACTTCACGGAGAAACCCGAGGAGATGGACGAGGACGAGAAGAGGGCATGGATCGGCTCGATGCATGGCATAAGCCTGGCATCGGATGCGTTCTTCCCCTTCCGCGACAACATCGACCGCGCCGCGGCAAGCGGTGTCGGCTTCATAAGCGAACCCGGCGGCTCCCTGAGGGACGACGAGGTCATCAGGGCGGCCGACGAACACGGCATGACGATGGCTTTCACCGGCGTCAGGCTGTTCCACCACTGACAAGGAGGCGTAATGATGGATGCCAACAGGAGGAAGGCTCTCCAGATGACGGTCTCGAGGACGATGCGCGCCCTCGAGCAGAACAACATGAAGGCGGCGTACGTCGAGACCAGAGAGGATGCGCTCAAGCTGGTGCGCTCCCTCATACCGGAAGGCAGCACCACATCCTCGGGAGGGTCCGTGACCCTTGCCGAATGCGGAATCATGGACTACCTGAAGGAGAAGACCGACTACATCGACAGGAACATGCCTGGCATCGACGAGGACGAGGCCAGACGCCTCGTGGCCAGGATGTACGTCTCGGACTGGTTCCTCTCCTCCGCCAATGCGATAACCCAGCACGGCGAGATCTACCAGGTCGACGGACGCAGCAACAGGATATCGTGTCTGGTGTTCGGTCCGCGCAAGGTCATCATCGTCGCCGGAGTCAACAAGATCGTGCCCGACCTCAGGGCCGCGGTCGAGCGCGTCAAGCACACCGCCGCACCGGCCAACTGCATCAGGCTCTCCTGCGACACGTTCTGCACGAAGTCGGGCGTCTGCATAAGCCCCTCCTTCGACGAGTCGGACCTGATGTGCCATGCGGACTGCGGACAAGGGACCATCTGCTGCAACACGCTGATCATGAAGAGGCAGAGGGAGAAGGACCGCGTCACCGTCATCCTCGTCGGAGAGGACCTTGGCTACTAGGATCGACTACTCCCCCTACACCGGACGGGATAAGAGGAAGGCGTTCACCGAATCCCTGACGCCGGAAAGCCCGCTGCCCAGCCGGGGTCTGACGATGGCCGAGTGCCGCACCATCGCAAAAAGCCTCGATGACGACGACATCGAAATCGGATGCATCGAGGACGTGATCATACGCGCCATCATGGTCTTCTCCCGCCGGGAACCGTTCAGCCGGAAGAAAGAGCGCATAGAGACCCTGCTGCCCCAGCTGGTCAGCTGGATGGTCACCGACACGGTCTCATCCAGCCTATGGTACGCGAAGAGGGAGGAGGACGAAGTGTATGGCTATTTCCTCTCGCTCGTATCGCGCACTCATCCGATGACCCGCCGCCTCGGCATCGTCGCCCTGATGGACCGCGACTTCCTGTGTCCACGGCATCTGGACGAACTGCTGGACACGATCGCCGATGTACGAAGCGAGGACTATCTTCTGCAGATGGCGGTGGCCTGGTTCTTCGCCACCGCATACACGTACCACCCGGACGAGAGCCTTCCCTTCTTCGCCAGGCTTGACGAGGTCATCAGAAGAAGAGCCGTCAGGAAATGCAGGGAATCCCGGCGCATCACTCCAAAGAGGCTCGAGGCTCTCGAATCCTTCCTGGAGCGTACTTGACACTGCGTTTCGGCATACATTAGTGTTTCTATACACAAAAACAAAAGGAGAACCGAAATGAAGAATCTCATAAACGCGGAGATAGACACCACCAGCCGCCCCGACGACAGGGGCTTCTTCGGCGAATACGGAGGATCCTTCGTGCCCGAGGAGCTGCAGAAGGTCATGGACGAGGTCGCGGCCAAGTACGAGGAGATAAGCCAGGACCCCACGTTCGTCCAGGAGCTGGCGAACCTGCATGAGCACTACACCGGACGCCCCAGTCCGGTGACGTTCGCGGCCAATCTCACGAAGGCCGTCGGAGGCGCCCGGATCTACCTCAAGAGGGAGGACCTCAACCACACCGGAGCCCACAAGATAAACCACTGTCTGGGAGAGGTTCTGCTTGCAAAGCGCATGGGCAAGAGGAAGGTCATCGCGGAGACCGGAGCCGGACAGCACGGAGTCGCCCTGGCCACCGCCGCGGCCCTGATGGGCCTGGAGTGCGACATCTACATGGGAGAGGTCGATGTGATGAAGGAGGCCCCCAACGTCTCGCGCATGAAGATACTCGGGGCGAAGGTCATACCCGTCAAGACCGGCACCCGTACGCTCAAGGACGCGGTCGACGAGGCTTTCAAGGCCTACCTGAAGGATCCGGTGAACCAGATCTACTGCATCGGCTCCGTCGTCGGGCCGCACCCCTTCCCCATGATGGTGCGCGACTTCCAGTCCGTGATCGGAGTCGAGGCCAGAGGCCAGATGCTCCAGATGACCGGCCGTCTTCCAGACGATGTCGTCGCCTGTGTCGGCGGCGGCAGCAACGCGATGGGCATCTTCTCGGCGTTCCTGGATGACGAGGACGTGAAGCTGTACGGAGTCGAGCCGGGCGGAATGGGCCTGGATACCGGAGCCCACGCAGCATCGCTCACGATGGGCAGGCCGGGCATTCTCCACGGCTTCAGGACCATTCTGATCCAGGACGACAAGGGCGAGCCCCTGCCCGTCTATTCGATCGCATCCGGCCTGGACTACCCGGGAAGCGGTCCACAGCACTGCCAGCTGCACGACATCGGACGCGTCGAGTACACCACGATCACGGACAGGGAGGCGGTCGAGGCATTCTACGCCCTCTCCAGGATGGAGGGGATCATCCCCGCCCTGGAGTCCAGCCATGCCGTGGCCTACGCCGTCAAGCTGGCGCAGGAGCTGGACGGGGATCGCAACATTCTGGTCAATCTGTCCGGACGCGGCGACAAGGACATCGACTTCGTCATGCACAACTACCCCCTTGTCGAGTACGAACCCGACGAGAAGAGCACCAGCAGCTACAAGGAGTTCCTGTCCCACATCCAGCAGGTCAGGCACTGAAAGTCCGTCAAAAGTCAAGAAAAGACATCAAATGGCATGCCGCCGTCCCTCCGGATGGCGGTATCCTTTTGTCCATGGAAAGACGTGAAGCGTTCAGGATGAAGCTGAAGAAAGGCTGCAGGGACGAGTACAAGGCCCGTCATGCGGCCCTCTGGCCGGAGGTGAGGAGAATCCTCAAGGAAAGCGGTGTATACGACTACTCGATCTACCTGGACGAGGAGACGGATACGCTGTTCGCGTTCCAGAAGGTCTCGGGCGACAAGGGCAGCCAGGACCTGGGTGGAGAACAGGCCATAAGGGACTGGTGGCACCACATGGCACCGCTTATGGAGACCAACGAGGACGAGAGCCCCGTGTCCATTCCTCTGGAGGAGATGTTCCACCTAGACTGAGGAGTTGGCCTTCCTCCATGCGTCCGGACTTACGCCGTAGTAGGCCTTGAACGTGCGGCTGAAATGCTCCGGCGAGCTGTAGCCCACCATGTAGGAGACCTCCTTCGCGCACAAGCGCCCATGTCGCAGCAGATGTGCCGCCTCCTCCATCCTGAGCCGGCGCACTATCTGCGAGAACGACAGGCCGGTCCTGTCCCTTATGAGGCGTGAGGCGTACTGCTCGGTTATGCCGAAGTGGGAGGCGAACGAGGTGAGCGTCACGTCGTGGCTGTGCTCCTCGATGTAGCTCATGATCCTGAAAACCTCCTTGCGTCCTCCGACCTCGCCCTGCGCGACAAGCCTGCCCTGCCTCTTCATCTCGAGCACCATCCTCTCGAAGACGACCTCCTTCATGGCCAGGCGCACATCGTCCTGGACCGTCTCCTGCACGACCAGTTCAGACATTTCGTCGACCAGGTCGACCTGGCTGACCAGGACATGGCTCTTGTCGGCCAGATGCAGAGAGAAGCGGCTGTCCAGATGCAGGAAGAAGTCCCTGTCGACAAGGAGATTGAGCACCACCGTATTCCCGTCGCCGACCCAGATGCTGTGGTAGAAGCCGGGCATCAGGATGACGACATCACCTTCACGCACCGTGAACGAAGAGCCCTCCACCTCCTCCTGGGCGCTTCCCGAAAGCACATACGAGAACTCGACGAAGCGGTGCGAGTGCATGTAGCGTGGCATGAAGCAGGGATGCTTCATCAACACCACCGTCTCTTCTTCGCCCAGGTCGTAATAGGCCGACGAGAGCACTATGCGCTCGTCAAGCCTGGCCGAGTCCTGCACCTGGCTGGGCAGCATGACGTACTCCACGCTGCTCCTGCCCTCCTCGTACAGCGTCCTGTAGTACTTCTCCTCTTCGCTGAGAGTGTAAAATCCATCAAGAACAGTGCTCATGACTACATCTTCACACACCGTTTTGTCAAAATCAATCAATAAAACGTGGAAACAATCACTTGCGCATGCGCCAAAGCGGCACGAGGATGTAGTCATGACCTACCTTGCAATGGACATCGGAGCCTCGAGCGGCAAGCTCGTCAAGGCCCGTCTAGAGGACGGACGCATCGTCACCCAGGTCGTCCACCGCTTCGAGAACACCCAGCGCATCATCGACGGTCACCTGTGCTGGGACATCGAGATGCTCTACCGCGAAATGGTGGCAGGACTGAGGAAGGCCGGAGGGGCGGACTACATCACCATCGACACCTGGGCGGTGGACTACGTGCTGCTCGACGCCGAGGACAGGCTGCTGACACCTGCCGTGGCATACAGGGACGGCAGGACAGACCAGGTCGCATGCCCCGTGTCGCGGGAAGAGCTGTACCGGCGCACCGGCATCCAGCACCAGAAGTTCAACACGGTCTACCAGCTGCTGGCACAGAAGGCGGAGGATCCGGACATACTCGAGAAGGCGTACAGTCTGCTCTTCATTCCGGACTACCTTGCCTTCAGGCTCACCGGAGTCAAGGTGCAGGAGTACACCAACGCCAGCACATCGGGCCTGCTGAAGGCGGGAAGAAGGGAATGGGACAGGGACCTCATCGACGGACTCGGTCTTCCGCAGCGGCTCTTTGGAGACCTGTCCATGCCCGGCACCGTCCTGGGGCCGGTGAGAGAGGACATCGGGTACGATGCCACGTTCATACTCGCACCCACTCACGACACGGCATCGGCGGTGCTCGCCAGTCCGCTGGGCGCCACCTCCCTCTTCCTCTCCTCGGGCACCTGGTCGCTTCTGGGCTGCATCAGCGACAGGGCATACACGGACGATGGTGCGCGCCTGGCGAACCTGACGAACGAAGGGGCCGACGACGGACGCATCCGCCTGCTGAAGAACATCATGGGCACCTGGATGCTGCAGAGCATACGCAGGGAGGCGGGAGACGATGTCTCGTTCGACGACATGGTCGCCATGGCGAGGAAGAGTCCGCTGGCCGGTCTCGTCGACCCGATGGACGACCGTTTCCTGGCTCCGCACTCCATGACAAGGGAGGTCTCCGACGCCATAGCCGAGCAGGGGCTTCCCAGACCCGAAGGCCTCGGAGAGGTGGCCAACGTGGTCTACCACAGTCTTGCGGACGCATACGCACGTTCGATCAGACAGCTCGAGGACATCACCGGCCGCCGTTTCACCCACCTGGCCATCGTCGGAGGCGGCTCCAGGGACGGGTATCTGAACACACTGGCCGGAAGGTATACCGGACTCGAAATCACCACGGGACCGCAGGAGGGAAGCGCCACTGGCGCCCTGCTGTCCGCGATGATGCATACGGGGCTGATCAGGAGGGAGGACATCGTCCGGATCCTGACATCCTCGTTCGACATAGGACACATCACTCAGGAGGAAGACAATGTACAGTGAAGCGAGAGAGGCCTACGCCGCCATCGGCATAGACACCGAGAAGGTGCTCGCGACCATCGCAGAAGTCCCGGTCAGCATCAACTGCTGGCAGGGCGATGACGTGGTCGGCTTCGAGAAGGGGGCCCGGGCCCTGTCCGGAGGCATCCAGACGACCGGCAACTACCCAGGAAGGGCACGCAACGCACAGGAGCTGATGGCGGACTTCGCCTTCGCCTCCTCCATGATCCCCGGTGCCAAGAGACTCAACCTGCACGCCAGCTACATCACCGGAGCCCGGGACGTGGACAGGGACGCAATCGAGCCGGAGGACTACGACGGATGGGTCGACTTCGCCAGGGAGCACGGACTCGGACTGGACTTCAACCCGACCTGCTTCTCCCACCCGATGGTCGTCAACAACCTCACCCTCTCCTCCCCGCATGAGGAGGTGCGCAGGTTCTGGACGGAGCACTGCATCCGCAGCCGCCGCGTGGCTGCGCACTTCGCCCGCGAGCTGGGAGGCTGGAGCACGTGCAATCTCTGGATCCCGGACGGCTTCAAGGACACGCCGGCCGACTGTCTGACCCCGCGTCTGAGGCTGAAGGAATGCCTGGACCGGATCTTCAGCGAGAAGCTGGATGGTGTCATAGACAGCGTGGAGAGCAAGGTATTCGGTATCGGCGTCGAGTCCTTCACGGTCGGCTCGGGCGAGTTCTACCTGGGCTACGCTGCGAGCCACAAGGGGGTCTACCAGCTGCTGGACAACGGCCACTACCACCCCACCGAATCCGTTGCGGACAAGATACCCGCGCTGCTGACCGTGTTCGACAGGATCCCGCTGCACGTGACCCGTGCGGTGCGCTGGGACAGCGACCATGTGGTGCGGCTGGACGACGAGATCCGCGCCATCGCCAGGCAGATCGTCCGCTGCGACGCACTGGACAAGGTCCTCATCGGCCTTGACTTCTTCGACGCCTCGATCAACCGCATCGTGGCCTGGGTCGTCGGAACGAACAACATGAAGAAGGCCCTGCTGATGGCCATGCTCGAGGATGGAGCGAAGATGGCCGCGGACCAGGAGAAGGAGGACTTCACCCACCTGTTCGCCTACGGTGAGTCGATGAACGAGCTGCCCTGGCAGGAGGTGTGGAACGAGTTCCTGAGAAGAGAGGGCATCGAACCCGGATTCGCATGGTACGATGCAGTGAAGAAATACGAGGAGGACGTCCTCCTGAAGAGGAGCTGAGACATGCACAGGGTGATCGAGGACTACATCAGGATGTGCCATGACGGCTACAAGCTGGGCTGGCACGAGAGGAACGGCGGAAACCTGACATACAGGATGAGACCGGAGGAGGTCGAGGGATGCAGGAACCTGTTCACGCAGGACAGGCATCTTGACCTGCCCATCGACGCTTCCGCCCTGGCCGGAGAGCACTTCATCACTTCCGGAAGCGGGAAGTACATGCGGAACATGCCTCTCGAACCCGAAAGGAACATGGGCATCATACGCATCGACGACGATGGTGCCGGCTACACGATTCTCTGGGGCCTCGAGGACGATGCGAAGCCGACCAGCGAGCTGCCCAGCCATCTGCTCAACCACATCGCCAGATGCGCAGTCACAGATGGAAGATGCCGCGTGATCTACCACGCCCACCCGGCGAACATCACGGCGCTGAGCTACACGATCGAGCCGGATGCCAGAGTGCTCTCGCGCATCCTCTGGCAGAGCGAGACGGAGTGTGCCGTCGTGTTCCCCGAGGGCGTCGGCATACTGGACTGGATGATCCCCGGCGGCACGGACATAGCGCTCGAGACGTCGAAGCTGATCAGGACCTACCCCGCCGTCGTATGGGCCTTCCACGGCATATTCGGCTCGGGAGAGACCTTCGACGAGACCTTCGGTCTTGTGCATACCATCGAGAAGGCGGCGGAGATATACCTCAAGGCAAAGGGTGCGGGAATCGTGAGGACGATAGGCGACGACCAGCTGCGCCTCCTCGCCGACGCCTTCGGCGTGAAGATCAACGAGGACTTCCTGGACTGAGGATCATGATCACAGCATGGGCATGGGCGCGGCCGTCACAGGTCGCGCCCTGTCGTCTCAGACCCGTCCTCTGAGAGTCAGTACAAGCTTGGTCAGCATCAGAGCCAGCATGACCACCAGGGCGAAGAGGATCAGGGAGATTCCACTTGCAAGTCCGCTGGTCTCGGCCACGGCGCCTATGATCATCGGCATCACGATTCCGCCGACAGACGCCACGGCGATGCAGGTGCCGGTGGCGACCGTGGATGAATTGTACTTTCCAGGCATCGTCGAGAGCGTCGTCGGATAGATGCCGCTCATGGACAGCCCCACCCCGAGGACGGCGACCATCGCCACGGCGGGGCTGGAGGTGAGGACCATGAGCGCGAAGAAACCGGTCATCACGGTTCCCAGGATCATGATCAGCACTGCCTTGTTCATCCGTACGGACAGGCTCGCGCACACCAGGCGGCCGACGAGAATGGTGACCCACATCAGGGACTGGACCGAAGGTGCAAGTGATGCCGGGAGCATGCCGCTGTCCTTGAAGTACGTCACGAGCCAACCCGTGAGGGAGGCCTCTGCGCACAGGTAGAAGAGCATGATCAGCGTGTTGAGCCAGAAGGCGAAGTCCTTCATGAAGCTCTTCTGCCCACAATCAGGATCCCGCCTGGTGCGCTCGCTGCTCAGGGACGAAGTGCCGATGAGGACAAGCGAGAGCAGCATGAGGGCGGATATCGCCCAGCACGGCCACTTCCACCAGGAATCTCCTGCGGCAAGGGCGATCAGGGGCGATATGAAGGCGCCTACGGCATAGGATGCATGAAGGAGGTTGAGACCGCCCGCCTTGTTTCCGGCGCACTGTCCGACGACGACGTTGGTCATGTTCGAAAGCGTCCCGCGTCCGATTCCCGTCAGGGCGAAGGCCAGCATCAGAAAAAGCGGGTTGCCGTACAGCGTCATGAAGACGAGTCCCAGGATGATTCCGCTGGCTCCAAGCAGCGTGCTCCTCTTGCGGCCGATGGCGTAAGGGAGGAACCCCGCCAGATACACCGCGGCCAGGTTGCCGATCTGATGGAACGAGAGCAGCGAGCCCTGCACGGAATAGGAAAGCCCGTATTCGGCGGACAGGCTCGGCAGGATGGCCCCCAGCACGGTGCTCATCATCCCGGAGACCAGGAACGCGTAGTACGTGTAGTACAGCAGCGGCCTGTCCTCCTTCCTGACGTCAAGGAAAGAACCCAGCGAAAACATCTTCACATCCTCCGGTGGAGGACTATAGCCCCAAAGGACCTCCCGGGGCAAGGCGGATTTGTCAGTTCTGGTTGCTGGACTCCACCTTGTCGCGGAACGGGGTGAAGCCGTTGCCGAGCACCTGGAAGGCCTCGCTTATGAACATGAAGGCCTTGGGGTCCGCCTCGTGGACGATCTCCTCGAGGATCCTCAGCTGGTTGTTCGGCACGACCACCATGAGCATGTTGCGCTCCTTGGAGGTGTAGATGCCGGTTCCCTTGAAGAGCGTGCCGCCATGGTGGAGCTCACTTATCACGCGCCGGGAGATGTCCGGCACGCGGTCGTTTGAGAAGATGTATGCCGTCTTTGCCAGACTGGTGCCCCACTTCACCACGACGTAGCTGATCATCTGCCCTGAGATGTACATCGCTATGAAGGCGAAGATGGTGTTGCGGATGCCGAAGAAGAATCCGCCGCACAGCACGACGCATGCATTCATGCAGAACTCGATGCTGCCGACGTTGAACGGTGTGAACTTGGCCACGATCTGCGCCAGGATGTCGGTGCCGCCGGTGTTGGCTCCGGCCCGCATGACGATTCCGATTCCGCCTCCGACCAGGACGCCGTAGCAGATGGCCGAGATCAGGACGTTCGTGGTGTCCGTGTAGTCCAGCACCCCCCGGTAGCCGGTGAGGCCGCCCAGCACCGATGTCCAGACGGAGAGCATCGTGGCTCCGACGAAGACCTTCAGGCCGTACTTCGAGCCGAAGAAGTGCATTCCCAGGAAGAACAGCGGTATGTTGATGCACAGCATCGACACGCCGGGATCGATGCCCAGCGTGTAGTAGAGTATCGTGCCGACACCGGTGACTCCGCCTCCGGTGAGCCTGGCGGGGTTAGAGAAGATGGCGATGCCGCATGCGGCCATGAACGTGCCGAAGAAGATGCGTGCGTAGTCCTTGACCAGACGCTTGGGGTTGACGGGTCTCATGTGTTCAGATTCTTGCACGATTGCACCGGCACTGCAACATCATGACAAGGTCTTCTTCACATATACGCGCATATTATTCAAAGATTAATGCTGTTGCCTTTCGTCACGCGATTACGATATAGTTGTCGCTGAATACGATTCAAACCCATTAGGAGATAAAACCAATGCTGACACTCTTAACGAACATGCCAAGAGATGTGCTGATCCGCCAGCTTCAGGACGGACTCGTGCTTCTCGTCCTGGGCATGGGCTTCGTGTTCATCTTCCTGGCGATTCTGGTATTCGCCACCAAGGGGATGAGCAGGGTCTGCTCCAGGTTCGCACCGGCAATAGAGCCGAAGAAGAAGGCTCCTGCCACGACGGCATCGGCCGCCTCCCGCCCGGCGGCGCAGAGCTCCGCAGCCAAGGATGCCGAGATCGCCGCGGCCATCGCAGCCGCCTACTCCAAGTCTAGGAACTAAAAGGAAAGAGATATGGCAAAGAAAAAGATCAACTTCATGTGCACGGCCTTCCGCGACGGTTTCCAGTCCGTCTATGGAGCGCGTGTCTTCACAAAGGACTTCATGCCGGCGGTCGAGGCCGCCAGGGAAGCCGGCATCAGGCACTTCGAGGCAGGCGGTGGCGCCCGCTTCCAGGCTCTCTACTTCTACACGAACGAGGACGCCTTCGCGATGATGGACGAGTTCAGGAGAGTCGCAGGCCCTGACGCCAACCTCCAGACCCTCGCAAGAGGCGTCAACGTCGTCGGTCTCGACTCCCAGCCCAGGGACGTCATCAAGCTCCATGCCCAGATGTTCAAGAAGCATGGAATGACCACGATCCGCAACTTCGACGCCCTCAACGACGTCAACAACCTGATCGACTCCGGAAAGGCGATCCACGACGCCGGCCTCAGACACGAGGTCACGGTGACCATGATGAGCCTTCCCGACAGCTACAAGGCCGCGGCCCACAACCCCGAGTTCTACGAGAAGATCCTGCGCCAGATTCTGGATGCAGGCATCCCATTCGACTCCCTCTGCTTCAAGGACGCATCCGGCACATCCACGCCCCACAACGTCTACGAGACCATCAAGAGGGCCCGCAAGCTCGTCGGCCCCAACATGAACATCGTCTTCCACTCCCACGAGACGGCAGGCGTGTCCATCCAGCAGTACATGTCCGCCATCGAGGCCGGTGCGACCCAGGTCGACCTGTCCATGGTCCCCTGCTCCGGCGGAACCTGCCAGCCCGACATCCTCACGATGTGGCACGCACTGCGTGGAACCGACTACGACCTCGACATCGACGTCACGAAGATCCAGGAGGCCGAGCGCGTCTTCCAGGACTGCATGAAGGACTACTTCCTGCCGCCTGAGGCGACAGCCGTCAACCCCGAGATCCCGTTCTTCCCGCTTCCCGGCGGAGCCCTCACGGCGAACACCCAGATGCTTCGCGACAACGGCCTGATGGACAAGTATCCCCAGATCGTCGAGGCCATGGGCGACGTCGTCAAGAAGGGCGGCTTCGGAACCAGCGTCACGCCGGTGTCCCAGTTCTACTTCCAGCAGGCGTTCAACAACGTCATGTTCGGACCGTGGAAGAAGATCGCCGAAGGCTATGGCAAGATGGTCCTCGGCTACTTCGGCAAGACTCCTGTCGAGCCTGATGCAGAGGTCGTCAAGGCGGCCAGCGAGCAGCTCAAGCTCGAGCCGACCACCGAGAAGGTCGTCGACATCAACGACAGGAACCCCGCAAAGGGCATCGAGGCTGCAAAGAAGATGCTTGACGAGGCCGGACTCGAGAAGACCGACGAGAACATCTTCATCGCGGCAAGCTGCAAGGAGAAGGGAATCCTCTACCTGACCGGCAAGGCCAAGGTCAACGGCGTCAGGAAGGTCGAGAAGACCGCCGAGAAGAAGAGCGAGGCGAAGAAGAACGCTAGCGGCGAGTACACGGTCACCGTCAACGGAAACGCATACGGCGTCAAGCTCTCCGACAACGCGGCCGTGGTCAACGGCGTCAGCTATCCTCTGTCGATCGTCGACGGCATCAAGGCGGCTCCCGCTCCTGCAGCAGCTCCCGTTGCACAGACCGTCGTCACCGGCAGCGAGAACGTAGTGGCTCCGATGCCCGGCCTGGTCCTCCGCCTCAACGTCAAGGTCGGCGACAGCGTGAAGAAGAACGACGAGATCGTCATCATGGAGGCCATGAAGATGGAGAACCCCATCTACGCCCCCTGCGACGGTCAGATCACCTCCATCGCGGTCAACCAGGGCGACCAGATCCAGGCAGACGACCTGATCCTCACCATCGGCGGCGTCGCCGTCCAGCAGGCCGCACCTGTCCAGGCGGCTCCCTCTGCCCAGGCAGCTCCCGCTCCTGCAGCGGCTCCCGTTGCACAGACCGTCGTCACCGGCAGCGAGAACGTCGTGGCTCCGATGCCCGGCCTGATTCTCCGCCTCAACGTCAAGGTCGGCGACAGCGTGAAGAAGAACGACGAGATCGTCATCATGGAGGCCATGAAGATGGAGAACCCCATCTACGCTCCCTGCGACGGTCAGATCACCTCCATCGCGGTCAACCAGGGCGACCAGATCCAGGCGGACGACCTGATCCTCACCATCGGCGGTGTCGCCGTCCAGCAGACGGCCCCTGTCCAGGCGGCTCCTGCACCCCAGGCAGCTCCCGCTCCTGCAGCGGCTCCTGTCCAGGAGACGGTCAGCGCTCCGGTATCCGGAGGCCAGACTGTCGCGGCTCCGATGCCCGGCCTGATTCTCCGCCTGAACGTGAAGAAGGGTGACAGGGTCAAGACGAACGACGAGATCGTCATCATGGAGGCCATGAAGATGGAGAACCCCATCTACGCTCCCTGCGACGGTGTCATCGCCGACATCCTCGTCAGCCAGGGCGACCAGCTCCAGGCCGACGACCCGATCCTCGTCATCGCTTAAGGAGAGACTATGCTAGAAGGAATAACCACTGGACTTACACTGCTGGCACAGAGCACGGGTCTCTACGGATTCCTCCAGTCGGGAGGCTGGGGGAACTTCCTGATGATCCTGGTGGGCTTTGTGCTCCTCTACCTGGCGATCAAGAAGGGCTTCGAGCCTCTTCTGCTCATCCCCATCGCCATGGGATGCATCCTTTCGAACATCCCGTTCGCGTACATCGCGGGAGACCCCGACCCCGTCAGTGGACAGGTCGGCTTCATCCAGGTGCTTTACAATGCAGGTATCGAATCCGGCCTGTTCCCCGTCCTGATCTTCATGGGCGTCGGAGCCATGACCGACTTCGGACCGCTGATCGCCAACCCGAAGACCCTGTTCCTGGGCGCAGCCGCCCAGCTGGGCATCTTCACGGCCCTCATCGGTGCGCTCCTGCTCTCGTTCCTGCCCGGAATCAACTTCGACCTGAACGTCGCGGCATCCATCGGAATCATCGGAGGAGCAGACGGACCTACGGCCATCTACGTCACGCGCTACCTGGCGCCTGAATACCTCGGTTCGATCGCCGTCGCGGCCTACTCCTACATGGCCCTGGTCCCGATCATCCAGCCCCCTATAATGAGGCTGCTGACCACCGAGAAGGAGAGGAAGATCAGGATGCAGCAGATGCGCCCCGTCTCCAAGCTTGAGAAGATCATCTTCCCGCTCGAGGTCATCACGGTATGCGCAATCCTGCTTCCGTCGGCCTGCTCCCTCATCGGAGCCCTCATGATTGGAAACCTGGCACGCGAGTGCGGATGCATCGACCGTCTGAGCGACACGATGCAGAACGCCCTGATGAACACGGTCACCATCTTCCTCGGCCTGTCGGTCGGATCGAAGATGGCCGCAGAGAGGTTCCTCAACCTCGAGACCCTCGGCATCCTGCTTCTGGGCATGGTCGCATTCGGTGTCGGAACCGCAGGAGGCGTCCTGCTTGGCAAGCTGATGAACAAGCTGGATCCCAAGCATCCCGTCAACCCGCTCATCGGATCGGCAGGCGTGTCTGCCGTCCCGATGGCCGCACGTGTGTCGAGCAAGGTCGGTCAGGAGGCCGATCCCCAGAACTTCCTGCTCATGCATGCCATGGGACCGAACGTGTCCGGCGTCATCGGAAGCGCGGTCGCGGCCGGCGTCCTGATGAGCGTCGTGCCCGTCTTCGTACAGATGTCGCAGATGGTCTGACACGATTCTTCAAAGAGGAAATGGAGGCAGCAGCGGGGAACCGCTGCTGTTTCCGTTTTCAGCCGCATGATGTAGACTTGTGGCCATGGCGGTGCTCATCATAGCGGCTATTGCCGTGCTGCTCTTCGTGATCTGGAACGTGTTCCTCCCCTTCTACAGGGACCCTTACACAAAGCCGCTGGTAGCGGACGAATCGAAGTGCTTCAGCGAAAAGTGCAGGAGCATCGTCTACGAGCAGGGAAGCGACGAATGCGTCCTGATGATCCACGGCTACCCCACCTGCCCCGACATGTATTCCTACACCGCGGCAAGACTGCGCGACGCGGGCTACGACGTCCATGCGCCGCTCATCCCGACATTCGGGGCCGATCCCGGGGCTTTCGCAAAGACCGACTTCACGCAGTGGTATGAATACATCGACCAGTACTACATCGCACTCAGGCAGCGCTATGCCAGGGTCTATGTGGTCGGTGTCTCCATGGGAGGGGCGATGACGCTCAAGCTGGCCGAGGAGCATTCGGCCACCCCGCTTGCCATGGACGCGATCGTCTCCATCTCCTCTCCCGTGGCATACAACTGCCTGCATCTGGGCATCATCACCAACCCTCTGGGCTACTTCGCACGAACATTCAACCTGTTCGTCAAGACGGTCGGTCTTGGAATCGTGGACGGCAGAGACGACGGGGATGACGGCAACGAGGAATGGAGAGGCTACAGTGGCATCGTCATGCTGCACGGCATCTCGCTGACGAAGGCGTTCAACACGATACGTCACGACCTCGGGAGGATCGCCGTGCCGATGTTCGTGATGCACGACCGGGGCGACAGGACCGTCCCGTTTTCGAATCTTGCAATCATATGCCGCATCTGCCACGATTGGATAAGAGTCAGGAGAGAGGTCGAGATGGATGGGCAATGGCGCCATTCGCACCATTCCCTGCTGATGTACCACTCGGTGCAGCAGGGTTATACTGATGAGATGATCGAATTCCTGAAAGGGGGCTGGAGATGAACAAGAGAGAAGACCATATCAGCTGGGACGAATACTTCATGGGGGTCGCCATGCTCTCTGCGATGAGAAGCAAGGACCCCAACACCCAGGTGGGCGCCTGCATCGTCAACAGGGAGCACAGGATCGTGGGCGTGGGCTACAACGGCTTTCCCACAGGATGTTCGGACGACGACCTGCCATGGGACCGCGAAGGGGACTGGATCGAGACCAAGTACCCCTACGTCTGCCACGCTGAGCTCAACGCCATCCTCAACTCCATCGGAGGCGACCTGAGGGGATGTACGCTGTACGTCGCCCTCTTCCCATGCAACGAATGCGCCAAGGCCATAATCCAGGCCGGCATCAGGAAGATCGTCTACCTTTCGGACAAGTACGCCGACACGGACGGCACGAAGGCCAGCAGGCGGATGCTCGCCCAGGCCGGAGTGGAGCTGGTCCAGTTCCAGCCTGAGCAGAAGGAGCTAGTCATAAAGTTCTAGCACGGCATCGATGTTCGCCCTCATCATGTCCTCGAGGGCCCCGCGACCGGCCGTCTCGGGGAAGTTGCGCCAGGTGACGATGGGGCAATCCACAACGCCCTCGAGCGGAGAGGTGGACGGGTTGTGGTAGTTGTCGAGTATCAGGTCATAGGCGCCTGATGATGCCTCCTCTATCTGCGAGGGGGTGAGCTCTCCCGAGAACGTCGCAACCACGTTCAGCCCCAGATCCTCGGCCATCGGCGTGAGCATGCCCTGGCACCAGACCTTGAGCCCGTCGAGTCCCAGCTCCTCGATCCGCAGCGCAGCCTCGTCCATCATCTCGACATAGTCTTCATAGCGGACGTCCGTGCCCGTATAGGAGGCGATGAGGTCGGCCATCAGGGCCACGTTCCGCCTGTCGTTCTCCGTGGTGATGTGGATGTCCACGCGATCGTCGGACGGGATGCCCTCCTGGATCGTGCTCATCATCCTCTCGTAGCCTGCACTGACGAAGAAGCGGGCGTTCTGTATGGTGACGATGTCGCTCGGCACCAGTTCGTACTCGGGCGGATGGCGAAGCGTCGCCGGTGCAATGACGGTAATCTCGTCGACGCCGGCAAGGTCCGCGAAGGCGGCCGTCCAGGTGGTGGATGCGACGAATGACGAAGTGTCCTCCCCGGCGGCCTGTGCATACAGACCTCCTGCCATCAGGAGGGATAGCATGATGACAATAAGCGTTCTCTTCATCAAAAGACTCCTTTCATTCCACCGGCCGACCCTGCGGTCGGCAGGATGAAAGGCTGGCGCACCCGCCAGTGGTGACAAGTGAAGACGGACCTCCCTATCCTGCCACCCTCCTCTTCGGCACCACGATGTATAGGATGGCGCTTGCAAGGGCTATCATGCTGCTGGGCGGCAGGTCGAAGAAAAGGGAGAGCATGAAGCCTGACACTGCGGTTCCAAGACCTGCAAGGGATGCCGTGATGAACAGGTTCCTGACGCTCGTGGCCCTCTTGAGCGCTATCACGGCAGGTAGCAGCAGGAGGGCGTCTATCAGGAGGGCTCCGACGAATCTCATGGACATGGCCACTGAGAACGCGATCAGGAAGACCATCACGGTCTCGTGCGCCCTGACGTTCCGACCTGTGGAAATCGCCACATCGCGGTCGAAGAACATGAGGTTCACCGTCCTCCAGTCAAGTATCGTGAACAGGACGATCGCGACGGACAGGAGCGCGAACGCGGCCAGCTCCGGCCATCTAACCGTGAACGGAGAGCCCCACAGCAGCTCCAGGGTATCCTTGGACGGGACGTCGGCGACCTGGGTTATGACGGCGGCGAGGGCCACGGCCATGACCATCATGAACGACGAGGATATGCCCATGTTCATGCCGCCGCTCCTGCTCATGTGCAGGACAAGGAGGACCGTCAGCACGCATACTGCAAGATAGACGGGCAGAGACGGCAGATCCAGTGCAAGCGAGAGTGCACCACCGAGCAGCAGCCCATGCATCAACGTGTAGCGCAGCTGCATGAGGTTCAGTCTCAGCACCATGACTCCTGCAAGGGGGAACGTGGAGCCTGCGAACATCAGCGTGAGCAGTGCACGGTATATCGGGGGAAGAAGCAGGAGATCAAACAAGACGGCCTCCCTCCAGACGTCTGACCGGCCAAGGCAGGGCCTCTCTCAGCAGTCTGTCATGGTTGACTATGATCATGGTCGGCATCTCAGTTACGGACAGCGATGTCATGATGTCGGCAAACGCGATGCGCGAGTCGCGGTCCAGACTCGCTACAGGCTCGTCGAAAAGCAGCAGACGGGCCTTGCTGGCCAGCACCCTGGCGAGATTGACCTTGGCCATCTCTCCGCCTGAAAGGGAGAAGAAGCACCTGTCCTTCAGGTGATACACCCCGCAGCGCCTGAGCGCCAGCTCTATCTCCGCTCTGCGGTCCTTGACGCCGTCCGGCAGACCGAGGGCGACGACCTCCCAGCTGGTGAACGGGAAGTTCTGACGGTCGCTGAACTGTCTTATGTAGCCGATCGGGGGACGACGCGTCTCCCCGTCGAAGAGTATCCTGCCGCCATCCGGCCTCTCCAGGCCTAGGATAAGACGCAGCAGAGTCGACTTGCCGCTGCCGTTGTCGCCTTCCAGGATCACGGCGTCGCCCTTCTCCAGATACAGGTCTACATCCTCCAGCAGCCTCCTGTCGCCATATGAGAATGAAAGATGCTCGAGTCTCAATGACAGACCGCTGGTGAGGTCGGCCTTCTTCCTGAGCAGTCTATAGGCCTCCTCGAGCGACATGTCGGGTCTGATCAGCGTCTCGGTGATGCACTTTATCCTCTCGACACGCTTCGTGTAATGGACCTCGATGCCATGTTTTGCGTACAGTTCAAGGGCCAGGTCGCTGACCATGTCTATGTTGACCTTGCTGACGCCCAGGCGGATGGTCAGGAACGCCGCGGCAAGGCCCGAGATGCTGTCATGCAGGCACAACGGCCCGGCAAACGACCCACTCGAGCGCAGGAACTCCTCCGCCTCGAACAGCGGATGAAGCCACTTGCCTCCGCTTGTGAAGATCACACGGCCGCCGTCGAAGAGCGCCAGCGAGACGCCCTTGTCCAGTGCATCGAGATAGCCTGACATCGTTCCTCCATGAACCCGGTTTCATCAAGATACGATTAATCTGACGCGATGTCAACAAAGCGCAGGAGAGGGGCGTTCCTCTCCCCTGCGGTCAATTCCGTTGCAGATTCCGGATTCTGGTTTATACTTTTCCCTAGACGATATGAGAATCGCAAGCCTTGGTATCACAGACCGCTGCCATACGGGCAGAAGCTAAGCGGCCGAAGGCTGATGCAGAACGAAGGGGACTGCGATGTACAGGGTGAATGTCAACGGAAAGGACTACGAAAGCGCAAGGGACATGAAGCTCCTTGTCTTTCTCAGGGAAGAACTGCATCTGACCGGCACGAAGGACGGATGCAGCGAGGGCGCATGCGGCGCCTGCACAGTGCTGGTCGACGGCAGGAAGACGAAGGCCTGCGTCCCCCTCCTCTCGAAGCTTGAAGGCAGGAGGATCGTGACCATAGAGGGACTGTCAGAGAGGGAGAAGGCGGTCTACTCCTATGCGTTCGCCAAGGCGGGAGCCGTGCAGTGCGGCTTCTGCACCCCCGGCATGGTCATGAGCGCGAAGAGCCTCCTGGACGAAAACCTGAACCCGGGTCCGGAGGATGTGAAGAAGGCCATAAGAGGCAACATCTGCCGCTGTACGGGCTATGTGAAGATAGAGGATGCCATCATGCTCGCAGCCAGGATCCTCCGCGAGGGCCTGGACGTCCCGTCACCTGACGACGACCCCGCCCTGTCCGGCCGCATGGCCAGGGTGGATGCCGCAGAGAAGACCCTCGGCACCGGAATATACACCGACGACATCCATCTGGAGGGAATGCTCTACGGCAAGTGCCTCAGAAGCGCGTATCCCAGGGCCCGAGTCCTGTCGATAGACACGTCCAGGGCGATCCTGCATCCGTCATGCGTGCGCATCATCACGGCTGGGGACGTGCCGGTGAACGAACACGGACACATCATCAAGGACTGGCCGGTGTTCATCGCCCCCGGACAGCTGACTCACTACACAGGAGACGCCATCTGCATGGTCGTTGGCGAGAAAATGGAGGACCTCGACGAGATACTCTCGCTCGTGGACGTGGAATACGAGGTTCTGGATGGCGTGTTCGATGCGCAATCTGCACTGAAGGACGACATACCCGTGCATGAGGGACGCACCAACGTCATGAGCCATGAGCACATAGAGCGCGGGGATGCGGATGGCATGCTCGCCAAATGCCGCCATACCGTCTCGCTGTCGTTCTCCACAGGGCACACGGAGCATGCCTTCATGGAGCCCGAATGCGCCGTCGCCCTCTATGACGAATCGAATGACGGAGTGACCGTCTATACATCCGGGCAGAGCATCTTCGACGAAGTACGCGAGATCAGCCACATGCTGGACATCCCGCAGGAGCGGGTCAGATGCATCAGCGCACTTGTCGGTGGTGGATTCGGAGGCAAGGAGGACATGTCCGTCCAGCACCATGCCGCACTTGCCGCCTGGCTGGTGAAGAGACCGGTCAAGGTCAAGCTGTCCCGTCAGGAGAGTCTGGAGGTCCATCCGAAGCGCCACCCGATGGACATCGACCTGACTCTTGGCTGCGACGGGAACGGAAGGCTGAAGGCTCTCAGATGCAGGATAGTCGCCGACACCGGAGCATACGCATCCCTTGGCGGACCCGTGCTGCAGAGGGCCTGTACACATGCCGCCGGTCCCTACAACTACCAGGACATCTTCATCGAAGGCTATGCGATGTACACGAACAACGTGCCCTCGGGCGCGTTCAGGGGATTCGGCGTGACCCAGTCGTGCTATGCCATCGAGGAGGCGATGGACGTGCTTGCCGCGAAGGTCGGCATGGACCCCTTCGAGTTCCGCTACCTGAACGCGCTAAGGCCCGGCGACACGATGCCGAACGGGCAGATCGCCGGCCCCGACACCGGTATACGGGAGTGTCTGGATGCAGTGAGGGACGCCTACTTCCACAGCGACAGGACGGGTATCGCCTGCGCCCTGAAGAACAGCGGCGTGGGCGTCGGCGTCGAGGACACGGGACGGTGCATCATCTCCATCGAGGGTGGCATGGTGCATGTGCGCACCTCCGCCGCCTGCATGGGACAGGGGCTTGCCACCGTCATGACGCAGATCGCCGCCGAGACATGTGGGCTCGCGCCCGACAGGATCATCGTCGAGCGGCCCGACTCCTCGCGTACGCCTGACAGCGGCACCTCTACCGCATCGAGGCAGACCGCCTTCACCGGAGAGGCCGTCAGACGCGCCGCACAGCAGCTGGCAGAGGACCTCAAGGGAAAGACCCTCGAGGAGCTCGAAGGCAGACAGTACAGTGCGCATTTCACGTTCGATACGGATCCGATCGGCTCCACGAAGCCCCACCCCGTATCACATCTGGCCTACAGCTACTCGGCCCAGGTGTGCGAGCTCGACGAGAGTGGAGGCATACGGAAGATCACGGCCGCATGCGACGCCGGCACCGTGATCAACATGACCGCAATCGAAGGTCAGATCGAAGGCGGCGTCGTAATGGGCATCGGCTATGCGCTCACGGAGAGGTTCGTGCAGGAGGAAGGATACGTGAAGTCGAAGTACGGCACACTCGGCCTGCTGCGCTCCACAGACATCCCCGAGATCGAGACCATTCTGGTCCATGGCCCTGGCACAAGCCCGTTCGCCTATGGGGCCAAGGGCGTAGGAGAGCTGTGCACGATACCGACGGCCCCCGCCATCGGCAACGCGCTGTACAGGCAGGACGGAGTGCTGAGAGACAGACTGCCTATGACTGGTCTGAAGACTGTCTGACGATCTCGTAGGCCTTGAGCATCGAGTCCATGAGCTGACTCTGGAAACGCGGGTTCGCCTCTGCGACCAGTGCCATGACGTCCTCCTTCCTTGCCGGACATGAGAGGGCGAAGCCGAGCAGACGATGCTTGTCCAGGACGTAGTATGAGGGGACGTTGAAGCGCCTTGCGACCACATCGCGGGCGATGTAGTACTGCTTCACGTTGCGTCTCTGCTCCTTCGTCATCCTCTTCCAGTTTCCAAGCGTCACCCAGCCCGGTTTCGGCTCGGCCGGGCGGCTACGCAGCTTCATCTGCCGGGCGCATTCCTCCTCCAGGCCGGCTTCGACGACCTTTGCATACAGCACATCCTCGAGGGCGAAGAGAGAGGCCACGTCCGAGAGGGCGTAGTCCAGCTGCTGGCTGGAAAGCGGACGTCGCAGCCAGTTGGTCTGCTGGAGCTTCTTCTTGTCCCCCGGCGCGATATCAGGTTCGATGCCCAGGAACTTCTTCTCCAGCGACACGAGGTTGCCCGTGAAGCCCAGGGCCAGGGCATACACCCTGACGTCGAGTATGTTCTCAACAGAGACCTGGTACTTCCTGTACACAAGGCTGTTGTCGCTCTGGCAGTCGAACCACACCTTCTTCACGGGAGAGGTGAAGAAGGCGACAAGGACGTCCCGGCTCACGCCGTTCGCACGCGGGTCGATCACATAATATGTCGTGCCGTCATACACCTGGACAAGGCACAGATGCTCGCCGTATATGTGGAGATTGAATTCGCATTCGAAGTCGACCGCGATGCGCTCGAGGGTGTTCCACCTGGCGATGCATTCCATCAGCCGCTCGGAGGTGTCGATCAGGACATGTTCCATGAGTCACATGTTAACGCATTGGCCGAATGCGTGTCATTGGGCTATATTTTCGACATGGACATGAGAAGAAGGACATCACTCGCCCTCACGGCAGGCCTTGCCGCCATGGTGGTGGCGGACGCGCTGACGCACCAGGGCATCAGGATGACCGCATACGCCTTGACCGCGATTGCGATCGTCAATCTCTTCGACCCCCTCTTCAGATACGTCTTCAGGACGCAGCTGTCCTCCCCCGTGCTGCTTGCGGACCTCGTGTTCGCGGTTGTCGGCACGTATGTCGGAAACCGGATGGACCTGTACGAGAGGCTCTTCGCCTATGACATCGCCCTGCACTTCATATCCGGCATACTCATAGTCCTGACCTTCTACGAGGTGTTCTTCCCTCCGCACAGGGCACAGGCCATCCCGTTCGCCATGAGGCTCGCCCTGACCGCGATCATAGGACTTGCGGGTGCCGCCCTGTGGGAGATCATGGAGTTCTCGCTGGATGTCATCGTGCAGTCGGATGTGCAGCGCAACCTGCGCCCGGGCCAGGAGCTCATCGGACGCAGCTGGCAGAACCCGGGGCTCGTGGACACGATGAACGACATGATCGACGGTCTGGCCGGCTCCCTCGTCGGCTGTGCGATGATATTCTTCAGACAGAGGAAAGCAAATGGAAAGTGAACTCGGGAAATTCATACCCTGCTACGACGAATTCGACGAGGAGCTCAGAAAGAGGCTCGAACGCGAGGTCGTCATCATGAATGCACCAAGGGGCGGGATCGTCTACAGGGCCGGAGAGGAATGCCTGGGCACCGTGATAGTCATGTCGGGACAGCTGAGGGCGTTCACGTCATTCAACGAGGGACGCGAGATATCCCTGTACAGGCTCTTCGCATACGACATGTGCCTGTTCTCCGCCTCATGCATGTTCAACATGTCGGCCGTGTCGATCTCGCTCATGGCCGAGGAGGAGACACGCTACATGACAATACCAACCGCCCTCTTTACCCGTCTGCAGGACTCC
Organism: uncultured Spirochaetales bacterium; assembly: GCA_944388965.1. Taxonomy (GTDB): domain Bacteria; phylum Spirochaetota; class Spirochaetia; order Sphaerochaetales; family Sphaerochaetaceae; genus Bullifex. The sequence continues at coordinate 38,660 of CALXKL010000007.1, read as the reverse complement.
TCACCCAGGTTCGCCTCAATCGTGTCCAAAGTCATGATGGAGCGTTTCTCCGACGTCTATTCGCTTCTGGACCAGGTGCTCAACAGGAGGATCAACACCCGCCTGGCGGCGCTCCTGCTCGAGGAGGCGGACCTCGCCTCCCGTGACACGCTGGAGACGACGCAGGAGAAGCTGGCCTCGCATCTGGGTTCTGCAAGGGAGGTCGTCACGAGGACGCTGAAGTACCTGCAGGAGGAAGGCCTCATAGAAGTGGGCAGAGGCAGCGTGAGGATCCTTGACCGCAAAGGCCTTGAGGAGATGGCAGGGCTCTGATGTGACATCGTCACTTTCCCTTTTCCCATCCGGTGTTATATTTGAATCACAAGACAAGGAGAACACAAGAGATGGCAATAGTACATGCAGATACAGATGGTTTCAGGAATGAAGTGCTCGATGCGAAGGGAACGGTCCTCGTCGACTTCTTCGCAACCTGGTGCGGACCCTGCAAGATGCTCGGCCCCGTGCTCGAGAAGGTCGCCGACAAGCATCCTGACGTGAAGGTCGTCAAGGTCGATGTGGACCAGGCAAGCGACCTGGCGATCCGCTACGGTGTGCAGGGTGTGCCGACGATGATCGTCTTCAAGGACGGCCAGATCGTCAACAAGGCGGTAGGATACAAGTCCGAAGCGGGGGTTGAGGCCCTGCTCGGCTGAGAATAGTGGCATTCCTCCAGGTGTCATGTGATGATGAGGGACAAGGATGGCAGACGCCATCCTTGTCGCCTTTTCAGCTCAGGTGCTTTCACCTTCATCCGATCCCGGGCCTGAAGATCCAGGCCAGCCGATCACATCACCAGCATCATGCCGATGAAGGCAAGACCTGCGAAGATCATGGCGAGAATGGTGTCCCGTATGCCGCTTTCCTCCAGGTCCTCCTCAAGGGCCGCAGCCATCTCCTCCAGGGTGAAGACGTCATCTACGATCACGATGTCCTTTGTCTCTTTCATGTTCATGAGTCCGATCTCCTTTATGGCCTCATGATACGGGACTCACCACGACATATGATGTCGTTGCAGATGTCTTCTCACTTTTTCCCGTATTTTTCCAGCAGGAGATCCACTCGCTTCCTGTAGGCATCCACGAACGAGCGAGGAGAGACGGGCTCGGCCTCGTGCCCGTAGGCGAGCACCGAAGGAACCAGCTCGTCCACAGAGGCGGAGCTCACCGTCATCAACAGGGACCCGTCATCCTGCCACACAAGCTTCTGGTCCTCGCTCCAGGTCTGCGTGGACACGATGCGTGCGGCGTTGCCGGTGAAGCGGATCGTGTATGGGACAAGAGGACCCGACAGGTAGATTCCATAACCCTTGTCCGAGACCTCTATCGCGTGGCTCATCGGCTCCTTGGAAAGGACTATGGACACGATCCTGGACAGATGGAAGGTGCGGGTCGTCTGTCTCCTGTGGTCGTAGGCCACGACGTACCATGAGGTGCCGTAGTTGACCAGCTTTCCCGGCTCTATCCTCCTGTTGCTCTCTTCGCCGGAAAGGTTCCTGTAGGCCATGTCGACGCACAGGTTGCGCGCAAACGCGTCGATGAGCGTCGAGAGGACATTCCAGTCCGGGACCTCGATGCTCTGGCTGCGATACTCGATTCGGTCGAGGACACGTCTCACATCGTCGGAGATGCCGCTGTACAGGGAGGCTATGAGCTCGTCCTCGAAGTACTTTCCAAGTCTTATCTTGGCGAACACCGCCTTGAGGTAGGCGCCTGTGATGATCAGCCGTTCGTCGACGTTGGAATAGCTCTCCCACAACGTCGTCAGGCGATAGCGGCGCGTCCTGTGGTCATAGGCGATCGGAGCGCCCATCTGGTCGCGCAGGTATTCGATGTCGCGGCATGCCTGGCGCGTGGATATCTCGAAGTGCTCGGCGATCTCCCTCAGCGTCACGCCGTCGGCGTGGTCCAGGCATCTGATGATGTACTGCAGTCTTGCACTCTGACTCATATGAAAAGGCCCCGCTGCAAGTCTATCACAGCGGGGTCCCGTATGTATCGTCCTGATGGAATCAGAACGAAGAGAACGATGCGGTGTCGTCCAGGACGACGGCGTTGTCCTCTGCCGCGGTGGATGTGACCACCTGGGCCTCGAACGGAGTCAGCCATACGCTCTGGGGCTGGTTCATGTCGGCCATGAAGGTCGGCACGCTCATCAGCACCATGTCCTGGGTGAGAGGGATCTTGACGTTGACGCTCACTGCGAGCATCTGGCCGCTGGCCTCGTCCTCCCACTGGATCGTGATTGTGTGCTTCTGTCCGGTGACCAGGAACTGCTCCCTGAGCATCGGAGCCATGTCGAGAAGCGGAGATCCGTCGACGGACACCTCGAAATAGTCAAGAGCCTTGATGTCTCCGGCACGGTTGTTGTCGATCAGGATCGTGTGTTGCTTGCCGATGAAGAACATCACGACTGCAAGGACGAGGATCACGACGATCGCCGCAAGGCGGATGAAGAATCTTCTTGAAAGCTTCAGCTTCATGCGACCACCTCCTCTCCTCTCTCGAGGGCGATGCGCTCTGCACGGCGCTTCCTCATCTCGTAGAGCACCAGGGCCAGCGTGATGACGCCGTAGCTGACGAACACGCGGAAGTACTCGCCGAGCTGAGCCTCTCCGATGAGGTTCCTGCCGACAGTCGGTGCGATGGTGAACATCAGGTGGAACAGGATGATTCCTATGAATACGTTCCTGATGTTCGCCTTGTCGACGCTGGCACCGCCGACCAGCAGTGCGGCGATGGAGAACATGCCGATCTGCGAGTGGCTGTTGTAGGTGTTCAGCGTTCCGATGTTCTGCAAGTAGATGATCATTCCGAACCCGGCGAAGACCGTAGAGAGGATGATCGAGAGCACACGGGTCCTCTCCACCTTGATGCCGGCCTGACGCGCGACCTCCATGTCCTGTCCGACGGCCCTCATGTCCTGTCCGAGCTTGGTCCTTCTGAACCACACGATGAACAGGCAGAAGAGCGCGACCAGGATGAACGTCGCAAGAGGCACGCTCGCACCGAAGATGTTGAACGGAATCAGGTTGTCCAGGCTCTTCCTCATGGACTCGAGGTTGACCGTGTTCCTGATGCCGTAGCCTCTGGGCAGGACGAGAGCGGAGCTCTTTATCGGGATGATCGAGCCCATGAAGTACAGCACGAAGAGCTGATACACACCGTTCATGAAGAAGCCGATGATGTAGCTCGTGACCATCTCGCGCCCCTTAGCCCTGTTGAGGATCGTGCCGCACATGTAGCCCAGGATAACGGAGATGGGCACAGAGATGATTGCCGCCAGCACCATGCCGGGGATGCCTACGATCGACCAGTCGGAGACGAAGATGAGTCCGATCTGACCGGCCATCGCGCCCAGCGTCATTCCGAAGTTCAGGCCCATTCCAGCCATGACGGGGATCAGCAGCGAGAGCACGAGGAAGGAGTTCCTTCCCAGCCTCGAGAGGATCTCGTTCAGGAGGTATGTGCCGGAATACCCGGAAAGCGGGATGCCGATGATACAGATTACGATGAAGAGTATCGGAACCAGATTGTTGATCAGGAGTTCCTTGGGATTGACCTGCGGTCTTTTCATTGAAGCGCCTCCTGTCATCTCGTCACCTCCTGCTTTCTCGTGAGGGCGTACAGGATCATGCCGTTGGAGACGATGATTCTGATGACCTCGGACACGTCGGTCTGGATCAGACCGTTCATGACGCTCGGGGTCATGGTGAGAATGCCCTGGAACAGGAGCGTTCCGATGACGACGTTCGCGATCGATGCCTTGTTCACGCTGGCACCGCCCAAAAGGACGGCGCTGACGGCGGGCATGGCCATGTTGAACGGTCCCATGTACAGCTGGATGAAGCCGAAGGACTGCTCGTACACGATGATGCCGACGGCACCGAGCCAGGTGGAGAGCACGACCGACAGCATTCTCATCCTGTCGACGTTGACTCCGCTTGCACGGGCGAAGACGGGGTTGGATCCGACAGCGGTCATGGCGGTTCCCGTCTTGGTCCTGAGGAAGAGCCAGATCAGCAACGCCAGGAAGGCGAAGAACAGGATGGCTCCGGTCGGGATCGCAAGATGTCCGATCTGGATGCGCAGGAAGTTGTCCAGGACGCCTCCGTAGTAGTCTGCGACGGAGATCGTGGTCCTCAGACCCGTTCCGGCGTATCCCCAGACCATCGCCGGCGAATCATAAGGCAGAAGCAGCCACATGATGCACATGAAGGCGACGGAGGAGAATCCGACATAGGTGGCGATCATCATCTCGCCGCCCTTGACCCTGTTCAGCAGGACGCCGTAGCCGGCACCGAGGATCACGGCGAACGGAGTCGCCAGGACGATCGCCATCAGGAATCCGGCGATTCCGGTGAAGGCGAACTCCACAGACATCGTGGCGCCCAGCAGTCCGGAGATGATTCCCAGCGGAAGTCCGAAGTTGAGTCCGCATCCCGAGTGCACCATCGGCACCATCGCGAGGACGAGGACGGAGTTCATGCCGAAGCGGGTCAGCATGTTGGTGAGTCCTGCGGCGACGTTCACGTTCGCAAACGGGGCGATGACGAACATCAGCAGCAGGAATCCGGTGATTATCAGCCTTGGCAGTCCGAAGGACTTGATCATGGGCAAGGCCTTTTCCTTGATAGTTGCTACATCCATGTTCAGGCCTCCTTCATCTCGCCGAGCATGAGGACACCGAAGTCCTCGCTCGAAGAGGTCGCATCAAGCGTTCCGGCGATTGCACCGTCATGGACGATGGCGATGCGGTCGCAGATGCTCCTCAGCTCCTCCAGCTCGCTGGAGATCATCACGATGGTCGTGCCGTTCTCCTCGTTGTACTTCCTCAGCGCCTCGAGCACCAGGGCCTTTGCACCGACGTCGATTCCTCTTGTCGGCTCCGAGACGAACAGCAGCTTGGGAGCCAGCGCGAAGGCCTTCGCAAGACAGATCTTCTGCTGGTTTCCACCGGACAGCTGGCGTGCCCTCTGCTTGGTGGACGTGCATCTGATCTGCAGCAGGTCGACGTACTCCTCCGTGACCTTCCTGATGGCCTCCGCATCGCGGAAGCGCACCGGACCGACCTTCTTCAGGAAGCGGTTCTTGACCTGCATCGCACCGAAGGCGACGTTCCACTCCAGGGACTCGTCCAGGAGAAGTCCGACTCCCCTTCTGTCCTCGGAGACGAACGCCATGCCGGAATCGAGGGCTCCGGAGGGGTCGTTGAGCCTGACCGGTCTGCCTTCGAACTCCACCTTGCCGTTCGCCAGGTACAGTCCCATGATTCCGTTAGGGATTCCGATCTTGCCCTGTCCGGCAAGTCCTCCCAGACCGAAGATCTCGCCCTTCCTGACGGAGAAGGAGACGTCCTTGACCATCTCGCCGGGCATCTCGACCTTGAGGCCGGAGACGGACAGGACAATCTCGTCGTCCACGTGCCTGTCGGCCTTCACGACGCGCTCCTGCTTGACGGTGCGTCCGACCATCCACTGGGCGATCTTCTGGACATCCGCCTCGGCCTTGTCGACATGGCGGATGATCAGACCGTCACGCATGACCATGATCGAATCGCACACGTCGATGATCTCCTGCAGACGGTGGGAGATGAAGATGATGGAGATGCCGGCATCGGAGAGCATCCTCATGGCCTTCAGCAGTGCGACGGCCTCATGCTCCGAGAGTACGGCGGTGGGCTCGTCGAGCACCAGCAGGCGGATGCCCTTGGCGCCTTCGACCTTCTCGTCGTCTTCCTTGCTCAGCTCCCTGGCGATCTCCGTGAACTGCTTGTAGCCTACGGGCAGACCCGAGATCTTCCTATTCGCATCGAGTTCGACTCCCAGCCTTTCGATGGCCTTGAGAGCCCTTCTCTGCATTTCTTTCCTATCGAGTGTATTGAGCCTCTTTCCGAACAGCTCGCTCATGACGCTGTACTTCTCGGGCTCTCTGTTGAGGAGGATGTTCTCTCCGACCGTGAAGTCGGGGATGAGGGAGAACTCCTGGTGGACCATTCCGATGCCCTGTCTGATCGCATCCTCGGATGAGTTGAACTTCACCTTCTGTCCATCGATCAGCACATCTCCGCCATAACCGCCGGTATCCCTGATCTCGTCCATTCCGAAGAGGATCTTCATCAGGGTGCTCTTTCCGGCGCCGTTCTCACCGACAAGCCCCAGGATCTCGCCCGGATACAGCTTGAAGTTGATGTCGTTGAGGACCTTGTTGCCAGAGAACTCCTTACTGATGCCCTTCATTTCAAGAAGGGGTGTAGAAGAATTTTCCATTACGATTACCTTTTAGAGACAAAGTGCAAGGGGAGGACTGGCCTCCCCTTGTATGAAACCTGTGTTCAGGCTCAGCCGCTTATCGTGTAGCACCACTCGGGAACTTCGACGTCGGTGATGTGCATGTAGCCCTTGCCCATCACGTAGGTGTCCTGATAGACCATCATGAAGTTCCTGAGACCGGTTCCGGTGGTGACGTTCACGTATGTGGATCCACCCCACTCTGCACCAGGTGAGTACTTGCCGTATGCAGCCATGATGTCATCTCTGTCAAGCAGCTCGCTCTTGCCCTCGATGACGTTGATTGCATGGTAGCCAAGGCCTGCGGAGACCGTGTAGCCATAGCTGTAGGCCCAGGTTCCGAACCTGCCCGCGCCACCGCGCTCGACGATTGCGTTCTCGACTCTCTCGAGGATTGCGGGGAAGTCGCCGGCGACATCGCCCAGCTCGAGTCCGAGAGCTCCAGGATAGCCCATCAGCGGCGACGGGAGGTCGGCCTCGATGAAGTATCCGCCATACTCGAGGAGCTGGCTGAGAAGCGGCTCGGTGTGGGCATCGTTCGTGCAGAAGAATGCCGTGTTCTCACCGTACTGCTCGATCCAGTTCTTGGTGTTCTCGAGGATGTACTGCTGTGCACCGGCGATTCCGACGTCGCTTGTCGGATCCGGAGCGGAGATGTCGACGAAGTCCATGCCGAGCTGGTTACAGGTCTCGATCATGATCGCGCGGCGGCGGGACATGGTCTCCATGGCCAGGTGGCGCGGGAAGGAGATGTGGACGAAGGTGTCGCATCCGAGCTCGTGTGCGGTGTTGACCATGAGGTAGCCACGGGACACGAAGTCGTTGTTACAGACCAGGTCCGCTGCGGAAGCGATGACACCCGGATCCTCGTGTGCCTCACCTGCGATGCAGATGATGTCAGGGCGTCTCTCCTTGATCCTTCTGAAAGCCTCCGTCGTGCCAGGAACAGCCTGGTTGACGATGACAGCCTTCATGAGGGGATCGTCTGCAAGACCTGCGATGACGCTGATGGTCGTCTCCTGCTCCTCCATGAAGTTGTCAGGATAGGTCAGGTGCTGGATCATGCCGCCTTCGTCGACAGAGCCGTACTCTGCGATGAGGGCCTCGGCGCCTCTGAGGTCATCCTCGCTCTGGGAGACCGTACCGGTGACGATACCGATATGGAACTCGTCGGGAACCTCGGTGGTTGTGGTGGTCGCAGTCTCAGTCTCGGCCGCCGTGGCGACAGGAGCTGCAGTGACTGTGACGCCTGTACTCTCGCTGGAACCGCCGGCAAATGCGAATGAGCAGGCAACCAGGAGAGAAAGAACAATCAAACCAAGTCTTTTCATATGTCCTCCATTTGGTGTTTTGTGCACCACCTTATACCTATGAGGAAAAAAATTCTAGCGGTTTTCGGAAATTGTAGGAATTTTTATGCATCCATGATTCATTTTCATGAATACATGTAGAAAGCAAGAGGCACAGCCCTTTCAGACTGTGCCTCGTCAGACGTTCTACCTGTCCGTCTATCAGTTCTTGGCGGCTTTGAGGTTCGCCTCGAGAGTGTCGAGCATGTCGGACAGCTCCTTGGGAAGGTGCTTGCCGAACTTCGGATAGTGGTTGGTCCTGATGTCCTCGACCTCCTTGAGCCATCCGTCGACGTCGACGGTGAGCAGCTCCTTCATGTCTGCCTCGCTGACATCGGCCGGGCGGTCGATCGCATCGACTGTCGGCATGATTCCGATCGGGGTGTCGACTGTCTTTGCAGTGCCTTCGCAGCACTCGAAGATCCACTTCAGGACACGGCTGTTGTCACCGTAGCCCGGCCACAGCCACTTGCCGTCGGCGGTCTTCCTGAACCAGTTGACGTAGAAGATCTTGGGAAGCTTGTCGGCCTCGCCGGCAGCTCCGACCTCGATCCAGTGCTTGAAGTAGTCGCCCATGTTGTAGCCGCAGAACGGAAGCATGGCGAACGGGTCGCGGCGGATCGTTCCGGCCTTGACATCAAGCGTAGCGGCGGTTACCTCGCTACCGACGATGGAGCCGAGGAAGACGCCATGGTTCCAGTTCCTCGCCATGTGGACGAGAGGAATCGTGGAAGGTCTTCTTCCGCCGAAGAGGATGGCGGACACGGGCACGCCCTGGGGATCCTCCCACTCGGGTGCGATGCAGGGGCACTGGCTGGCAGGAGCCGTGAAGCGGGAGTTGGGATGCGCCGCAGGCTTCTCTGCAGTCGCCTGCTCCCACTCGTTTCCGGTCCAGTCGATCAGCTTGCCGGGAGCATCATAGCCGATGCCCTCCCACCACACGTCCTTGTCCTCGGTGAGGGCGACGTTGGTGAAGATGGTGTTCTTGCTGGCCGCGACCAGTGCGTTGTAGTTGGACTTGGCGGAAGTGCCGGGTGCGACGCCGAAGAATCCGGCTTCGGGGTTGATGGCGTACAGGCGGCCGTCCTTGCCGTACTTCATCCATGCGATGTCGTCACCGACAGTGTGGACCTCCCATCCGGGGATGGTCGGGATGAGCATGGCCAGGTTGGTCTTTCCGCAAGCGGAGGGGAATGCTGCCGTGATGAAGCGGCTCTTGCCCTCCGGGTTGGTGATCTTCAGGATGAGCATGTGCTCGGCAAGCCAGCCCTCGTCACGTGCGAGGACGGAGGCGATGCGCAGCGCAAGGCACTTCTTGCCAAGCAGTGCGTTTCCACCGTATCCGGAACCGTAGGACCAGATCTCCCTTGTCTCGGGGAACTGTGCGATGTACTTGTGCTCCATCGGTGCGCAGGGCCACTTTCCGTTGTCGCTCTCGCCTTCGGCAAGCGGCTTGCCGACGGAGTGCAGACAAGGCACGAAGTAACCGTCCTCACCGAGCAGGTCGAGGACCTTGAGACCGACACGGGTCATGATCATCATGTTGATGACGACGTAGGGGCTGTCGGTGATCTCGACGCCGATCTTGGAGATCGGGGATCCGAGGGGACCCATGGAGAACGGGATCACGTACATCGTGCGTCCCTTCATGCATCCGGTATAGAGGCCGGTGAGGGTCTTCTTGAGCTCGACAGGGTCGATCCAGTTGTTGGTGGGACCTGCATCCTCTTCCTTGACGGAGGAGATGAATGTCCTCTTCTCGACACGGGCTACGTCGGAGGGATCCGAGTTGAAAAGAACGCTGTGGGGCTTCTTCTCTTCGTTCAGGCGAACGCAGAGGCCTGCATCCACACAGCCCTGGACCAACTCGTCGTACTGCTCCTTGGAGCCGTCGCAGAGCACGACTGCATCCGGTGTTGTGAGAGCGGCGATCTCGTTGACCCACTTGACAAGCTTTGCATGTTTGATGTCGTTGACTGTCATCGAAATTCTCCTTATCGGAACAGGGCATGACGGCCGTTGGGCCCATGCCCGCATCCATATGCAAGGTTAAAGAAAAACATGGCGATGTGCAAGCATAATCGCAGTCGTCACATCATGTGGCCATGGTTGCGCGTATACAAGTTGAAATACAGGTCCGGCGGCACGTCGTCCGGGATGTCCAGGAAGAAGTCGCCAAGTCTCTTCAGCCTCTCGCGCAGCGTCGGCTTGACTGCGTTCTGGCTGTCCTGGAAGTCCTTCATGATCTCGGCCACCAGGGTGCGGGTCATGCGCAGCTCCTCGGTCACGGCCTTGAAGCGGTGCGCGAGGTCTCCGACGATCTTCACGCCCTCCTCAGGATAGCGGGAGAGGAAGAGCGCCAGATTGTCCTTGGAGATCTCGACCAGCACGCTGTCCTCGATCGCCACTGCCGTGCCGTTGCGCCTCTCGCCTTCCAGAAGCCCCATCTCGCCAAGCGACGAGCCCGGTTCGGTGACGGTGGCCAGGGCGAACTGTCTCTCGGTGCCGTAGTCGAGAAAGAGGCAGATCTTGCCGCTCCTGAGCACGAACATGGTATCGCACTCCTCTCCCCTGTTGTAGAGCACATGGCCCTTTGGAAGATGGATTATCCTGTTCTCTGTCATAGGCGTTCTCCTCCTTCTGCCAATTCTAAGTGGCATCTAGCTGAAATACAACAAGTGGTTCATACTGGCCGCATGATAGAACTGGCACTTCCTGCAGGCAATCTCGAGAGCGCATTGTGCGCCTTCCGTAGCGGCGCCGATGCCGTCTACTTCGGAATGAAGGAGTTCTCGGCACGCAAGGGCGCCGTCAACTTCGACGAGGAGGACCTGTCGAAGATCAGCCGCCATGCCAAGGACAACGGACGAAGGATATACGTGACCGTGAACACGCTCGTTGACGACGGCGAGATCGGAAAGGCGAACTCGCTGCTTTCGATGCTGGATTTCTACGAGCCCGATGGAGTCATCGTCCAGGACCTCGGGCTTGTCGAGATCATGCGCCGCCACTACCCCGCCCTGCCATTGCACGGCTCGACCCAGCTTGCCGTGCACACTGTCGAAGGCGTGAGACAGATGCAGGACCTCGGCTTCTCGCGGGTCGTGCTGTCGAGGGAGCTCACGCTGGACGAGATCGCCGCCATCAGGCAGGCATGTCCCGATGTGGAGCTGAAGGTCTTCATACACGGCGCCCTGTGCTACGGCTTCTCCGGACTGTGCATGGCCAGCGCGAACGTATGCGGCAGAAGCGCCAACAGGGGCGAGTGCGCCCAGATCTGCCGCACATGGTTCACAGAAGAGGAAAGCGGACGGAGCGGCTGGTTCTTCTCCATGGAGGACCTTGCCGCAGGTCGGACGCTCAAGACCCTGGACGAGATGGGCATAGACAGCGCCAAGATCGAGGGAAGACTGAAGGGGGATGCATACGTCGCTGCCCTGACACGCTACTACAGGGCGGTCCTCGAAGGGCGGGATACAGATGGACTGGAGGACGAGATACGCACGACGTTCTCGCGCAGAAGCGGACAGGGCTATCTCGACTACCGGAAGGGACGTCCTTCGCTGCTGTCCGGCTATCCTTCCCACCTGGGGCTCGAGTGCGGACGCATCATCGACCAGGGGCGGGAGACCATCACGGTTGCCCTGACGAAGAGCCTTGCGAACAGGGACGGCGTGCAGTACTTCACGAAGAACCGCCACGGCCTGGACGAGGCCGTGAAGTTCCCATGCAGGATCGTGTCGCGCGGCGGCGACAAGGCCATGCTGCGCTGGCACAGCGACGAGGACCTGGTCGGACGTACCCTGTACAAGATATCCTCGTCCACGCAGAACGAGAGGCGGCAGAACACGAATCTGTCCCTCTTCAGCAAGCCGGTTCCAATAAAGGTGACGATTGGTTCCGACAGAATCGAGGCGGAGGCGCTGGGAGTTTCCGTCCGGATCCCGGTCTCGATATCCCCGGCGAAGACCCCTGCCGACATCACAGGGCAGATTACGGAGATCTTCAGCCAGTCCGACACATCCCGCTACACACTAGGGACACTGGAAGTCGAGAACATGAGCGGAACAGACAACCCGTTCCTTCCGCTGTCGTTCCTGAAGAGGCTCAGAAGAGACCTGTACCAGAAGCTTGACGCCATACAGACTCGCCCAGCCGTCCTCGACGACGACCTTTCATGCATCCGCCACTTCATCCTTCCCAGAAGGGAGCTTCTGGAAGGAGACCTCCCCTGGTCTTTGGATGTGAAGGAGGTCGACGGAGAGAAGTACATCACCCTGCCCCCTGTGACATTCGACGAGGAGGGGCTCTTCGCCGAGGTCGAGAGGCTTCTAGCAGAACATGAAGACCTCATCGTCGGAATCAACAACATCGGCCAGATTCGGCTTGCCAAGAGGCATCCCGGCCACAGATGGTTCGCGGACGTCTACATGTATCAGGCGAACGCATGGGCCGACAGGCTGCTGAAAGACGAGATCGGAGACTCGTTCATCGGAGGCTACCTCTGGCTTGAACGCGACAAATGGAAAGCCCCATGGCCATGCGAGCCCACAGTGACGAGATGGCAGGCACCCTCGTTCATCTCGCGCACATGCTTCCGGCATGACGCCATGGGCGAGCCATGCTCCACCTGCACTGGACGATACGACTATGAAATATCCCAGAACGGAGTGCAGTACGTCGTCAAGGTGCGTTCATGCCTGAGCGTGGTGGAAATGAAAGGGAGGTGCCGCTGACACCTCCCTCTACAGACATGATGATGAACGTACGGCTCAGGCCAGGAACCTTGCGACGAAGGCCTCGGCGTTCTGGATCGAGCCGCCGGCTGCGCCCTTGACGATGTTGTTGACCAGAAGGACGAAGCCGATCTTTCCATTGTGCTTCTTGATCCTTCCCGTATAGACGACCATGCCCTTCGGGTTGCCCCAGAAGGCGTACTTGGGCTGCGGGAACGTCGGCTCCGGGGAGTAGACGACCGGCTGCTCGGGCGTCGAAGGCAGGTCCTGGACCTCCTTGAAGTCCGCCCATGCCCTGATCACGTCGTCGACCTCGACATCCTGCTCCAGGTCGAGCCAGACCGTCTCCAGATGGCCGAACATGACAGGGACCCTCACGGTGTATGCATAGACCTCGGGGTCGATCGAGAGGATCTTCTTGACCTCCTTCTCGATCTTCTCCTCCTCGCCCTTGATGAACGGGATGCAGTTGTCGGTGATGTCGAACGACGAGAGACCGGGGTATCCTGCACCGGACACGCTCTGGTAGCTGTTGATGGTGATTGTCCTGATTCCGAACTTCCTGAGCGGAGCGAGAGCCATGGCAAGACCTGTCGTGACGCAGTTGGCGTTCGTGACGACGAAGCCCGAATTCGGGAATCCCTGGCTCCGGATCAGGTCCAGCTGCTCCACATTCGTCTCGGGTATGAGGATGGGGACATTGGACTCGTAGCGCATCGCGGCGGCATTGCTGAACACGTAGAATCCGCGGGCGCGCAGCTGAGGCTCGGCCTCTGCCGCCACGGCGGCGGGAAGCGCCGAGAAGACAATCTGGACGCCGGCCTCCTCCATGGCATCGAAGTCGAACTCCTTGACCTCGATGTCCTTGATCTGCTGCGGAATCTCGAACGGCATGACCCAGTGCACGGTCGAGGCGTACTTCTGCCCCACCCTTGCCGCGGAGGCCGTGCAATACGCAAGTTCGAACCACGGATGATCGGAGAGCATCCACATGAAGACCTGGCCGACTGCGCCAGTGGCACCCATGACTGCAACCTTGATTTTCCTGTCCATGGCAGACCCTACCTTACAGATATGGATTCTAAAGTAAGCGAAGGGTATTGCAATTACCCCGTTTGTGCAATAGTGACTACCTGCTACAAGCATCGATATTGCAGATATTTAACGAAAACCGCCTTGGGGGTCTTGAAATTATCAGGCAATTAGGGTAGCTTAGGCAAAGTCGATTGACGAAATGGGGCTGTAGCTCACCTGGCTAGAGCGATTGAATGGCATTCAATAGGTAGTCGGTTCGATCCCGATCAGCTCCACTCAAAGCAACTCCCTTAAAGTCAGGGAGTTGTTTCTTTTATAAGGCAAAATCCCGTCAGTAATTCGCGTCAGTAATTCTGATATCACCTGATGTTTAATGGCACTTCCGATTCAATCCGGTAGTAGTCCAACGACACACAAACGCCCATTATTCACCCTTAAGCAACCTGTAGAATGTGGCATGGCTCAAGCCTAATCGCCTCTTTGCCTGGGTCGCGGTTATCTCTTTAGCTCTATAGAGCCTGATGACATAATCCCAGTCCGCTGGCTTCTCAATCGGCTTGCGACCCTTGTACTTGCCTTCTGCTTTGGCGATAGCGATTCCTTCAGCCTGACGCTGGAGAGTACACTCTCGCTCAAACTGGGAAAGCCCGGCGAAGATTGTGAGCATGAGCTTGCCCTGTGGTGTTGTCGTATCGATGTTCTCTTTCAAAGAGACGAAAGACACTTTCTTCTCCTGTAGCTTATCGATGATGAAGAGAAGATCCTTTGTAGACCTAGCCAAACGAGAATAGGACTCGACAATCACAATGTCCCCTTCCCTCACAAAGTCCAGAAGTTCCTTCAGCTTCGGGCGATTCATATCTTTCCCTGAGATCTTCTCTTCGAAAACACGCTCCACTCCGTGTTGTCGGAGTGCTTCCTCCTGCCTTGCAGGATTCTGATCAGTAGTGCTGACCTTGATATATCCGACATTCATGATTGTTCTCCGTTTCAATAGGCTAGACTCCAGTGATACTATCCCAGCTGTCTCACTGAAATACGTTGTTGATACAAAGTTGTATCAGAATTCACTCCCCATCCTTTTGAGACTGCGTAGAAGTCAATTCATCTATCAGCCTCTTCGATTCCCAGATGAAATCTTCATTCATGATCTTCTTGGAAGCAGCATAGAGAAAGGCATCGAGAGACTGTCTTGCTTCTTTGAGGAGGGCTCGGGCTTCCTTCTTCTCTTCTTCAGATAACGTCCTGGCCTTGCGCACGAGCAGTGCCGTATAGACCTCCTTGTTGAACGCTTGCATCAGTGTCAGATGATCGAGAACAGAAAACACAAGCTCCTCAAGATGTTCGACCCGCTTATCGACCCTCTCGATATCTTCGAAGGATGAATTGATCACTTCGCTGGTGACAGCAGAGATGGTGCTCTTGTTGATCACAGCCATCTTCTGGAGCTTCTCGTAGTTGCCCACATCAAGGCGGACGGATATCACTTTCGTTCCTTCATTGGCCATTTCGCTTCCTCCAAGAACTGTAATTTGGTGGGGTTTTCAGCACAGATGCCGTTACTAATTGAATTGTTGTAATGAATGGAATTATCGAGATGCGATTACAGCCCCTATTTATCTTGCCCGATAAATACAACTTCCTATGACTGAGGCTTCCGGTAATTCAGAAGCCCCCAGTACTCAAAAGGTACGCTACAGATCAGTAATAGTCTTTCTGAACATGTTTGCTGAGCTGTTTCACTTCTTCCATATTCTCTGGCAAAGCAAGCTCAAGCTTCCAGTCAATCAAGTCCTGGACAATCCCGCTTGCAAGCCTGTCCAGCTTTCTGGCTTTCCTCCGCATCTCCCGCTTGCTCATCCTCCAGAAATCCTTTCTGACTGACTGTGACAGGGATTCCCATTTGTCAGCTTTATCCAAAGTGCTGATAATCTTTTCTTCCGTCTCCCCGGGAAGAATACCATTGAACAGATACTCGTTTCTGATTTTCATTTCTTTGCTCCTTATTCATTCAAGGAGAGAAAAAGGGGTGCGTATTATTTTTGAGAAGCGCCACCCTTTTTCTCTCCGTATGGAGGCTTCCATTAGGCGATGGCTCCCAGGTGCTGAGCCTGAGCCGTTAAGATGGAAGGCTCCTATTTTGAATAGTTAACCTTATTAGCCTGATTAACCTTATTAATCTAATTGAGTAACGTGAGCGTAACGAAACCGTTACGGAGGCGTTACGGCATCGTAACGGACTCATCACTCGATATATTCGAGAAGCACCTGAACCTCAGAATCAGGACGCTCAGGAAGCAATCCGTATGACAGATTGGCAGCCTTCCTGCTCGTGGGAATCTTCAGAAGTTCCTTCTCTTTGATGTAGATGGTCTGGTGATAGAGGTCCTTCCGAATGACGTTGTGATAAAGCCAGTCCGTTATCACGACGACGCCAGTGTTGAATGGAATCAGATACCGTCTGGATATCAGAATCCTCAGGTCGTCATCAGAAGCACCTGTGACCTTCATGACCCGACGAGGAGTTATGAAACCGTCATCATCTGCCCTGACAGCCAGATCCACATATAGCATTCTGGCTGAAGTCGGCATCGAGAGGAACTTGTCTGAATCGATTATCGACTTGGAAAGCATGCGTTTGTCGGCCATGTCAGATACCCCCTGAAATCAGCTGAGCCTCATAGCCCTTGTTGTTGTCCGGATCCGTGGAACAGAGCTTCACATAGTCTTCCAGATCCGAGTCCAGGATGTAGACACGGCCTCCGAACTTGCGCCCTGTGAGTTTCTTCTTGTAGATCTCCCTGCGAAGCACAGGAACAGAGATGCCAAGCTTCGCAGCCGCTTCATAAATGGAATAAGTAGTCATACGCTACACCTCCTCATGGCCCTTGAGGGCTTCTTGTATTTCTGAGCCAGGTCAAGAATGTCATGTGACTTGAACCAAGCGACAGATTCTTCGTCAAAGAGTACTTTCTGAGCATCCAGAATCTTCTGATAGTGGATTGGGAGAACCTGGAAATAGTGCTCAAGGGCAACGTTCTCGCTAGTCCAGCCGAGTATTCCACGACGGATATCACTTGAGAGCGTTCCAGTCATCATCGAGTTGAACATCTTCCTCAGTGAGTGGAAGTCGATTCCTGCGGCCTGAACTGCTTCAGGTGAGGTTCCCATGACCTCAGCAAGTTCGTTGCGGAAATGTTCGAGATTCTTATCGATTGAGATAGGCTTCTTGCCTTGAGTGTTTGAAAAGCAGAGATCAGTATTGCTGAGCAGAAAGACAGGTTGGATGAACTCATATACCCAGCGAGGGAGAACAGTCAGCCGTTCACGGCCATTCTTAGGACTTTTCTCCACATTCCTGTTTGTCAGGCTATGGCGGATATGAAGCACAACACAGTCTTCGATGCCCTCATGTCCATAGTAGGTTTCAAAGTCATTCTTCTTGAGGGCCCTGATCTCTGAGACACGCATACCGGTGAAGAAACAGACCATTGCCACAGCATGGTTGATTGGATTCTTCCACCCTTTTAGAAGCATCTTGCGATAATCCTGGATGTGGCCCGGGATACGGTTCTTTCGGGGCTTGGGACGGGCCATCTTGAATGTTGAATCAAATGGAGTACGCAGCATCCAGCCGACCTCAACGCAATAGTTGAAAAATTCCTTTGCTTCATCGATGCAGTAATGTACAGACCTATCGGATAGTCCCTTTTTCTGCAGATTGAGCTTGTATGCGGTGACATCCTCGACCGCCAATGATGATAGTCGCTTTTTTCCGAGATACGGAATCAAGTGATTCCTGAAGCGAGCAGACACCTGTTCTATTGAATGAACCTGGCATGTATCACTCCGCCCGGTCTCCCTTCTTTTGATGAAGATCTCGCAGGCCTGTGCAACCGTGACGGGAACCTCTGACAACTTCTCTTTCTGTTCTGGCGTCATTGCCAGAGTCCTCATGTAATTGTCATAAAGCTCTCTGGCAATAATTCCCGCATCATTACGGCTAGCATGAAAAATAATCCTTTTGAATCCATATGCGTAATGATCGTCACGTATAGAGAGAATGTAGGAATCCTTCCCTCTTTTGTCCTTCGTAAAGAAATAAGACTCTTCTTTGCGTGGTCGTGCCATGATAACTCCTGTATTCATTTCAACTCCTTTAGTATCAGAGTTGATTTACAAATACAAAACTAATGCATGTACTGCCAGTTGTCAATACAGAACCATACATTGTGGAGTTATTTTGAATTTTTCTTTTGAAAACAGAACCGTATATTAAGGTGTCTTTTTGAAAATAAGGTCTGCTATTCTTCTCCTTTTTTCCAAAAGTGTGCAAACTAATTTTATGGGAATTGCAACGGATTTTCCAAAACTTGCAGCAGATACAATCCTCAACAGAATCGACAAGCAGCGCGAATTCTTACATTTATCGCGCAATGATGTTGCATCTGTTGCAGGAATCAATCAGCTATCTTTCATCAACAACTTCAAGAAGCACAAGATTCCAAAATTCAATGACCTTTACAGAATCTCGAATGCTCTCGGTATCACATTTGATACTCTGGTTGCAGAAAAGGAACCGGAATATCTTACTGACAAGAATAATGTCATCTATTGGACGACACTGACAGAAAAAGATACTTTGCCAAACAGTCAGCTTATGCAGAATTCCGACAAGAATGCAATTGTCAGAGCATTCAACTCACTCTCTGAAGGACTTGATGCCGGTAACTTGATTAGGAATCCCGAGACAGCTGGCACTTCCGATGAATA
Source organism: uncultured Spirochaetales bacterium (assembly GCA_944388965.1). GTDB lineage: Bacteria > Spirochaetota > Spirochaetia > Sphaerochaetales > Sphaerochaetaceae > Bullifex. The sequence goes on along the minus strand of CALXKL010000007.1, from coordinate 20,442 downwards.
CAGATTCTGTATTTTTTATGAGTTCCTGCGTGCAGAAGAAGTTGATGGGCTCTTTCTGATGAGCGAAATCATTCATGTTCTTAATAAGGCATTTGGAGTGGAGGACTTCCAGATATCAACATTCAGTCTACAAATGGCTTTTTATGAAATGGCAAACAGCCTTTGGCTCCACTCATACCTTCCTGTAGTTTCAATCTGGCAAACAATTGACGATAAGATTTCCTCCAGATATGACTTTAAAAGCAATTTCTACAAAGATTCAGGCATCAGCAGCAGGTCTTATTCTGAATACCAGGATGCCACGACAACAATGGCTAGTCCTTCCACTGATACGATGCTGAAGATACTGAAACTCCTCGATATTGATAACGTCGATGAAGCTATAAGATCTAGAATTCCGGAGACATTTGATGCTCCTTCATTAAGCAACATCAGTTTCTATGTGAACTACGAACCCATGACTAATGAAACACTGAAGGCAACCCTCAAGACCGTTCCATCTCTTGCTCAGTTCATGAACGGGATTTTCTCTCTGGGTTTCAAGGATCTTGCAAGGATAAAAAATCTGACAGATACTGCTGCCAGAAACCCATACAGCAATTTCAACTCCGATAGATCAACAGCTACACGTACCTCAGACTAAGATCATGAGCCCATATCCACAACGGAGCAGGAAGATAAAGCAGAGCGGATATACAGGAAGGAATAAAACATTGGCAATAGCCGTCTGCCATCAAACCACTTCCCAGTGGCCATCCTTATCACTTCCGACTCTTCTGACAACACCTGCTTCACTTAGGCTCTTGAGATAATTCGCTACTGAAGCTCTTGATATGTTGAACATCTTACTAAGAGTCTCATATGTACATGAAGGATTCTCTTTAAGAACTCCTACAATCTGAATCTTGATTTCAGCACGAGATAGCCTCTCTGTACTTTTCAATCCGGAATCAGATTTAGAGTCTAAGTTAGACTGTAAATCCTCGTTGGAATCAATTTTAGACTGTAACTTAGACTGTAAATCAGCAGATTCTTCATTTTTAGACTGTAAATCATCTTCAAAGCCTGGAACAAATCTGAATACAACCTTGATCATGTCATCATGTATCTCAAAGATGCTCTTGTCATAATACTGAAGGATCCTGTTCATGCCGGATCCTAGTTGCTCCACCATTTCAACATCATGGAAGATTCTCATGATTTCCCTATTTCGAGGACGGCTCACGCCGGAGAAGAAGCGCTCTACAGTCATCCCATCAGGAAGACCTCCATGCGATGTAAGCTCAAGTCTGTCGGAATACACCTCCACAACAGGTGTATAACCTCGGCTGTAATCGTTGTGGACAAGCATGTTGATTAGAGCCTCCCTTGCTGGAATCGGTTCAAACATCTTCCTTTCAAGCCTTAGCTTCGGAGTTATCTTTGTCCATGTTCTGTTCTCTACGAGGAGACGGTCAGCAAGTCTGTGCGCCGTTGTAATAAGACAGTTGAAACCGTACTCAGAGCTCTCTACAAGCTCACACTTGTCAGTTCCTGCATACCTGGCGAACTTGAATGTCAGATGATTGTTGTCCGCCATCAGATAGGCAACGAAGTTGTACTTTCCTTCAGGGGTGAGGAAATCAAGAGTCTCGGCAAAATTGTCATTGAGTGGATGCTTCTTCTCGCTGTAATAGATCTTCAGCTGTTCAAATTTCAAATTCTGGCTTGGGGCTATGATTGTGGCCAATGTCGTAGGCACCCTTTTGGCGTACATCTCCCTGATCATTCGCTCTGGCATCGGACGACATGAAGAACCAACTCTGTAATAGCACCCCTTCGAGCTCATCCCGTACTTTGCGATGTAATATGGCCTGTCCGATCCAGCAGAGACAGTCACCTTCACAAGATGTTTTCCTCCCTCTGTAGCTTCAACTTCGATATCGAATAGACCAAGACATGATGGATGCACATTTTCAGACAGTCGTTGCGCGATACGTTTCTGAACATCATCAGGATCAGGAACTCCGTAGACGGTACCATCATTGGCCAAGCCGAAGACAAGCTCTCCTCCAAATGTATTCAGGAAGGAAACGACCTCCCTTTCAAGTCCTTCAACGTCTTTTGTAAGTTCTCTCTTATACTCAATAACTCTTCCTTCCATCATGAATTCCCGCTAGACACTGTAAGTAGGCTTCTGCTCCGCGACCAGTCCAGCAGACGCCAAATTGAATACTTTCCTAAACACCCATTCCTTGAGATCAGGATTACTGGTGAATGCTTTGAAAAACTCCAGCTGATCCATAGCCTTACTTGAAATTATGCGTTGCGTGATATCATTGCATTCAGATATCGCATTCTGCTCATCAGAGAAACGTACTGCATTCATAAATGTACTGTCGTTTCTTACCGCATTCGGCAAATCCTGGAATATAAACTTATCGATTGCATCTTCATCATTCCATTCGATGTTGCCAAATCTTGAGTGAAATTCATCTATAATCTTTGACAAAGGATCCATCTCTGGAACAGGCACCCCGGTATTGGCTTGCGCTGATATCGGTAGAACATTCCCGTCCTCATTCTCATACTGGATGCGTACTGTTTCCTGCACTTCCAGTCTGTAGCTCTCCAAATCGATATCCTGGAGTATCTCTGAGACATCATCCTCACCGTCCGGTCTAGGTAATTTTGCTATCAAAAGATTGAGGAAGATTGATAAAGCCTCCCACTCCTTCCTTCCTCCCGGGATTATAGTAGACAGATAACGGTATGTTCTTACGAATGTCTTCGCTGTGCTCTTGAACTCAATCTGTTCTTCAAGATCGAGTTCCCTATATCGCTCAACACAGATATCAAGCATAGGATCCAGTCTTTCACGTGATGCATTATCCAGATACAATTGTACAAACTCATAGACCTCTTCCATTGAATACAGTTGAATTGACTCAAGAGTATCGACAAGGTCATTAAGCTTGTTGATATCGGTCTCTCCAAGCAACACGGTAGTCTTATAGTACTTGTCAAATGCAGCTTTTATGATGGCGGGATCATTAACAAAGTCCAGTATGAATGTATCCTTCTTTCCAGGCATGCTTCTGTTCAATCTGGAAAGAGTCTGCACCGCCTTTATGTCTGACAAGCTCTTATCAACATACATCGTATGCAGAAGCTTTTCGTCATATCCGGTCTGGAACTTATCTGCGACAATCAAGATTCTATAAGGATCTTTGCGGAATTCTTTCTCAATCCTCGAGCTTGGGAATCCGTTAATATCAGCTTCAGTCTTCTGCTCACCATGATAATCAGTAGTGCCTGAGAAGGCCACAATTGCTTTGAACTGGCTCTTTCTCTCAGCTAGTAATCTTGATATCTCATCATAATATTTGACAGCTCTGTCAATGCCATTCGCAACAACCATGGCACGAGCTTTTCCACCTATTTTCTGTCGTACTTCAGTATGGAAATGTTCGACTATGATGCCCGCCTTCTGCTCCAAAGCATAATCATTGGATTCAACGAAGAAGCGGAGCATCCGCTGAGCTTTCTTGTTGTCAAAAAGAGGATCATCAGCAACAGTCTTGATGATTTTATAGAAGCTTTTGATTGGAGTGAAACTCTTCAGAACATCAAGTATGAATCCTTCCTCAATTGCCTGCTTCATCGTATAGATGTAATGCGGTACAAATTCCGGCTCACCGTCAAGCTTATCTACACGTTTTCCAAAAACCTCAAGAGTCTTGTTCTTTGGGGTCGCTGTAAATGCAAAATAGCTTGCATTGGAACTCATCTTATGAGATTCGATAAGCGTCAGAAGTTTGTCTTCAAACTCGTCCTCATCATCAACAAGCTCGCTGGAGATTATCATATTCATCTTTGCAGCAAGAGTGCCATTCTGACTGGAATGAGCCTCATCGATGATTATTGCAAAGTTCTTGTCTTTCAATTCGCGCGAGACTGTTTCCAGAATGAAGCTGAACTTGTTTACGACAGCAATGATGATCTTTATTCCATTATTCAAAGCTGTTTTAAGCTCACTTGAATTCTTTGCCCATTTCAAAGTTGATGATACTTGTGCAAAATTGCTGATTGTATCTCTGATCTGCTTATCGAGATTAACCCTGTCTGTCACAACAATTACAGAATCGAAAACCTCTTTATTCCTATCATTCTTCAAATCAACAAGCTGATGGCACAACCAGGCAATTGAATTCGATTTCCCCGATCCAGCCGAATGCTGAACAAGATATGTATGACCAGGGCCATCTCTCCTTGCATCTTCCAGAAGAGACTCAACAACCCTAAGCTGATGATAGCGTGGGAATATCTGCTTTTCAGACTCTTTGCCATCATCATCTTTCTCCTTAATCACCTGACAATACTTCAGAATGATTTTCGCCAACTCTTCTTTTGAAAGAATATCCTTCCAGAGATAATCAGTCTTAATTCCGTCAGGATTGGGAGGATTGCCTGCTCCATCGTTATATCCCTTATTGAATGGGATAAACCAGGAATTATCTCCTGCAAGCCGCGTGCACATCCGGATTTCATTATCATCAATGGCAAAGTGAACAATACAGCGCTTGAAAGAGAAAAGAGGTTCTGCTGGCTTGCGGACTTTCCTGTATTCTTCTACTGCATCATTAAAATTCTGTTTGGTGAGCTGGTTTTTAAGTTCGCACGTGATTACAGGTAAACCATTGATGAATATCACAAAATCAATCGACAAATCTGGTTCTATCACTGAGTAATGCACCTGCCTCGTCACGCTGAATATATTATCCCCAAACAAGGCGACAGCATCGGGGTTGTCAGGAGATGGCAGAGCATACATCAAATCAAACGAAGAGGAATTATATTTGAATCCATTACGTAGAATCTTAACAACTCCATCAGATTTGATTTTCTTATCGAGCCGTTCAAGAAACTTCCGTCTTTCCCTCGGATTGTCTTCAATTCCAGAAGCTGCAAATTCATCTGGCTGAGTCTCCTTCAGGAAACGTATCAGCCGTCCTTCATCTATAGAAAACTCTCGGTTATATTCTGAGGGCAACCCCTCTTCATATTTTTGGTTATGTACCAGATATTCTGTAATGAGTTTTTCCAATCCTTTTTCTTTGATATCTGTTGCCATGCTTTACCCCTCTATCTCCACATCAGAATCATCCGAAACATCATTCAACTCAACAGTCGCATACTCAGGAATCTGAGCATCACGTACATCAACCTGGCCGGTGACTACACTGGAAATCAGAGTTTTCTTGTACTCTGCAATAAGCTCTATTTCTTTTGTGATTTGTCCAATGCAGTCCTTTATCAATCTTTCTTTAGTTTCAATAACAGACAGTATTTCAGCCTGTTCATCAAGAGAAGGAATACAAATCCTGATTGAATACAGGTCTTCTGTATACAAGCGCCAAAAACCTTCTGTTATACCTCGGACTCGTGTAACAAGTTCTCTTCGGCAGGAATTGGACTTAAGCATATACTCTGCGTATTTTGGAATGACCCTATCCGTATCGATTTTCAAGACAGTATAGTCAGGACTAATGACGCCAATTTGTGGCGCAAGAGCAAAAACCCCTAAATGCGCTTTCAACCTGTTCAGAACAAGATCATTTTCCTCACACACCTTTCCGCCAATATACGATTCAGATAAGAAAGGCCTTGTCATATCATCATCGTCTGTAACAAGCCCCCTTTTCTGGCTCATTGACAAGTGAGGTTCTTTCCCATCAACAGACCGAATATTCTTTTCTCGACAAATGTCCTTAATCCGCATTTCTTGCCAAGAAGCTGGTACAAACCCCATCCATTCGGCTTTGGATTCCTTCATATTAACTGAAGAATGTAGCCCGGAAGTAATACACTGGTCGATGAATACCTGCAAATATTCTTCTAATAGCTTTATCTGCTTCTGATATACGTTGATGAGCTGATTAATCTCAGAAGTTTTCCAATCAATGTATTTAACAATATGACGCTGTTCATCTAGCGGCGGCACTACTATCTTTAATTGCCCCAAATCATCTGCAGACAAAGTTTGTCGCACGCCTGCTCCAAGCCCGTTAAAAACATGCCTTAACCACAAATCGTAATACTGATAAAAGAAATACCTTATATATTCACCATTATTTCGCAAGGAAAACCTTATGTATGCAGAGCTCATAGCTCCTTGCTCTGGGACAATTCCAACCCTGCTTGTCGCAACATTTTCTAAATCAATGAGTTTAAATACGAGATCATCTTTATCGAATATCTGGTAAGAAGAGTAATCTGATGGTGCAAGTCCTATAGGATTCGCCGGATCATTCCTTACCACTCCTTTTAGTGTTAGTGCCAATATATTCTTTTCTTGTTCTCCGATGTTCTTTTGTTTTGGATTACTAAATATTCGTTTAGACGGAACTAATATCCAGTGAGAAGGATACTGCCTCAACCACTTTATCTCTGTAGCCTTGTATGAGGGATATTGCTTCATCAATTATCCTCCATAAGAGCATGCACTAGCGTACTCATTTCTTTTTCTCGAGCTTTAACATCAGCCAAGATTTCCCCTAGACTTCTCAGCTTTACTGGTTTATAGAAATATTTTGTGAATGAAATTTCATAGCCAATTTTCTCTGTTCCAGCCATGTAATATGCATTAGGGTTGTATGGCAGGACTTCATTCTTGATGAAAGCGCCGACTCCGCCTTCATAAGAGAACGGAACAATCTCAGTATCTTTATCTGGTTTGATTGGCTTACCTTTCTTATCAAGAATAGGTTTACCATCCTCATCTAGCCGTGGTGTAAGCACAGGCACTTCCCAATACCCAAACCCCGAGTTGTCAAATACTTTGCTATACTCTGGATCTGCTTTGTCAAACTGCATGTAAAGATCAAGTATCCTGTGCCGATCTTCAGAAGAAATGGTGGCATTCTTTTCTCCAAGATTCTTTCGTAATGCGGTTTTGAAAGATGTCGCATCAATCAGCTGTACTTTCCCCTTACGCCTTTCTTCTTTCTTATTTGCAAGCACCCAGAGATAGGTGCCTATGCCTGTGTTGTAAAACATCTTCTCTGGCAGAGCGACAATAGCTTCAAGTAAATCGTTTTCTAAGATGTACTGTCTGAGATTAGATGGCCCCTGCCCTGCTTTTCCTGTGAAAAGTGCCGAGCCGTTATGTACCTCAACAATCCTGCTGCCGAGCACGGTATCTTTCTTCATTTTGCTGATATTGTTTGCAAGAAAGAGCATCTGAGGATCCCCGATATCAGGAATCACAGAAAAATCACGACCATCATAATCCAATCGGAAACGAGGATCATCAATATCTTCCTTCTTGATATCTCCCCATATTTTCAGATCGGACTTCCAAGGTGTTCCAAAAGGAGGATTGGACAACATGAAGTCAAAAGTCTGACGACGGAAAGCATCCTGAGAAATGGTTGACCCTAGCTTGATGTTCTCAGACTGTATCCCTTCTCCTTTCAGCAGCATATCGGATTTGGCAATTGCATACGTCTCTTTGGCAAGTTCCTGTCCAAACAGATGTATGGATACTTTCTTATCAGTTTTATCTGCCATTCTCTTGATTCGCTCTTCTGCAACGGTAAGCATTCCACCAGTACCACAAGCACCGTCATAAATCCTATATGTTGTGCTTTGCACCTTCTCTTCAACAGGAATGAATGCAAGATCTGCAATGAGCTCAACAATATCCCGAGGTGTGAAATGCCGCCCTGCATCTGTTACATTCGTCTCTTCATTGAATTTCCTTATAACTTCCTCAAATACAGTGCCCATAGTATGGTTGTCGAGAGCTGGAAGTATCTCTTTACCATTAGAGTCAAGGACAGGTCTGTTTGACAGATTGATTGAAGAATCTGTCAACTTATTTATCAGCATTCCAAGAATATCGTAGTCACAAAGTGTATCTATCTGAGCTCTGAACCCGAATTTGTCGATTATGTCCTGAACATTCTTCGAGAACCCATTGAGATATAGTGTGAAATCCCTTTTCAATTGTTGTTTGTTTGTCCTGGATTTCAGATCCTTCAAAATGTATGGAGAACTGTTGGAAAATGACTGCTTCGCAACACCAGCCAAAACATCATCCATATCTAAAATTCCCTGCGACTCCAGTACTTTCTTAGTATTCAGGACTTCTTCTTTTGTAGGTTCCAATACCGCATCAAGCCTTCTAATGACAATCATTGGAAGAATCACCTTCCTGTAGTCACCTACATCATATTTATCCACGAGGCAGTCATTGGCTATGCCGAATATGAAAGACACAAGCTGATTGAAGTTCTGATTATCCATTACTCTGTTTCCTTGGAGATTTCCATGATGTCAGATAAATTGCAGTCCAAGGTAGTGCAAATCTTAACCAGGACTTCAGTGTTTACATTCTCATCTTTTCCAAGCTTTGCAAGAGCTGCTGTCGAGAACCCAGCCTGCTTGCGCAACTCCGTTCTGGTCATATTTCTATCGATAAGCAACTTCCACAGCTTCTTATATGATACGGACACTAGAATCTCCTATATTTAGTTTTTAGATATTTTATTTCAATTTTACATCTTTAGCAACCCTTCAAAACATCCCTTGACAAGGACTTTGGAATGGATTTATTCTTGTGTTAGAATTTAGCGAACAAGATAACAAATAGACAAGGAGCTTAGGAGATTTCATCAATGACTGGAGATTTCGGAAGATATGTTGAGAAGAAACGCAAGGCAATCGGACTCACTCTCAGAGGGCTGGCAGGCGAACTCGATATTGCCCCTGCATTCATGAGTGACATTGAGAAAGGACACCGTTATCCGCCGGGGAAAGACAAACTTTATCTCATGGCAAAATCCTTACGTTTAACAGAAGAGGAAACCAATGAGCTTTTCGATCTAGCGGGACAAGAACGAGAGAATGCAGTTTCTCCGGATTTGCCCGAATATATCATGAACACAGAGAAAGCCAGAGTTGCACTCCGAATGGCTCGTGACAAGTCATTTGGAGATAAGGAGTGGATAAAGGTTATAGAAATGCTTGAAAACTCTGAAAAGGAGGAGAGATAGGATTACATGTTTCATTACGATTATTCAAAGAGCCAACTTGAAGGGAAAGCTGAAGATTTGCTCAAAGTATTTGACCCTGAGAGACTATATAAGCCAAAGCCATTGGACGTTTATGAAGTAATCGAGAAATGTATCGACGTTCCGTATGACTGGAAGTATCTGACACCAGATCAGAGCATTCTCGGAGCAACAGCGTATGCCGATGGATATATCTGGGCATGGCCAAAGCCCTACTTTCAGTCAGGGATGAAGCCATTCAAGGTTGATGTAGTAGCCGGAACAATCCTGATTGATTCCACTCTGACAGAATTACCTGACAGAGCTGCTGAAAACTTCACAGCGCTTCACGAAGGATTTCATCAGATTCTTCATAAGAAATGTTTCAGACACACCCGAAAAGATCCATACGATTACCATGTGAGCACCAAGGCTGCCATCGCAGGGGTATATCGGCCAATGACTGACATTGAAATCATAGAATGGCAGGCAAACTACTGCGCTTCAGCATTTCTTATGCCCAAGGAGCTTATCCAAAAAGAATTCGAGAAAATCACAGGGACGCTCACCCATCCCGTTAATATAGATACATGTCCCTATGGCAAGGAACTGAGGGAACTCGCACACGACTTCAATACATCAGCAACAGCACTGAAAATCAGACTCAAAAAACTGGGATTAGTTATTATGGAGGACAGAAGATGATCTCTTTTTTTACTCAATTGTTAGAAATTAGCGAACACGCTAATATATTTACGGAGGAGGCAAACTATGGCACGAAAAACAATGTTTGATGATGGCTTCTTCAACTTTCTTGTGGAAGGAGCCAGATTCGTAGGGGCGCCAGGTATTCCAATGATGATGGATATCCAAAATGCCCAAATTCCCAACGGCCTATGGCCGTTTGAGCGAAGAAATCTGACCTCAAATTATCGACAGCATATTCATTTCTACATGCACGATAAAGGCTTTGCACCAATTCTGCATTCGCCTGATAGATATCTACCAACTCTTCAACTCTACGATGGGATACTGACTCCAGACTTCACTTTGACAGTCGGGCAGTCCCGCTGCTTGCAGGAAGCCAACACATATATGAACAGGGCTGTTGGATTCTATTTTCAAAAACATGGTGTACCAGTCATACCGAGTATTCGATGGAGCGACAAGGATAGTTTCGACTTTTGCTTTCTTGGTGTTCCCAAAGAAAGAATGATTGCGATCAGCACTCATGGCTGCATTCAAACAACGGATCAGAAGATGATTTTCAAGGAGGGATTAGATGCTATGCTCAATGAGCTGCACCCACCAGTTGTACTTGTCCATGGCTACATGCCAGATGTTATCTTCGGAGAGTACCTGCATCAGGTTCATTTCCACCGCTATTCGAGTCGTATTGAGGAAACTCACAGGAAAGGAGGCGACAATGGGAACACATAACCCCTGCAATCCACATACTGCAGGAAGGAACTTAAATGACAATTTGACTTCCAGTTTTCTCAAAGATTATCCTGTAACTGAAGCAGGATACTTTGGAAGAGCTGGAAATTCCTCTAGCGTTAGAGAGATACAGTCCGCCAATGTGTATGCCACAGCACGAGACTTTGCGGATAGAATCAGTAAAGGGTGCGTCTCTAAGAAGGACATTTCTCATGGCTGGATTGCGACACTGGCAGATGGAACAAGGATAACATACAGAGTTGTAACGAGTTCTAAAGGTTCCCCAGCTGTCGATATCAACATCAAAAAAGGAAGCTACAAAGGGAAAGTGAAGACTCAGAAGATACACTTCACAAGCGATAAAACCAATGGAGGAAAGAAATGAACGAGATAATAATAACTACAGGATTCAATTGGCAGGACATTTCCATACTGAAAAGTTTTGTAGGGAAAAAGCTGGTGAAGATACGCCATGATACCTTTGATGTGGATAACACCGTCATGTGTGTTGTGGAACTGGTCTTTGACGACTCCACTTACTGCATCATAAACAGCCTAGACGCCATCCGCTATTATTCATGTCCCGTAGAAGATATCCCCTGTTTCCACATACATGAGGGCTCCAACCCATATGATATGATCAAGCTGATTGACGACGCAGTAGAAGCCGGCATTGAAAAAATCTCCATAGTCACTGACACGGTCAATGCCATAAAGAAAGATGGAACCGATACTTTCATCAACACTATCACCTCTGGTGTGATATTCACCTTCTCAGATAAGCATGAACTGGGATTCGAACGCTATAGTGATTTTATTGAAGGAATCAACATTCACAAAGGCTACAATGTGCTGTCCCAGTTCGAAGGGCCTGAGTACTGGCTTGACGGTCTGGAAGAAGACTTTAATGCAACTGTGGAACGGGCAATCTCCGTATTCGAATGAATCTATGCGCGTGGCTCAGTGCCGGGCCACGCATTTACACAGCTTTCAAAGAATCAATACCGTCATTAATTCCGTCAAAAAAGATTGATACAACTTGACAATGACTGTAACGCCCGATAGCAGACGAATAGATTCAAGTGATTGAATTATAATGAATTGACCAGTTCTAGCAAGATTATGCAAACTTGCTTACTCCATTCGATCCCGATCAGCTCCACTCAAAGCAACTCCCTCAATGCTAGGGAGTTGTTTCTTTTTCCGCTCTTCCAGCGGGATGTTTTGCGGGATGTTTTTAACCGAATAACAGAGATTTCTACTATTATTCAAAGCTTTTCAACTACAGTTTTCTCAATCTTTATAATGCTGCAATCTTACTGATGTGCTAGAGAAGTCCTGCTTGTAATACACTTCGCCAGCGTAATAAAGATATGTTGCATCATTACCACCTACAAGGATTTTACTTTGAAAAGAATCCGTGGTCTTGAATGCTGCACTTGTGGAGAATCGACAGCGAAATCAAGTTTTAGAATATGCTTCAGAAATATCTTTTCCCTAACCTAGCCATTGACTTCGCCATGTAAGTTATTCGAATTTTCTGTCATACAGTAATGCGGCAATCAATACTACAAAGCAAGAACCTGCGTTATGGACAAGAGCTCCTGTCGTTGGATTGAGAAGGCCGAACAGAGAGAGGATAATAGCTGCGGCATTGATGCACATTGAAAGCGTAATGCTTGCCTTTATAGTCTTCACCGTTGCATTTGAAAGTCTCTTGAGATATGGGATCTTCGATATATCATCACTCATTAAAGCAATATCAGCAGCATCGACTGCAATATCGCTGCCCATGCTTCCCATAGCGACGCTTACATCAGCACTTTTCAGTGCAGGAGCATCATTCACGCCATCTCCTATCATGCAGACTCTGTGTCCGGCCTTCCGCATCGCATCGATATTCTCGACTTTCTCTTCTGGAAGCAACTCCGCCCTGACTTCAGTGATTCCGATTTTTGATGCAAAGTAATCAGCTGCTTTTTTATTGTCTCCAGTGAGGAGCACAGTCTTTGTGTCCATTGCTGAAAGCCTCGACACCATGTCCTTTGCTTCTTCCTTTATCACATCTGAAAGAGCCACAAGGCCAATCACTCTTCCATCCATTGCTGCTAATATGGAAGCTTTTCCTTCTGATCTGAACCTCTCAAGCGCATCAACAGCTTTAGCATCAATGCTTATGCCATTCTCCCTGATGAGTCTCTCGCTGCCGCATAAAATAGTTTTTGAATCAACTTCAGCTTCAATTCCCCTGCCTGAGAGCATCCTGAAAGCCGCTGCCTCTTTAATTTTCAGCCCTCTCATTTTTGCTCCCTCGACAACTGCTTTTCCAAGGGGGTGCTCGCTTCTTGATTCAGCCGATGCAGCAACAGATAACAATCCTTCTTCGTTCATGTCTGAATCAATGACAGCAACATCACTGACTTCAAGGTGTCCATAAGTGAGCGTCCCAGTCTTGTCGAAAGCGATAGTATCGACCTTGCCCATATTCTCAAGTGCTTCTCCTGATTTGATGATGACACCATGCTTCGTGGCCTGTCCGATTGCTGCCATTATCGCAGTAGGAGTTGCAAGAACTAGCGCACAGGGACAAAATACGACGAGGACAGTCACGGCAGTAACAATATTACCTGTCGCAATATACGCTACGATGGCAATCAAGAGAGCAACAGGAACAAGATAGCTTGCAACTTTGTCAGCAATACGCTGCATCGGTGCTTGTTTTTTCTCCGCATCTTCAACCATGCGTATAAGCTTCTGAAGAGAGCTATCCTCCCCTACACCTGTTGCTGTTATATCTATTGAACCGAATCTATTAATCGTACCGCAGAAAACAGAATCCCCGACAGTCTTGTCTACAGGAAGAGACTCTCCTGTCATGATTGCCTGATCTACAGATGTCTCCCCTTTGACAATCATTCCATCTGTCGGAATAGTCTCTCCTGGAAGAATCCTGAGGATATCGTCTTTTTTAATATCCTCGGCTGCAATCATTTCCTCTTTTCCATCCTTAATACGTCGACCTTTTGTAGGCGCAAGATCGATCAGTTTTTTCAGGCCTTTCTTTGCCCTGTTTGTGGTGGCTTCTTCAAGAAGAGCTCCAATAGCCATAATGAATGCAACCTCACCCGCTGCAAAAAGATCCCCGATAGCGATAGCCGCAAACATTGCTATGGATATAAGAAGAGCTGATGAAATCTTGCTTATGCCTTTATTGTGTATAAGTCTCCACACCGCAAGATAGAGAAGAGGAATACCGCTGATGATGACTGTCACCCATGCCGGATCAAACGGGAAGAAGCTTATCGGCCTCTCATTTCCACCGGTCAGATGTGGAATCAGATCGAAAATAAGGAATACACCAGCAGCGATTGTCATTGGAAGCCCTGCAAGAAAGTCATTAATTCTCTTTATCATGTTTTCCTCCCGTATTCAGATTGACAACTCATTCAAGGATCGGTACGTTTAATACAATACAGAACACTTTGTTTGCTTTAACATAAGGCAGAAGATTGCCTGAATTCAATAGTCAGTTTCAAACAGATGTACGCTAACAAACACTTTTCTGAAATTGACCCGTAATTGAGAGGTGAACATGGACAGAAGGCAGAAGAAAACAAGAAAAGCCATATTCAATGCTTTTACGGCATTGCTTTCAAGGAAAAGCTACTCACACATAACAGTTCAGGACATCATTGATGAAGCGGACATAGGACGCACGACATTCTACGCTCACTTCGAGACAAAGGATCATCTTCTCAAAACACTGTGCGAGGAGCTTTTCGGACATATAGCAGAGAATGCAAAGACTGCAATGAAGGGCACAGGGCTGTACTCTGATAAGGAAGCTCCTAAGTCTGCAATCTGCCATCTTCTCCATCACCTGAAAGAAGACAGGAATATAGTAGCCCTGCTCTCACATGACAGCAGTGAGATTTTCCTCAGCTATTTCAGGGAAAGCCTGTCGGATTTTTTCAGAACAGAATTTGTTGAATGCAGTAACAGGAAAAACAATCTGGATTTGCCAGATGACTTCATGATAAACCACATCTCAGGAAGCTTTGTTGAAATGGTATTATGGTGGATAAGATCTGATCTGAGGCAAAGTCCTGATGAATTGGATAGATATTATCAGTCAGTAATTCTTCCAATCCTATAAAACCGGACATTTGAAACTTCTCAATATGGCATTTTCCCTTGAGAAAACACAAATAGAGCTCGACTGTATCCAAGGTAGTGCTCTTGAATGAGTGGTTCAGTGTCTTGCTTGCCGGACCTGACCACCAGTGGCCTTCGTTCTTTGTAGAAGATGTGAGTGTAGAGGATGATACTGAACTTGTCATTTGCCAGGTTGCTTATCCAGGAGGAACCGTACGAAATAGATATCGTATCAGTGATTCCACTTCCATTCAAAACTACCAATCAAAGTAGACATACTGCATAAATTCGCAATGATCTAGTCCTTCACCTCTGAAAATGCATAACCATTCACGGCTTTCGAATACTTAGGAAATGATGAAATACTGTTATTGACTGATATCCTCTCTCTATATTATGGATCATAATTAATTATGAATCGCAGAGGTCACAACTTAGACATTGCAAAAATATTTTATGAGAATAAAAAATGGAGGCATATAGGTTCTGGCCAACTATCATATTTTATCCTTACCGATGCAATGCTATTCTCGATTGACCATTCAAACCCTAACAAAAATAAGAAGCTTTATAAAAATTTAGGAGATAATCTTAAGAAAACACCTCATGGCAAACATATTTCGCTCCCAAGTTTTTCCGATTTAGCATCTTTGGGAGCTGGATTCCACAGATATTATAATCATCAGGGATTCTATTATGATTATACCGTAGCTCATCCACAACAAGATCCAAACGAAATAAAGAGAAAACGAGAATGGAGATTGAGACGTGATGAAATTCTGATTCCTTGTGTAGGAGCAGCCTTCAACTTGCAACCACAGGATGCAAGAACAATCATCATTGCAATTTTGGCTTACTATATACATATGGCCTCTGACCTAAGAAGCGGCAAAACGAATCAAATGGTGCCAATAAATACATTCGATAAACTGTTACTCGATTTTTATAATGCTTTAATTCGCAATTTAAATGCGGATATGATAAACCAATATTCAGCATTTACCAATTTTCTAAATGAAATTGAAAGAGTAGCATTTTCTGAAATATGGAAGAACCTCTCTACATCGCAACCACAATCTGCCCATATCTATTTCTTACGCTACTTAGAAAAACACATTCCCGACATAATACAAGAATTTACCACAAAAAGACCTAAAGACATTTCATATTTTGTAACCCCCTGATACAAGTTAATCTAGACTGACCACATTAAAAAAAATCATGAATAGTGTTTTTTCATCACGTTTATAGATTTATTCAGTTTTCTCACAAGCCAATCAGGGGAAATCAGCTTCACTTCTGTTCCCATATACCGAAGCCATCTGATCAGCTCAAACTCTCCTGATGTGATTACAGTCATTATGATGCTACCATCCGCAGCAGGATCAGAAAAAGAAACACGCTTTTCAGGCCATGCACGGTCTTTGATGCGCTGAATCGAACTTGCAGGAATCAGAATTTGCGCTTCAAACTGATCAACCTGTATGAGTCCGAATGGATCCGTCATTATCCAGGGAATATCTAGGTCTGTCTTCCGCTCGAACTTCTCCTCAAGGATGTCGATTTTCTCTATGCGCTCAACAGCAAGCTTGAATGTATAGTCGTACTTATCCGTCTCACCGATGGTATAAATACCGCCTTGGTACGAGAACACAACAAGCGGCATGAATCTATAAGTCTTTGCATCTTCATTTCCAGCTGCCTTATAAGTGACTGTACACACATTTTTTTGAGCCACAGCATCACAGAGCATGCTTATGATTGGAAACTTATCTTCTTCGCTTTTCTTTGGCATCTCATTGAATGATGCAATCTTTCTAACGCCCTTATATCGGATTACAGGATCATCAGCGTCTTCACTCTTTTTTTTATCGGAAACCGAATCAGACACGTGCCCAGCAAAAGACAGAAGTACTCGCATCTTCTCATGAAGCTTATCAAGATCCTTTTCTAGTGTAGGAACTGTTGCTTTCGTGTTTGCAAACAGGTATTCGACAAGCATCTTCTCGTCTTTGTCAAAGAGAAAATCATCTCGCAGATAGGGGATGTTCTCAAAGACATTACGTCCGATGAGAGGATCTGACATATCGAAGAAGTAATAGCTTTTTCTATTCCGTATCTCATTTGTTACAGGGAGATTCATTTCCTGCAATGTCTCCAAGTAACGAAATATAGTTGCCCTTGAAACATTAAGCTCATTCTGAAGCTCTTCAATTGATATTCCTCCAGAACGCTGTAGATAGCGAATAAGAGAAAATAACTTAATATGCATTATTCAGCCTATGTCAAAACATTTTTGCATAATCAACAATGTTCAAGTTTGTCCTATTACTGACAATATTCTGTACTTCACTCTATGTTTCTTACAAACTTCATTCATTTAATTTGAATTCAATAGTTTTGAAACCTGTTCAGAATATTCAGAAAAGGCTTTCTCCGATTTGGAATAAAGCCTTTTCCATTTCAGTTTTAGATCTGGGTGAAATACAGTACTTTGTTCTCTACTGCAATCAATTGCCATCCCATGCTAGCAATATAATTTAGATATGCACCTTCTGTCCACATTATACCATTACTATTCATTGCACCATACTTGATATATTCTGGCGGGAAATGGCTACTTATCCATTCACTCTCTGGACTAATTTTTATCATACCTCCACTTTGAACAGCATTAGCAATCTGTGTACTATCGGATAACTCTGATTCGTCATCATTAGTTGCATCAACTATAAGAATCATAGATTTTTGTCTATCCAGAGTTACATCATTATTTGGTTTCTCAATGAAAAGAAGTATACAAATTACAGCACTCTCAATAACAAGCAACAAGAGAAAACAAAAAATAATTGTTATTGGCTTTCTCTTTTTGTTTGAGTCAATTGGAGTATTCATAACAGGCTCCTCTTTCAATCATTAAAAGAAATGGTAGTGAATACATCCGAATCCTCTGTAACGATATTTTGATCATTTGCGCCATAAGATACCGTAACATACACTTCACCCACATCATTAGGGGAAATTCGGAATGATATACTTCTTTGAGCTTCTCCTGTAGATCTAAAACTAAAAGAATAAAGAGTACTTGAGTCATCAATTACCGCTTCTTTAACATTTGAAATTCCACCGTGTCGGTGAATATCGATGTCTCCATTAATTTTCAGAAGGATCTGTACAGGAATATCAATTCCATTTGATGGTACAGTTGCACTATCATCTACTAGGACAGGTGTCATTGATATTGTCAATACGACATCCGATCCAACGGGAAAAACTGGAACAAAAGTTTGATTTGCAGATAAACCTTCCGCTCCATAGAATACATTGGAGATACGATCTGTCCCTTGCTGAGTATATGAGAATTGTGTAGAAATTCTAAAATACTCAGAATCGGGTGTTATGGCTCTAGCAATAGCCGCTCCACCAGCAGCCCCTGCTGTCCCAATTCCAACACCACCTGCAACTCCTCCAGCTATGCCACCGATAACAGCGCCAACAACATTTCCTACCCCAGGGACAACAGAACCTAGTGCTGCTCCGGCGGCAGCCCCTGCGGCAGCACCGCTAACGCCACCAACGCTTGCTCCAATAATAGTACCAGTATCTTCACTATTACCTCCAGCAAAAACGGGTAAAACCATCAATACAGATAAGAAAAGGACAATAACTTTCTTCATTTTTTTCACTCCTCATAAATCTTTTTGAATTCTATACCTTTAAAGTTATTTACCTTACATTTTACAACAAATTCTTCTGTAGCCAGAATCGACGTAGGCCCATACGGAAGTAAAAAAAGAGGAAATTGAGTTATCTTGTTTGTGTCAAAAACATACTTCTTTATAGATAGGACTCTTCTACTATTTGGGAAAGTCGTTACTACAGATTTATCAAAATTCAATGCATCAACAACAGATGGAATAACCATGTGATAATTACTATCCCCTGCTATGGGAACAGTTTTTAGGTCAGAACCAACTATAGATAGCATTTTTGAACTAATAGAAATCGTGACACATGACATCTCTACAGCTGCAATATCGCCCCATTCTTCATCTTTTACTATTTCCAGATTGCTCACAGGAGTAAACTCATCGATAGATGAACTTAATAAAGACGCCCTTAATTCTGCGCCGTACTGTAAATTTTTGGTTCTCCAGTACACATATCCATCAGAACAGTAAAGTGAATATATTTTCATAACTCCCTTCCATAAATTAAATAAAAGAATTTGAATACAAATCCGATCGTATATCATTTAAAACAGTAATGACATCATCTCTGCTCTGACAGTTTTCAAGCAATCCCTGTACCTTCTGATAGTATTCTCTCGTATGCATTCTTGGATGATATGTCATGTTAAGAGCAGCCGCCTGAGCTTCAGAACCCGTAGGTAGAACAGCACAATTTACCGCATCATTTACATCAATATTGTAATATTCCAAAATCTCACGAGATCGACTAGCATCTCTATGATTCCAGCTTACAATATGGTGATCTGCAGAAGCTTTAGGCTTTTGTATTCCTGTAGCTCTTTGATAATTATTCCCTAAAATCTTAGATGGTTGACCATTGCCATTGTATACCAAAGGGTCAGGAAGCTCATTGATTGTTGGATTTCTTTTTACAGATGACCATTGCCTTTCCAGCACAGCTTTTCCATCATCACCTAACGCAAACAAGCCATCAACATCATCAACAATCCCAACAAACGCTCCATCGCTAGAATATACAATACCTCCAGCTCCGATTTCACCAATAGTTCTTCCTGTTCTTGGATTAATTACTACTCCACTATCATCAACGATTGCTGCAATTTTTACATTAGAATTAACTAATATGTTTTTTCCATGAATCTGCTTTGCCGATGTGGCTGCTCCCGTAAGAGCACCTGTAATTGCCCCCCACATATAGCCGTCACTTGCACCAGATATCGTATCGAAAAAAAACTGCTCAAATGGATTTCCATCCAGTGCAGAAATTGATCCTTGTATTAATCCTCCAATTGCAGCGCCACTTGCCGCACCGACTATCGAACCAGAAAAAGCTCCCGCACAAATATACCCAGCAGAACCGCCCGTAAAAAGAGTAAGAATACCTGTGATTACTATCACTGTTGTCCCAATTGCAAATTTGCTTATTACTTTTGACCAGTCTGCCCTATAAGCCTCAGCTACCTCGCTGCTATAAAAATCATCAGGATCTTCGTTTCCAGTAATCTTAACTATCGAAATCTTAATTTCTGAGAGTTCTATACCTTCGTAATATTCTCCATCAATATATGTCCCGCCATAGCTAATTGGAAAAACCTCATTACCATTTACAAAAAATGGGACATATTCAACTCCATTATAATTAAAGCCTATGGAATTATTAGAACTATATACATAAGGCTCATAAGAAAGTGAACCACCAATATAATACCCTCCCGAATAGGAAAATAGAGGTTGAACTGCCAATAGGATAATCAAAAAGAATACTGAAATTGTGGTTCCAAGTCTGCGCATATCATGGCCTTTTTTTTCAGTATATCATGAAAGTGTCTCAAAATATGATATACTTTGAAATATAATTTGGAGCACAAGGCAGAATACAAATACAGAACAACATGTTAATGCATTTGCTGATCATTAGTAATATTGTCATCTGGAATTACAATATGCACAAAACAACAACCCATTGTCGTGGCTATTAATCAAACGGTTTAACTGTAAAAGTGATATGAGTCCGAAAAAGGTAACACTTTGATGTACCCAGAGAAGCAGAAGGTAACACTACTTGGTATGTGAAACCACTACGGGTAACACTGTATCAA
>CALXKL010000006.1 GCA_944388965.1 uncultured Spirochaetales bacterium | reverse complement strand
AAGGCCACTTGAATCAATTTCTTGTGGCCTAAGATTTTATATTGGATTATTGCGCGTTTCTGCTCCTAAAGTCAGGAAGTTTAGTCATGTGGGCAGGACAGGTCAATTGAAGACGGCCACCTTTTGCAATACAATTCATCCATGCACCTTCTCAAGAAGACAGCCGTACTCGTCCTGCTGCTTCCAGCCTGTCTGCTTGCCGCATCGGGTTCGCAGGAAGCCGCCTCACAGGACGGCATCGCCATACGCAACAGCGGGATATCGCAGACGCTTGCAAGACTGAACACGCTTTACCAGTATCTGAGGGTGAATGCGCTCAACGACATAGAGGATGAAGTCCTGGAGGAGAACCTCACAAGAGCGCTCGTCGCATCCCTGGACGACCCCTATGCACAGTTCATAGGCCCGGATGATGTACAGGAGACGGACGAGTCCATCAGCGGGACATACGTGGGAATTGGCGTATACGTCTCGAAGATGGATCCCCTGTTCATTGACTGGGATGACAGCACCACGTACATGCTCCAGGTCACCAGTCCATTCCCCGGTGGACCGGCGGAACGGGCCGGACTGAAGGCGAGGGATCTGATCAGCCATATCGACGGACAGTCGATCGCCCAGATGGATGCAAACGAGGCGAGCGCGCTGCTCAGGGGCCGGGAAGGCGTGCCGATGACGCTTACTGTCCACAGGGGGGACAGCGTGTTCTTCGTCAGCGTCACTCCGGAGGAGGTGACCGCCCCGAACGTGCTGCATTCTATGGTCGACGGCACACCCTATGGCTACATATCCATCGCCGACTTCAGCGAATCCACATACTCTCTTGTCAGCGAGGCCCTCACGGACCTCAGCAGCCAGGGGATGGAAGCCCTGGTGCTCGACCTCAGGAACAACGGAGGAGGAACCGTGAACTCGGCCCAGCTCGTGGCGAACTTCTTCCTGGACGACGGGGACACGGTCATGTTCACGTCGTTCAAAGACGGATCCCCAAGGCGCGGATACGAGACGGTCGCAAGCGACCAGACGCGAAAATACAGGATGCCGATCGTCGTCATCGTGAACGCAGGAAGCGCCTCGGCCAGCGAGATACTGTCTGCGGCGCTGCAGGAGAACGGCAAGGCGGTGGTCATCGGCCAGCAGACTTTCGGCAAGGGCGTGATGCAGGAGATGCTGCCTTGGCAGGACGGATATATCAGGTACACCTCGTCCCATTACCAGACACCCGAGGGCAACGACATAGACGGTGAAGGCATAACACCGGACATCGTGGTGCAGGAACCGGGCATGAGCGATGACCAGGTGGAGGAGTACTACGACTTCGTCTACGAGAACGGGGACCTCCTCTCCTCCTGGATCGAAGAGCATCCCGGGTATTCCACAGGGAACGTCGAGGCCTTCGCCGACAGATACTCGTCCGAGGTCTCGTTCGACCCCCTGTATCTGAAGGTGCTGATCAGGAACGAATACTTCTATTCGATGGACATGGACGAACGGCCTGTGATGGATCCGGTCTACGACATCTATCTCAGGACGGCGATAGAATATCTGGACAGCCTATGAGGATATTCCTTCTCGACCGGTCATATGACGGAGGCAGGACGTACGACCTGAAGGCGAAGGAGGTGCGTTATCTGGTCAATGTCCTGCGGCTGAAGCCGGGTGACAGGATAACGGCCCGCGACAGGACGAACAGATACTACGATGCGACGATCATGGAGGGGGGAACCCTTATCCTGTCTCCTGTCGAAAGGCCGCAGTCAAGCCTCAGCGACGGGCTGTCCGGCTACAGAGGGCCCATGCCCTCCGTCCATCTGTATCAGTGCATCTGCAAAGGCAGGAAGAACGAGGACATCGCCAGAATGGCATGCGAGGCGGGTGTGGAGAAGCTGGTCTTCATTTCGAGTGCCTATACCCAGGAGAAGGAGTTGAAACGGCATTCGATAGAGCGCATAGAGGCCATCATGAGGGAAGCTGTCCAGCAGAGCGGTTCCGAATCGGGAACGGAGATTGGGATGATGACGTTCGCCCAGGCGCTCGACGAGGCACCGGGCCGCATTCTCCTTCTGCATCAGAGCGTGCTGTCAAGGACGAAATCCCTGTTCGAGGCCCTCGACGGACTGGATGCCGATTCGACGCTGTCGCTGTTCGTAGGAAGCGAAGGGGGCTTCAGCGAGGAGGAATGCCATCTTGCGGAGAGCCGTCAGGCGACGGCATGCCTGATGCCCACGAACATCCTGAGAGCCGAGACGGCAGGCATATTCGCTCTTGGAGCCATAGAGAACATTCTCTGCTCCAGAACGGAATAGGACCGAGCCGATATTACAATTTTGTAAGATATTGTCGCTCTTGTGTGCAAAATCCCTCATACCGGTTTTCAAATCATGGGGAAATGCTCTATACTCCGCTTCGGTTTTCAGTAAAGGGTGTTTGGAATACAGAGGGAGAAGGCAAGGTATACTCTGCCTTCTCTTTTTCTGTGCTCCGGCCACCAAATCTTTTTTCACAGGAGTACTTCCAATGCTATTTGTCGCCACCGAGAACAGACATCTGAGATCCAGCAAAGGCTGGTTGTTCGACGATGACGAATGCAGATTCTTCGCCAGTCTGTCCCGCCTGGACGCCGCACTCGACTTGCACGACGGTGACTATTGTCTGCTGATTGATGAAGGGTACCAGTCCGGCGAGGTCATGGCCCTGCTGCTGCGCAGAGAGCACGATGCACGGCTGAAGAACGCGGTTCTGCTCGCCAGCCCGTCGCAATGCAGGCACACGACATCGCGCAATGGCAGGATAAGCATCGTCAGGAAAGACGCCATGATGCATCACCTGCCCTCTCTTGCCCGCAACGGCCAGGGGAAAGTCGACGTGATGGACCTTACGAGGGATATCACAGGGGATTCCGAAGTGATCAGAAGGCTTCGGGCGAAGATAGCATCGATCGGGCAGTCTGGATGCAATGTCATCATCTACGGCAAGACGGGAAGCGGAAAGGAACGGGTCGCACAAAGCGTCCACCACGCCTACTGCCCTGCACCTGCACAGGTGGTCAACTGCGCCCTACTGGAAGGGGACCTGTTCGACAGCTTCATGTTCGGACATTCGAAGGATGCGTATTCGGGAGCCTGTGAGGAGAAGGCAGGCTTCGTGGAGGAGGCCGACGGATCAAGTCTCATACTCGATGAGATAGAGACTCTCAGCCCCGTGTCGCAGGCGAAGCTGCTCAGATTCATCGAGACGGGCGAGTTCCGCCGCGTCGGCGAGACACGTCTCAGGCGTTCCAGATGCAGGATCATCGCCATGACCAACGAACCGGTGGAGGAGCTGATTGCTTCAGGCCGCATGAGAAAGGACTTCTACATGAGAATTGCCGAGGCGCGCATAGACGTGAAGCCTCTTTGCGAACGCAAGGAGGACATCGAGGCCCTGATCCGGGCACGGGAGGACTACAAGGGATATCCGGACAGAATCCGCGATGTGGATGCGTTCCTTGCATACGGCTGGCCGGGGAACATCAGGGAGCTCAACAGGACGGTCGACAGGCTGCATCGGAGCGGAAAGGTGGACGACGATCTGAGCCTGTCGGACCTTGTAGACGACAGTTTCCTGAGTGACTACTTCTGACATTCCACCAGATGGGCAGAGTGTACGGTTTCCTGTTTTCCACAGGATTAAAGTACGCCGTTTCAGGGACTTACAAGGTTATGAACAATTTGAACAGCACTTGTTGAAAACCTGTTGAAAACCGACTTTTCAACAAGGCTGTCTCAACTTGTGTCATATGTTTGACATGTGGTGGAATTATATAGGTTCTTATGAGAAATTCATGTAAATGATTCAATATAAGTTCTTGTATTACAAAGAGTTGACATTATAGCGCCTTTTGTCCGCAAATCTGTCTGAAACCGATAGCCACCCCTTCGTCTGCCACTTGGAACATAGTTTTCCACACCCCTGTTGAAAACTTGTGGAAAAACCATATCTAGTGTGTGTAAGGTTCACTGATTGCGACGAATCTCCGCTCCCAGATATGCAAGCTTGTCCAGAAGATGTTCGTAGCCGCGTTCGATCTGTTCTATGTTCTCGATCACGCTCTCTCCCTGGGCGCACAGAGCCGCCACGACAAGGGCCATTCCGGCCCTCACGTCAGGGCTTGTCACCTGGCGACCCCTAAGAGTCGTCGCACCGCGGATGACGGCACGATGGGGATCGCACAGGATTATGTCCGCTCCCATGCGGATCAGATAGTCGATGAAGAACATCCGGGATTCGAACATCTTCTCGTGCACGAGGATGCTGCCCTCCATCTGCGTGGCGGTCACGCATGCTATGGAAAGCAGGTCGGCAGGAAAGCCTGGCCATGGCGCATCGTCGAGCTTGTCCGTGACCCCGGTGTAGCTGCGAGCCATGACGCGGCTCTGCGTCTGCGGAACGAACACGGCCCCTTCCCTCTTCTCGAACTCGATTCCGAGCTTTCTGAATCCGAGCTCAAGCGGTCTGAGCTGATCGACATCCACTCCGGTGAGCAGAAGAGGGCTGCGGGTGCAGGCGGCAAGGCCTATGAAGGAGCCGCACTCCATATAGTCGAAGCAGAGGGTATGTACGCATCCACCAAGACTCTCCTGTCCATGTACGACGAGCCGGTTGGATCCGATCCCCTCTATTCGGCAGCCCATGGCCACCAGCATGTGGCACAGGTTCTGGACATGTGGTTCGCACGCGGCATTGTATATCGTGGAGATACCGTCGGCGAGACTGGCGGCCATGATGCAGTTCTCGCTCGCCGTGACGGAGGCCTCGTCGAGGAATATGTCTGCGGCCCTGAGCCGCCCTGGCGGATCCAGGACGAGATTGCCATGGTCGTTGACCGAACAGTCAACACCGAGGGCCGACAGTCCGATGAAATGGGTATCCAGCCTTCTGAGGCCTATGACATCCCCTCCCGGAGGTGGAATGACGACCTTCACGCCTCTGGCGAGAAGCGGACCGGCGAAGAGGATCGACCCCCTGACGGAATCGACGAGCGACGGTGTCAGGCCCGAGAAGCGCACATCGCTTCTGATATGGTATGTGCCGTCCGCAAGGCCGTGGACCTCGCTGCCAAGCTCGCCTAGAAGCCGGACCATGACGTTGACGTCCTGTATCATGGGTACGTTCTTCAGCGTGATGCCTTCATCGCTGAGCAATGTCGCGGCAAGACAAGGCAGCGCCGCATTCTTGTTGCCGCTTATCCTGACGCTGCCCGACAGAGGCCTTCCACCGGTTATGACATATTCGCTCATACCCTGGATGATAACACATTGCTCTTCTTTTTCCCTCGATTTGGCTTTAGAATTCCAGCATAGGAGAACATATGGACAACAGGGAAAAGGCATTGGACGTCATAGGCAACTTCAGAATCGACGGAAGACTGGTGGATCTCAAGGTCAACACGCAGGGACACATCAACTCCACCTTCGTATCCACATTCGACAATGATGGCGTCAAGACGAAATACACTCATCAGAAGATAAACAGGAACGTGTTCCGCAAACCAAGGGAGGTCATGGAGAACATCCTCGCCGTGACAGGACATATAGGACAGAAGGTGGACGCCCTTCCTGACAGGGACCGCCGCGTGCTACGTGTCGTGTTCACGAAGGACCGCATGCCGTTCTACATCGACGCCGACGGGGAGTACTGGCGCACGTATGTGTTCATCGAGAACGTGAACACGTACGACAGGATACCCTCTCTGAACGCCGCCAGGAACCTTGGCCGTGGAATAGGAGAGTTCCAGAGACAGCTGTCGGACTTCGACGGATCGAAGCTGAACATAACGATTCCCCATTTCCATGACATGAACCTGCGCTATCGCCAGCTACAGGATGCAATCGAAGCGGATCCGGTTGGAAGAGTCGCACAGGTGCAGGAGGAGCTGGACTTCCTCTTGTCGCAGAAGGAGAGAGGATGCAGGATATGGAACGACTTCGAATCCGGGCGTCTTCCGAACAGGGTGACACATAACGACACGAAGATGAACAACGTCCTGTTCGATCCCGAGACGGACGAGGCCGTCTGCGTCATAGACCTGGATACCATCATGCCCGGCACCATACTCTTCGATACCGGAGACATGATCCGCACTGCATGCAACACGGCTGAGGAGGATGAGCAGGACCTCTCCAAGGTGTCCTTCGACAGCAGGATGTACGACGCCCTCGTCACAGGATATCTAGAGAAGGCGGAATCCTTCCTCACTCCCCTCGAGAAGGATGGGATCAAGGAGTCGGGAAGGACGATAACCCAGATAATGGCCGTACGCTTCCTCACCGACTACATAGCCGGCGATGTGTATTACAGCATCGCATATCCAGAGCACAACATAGTGAGGGCCCATACCCAGATTGCACTGATGAAGAGCATGGATGAGCAGTGGGACCGCTTCTGATGCCGGAGAATCGGATGCAGATATACGGAATAGGAAACCCTCTCATCGACATCCTTGCATATGTCGATGACGAGGATCTGGACAGGCTTTCCCTCTACAAGGGGACGATGCACCTGATAGACCGCGAACGCCATGCAAGAATCATCTCCTATCTGAAGGACAGGAAGCTTGCATACTCCCCTGGCGGAAGCTGTCCAAACACCATGGTCACATTGCGCATGCTTGGTGTCGACACGACGCTTGCAGGTGGTGTAGGCGACGACGAGCTCGGTCGCATATACCGCGACAAGCTTTCGTCCATAGGACTCGTCGACGAGCTCGTCACATACGACGAATCGACCGGCACGTCGATAATTCTGCTCACCGGTGACGGAGAGAGGACGATGAACACATACCTGGGAGCAAACAGGTGCTTCAACCGTGATGACGTGAACATCGATAGCCTGGCACGCTCAAATCTGTTCTATTTCACTGGGTACATGTGGGATACGGAACCTCAGAAAGGGGCCGTGACCCGGGCGCTCGAATATTGTAAGGACCACGGAATAATGGTCGCATTCGACGTTGCGGACCCGTTTGCAGTAGGACGATACAGACAGACCTTCCTTCATCTGATACAGGACTACTGCGACATCGTGTTTGCAAACAGCGAGGAGGCACGTTTCCTGTTCGACAACTACGATGCATATGAATGTTGCAGGAGCATGTCGAAGCTGTGCAGGATCGCCGTGGTGAAGAACGGCAAAAGAGGCTCTTTCGTCTCGGATTCAGGCAAGATAGAGAAGATTCCCGTACAAGGTTCGTCGGAGCCTGTGGACACGACAGGTGCAGGTGACACCTATGCCGCAGGATTCCTTTATGGAATAGCGAACGGAAAAGACGCCGTGACCTGCGGAAGAATGGCCAGCTATCTTGCCGGCGAAATCATCTCCCACCTAGGTGCACAGTTCCCTGCACAGAAGGCGAGTGAGATCAGACACCACCTGGAGGCGGAGTTCACCGCCTGATCATGAGGAAAGGCTCCGAAATGGAGCCTTTCCCTTTTCCTTCAAGCTGAACGATCAGTAGTTCTTGGCCTGAAGCTCGAAATATGCCTGCGGATGAGAACATACGGGGCATACATCCGGAGCCTTCTTTCCGATATGGATGTGTCCGCAGTTGGAGCACTTCCAGACCATCTCGCCGTCGCGGGAGAAGACAAGACCCTCCTCGACGTTCTTGAGAAGAGCAAGATATCTCTGCTCGTGCTCGGCCTCGATCTTGGCAACGCCTCTGAAGAGAGCTGCAATCTTCTTGAAGCCTTCCTCATCGGCCTCCTTTGCGAATGTGGCATACATGTCCGTCCACTCGTAGTTCTCACCCTCGGCAGCCGCCTTGAGGTTCTCCGCCGTGGTTCCGATCTCTCCGTTCTCCTGGAGGAGCTTGAACCAGAGCTTCGCATGCTCCTTCTCGTTGTCAGCCGTCTCCTCGAAGATCCTGGCGATCTGGACATAGCCCTCCTTTCTCGCCTTGGATGCAAAGTAGGTGTACTTGTTCCTTGCCTGGCTCTCTCCTGCAAATGCGGTCTGCAGGTTCTTTTCCGTCTTGCTTCCCTTGAGTTCCATCTTTTTCTCCTATTCTCTGGTCTTGCCAGTTTCTACACAATCACTGCACAGTCCCGTGAACACCAGGTCCACCTGCTCTACGGAGAAGTCCTCGTCGAACCTGACCTGTCTGGCCATGTCCTGTGCGTATACATCCACAATCTTACCACACTTTCTGCATATGGCGTGATGATGTGGAGACAGATTGAAGTCGTATCTGTCCGCAAGCGTACCGGGCATCGGAATCTTCTTTATCTGTCCCATCTGGGAAAGAAGGCCGAGATTCCTATAGACCGTACCCTTGCTTATGCGGCTGTCCCGTTCAACGACGACGTCATATACCTCCTCGGCGCTCGGATGCGTATGCATCGAACGTACCGAATCGAGTACCAGCTGACGCTGCATCGTGTTTCTCGTGATTGCCACATATACTCCTTATCAGTAATGATTCTTGATTAAAGAATATACTTCTGTTTCTCTGTTGTCAATACGTGTGCACCGCCAAGACGTTTTCGACGGAAAAAAAGACCGCCATTCGATGGCGGCCTTGAAATTCATCCGATACGAGGAGGAATCAGTCCACAGGCAGAATCCTGACCTGCTTGTATAAGCCCTCCCCCTCGCTCTTCGTCTCCACTCCGTCGTAGTCGTTGAGCGCCGTGTGGATGAGTCTCCTCTCGAACGGATTCATAGGAGGAAGAAGCCTGCTTCTGTGCGTCTTCTTGACGATCGCCGCCGTCTTGAACGCCGTGCGGACAATCTGCTCCTCATGACGCATCCTGTAGTTCTCGCTGTCGACTATGATCTTGTAGTCCTTGTCGAGATTGCCGGCATACACGTTTGCAACAAGCTGAATGGCGTCGAGGTTCTTCCCCTTGCGTCCGATGAGAATGGACGAACTGTCGCTGACGATGTCCAGACCGATCTTGTAGTCGCGCCTGAAATTGATATCGACCCTTGCCTTGTAACCCATCTTGGAGATCAGGGTCTCGACGAACTCGACGATTCTCCTCTCGTTCTCGCTTTCGGGCTCGAGGACCTTGCCGGGCTGAGGCACATAGTCCTCATCCTGCATCTCCTCATCGTCATCCTTCTCGTCCGGAACGCTGACCCTGATGGTCACGCTGCCTTTCTTGAAGAGTGTCTTCTTCTGGGACGAGACGACTTCGACATCGAAATCCTCCCTGTCGAGTCCCAGTTCCTGTATGGCCTTGTCTATGGCCTCCTGTTCGTTTCTTCCTTCGAATTCTCTATACATATCGTCTACCTACTTTCTCTTTCTGCTCTTGTACTTGTTGATCTTCGCCTCTTCCCTGGCCTGGATCTCGTCGGCGTACTTCCTTGTCTTCTTCCTGTTCACGTAGATCTGCTGGAGAATGGAGATGAAGTTCATCACCGTCCAGTAGAGAAGCAATCCGGAAGGCGCGTTGTAGAGGATGAAGAAGAAGATGAGCGGCATTCCGTATGTCATGAACTTCATCATTCCCTGCTGCCCGGTCTGTGTGCTCGTGGTCTGGGTTATCTTCATGGAGAAGATCATGGATGCGGTATAGATGATCGGTAGCAGATGGATGGCGGCTCCGAGAAGAGGAATCCTGAACGGAAGCGTGAAGACCGTGTCAGGCACAGACAGGTCTGGAATCCATCCGGGGATGAACATCGCTCCGCGCAGTTCGTAATGTGTACTCAGGAGTCCATACAATGCAATGAAGATAGGGAACTGTATCAGCATCGGTATACAGGAACCCATAGGGCTTATGCCCTCTTCCTTGTACAGCTTGGCCATTGCGGCGTTGAGTGCATTGGGATCGTCTGCGTACTTGTCCTGCAGCTCCTTCACCTTCGGACCGAGAGCGGACATCTTCGCGGTTGAATCCATACCCTTCTTGGAAATGGGCTGAAGAATCAGCTTGACCAGAATCGTCAGGAGTATGATCGCGACTCCGTAGTTCGGAATCAGTCTGTAGAAGATGTTGAGGATCCACTTCAGCAATGTCTGCAGCCAGCCGAGCCAGGATGATGAATCGAGCACCTCGTCGAGATGGAGGGCCGTGAAGCCGAACGTGTTGTCGTTCGCCACATCATATATCGAGAGCGAGCTCGAGAGCTTTGGTCCGGTATAGTAGCTGTATACGTCGCTGACTGACGATCCGTCGATTCCCGTCCGGGTGAAGTAGAAGCTGTTCGTCTGGCTGATCTCGTCGTCCCCGGTTGTCTGATGGAACCTGGTATAGGAGTCGGCCCCTGATGCAGGAACGCCGATCGCGGTGAAGTACTTTCCTGCGACAGCCGCCCATCCTATGGGTTCGTCGAGAACGGCCTCTCCGTTCTCGAAGTCCGTGATGTTCCTTCTCTTGTCATCACCGGACTCGACGTAGAACATCCTCCTGTATTCACCATAATTGCTGGACAGCTCTTCGAAATAAGGTCCTATCTGTGGGTCATATCCAAGAGAATATGCGTCGATCGGCAGCTGCGTGCCATCGTTGGATGCAAGTTCGACCCTCACGCGGAACAGATACTCATCGTTCCTGGGGAATGCGAAGCTCTTCCTGATGGTGAATCTGGAACCATCCACCTCGAATTTCTGGGAGAAGACCACAGTCGAGACCTTCTCCTCTTCGAGAATCTTGTATTCGAAGACATCCTCGATCGGATCGTCAAGCGATGTGCCGGGATACAGCAGGAAGGCGTTTTTCCCGCTGGAATCCTTGAGTATGAGCTCGACGGGCTCTCCTGTGGTGCTTTCAAGATGGTTCTTTAGCCTGATGCTGGACACGGAAGCTCCAGCCGGATCGAAGGTGACCGAGAATGCTTCGGTCTCGATGTCGAATTCAGACGTGTCTTCGGCCTGGGATACGGCAGAGACATCCACGATGTCGATATCGTCGACGACCTCCACCGTCCCTGTCTCCGTCGTCGTGGTCTGTGTGCTGTAGTCAGTCGGAAAGAAGACGGCGTTCACCGTCATTCCGACCGTTATCACGATGACGGAAAGAACGATTGCAATGATTGTATTCCTATCCATGTTTCTCCTGTGTTGCCTCAAAGCGGATACGGAAAGCGGGAATCGGAATGCTCTGCTTAAAGAGGAGAATCGGGAACTATCTCTTCTCTACCCTGTCCAACAGCGAATGGAAGTCGGACTCAAGCAAGGAATAGGAGGAGACCTTTCCGGGATACACTACCAAGGCAATATCGCGACCAGTGGTCTTTTCATCATTCTGCAGGACTCTTCCCGGGTACAGCCTGAAAATCTCCTTCATCTGGCGTCTTATCCTGTTCCTCTGTACGGAATTGCCGTATCTTCTGGCAGGAACGACTATGAAACGGTCGAATCCGAGCGTGTTCTCAAGAATCATCAATCGCATTCCCTTGCATGATACTCTCCTACCCTGCTTGAAAATGCGATCGATGTCCTGCTTTCTTCTTATGATATCTATCTTAGAAAGGCTTCTTCTCATCGGAAACGGTGAGATTGTGTCTGCCCTTTGCTCTGCGGCGGGCCAGGACGAGACGTCCTCCCTTTGTGGCCATGCGGGCTCTGAAACCGAACTTTCTTGTCCTCTTCGTCTTGCTGGGCTGATAAGTCCTCTTACCTTTGTAACTCATTTTCTATTCTCCAATAATCGTTGTCCAATATCGTCTGGACACAGGTGTCCGGATTGCTACTCTATAGAATTAATGCAAAACAGTCAATTGTCGATGTTTCCAGTATCAGCAGGTACATCTCGGAAAACGATGATCATCTTGTGACTTCATTGATCGAAACGACATCAGGTCAGCACCTTGACGTTTCGTATGTCGTAATCGGGAAATCTCTCTTCAAGGCGTGACAGCACTTCATTCTGATGCATTCTGAAGTAGTTGGCGAATGCAGGATGCGTGCATCTGACCGTCATACTGCCTTCATCTATGGATTCAAGGGACACGTCGTCCTTCATCACATCACCGACTATGTAGCTCCATTGGCTCACGACCGGATCCCCTCCACCCGAGGCCTTCATCATATCCTCTTCTATCTGCCTGAGATACTCGCCCAGAGTGGTCTCCTGCCAGCTTCTACGTCTTTCCTTCAACGCGTCCTCCCACGACCACGTATTCAAGCATGTCCTCCTTCTTCGAAGCGAAGTACTTCTCGTCTGGCAGAAATGTGAAGAACGCCTGGCTGTAGTCGTCCAGCATACTAAGAAACGATGCCCTCTTATTGGCATCAAGTTCGAGAAGAACGTCATCTATCAGCAATACAGGCTTCTTTCCAGTCATGCTGATGAAGAACTTCGCCTCCGCAAGCCTGAACAGTATGGATGCAAGTCTGACCTGTCCTGTGGAACCGGACTGGACGAACGGACCATTGGAATCATACACGGTAAACCTGTCGCGATGTATTCCCGATGACGTGGTCGTCATGCGGATGTCGCGATCCCTCGTGGATTCCAGGTATTCCACAACCTCATCGACGCTGGACAGATCCTTCCATGACGGCTGATATCTGATGGATATGTCTATCTCGCTTCCTGAAATCCGCCTATAAAGCGAAGGAAAGATGAGGTTGAATTCATCCACGCCTCTACGTCTCTTGTCGGATATCTCCAGACCATGTCTTGCAAGCCTTTCATCGTACAGCGATATCAGAGATGTCTGGCCGGCCTTTATGGCCGCGTTCCTCTGGGCAAGAATGTTCCTGTAGCTTCTCAGACTGTCCAGATACATAGGATCGTACATACTGAATGTCTGGTCGAAGAACCGCCTTCTGTATTCAGGCTCCCCCTTCACGAATTCTATGTCCTCATGACTGAATACAATGACCGGAAAACCATAGATCAGATCCTTGCGGTCATGTATTGTCTTTCCATCCAGTACTATTCTGCGCTTTCCCTGCTGATTGACGTACTCGACCTTGTGCATCTGTCCATCGTCGTCCTGGGCGATTGCTGCTATGTGCATTCTCTGACGACCGAATGATATGGCCTCCTTCACGTTGGCGGTTCTGAAGGAGGATCCATATGAGAGTATGTACACCGATTCAAGGATATTGGTCTTACCCTGTCCGTTCGTGCCTTCGAGTACCACGTTCCGGCTGTCGGTGATGATGCTTCCATCGGCTATGTTCCTAAAGCCGAAGTACCTGAGTTCCTTGAACAGCATCAGTGCATCGGCATAATGACGAACAGGTAGTCGCGCTCAGGTTCAGGCTGAACGACAAGCGCTGCATTAGGACTGTTGAAGCATATCTTCACATTCTCGGTCTCCATCAGCTTGAGAGGAGTCTGGAGAAAGCTGTAGTTGAATGGAATCGTCGTATCGGGACCGTCGTATTCGCAGTTGATCATGACCTTGGCATCGCCTATCTCGGCGTTTTCGCTGGACAGCAGTATTCCGTTTCTACCCAGGTCTATGAAGATTTTCTTGCTGTTTGTATCGACACACAGCGAAACCTGTGCAAGACCGTCGAGAAGTTCGGACACCCTGATGGTGCATTCGTGGCTGAACGACGACGGTATGACACGCTGGTAGGCAGGATATGTGCCGGTGATGAGCGTGGAGTATATGACATGTCCGTTGACGTCCGCGAATATATATGAAGAAGACACGGCTATTGATATAAGCCCCTCTCCGCTTCCTATGGACATGAGCTGGTTGAGGAACTTCGTAGGTATTATGCAGGATCTGAAATCGGGTATCTCCTGTTCGAACATCTTCCTGGAGCAGCTCAGCCTCTTGCCGTCCGTGGATACCATGACAAGCTGTCCATCGGAGTTCTTCTCCATGTATACGCCTGTGAGGAAGAACTTGGATTCGTCGGTTCCCACGGAGAAGGACGTCTTGTGGATCATGTCGAAGAAATCCCTCTGTGATACGGAGAAATATGGAGTGTCGCATGTCACGAGCTCAGGGAACCGGTCTGCGTCGATGGTCTTCAGGTTGAACTTTATGTTCTCGTTTCCGCTGACACCTATGTTGAGTCTTCCGTCCTCCTCGTTGAATATCAGATCGGATGAGGGAAGCGACTTCAGAATGGACTGGAACCTGTCGCAGGTGACAGTGGTGGCTCCCGGCACTTCGGTGATCACCGGGAAGCTGGTTGTGAAGCCCATCTTGGTGTCAGTGCTCTTTATAGTGAGAGTGTTCTGATAGTTCTCGAGAAGAACGTTTGATGAAATCGAGAGCGCATTTCTCTGACTTGTGAAGCTGTTGGCATGCTCGATTTCCGAAAGGATGGTATCTCTTTGACAGATGAACTTCATATTGCTCTCCTGTAGTCTTTTCTATTGCCTGACATTATAAGGCAAAAGGACGAAAAAAAGTAGTCTGCACAAGAGTCTTGAGTCATTGTTGCTCTCGTCGTGGCAATTAATACTGTTATTAAATTCCATTATGTTGTTTCGTAATAATAGTAATAGTAGACGATGAATTGTTGAAAACCAATTATCTTCTTTCAATACATATATTTACGTTTGAAGTTCCATTGTTGAAAACCTGTTCTTTAGTGAAAGTCTGATTGTTGAAATGTTCAAAATCATCCATCCAATGACGGATGCTGATCGTAAATTCTTTTTTTCAACAAATGAATCAACAGGTTTTCATATGGTTTTCAACATGTTTTAAACAGCCCTAAAAGGGGTTCTCCGGACAGAAAAAGACATTCCTGCCATTGGCAGGGCGTTGCGATACACATTGACATCCGGCTGATGTTCACTTTGATCTTGATCTGATTCTCATCTCCAGCGAATCAAGCGTGGATGCAAGTTCGGAGTTGGTCTTCTTCTCAGTCTCTACCTTGTCTATGGAATGGGTTATGGTCGAATGGTCACGGTCGAAATATGTACCTATCTCCGTCGTTGAATACTGGGTTATGCGGCGGGTCAGGTATATGGCCATGTTTCTTGCATCCTTTATTATGGCGGTCCTCTTCTTGCCCTTTATGTCCCCTATCTCGACATTGAAATAGGATGCGACCTCCTTGACTATGGAACCGATTGAGATGTCCTGTTCCCCTGCCATCGGGGTCGATATTATGTTCTTGAGCTGCTCCTGGGCTATCTCCAGTGTTATTCTTGACTTTATGAGATTGGAATATGCAATCAATGTGGTCAGCGATCCTTCGAGATCCCTGACGTTCGTCTTGATGTTCTGGGCTATGTAGTCCAGTATCGCGTCGTCTATCCTGACGTCCTTCTCCTCGCATTTCTTCTTCAGTATTGCGACGCGGGTCTCGTAGTCTGGAGCCGTCAGATTGATGTTCAGCCCTCTTGTGAATCTGGACTTTAGCCTGTCCGTGAAACCCTTCAGCTCGCTGATGGGCCTGTCGCATGTGAAGACGATCTGCTTGCTTGTCTCATACAGGTCGTTGAAGGTATGGAAGAGCTCCTCCTGGGTTTGTATCTTCTTCTCGAGGAAATGTATGTCGTCTATCAGAAGGATGTCAGCCTTCCTGTACTTTATTCTGAACTGCGATGTGTTCTTGTCGGTCAGCGACTGTATGTAGTCGTTTGTGAACGTCTCTGCGGTCACATAGACCACGTTCTTCCTCGGATTCTCCCTCTCGACATAGTTTCCTATCGATTCCAGGAGATGGGTCTTTCCAAGTCCGACACCTCCATAGATCAGGAACGGATTGTAGCTCATTCCGGGATGCATTGCGATCGCCTTGGCGGCATTGTATGCGAACATGGTGCTTTCGCATGGTATGAAGCTGTCGAAGGTGTATGCTGGATTCAGCAGGCTGTTCCTGGACGACCTTCTATGTGTCCGTTGTTCTTCATCAGGCTTGTCGCATTCTCTCTTGTCCTGGGAAGATCCGGAAGAACCGGATTCGTCGCTTGCGACCGATATGTCGAGCGTGATGTGTCTCCCGCTCAGCTCCTCCATGAGGTTGACCACCTCCGCCATGCAGTTCTTCTCGAAGTTGGACTTCGTCATCGAGGAATCGCATTCCAGATATACGCACTCCCCTTCGTCCTTTCTAAAGGTGACGTAGTCCAGCCACATGGTCTTCGCAGCCGGCATGGAGTCGTTGAGCTGTTCAAGAGTCTGATACCATATTGATTCGAGCATTTTATGGAAATCCTGAGGATATATTATGGGGCGTGGGCCTAATTTGCAAGCTCTTTGGGATTTTCAGTTTCATATGTCAAGTATCTTATTGTATGGCAAACAGATACGTCATATTTCATCAAAAAGCGGCGTGGTTGAAACTTCTTGTGGTTTACCATATATTATCTAAGGTTATACATATGCATCATCACATGCCTATGATCTATCAAGAGTAAAGGGAAAATCTATGGATGAGACTAAAGTGAACGATGATGACATCAGGAATGCCGAAAGCATTATGGGCGGTGCCGAGGAATACGACAGCAGCGAGATCCAGGTGCTCGAGGGACTTGAGCATGTGCGTCTTCGTCCCGGAATGTACATAGGAACAACCGGGATAGACGGACTTCATCATCTTGTCTATGAGGTTCTGGACAACAGCATCGACGAGGCCATGGCCGGCTTCTGCGACCATATCCAGATTTTTTTCGACAACGGCGAATATGGAGAGATCTGCACGGTCGAGGACAATGGACGCGGTATCCCCACCGATATCCATCCCCAGGTGGGCAAGTCGGCTCTCGAGGTATGTCTTACCAGACTGAATGCCGGAGGAAAGTTCGGAAAGGGTGCCTACAAGGTATCTGGAGGACTCCATGGAGTCGGCGTGTCCTGCGTCAACGCCCTGTCCTGCTGGATGGAGGCCACTGTATACCATGACGGAAAGATATATAGGCAGGTATACCACCGCGGCGTTCCGGAGGAGGACGTCAAGGTCATCGGTACATGCGACCAGGACAGGCATGGAACGACCATACGCTTCAGTCCCGACTTCGATGTCATGGAGCCCAACAGCTTCAGCTATGACACGCTGTCTGCAAGATTCAGGGAGCTCAGCTATCTGAACAAGGGAATAAGGATCTCTCTCGTGGACAGGAGAGGAGACGAGACACGCAGCGAGGAGTTCCATTCCGAAGGCGGTCTGTCGGAGTTCGTAAGCTACCTGAACCAATACAAGAAGACATTGTTCCCGCCCGTCTCGTTCGAGGCCGTGAAGAACGATGTCGTTGTCGAAGCCGCACTCCAGTACAACGACAAGTACGACGAGAAGGTCTACTCCTTCGTCAACAACATCAACACCAGGGAAGGCGGCACGCATCTGACAGGATTCAAGACCGCAATCCTGATGGCAGTCAACAACCAGCTCCAGAAGAACCAGAAGATGATGAAGAAGTTCGGTGGAGACAAGCTCGAATCGACCGACATCAGCGAAGGTCTGACCGGAGTGGTGTCGATCAAGATCGCCAATCCCCAGTTCGAGGGACAGACGAAGATGAAGCTTGGAAACGCGAATGTCAGAGGCATTGTCCAGTCTCTGGTGTACGAGAAGCTCAACGACTACTTCGACGAGTTCCCCGCCAACATAGAGATGCTTCTGGACAAGGCCATAAGCGCCGCCCTGGGAAGGATAGCGGCACGCAAGGCACGTGAGCAGATCAGGAAGAAGAGCGAAGGCGGCGGACTGCCTGGAAAGCTTGCGGACTGTTCGGAGAAGGACCCTGCCAAGTGCGAGGTGTTCATCGTCGAGGGCGATTCGGCAGGCGGATCCGCAAAACAGGGAAGAGACAGGAGGTTCCAGGCCATCCTCCCTCTGTGGGGTAAGATGCTCAATGTCGAGAAGGCCCAGGAGTACAAGGTACTTGGAAACGACAAGCTCCAGCCTGTGATATCCACGATAGGTGCAGGTCTTACCAGATACAACAACATGGGTGAAGGATCCGACGAGGAACAGACGTTCGACATAACAAAGGCGCGCTATCACAAGATAATCATCATGGCCGATGCCGATGTCGACGGATCCCATATCAGGACGCTTCTGCTGACCTTCTTCTTCAGGTACATGAGACCGCTGATCGAGGCCGGATACATCTATTTCGCCATGCCTCCTCTCTACAAGATCACGCTTGGCAAGAAGGTGTTCTATGCATATGACGAGGCCGATAAGAAGCGCATCATCGAGGAGAACGCATCCGGAATGGACGAATCCAAGATTCCGATCCAGCGATACAAGGGTCTTGGAGAGATGAATCCGGAACAGCTGTGGGAGACCACGATGAATCCGGAGACCAGACTGATAAGCAAGATCCATCTCGAGGATGCCGAAGAGGCGGACAGGGTCTTCTCCATGCTCATGGGAGAGGACGTGGAACCTAGACGTGAGTTCATAGAGCAGAATGCGACTTACGTAGCCAATCTCGATGTTTGAGGTCCAATATGGATGAAGATCTGACGAAGAACGAAGATATTGATAGCCGCACTCTCGTTGTCGATGTGTCGAAGGAGATGCGCACGAGTTACCTCAACTATGCCATGTCGGTCATAGTCAGCAGGGCCCTGCCTGATGTAAGGGACGGTCTCAAGCCCGTTCACAGGAGAATTCTGTACGACATGTTCGAAATGGGGCTCAAGGCCAGTGGAGGATACAAGAAGTGCGCCCGTATCGTAGGTGACGTGCTTGGAAAGTTCCATCCGCATGGAGATGCCTCCGTATATGACGCTCTTGTGCGTCTTGCACAGGACTTCTCCCTGCGCTATCCGGTTGTGAAGCCCCAGGGCAACTTCGGATCGATCGATGGTGATCCGCCTGCTGCGATGAGGTATACGGAAGCGAAGATGAGCCGAATCGGCGAGGAAATGCTCGCCGACATCGGAAAGGAGACCGTCGACTTCGGTCCGAACTACGACGATTCTCT
This sequence comes from uncultured Spirochaetales bacterium, assembly GCA_944388965.1. GTDB lineage: Bacteria > Spirochaetota > Spirochaetia > Sphaerochaetales > Sphaerochaetaceae > Bullifex. Next base: position 129,686 of record CALXKL010000006.1, on the reverse strand, counting down.
TGACGAGCCGACCGTACTGCCTGCCGCATTCCCATTCCTCCTTGCAAATGGAACCAGCGGAATCGCCGTGGGCATGGCGACGAACATGGCACCGCACAACCTCAACGAGATTGTGGATGCCGTGTGCGCCATCATAGACGATCCCGACATGACCAACCTCGAGCTTCTCGAGTACATCAAGGGCCCGGACTTCCCATCCGCCGGCATCATCTGCGGCAGGAAGGGCATCATCGATGCCTATACCACAGGACGTGGAAAGATCGTCATGAGGTCCCGCTATGAGATAGAGGAGCATGAGAAGGGTCATGACAGGATCATCTTCACCGAGCTGCCCTACCAGGTGAACAAGGCCGAGCTGGTCAAGAAGATAGACGACCTGAGGAAGGACAACGTGATTCCGAACATATCCTCCGTCCATGACGAGTCGGACAGGGACGGAATCCGCGTCGTCGTCGAGCTCAAGCAGGGCGCCGTGCCCAACATCGTGCTGAACATGCTGTTCAACAGGACGGCGCTACAGTCCAACTTCAACGTCTACAATCTTGCTCTGAAGGATGGCAGACCGAAGGTGTTCACTCTGCGCGAGATGCTCCAGAGCTATGTCGACCACAGAGAGGATGTCATCGAGAGGAGGACGCGCTACGACCTAAGGAAGGCCGAGGAGCGTGCGCATATCCTGCTCGGACTGAAGATCGGCCTGGAGAACATCGACGAGGTCATCAGAATCATCAAGGAGAGCCAGGACAACAATGTGGCCTCGCTTGAACTCCAGAAGGCGTTCAGTCTCACGAAGATACAGGCGGATGCCATCATCGACATGAAGCTCGGCCGCCTGTCCCAGCTCGAGACCGAGAAGATTCTCGATGAACTGGCCGAGATAGAGCAGAAGATCGCCTACTACAAGGATCTGCTCTCCGACCGAAACAAGATACTCGGAGTCGTCAAGGACGAGATCCGCGAAATCGGTCAGAAGTATGGAGACAGGAGAAGGACGGAGATCCAGGAGCGCGAGCTCGAGGACACGACAGATGCCGACTTCATAAAGGAGGAGCAGGTCGTCGTCTCCATTTCCAACAAGGGTTTCGCCAAGAGGCTGTCCATTGACGAGTACAAGGCCCAGAGCCGCGGAGGAAAGGGTGTCAGAGGTGCGAAGCTGGTCGATGGGGACTTCGTCGAGCACCTGTTCGTCGCCTCCTCTCACGACATCGTCATGTATGTCACAAGCTACGGCAAGGCGTACTACTCGTACGTATGGGAGATTCCCGAAGGCGCAAAGGTATCGAAGGGTGCCAACCTGAAGAACTTCCTGCAGATCGAGAACCAGGAGAAGGTCACCAGCGTGATCTGCTTCAAGGAATTCGAGGATGACATGTACCTGATGATGGTCACGCGTTACGGAGTGACCAAGAAGGTCGCTCTCAAGGCATTCGAGAATGCCAAGAAGAGAGGCGTGAAGGCCATCATCCTCGATGAGGGCGACGAGCTTGTCACCTCCATATTCGTCAACAGCGGAGATGATGTCATGTTCGTCTCCAGGAACGGAAAGGGCTTGAGGACGAGCTCTGACGACGTCAGGACCATGGGCCGCTCCACACACGGCGTGAGAGCCATGAAGCTTGCCGATGACGACGAAATCATCGGACTTGTCAAGGTTGAAGACGACAAGCGGATCCTCATGGTCACCGAAAACGGCAAGGGAAAGCAGGTCAGGTTCAGCGAATTCATGTCGCATGGAAGAGGTACGATGGGTCAGAGAATCTATTCCATCGACGACAGGACAAGCCATCTCGTGAACGCTCTTGCGGTAAACGATGACAATGATGTCGTGTTCATAACTCTGAACGGTCAGACGATCAGGGTCCACGTGAAGGACATCTCCATCCAGGGCAGATCCGCCATGGGAGTCAAGGTCGTCACGTTCAAGAAGGCCAAGGATACGATCGTGGCGATGGCTGCGACCGGCTACCAGGCCGAAGAAGAGGAAGACGAAGCTTCCATGACAGAGGCTGATGCCCAACCGGAGGCTGAAACCGACCAGAAGTGATCAAAAGAATCATCTAAACCGGGCCGCTCATTCCACTTGAGAGTGAACGGCTCTTTTTTTTGAACACTGTGTACGATTTTTCTCGTTTAACAATGATCTTAATCATCTAATTTCTATTATACTGAATATAAGAAAATAGCGAAAACATTCAAGAAAATCTGCTTCTATATATAGAAATTAGTAAAATAAACCTTAAAATCAAGCCGTGAATTGCACACGAGGAGAAAGAAAGAGTCTCAACCGGAAAAGAATGAACAGAGGCCTGTCGATAATCAATTTCTTTCCTTTAAACGATCAGGTGGAGGAGGTTTAGACCTTTTCAATGAGGTGAGTGTGTATCGAGCTTTGTGTTTCACGTGAAACATATGGTTAAACGCAGACGAGTAGTAATCCAATCAAAACATATTATTAGGGGTTTTGCTGAGAAGAGAATATTGAATTGTGGAATTTCATGAAAATCGAGTGTTTCACGTGAAACAATAATTTCAAATGTGTTGATTTACAATATCGTGGATAACTAATGGAGTTATGATTGTTAAAAAAAAGATGCCAGTTTGTTAATGTTTCGACTTACAATCTAAAAATGAGGTTTTTAGGTTTGAGAATAAAATTCTTCTGGTTAGATTAGTATCATGCTGCATTTCAAGTTTCGATTTGGATATCATTTATTCCTGTTGTTGTGAAACTGATTTCGAATGATCCCTTTGGGGAAATCAAGAAGGTTTGTTTGTTTCTGTTGTTTTGTTTGCTTGTTTGATGAAACAGTTGATTGCGCTCTGTATTCCCATTCTTTTATTCGACTCTCCATCCTAATTGACGAAACTGTTTTTTTTGTTTCAAATCTGTTTCACGTGAAACCATATTCCCTGATTTTCCGGAGGCTATGTGTTGAAAAGTATTGATTTTGTGTAATATATTAGTATATCTGTTCGTTTGACTAAACGATGACACCTTCCTTTTATTGCGAAAACGCTTTTTTGCCAGACGTTTCACGTGAAACAAAAAAGGCACCTGGAAAACAGATGCCTTTGTTTTTTTGCTATTTTGTGGTTTCTTCAGAATCCTGTTGCGTTGATCACTTCGAGTTTGGGGTCGACTGTCGCTCTCAGGTATTTCTCGACACCGTTCTTAAGTGTCATCTGGGACATCGGGCAGCCTGCGCATGCACCGACGAGCCTTACATAGACATCCTTGTCGTTCTCGAATCTGAGAAATTCTATATCTCCGCCGTCGTTCTGCAGAGAAGGCCTTATCTGATTTATCGCTTCCACGATCTTCTGTTCCAATGAGGCATCAGCCATTTTACGTTTCCTCCTGATAGGTTATCGTCAAAATACAATATAGATTTTCAGCGGTCAAGTTTCTTCATGTCGACAAGCTCATCATTTAATCTTATATTTCTCAATATGAGCGCTCAGAAGATAATCCTGCTGAACCAGAAAGGAGGTGTCGGGAAGACCACGACATGTGTCAATCTCGGCTCTTCTCTTGCAGCAATGGGATACAAGGTACTTCTCGTCGACTTCGATTCCCAGTGCAACCTCACCGGCGCCGTTTCCGGCAACGGAAGGAAGGCGACGTCATATGACGTCATCACCGGCAAGGCGGAAGCGGAGGCTGCGGTGCAGGAGACACCCTTCCAGAATCTCTATCTCATTCCCGGTTCGATAGATCTTGCCGGTCTGAATGTGGAGCTTGTAGGCGAAGAGGGGATGAATTTCTTCCTTAGAGAGCGGCTTGTCGTCCTTGACAGCCAGTTCGATTTCATCTTCGTTGATTGTCCGCCTTCTCTCGGCGTTCTGACGATGAACGCACTTGCCTGGGCTCAGGACATACTCATCCCGATGCAGTGCGAGTACTTCTCGATGGAAGGCCTCAACATGCTCATGCGCACTGTCGCCGATGTGAGGAAGACGATCAATCCAGACATCAGAATACTCGGAATAGTCTTTACGATGTTCAGCAAGCGCAACAGGCTCAATGCCGATGTTGTGCAGGATACGGGGAGCTATCTGCCGGAGCTTGTCTTCAAGACCGTCATACCCAGGACGGTGAGGCTGGCCGAGGCGCCATCTTTCGGTCTTCCGATCAATGTCTATGATGCATCCAATGTTGGTAGCAAGGCGTACATGGCCCTTGCCAAGGAGGTGGTGAAGCGTGTCTTCGAAGATTGACAGGAAACATAGACTCGGGAAAGGCATGGAGTCTCTTCTGGGCGGTCATGTCGACAATGTGGACATAAGCCAGATGCTGAGCGAGCTCGAGAAGAAGAGCTCGACTCCTGTCGAGACGCTCAGTACAGACAAGATTGTCATGAAGGCCCCTCAGGATTATAGCCCTGAAGATACGGTCTCTGGATTGAACAAGAGCCGTCATGATGCACAGGACGAGACGAAGGACAAGGTTCTTTCGGTTGCAATTGACGCCGTCATTCCGAATCCTGACCAGCCCAGGAAATCCTTTGACGAGGAAGGCCTGAAGGATTTGTCGGAATCCATTCGGAGACAAGGCATCCTGCAACCTCTTCTTGTTGAGGAGGTCTCGCCTGGCAGATATTCCATAATCGCCGGAGAACGGCGTTATCGGGCTGCACGTATGGCAGGTCTGAAGAGCGTGCCGGTGCTGGTCAGAAGGCTTACCGAGATACAGAGACTGGAGGTCGCCCTGATAGAGAACATCCAGAGGGAGGATCTCAATCCGATCGACGAAGCCTATGCATATCAGTTCCTGATACAGAGGTCGGGATTCACACAGGAGGAGCTTGCCGGCCGTGTCGGACGAAGCCGATCCGCGATAACCAACAGTCTGAGACTCCTACAGCTTCCTGATGGAATGAAGGACGATCTCGTATCCGGTGTCATCACACCCGGTCATGCACGGGCAATACTGTCATGCACAAATCCATCCGACAGGATCGTTCTGCGCAACAGGATAGTGGAGAAGGACCTATCTGTCAGGGCTGCGGAAGCGGAGGCCGAGGCTCTCAACCAGGGAAAGAAGCTGATACTCAGGAAGAAAAGCGGGCAGAAGGACAGGGATCCCGACCTTCAGGATGTGGAGGACAGGTTCCTGGATGCATTCGGTACCCGTGTCGAGCTGAAGGGCTCGCTGAAGAAGGGTCGACTTGTCATACCGTTTAGAACCACAAGGGAACTGGAGAGGATATATTCGCTTCTCAGGGATGAACCTCTGTTCAGCGAGGAATGACATTTTGTTTAAGGATTATGAAAATGGGAAAGGAAACACTGAAGGATGGCCTTTATGCCATCATCCATACTGAGAAAGGCGATATCACGCTACGTCTGGAATACGAGAAGGCGCCGATGACCGTCATGAACTTCGTCGGTCTTGCAGAGGGGGTGCTCAACATAGAGGATCCAGGTGAACCGTTCTATGATGGGCTGATGTTCCACCGTGTCATCCCCGACTTCATGATACAGGGAGGCTGTCCCAAGGGTACCGGGACCGGTGGTCCTGGATATCGATTCCCGGACGAGTTCGACCCGTCGCTCAAGCATGATGGTCCAGGTGTGCTGTCCATGGCGAATGCCGGTCCCGGCACGAATGGAAGCCAGTTCTTCATAACGCATGTCGCAACGCCTTGGCTTGACGGAAAGCACTCTGTGTTCGGCCATGTGGTCGAGGGCCAGGACGTGGTTGATTCCATACAGGCAGGCGACAGGATGGAGTCTGTGGAGATCGTCCGCGTCGGCGATGCCGTCAAGGACTACAAGGCCACCAAGGAGGACTTCGCACGCCTTGTGGAGGATTGCGACAGGCGTCAGATGGAAAAGGAGCTCGAGGAGCGCAGGAAGCTGCTCAGAGAGCTGGACAACCGCTATCCTGGTGCAGTGAAGAAGCCTTCCGGCCTGTGGTATCTGGTCGAGAAGGAGGGTGATGGCAAGGACCATCCCGGCATGGGGGACAAGGTCAAGGTCCACTATCATGGCACTCTGCTTGATGGAAAGGTCTTCGATTCCTCCATCGCCAGAAGGCAGCCTGCGACATTCAGGGTTGGCCAGGTGATAGACGGCTGGAACGAGGCGCTTGTCGAGATGAGCAAAGGAGAGAAGCGCACCCTTATAATCCCGCCGGAGCTTGCATACGGAATCCATGGTGTTCCCGGTGTGATTCCTCCCAATGCGACGCTGGTGTTCGACGTGGAGCTTCTGGATTTCGAGCACAAGTGACGAAGGGACTTCAGACCAGATTCGTATGCTCTGCATGTGGACGGGTGGAGAGCAAATGGCTCGGCCGCTGTCCATCCTGCGGAGCCTGGAACAGCTTCGAGGAGGAGAAGATCCAGTCTGCCCCACGCTCCGCCGTCGCTCCTGCATCCTCTGCCGTGGACGACAGGATCAGGAAGCTTTCCGAAGTTGTCGTTGCGGATTCGGTCCGCTTCTCTTCCGGAATAGACGAGCTGGACAGGGTGCTCGGCGGCGGCGTGATGCGTCCCAGCTCCGTGCTGGTCGGTGGAGAGCCGGGAATCGGGAAATCCACGCTGATGCTTCAGCTGGCTTCGTCGTGCGCTTCTGTCGGACCTGTACTCTACGTCTCGGGAGAGGAGAGCCCGTCCCAGGTGAAGCTGAGGGCTCAGCGTCTCGGGCTTGATGCATCACGGATAGACATCCTGTGCGACACCCGGCTTGAAAGCCTGATGGATGCCATCGAGAGGACATCCCCGGCCGTCGTCGTCATAGACTCGCTCCAGACGCTTGCCTCCGGTGAGGTGTCATCCATGGCCGGCAGCGTCAATCAGATACGGACATGCTGCATGGCCCTCTCTCTTGTCGCAAAGGCAAGGAACATCGCAATGTTCTTCATTGGACATGTGACGAAGGACGGCATGCTCGCCGGTCCGAAGATCGTGGAGCATCTGGTCGACACCGTGCTCTACTTCGAAAGCGCGCAGACAGGCGTCAGAATACTCAGGAGCATCAAGAACCGTTTCGGTTCGGTCGACGAGATCGGTATCTTCAGCATGGACGCTACAGGACTGACCCCGGTCAGGGACCCCAGTCTGTTCTTCATTTCGGACAGACAGGAGGGAGGCCTTCCTTCTGGAATAGCATACACTGCGGTGACGGAGGGCAGCAGGACTTTCCTGGTCGAGATACAGGCGCTTACGGTTCCATGCAGAGGAGGATCCCCTCGTGTCTATTCGGACCGTGTCGACGCAGCCAGGGTCAACCGTGTGGCTGCGATTCTCGAGCGTCATGCAGGACTGGTCCTGTCAGATTGCGATACTTATATCAATGTGGCCGGTGGAATACGGATAAACGATGTGTCGACGGAGCTTGCCCTCGCCATGGCGTTGTGGTCCGCCAGGACCGATACTCCTTTGCATGGCAAGCAGGTGTGCTTCGGCGAGCTTTCGCTTGCAGGGGAGGTCCGCCCCGTGTCGTTTCTGGAGCGTCGGGTGAAGGCCGCCCTCGATATGGGCTTCGACAGGATTCTGGCTCCAGCCGTCTCTCCTGTCTCCGATGAGCGGATATCCACCTGCAGGAACATCAAACAGGCGATAATGATCAGCAGAGCCTTTTGTAAGCAGGACTGATCAATCCTTTCTGCCGCCAGTGTAGTTGGATACCACATAGACGATCATCAGAACCGCGGCGACTATCAGCAGAAGGCCGGACAGTGCCGGATCGATTGTCACCCCAGCCCCGTCCAGAAGCATGGCCGCCACGCAGATCCCTATGGCGATGGCAAGCGCCCACAGGTTCCTCTTCCTGTTTCCATCACCGATCATCGCTACATCCTGCTGATGAGAAGAGGGAAGGCGATGAGCGTGCCGAACATGCTCCCTAGCGAAGAGAACAGGAACACAACCAGCGCATGCAGGATCCTGTTCCTATACCAGCCGGAAAGTCTCATCGCGTCATCGTTGATCCTTTCGAAATCCTTGACCTTGGGCTTACGCAGAGTGGCCTCGAGCACTCCGCCGAGCATGCCGACTCCAAGTGCAGGATGAAGCGCGAAGAAAGGAGCCGTTATCGAGCACGCGATAATGTTCAGCGGATGTGCAAGGGAAAGCAGCGTGGCGACGAGTGTGCACGAGCAGTTGACGGCTACCCACAGCAGGAACATCCTGAGGCCCTGGTCCCATCCTGTGGACAGGAAGCCGTATGCCAGGATCGCGATTATCAGCAGCGGGATGGCATACGCAACGATCTTTCCGACCGGCCTGCCTTTGGGTATATCCTCCAGGCTCTCAAGGGAAGGCGTATCCCTTCCCTCGTCCAGGGCGGCGATCGTGCTTATGACTCCGCTGGTATGTCCTGCGCCGATGACTGCGACCTTCCTGTGTCCGGGTGCCTCGAATATCGAGCGTGCAAGGTACTGGTCCCGCTCGTCTATCAGCACCTCCTTGACAGTCGGAAGCTCCTTGGCCATCTCGTTCATCATAGCCTGCAGCGTGTCCTGCTTCTTGAGATCCTCCAGCTCCTCGGCGCTTATCTCCTCGTTGGAGAATGCGGCGGAGAGAAGAGTCGCCATCAGCTTGCATTTGTTCCACAGCGAGCTCTTCGCCCATGCCCGCTTGAACGTGGTCTGGATGTCCCTGTCGCACAACGACAGTGGAATCGACCTCTCCTTTGCGATGTCGGAAGCCTTTAGAATCTCCTCTCCGGGCTTGATTCCGGTCTGGGCGCCCATTCTGCGCTGGAAGGAGGCAAGGGCCGTGTTGGCCAGAAGAAAGAAGCCTCGGCCTTCCTTGATGACCTTTCTTATGTCCATCGACTCCCAGCTGTTCTTCTGTGTCTTGGACTTCATCCTTCCTTCATCCAGCTCTATGCAGATCCTATCCGGCTGCTCCCGCTCGATGATTGCGGCGACCTCCTCTACACTGGTCTGGCTGACATGCGCGGTCCCGACGAGGAGGATCTCCTGGTCGGCTAGGACCAGTCTGTGTATCGTGTCGCTTATCGAATCTACCGTCATGATGGAAAAGCTATCCTAATCGAGGTCTTGTGGCAATCTCCCGGGCACGAATATCTGCATGACGCATTCAAGGGGATTCTCCTTGAACATCCTGACATACATGGTTCCGCACCTGTATCTGCCTGCTATGGTCATGGCGACGGACCTCAGCTCCTTCTCGTCCTCGACCGGGACGGTCTGGAGCAGGGAGTAGTCCCCTGCGGGGATGGAAAGCCCGTATCCGCACCTTTCAGGCGGAATCCCTCCCGCTTCTATTATCCTCTTCTCCTCATCCGAGTACGGGGCCCGGAATGCGCTCCATCTTCTCGATATGCGGAATATCACATCATCGTAGTCGAAGTCATAGCGGAAGCAGACCTCGCTTCCCGGGATCATGACCAGTATGTCGCCCAGACCATGGTCCTGGCGGATGTACGAGATGGGATTGGACAGGTTGAGTGAAAACAGCATGGCCAAAGCATATTCGCTTTCTCCGGCAGGAACAACAACTTGTTCCATTTCGCCCTTTCGGGATATGATTGTGCCATGCTTAGTACGATAAAGGACAATGTCCACCTCTTACGCTACGGAAAGAACCATGACGACCTGTTCGAGGGCTGCTGGCCCATCAACAAGGGCGTCTCGATCAATTCATACTGCCTCACCGGAAGCAGCAGGAAGGTGCTGATCGACTATGTGGAGTCGGGTGCCTCCTTCGACGACGACCTGGCACGTCTCGGCCTCAGACTCGAGGACATCGACGTCCTCGTCCTGAACCACATGGAGCCTGACCATACCGGTGCCCTCTCGACACTCTTCGCCAGGAATCCCGACATCGAGGTATATGCGACCAGACTCGGGGCGACCGAGACGGAGACGCTCTACGGACATGGAAACGTGCATGTCATAACAAACGGCGAGGAGCTCGACATCGGAGGAATGACCCTGGTGTTCTATGCCACGCCGAACATTCATTGGCCCGACACGATGATGACGTTCCTCAAGGAGGATGGAATCCTCTTCTCCTGTGACGCCTTCGGTGCCTTCGGTGCCTATCAGAGCGTCTACGACGACGAGCTCACGGAGAGCGAATGGGCGCTGCTCAGGACGGAGACGGAGCGCTACTACGCCAACATCGTCGCCAGCTTCTCCAGCTTCGTGCTGCGCGGAATAGGGGCTCTTGCATCCCTTCCGATAAAGACCATCTGTCCAAGCCATGGACTGGTGTGGAGGAAGGACCCCGGCCATGTAGTGAACTGGTATTCCAGGATGGCAGGCTATGCGGCAGGACAGAGGGAGAAGGAGATAACCATTCTCGTCTCCAGCATGTACGGCAACACGCTCTCCTATGTCGCGGCACTGGAGAGGATGGCCAAGGATGCCGGCGTCGTGACCCATACGGTCCGGATACCGGATACCAGCTCTTCCTATGCCATCGAGAAGGTCTGGAGGAGCAAGGGTCTTGTCGTCGCCGCACCTACTTACGAGAAGGAGATGTTCCCTCCGATGGCACACTGCCTCGACTGGCTTGTCAGAAAGGACGTGAAGGGGCGCATCGCGATGCATTTCGGCTCTTCGCTCTGGTCAGGAGGCGCAAGTGCGGAATTCAAGAGCTATGCCGAGAAGATGCAGCTTGATGTGATCGACACCTTCGACTTCAGAGGCCGGGGCACAGACGAGGACCGCAGCCGCATAATGGATGCATTCGCCCGTCTCATCGAACGGGTCAAGGCGGACTGAAGAGTTCTTGCCTGCATCTGTCCAGGGCACTGATGCGGATGCGTCGGTGCCTTTTTTGTAACCTTGAAGGGAATCCGTTGTTGTATTTCTCTGCCATGGGATATAATCGAGTGGAAAACGGATTGCGAAGAGGATGATGCAGTATGAGGAAAACGGCGCTTTTGCTTCTTGTTCTTGTGGTATCGCTTTCGGCATATGCGACGCCTACGCTCCAGCTCGGAGGCACTGTCTTCTATGAGAGGATGGTAAGCGACGAGGCATGGGTGGACGAGCTGTCCGATCTGGACAATTTCGGCTTCGGCGTCGAGGCCAGGCTGAACATACTCGACTGGGCCTCTCTCGCCTTGCCTGTGACCATCGGTTTCGGAGACGACCTGGTCTCGCTCGGGACGATGCCGAGTCTGAATCTCAATCTACCTGTTGCGGATTTTCTGGACATCGCCATAGGCCTGGGCACGAGGCTCACATTCTCATGTCATGATGACACCTGGCTTGTGAACGGCTCCTCCATAGACGGCTTCGGCGATGTGTTCATGAACGCGAACCTGTTCTACAGGGCGGCCGCCACTTTCAATGTCGGCTTCTTCGGCATCGGGCTGGCCGCATCGATTCCGACCGAAGGCAGCTTCCGCCATTTCGATGCGATGCCCAGCTGGAAGGAGACCACCATATCGGCCTCTGTGCTGGTGAATTTCTTCTAAAGGAGTGCGGATCGAAGCCGGATATCATACGACCCTGTACCACAGAAGGCACAGGGTCGCATCATATTGTCACAGCTTCTCGACCAGATATCTCACGAAGCCGAGGGTCCGTTCAGCCGATTCGACCTCGATGTGTTCGTTGACCGAATGCACATCGAACAGGTTCGGTCCGATGGAGATCGAATCCATACCCTCGACGACGGAATTGATTATTCCGCATTCAAGTCCGGCATGGATCGTCGTGACCACCGCCTTCTTCCTGCAGTAGGCCTTGTAGAGGCTTGCGGCCTTCTTCACAAGAGGTGATGAGGGGTCGGGCTCCCAGGAAGGGTAGGCCCCTTCATATTTCACCTTGAAGCCGAAGTCCTCATAGACGGCCGCGACAGTGTATGCGCATTCGTTCCTGGCGCTCTCCACAAGCGACCTGGTCGACGATACGGCCGACAGCCTGCCGTCATGAAGGGATGCAATGGCGAGATTGTTGGATGTCTCGACAATGCCCGGGAAGTCCGCGCTCATCGAAACCGGTCCATGCGGTGTCAGATAGAGAGCCTCCATGAAGGAGAGCGACATCCTGGTCTTCACAGCCTGGCAGGGGACGTCTTCAAGCCTCTCAAGCGTCAGCGTGATTCCGGGGTCCTTCGTCCTGTACTCGTTCGAGACCTCCTGTCTCACCTGGTCCGTGATGCTCTCCACCGTCGCTGCCGCATCCTTGCCCACGAGGAAGCTCACGCGGCATGCGGAGGGAATGACGTTGCGTCTCGTGCCGCCATCCAGGCCGGTGAGGTTGAAGTCGGGAAGACGATGCATGACACGGGCCGCGATCTTGATCGCATTGGCTCTGCCCTTGTGTATCTCGCCTCCGCTGTGCCCTCCCAGCAGTCCGGATACGGTCAGGCGGTAGTGGACGACATCCGATGGGTCGACGTCCTTCAGACGGACCTTTGCTCCGGCGTCTATCTCTATTCCTCCGGCGCATCCTGTATAGATGATGCCCTCCTCTTCGCTGTCGAGGTTGATCAGGCGTCTGGATGCAAGCTTCCTGCCGTCGAGGCCGAATGCACCGGTCAGACCGGTCTCCTCGCTGACCGTGAACAGCAGCTCCAGAGGAGGATGGGACAGATCCTTGTTGCAGGCGATGGCCAGCGCCATGGCGATCGCAATGCCGTTGTCGGCGCCCAGGGAGGTATCCTTCGCCCTCACCGTGCCGCCGTCGCATACGATCTCTATCGGGTCCTTGGTGAAGTCATGGGAGCTTCCCTCCCTCTTCACGCATACCATGTCCATGTGGCCCTGCAGACATATCGGGGCGTCGTCCTCGCGGCCGGGTGATGCCGGCACATAGATGAACACGTTGCCGACCTTGTCCTTCTTCGCCTCCAGGCCATTCTCCTTCGCCCATGACATGAGGTGATTGCGGATCCCCTCCTCGTTACCGGATTCCCTTGGAATGGCGGAGATGTCCTGGAATATCCGCCACATGGTCTTTTCTTTCAGTTCGTCATACCACATTTATGAACTCCTTGCTTAATTGGCCCCTGGCCAGTCTGCCGTTTATGAACAGGCCACCAAGCGAGAAGTCCTTGTTGATGATGGCGACATTCGCGACATAGCCAGGGATGAGCGCTCCTTTCTTCTGGAAATTGTAGATTCTGGCCGGATTTGAACAGGCCATCTGTATCGCCTGGTCGATGGGGATGCCCCATTCGACCACGTTCTGGACACCCTTCAGGAGAGTGAGTCCCGATCCGAGGAACAGCTCCGGATTCTCCGCGGAGACGAACGCCCCTTCGTGAAGCATCGCGGGCATGCCGTTGGCGGTCAGCTGGCCTTCCTTCTGCATGGTGGGCTTGAGGGAGTCTGTGACCATCACGATGTTGCTGATCGGCTTCTCCCTGAGCAGCAGCTTCACCAGCTCCGGGTGTACATGGATACCGTCGCAGATTATCTCGGCCTTCATGTCCTGCTGGATCATGATCGCTCCCACGCAGCCTGGGTTGCGGTGGTGCAGACGGCTCATGGCGTTGAAGAAGTGGGTGGAATGCAGAATTCCGCACTGCATGCCTTCGATGATGTTCTCATATGCGGCATCGGTGTGGCCCGCAAGGAGCACGATGCCCTTCTTCTGCGCCTCCAGGGCGAGCGTCCTCATGTGCTTGAGCTCCGGTGCGACCGTCATGCAGACGATTCTGCCCTCTCCCGCCTCGTACAGCTTGTAGAAGGTGTCGAGATTGACCTCCTGCAGTCCGTCCGGAGACTGGGCTCCGATTCTCTTGGGAGAGATGAACGGGCCCTCCAGGTTCACCCCCTCGATGGTCGCGCCGCGTTCCTTGCCCATCGCCTGGACGATCGCCTTCACGGAGGCTATCATCTTGTCCAGCCTGTCGGTGTACACTGCGGGAAGGAAGGATGTGACGCCGAAATCGGCAAGCCGCTCGCTCATGCCCAGAATGGAGTCGACCGAACAGTCCTCGGTGCCATAGCCGCCGATTCCGTGCAGATGGGTGTCTATGAGACCGGGCGTAATATATGCGCCCTTTACATCTATCAGCGTGGTCGATGCCGGATAGTTCTTCTCCGCAAGACGCTTCATCCTGAAGACGTCGTCTATTCTGCCCTCCTCGTCGATCGCGAGGGCGCAGTTCTCGATCTTGGCCACTCCTGAGAGTATCGTGCCGTTGATAAGGACGTACCTGATGTTCATTTCGCCCATGTGTCCTCCTTCTGCTGAAAGATTATATCAGAGTGTGAAAGATGTCACGCGCCCATGATGCCATGCGACGCTTCACAGCCTGCCGGTTTGTGGCTATCATGACGCGCATGGATGGGAGAAGGATCTGTGTCATACTCAATCCGAACGCCTCGAAGGGGCGTGGTGCACGTAGCCGGGTGCGCATCCAGAAGGCGTTCATGTCTCACGGAGCCGATGTCCGCATCCTGGTGACCGAAAGGGCTGGACAGGCGGAGATGCTGGCCTTGCAGGCCTGCGGGGAAGGATATGACGTCGTCGTGGTCGCCGGTGGCGACGGGACCGTGAACGAGGTCGTGAACGGCATCATGAGAAGCGGACGGGACGTGTCGATGGGCATCATCCCCATCGGGAGGGGAAACGACTTCGCATGGATAGCCGGAATTCCGCATGACATCCCGTCGGCCGTCTCCCTGGTCGCCCGGGGATGTGCCAAGCGCATCGACGTCGGGTATCTCGAGGGAGGCCTGTATCCACAGGGCCGCTATTTCCTGAACGGAACGGGTTTCGGCTTCGAGCCTTCCATAAACTTCAAGGCGGGGGAGTACCGGCATCTCAACGGGATGCCGAGCTACATAGTCGCGTTCTTCCATTGCCTCATGCACCTGCCAAGACCTTATGAGCTGAAGATCACGATAGACGGAAGTCCTTTCGAACTGAAGAGCCAGCAGGTGTCCGTGTGCAACGGGCGCCGGATGGGCTCCGCGTTCATCCTTGCACCGCATGCGGAGCTGGACGACGGACTTCTCGATGTCGTGTACGCCAGCAGGCCGGTCATGAGGAGACAGGTCGTCCCGATGGTCCTTTCCTTCTTCCGCGGAACACAGCTGGAGAAGTGTCCTTTCATGGCGCAGAAACGGGGTAGGCACGTCGTGGTCGAGAGCGCCAGGGCGGACATGCAGATCCACACCGACGGTGAACTGGTCAGCCATGAGGCGAACAGGTGCGCCATCTCGCTCATACCTGCAGGTCTTTCCCTGTTCTGCGGTCCGTCTCCGGCTTTGCGAAAACCGCGTCAACCATCACAATCGAGCCGTAACTGCTTTTGTACAAAAGAATAATACGATATAAAAAGAGTTTGACATCCTGCCTGTTCTGGTTTATTGTATAGACTGAGATTATAGGCGGAAAATTGCGGTTTTTCACAGATTTCTGGGGAGTTTTGCTTTGGTAAGAGATTTTGTACCCTGCGTCCATTTCTATGACCAGGATTTTGTCGACATGTATGACCGGACCTGGGTGTGGATCGAGGAGAACTGGAAGGAGAACATGAGGCCCGCCCCCTTTCCTCAGGGGTTCCTGCATACAGGCGAGGACAATTCCATCAGCCTGTTCGACTGCTGCCTCGAATCGCTGTTCCTCGTCTACAGCAACCAGAAGTTCGACCCATGTCCCCAGATCGACTACTTCTATTCGGTCCAGCAGCCCGACGGCAGGATAAGCGAGCGGTACGATGCCACCACGAACCAGCCTGTCGTCAGCGAGGACAATCCCCTGGGCCTGACGCTTCCTCTGCTTCCATACGTCGAGTACTGCTTCTATCACAAGATCGGAAACAAGAAGAGGCTCAAGGACGTCGTCGAACATCTCGAGCGCTACATGAACTGGATATGCGCCAACTGGCAGGACGAGAACGGCCTGTTCTGCGTCCCGTATGAAGCCTGCAGAATGGGCAACATCGACAGGCATGGTGCCAGATACACGGTCGACTTCAACGCGGTCATGGCCCTTGCCGCCCTGTACATGTCCAACATAGGGGACATACTCAACGACAAGGAGCTCAGCTTCAGGTACAAGAGGGTCTACTTCTCCCTGAAGACCCGCATCAACAGCATGATGTGGGACGGCGAGAGCCGGTTCTACTTCGACCTCGACGACAAGGAGGAGCGGATAGTCTGCAACAAGCACATCGGCTGCTACTGGACGATGCTCGCAGAAATCCCCAACTTCGAATACGCCGAGTTCCTGATCAACCAGCTCAAGGACCCGCAGGAGTTCGGTACGGACAATCCGTTCCCTTGTCTTCCCGTGTCCAACCCCGACTATTCGCCCAACGGCGACGGATACAGGGGAGGAGTGGTCCCCTTCTTCACCTATATGGTCATAAAGGGGCTGGTGAAGTACACGACCAGCATCTTCGCCCGCGAATGCGCGATACGCCACATGTACTTCATCCTGGACACGCTTCATCCGGACGAGGACACGGTAGGGGAGGTCTGGGAGGTATACAAGCCCACGAGCGAGGGGCCGTCCATCTCCAGAGACCCGTCTTTTACAAATAGAAGACGGTATCTTCCAATGCTCGGTCTCATCACGGTCACGCTCATGGTGGAGAACATAATAGGGCTGGACATCTCGCTGCCGCGCAAGACGGTGGAGTGGATGATGCCTTCCCTGGAGGCGATGGGTATCGAGAACCTGTCTCTCAAAAGGAACTTCATCACGATTCTGTCCAACAAGAACCTGCGTGGCTGGGAGATAAGGCTTGAAAGCGAGAAGCTGTACTACTTCACCATCGAGATCCTCGATGAGCAGAAGAAGAAGACTCTGCCGATCCCCAGCGGCAAGTGCAGCATGCTGATCGACAAGCTGTGATGAAAAATGGAACCCGGTTTCATTTTCCGCTTGCGCGTTTGCCGCTCTCGCCGTATATTTGAATCATAACGAAGAATCAGGAGGTCTTCTCTTATGGAAATGAAGGATTTCTCCCTCGAGGGAAAGGTTGCATGGGTCACCGGCGCTTCTTATGGAATCGGATTCGCGATCGCTTCCGCTCTCCATACCGCAGGTGCGCAGATCTGTTTCAATGATATCAACCAGGCTGCCGTCGACAGAGGTCTGGCCAGCTACAAGGAAGCCGGAATCCCCGTCAAGGGATATGTGTGCGACGTCACCGACGAGGAGGCCGTCAACGCCACCACCGCACAGATCATCAAGGACTTCGGCAAGATCGACATCCTCGTCAACAACGCAGGAATCATCAAGAGGATTCCGATGTGCGACATGAAGGCCTCCGAGTTCCGTCAGGTCATCGACGTCGACCTCAACGCCCCGTTCATCGTGTCCAAGGCCGTCATCCCCGGCATGATCAAGCAGGGCCATGGAAAGATCATCAACATCTGCTCCATGATGAGCGAGCTGGGACGCGAGACCGTCAGCGCATACGCTGCGGCCAAGGGCGGACTCAAGATGCTCACCAGGAACATCGCATCCGAGTACGGCGAGTACAACATCCAGTGCAACGGCATCGGGCCGGGCTACATCGAGACACCGCAGACCGCTCCTCTGAGGGAGAGGCAGCCTGATGGAAGCCGCCATCCGTTCGACCAGTTCATCGTCTCCAAGACGCCGGCCGCCCGCTGGGGTACCACTGCGGACCTCCAGGGACCTGCCGTCTTCCTGGCGTCGGATGCGTCCAACTTCATCAACGGACACATCCTGTATGTCGATGGAGGCATCCTCGCCTATATCGGCAAGCAGCCCCAGTAAGTCCCTGCTGACAGAACATGAGGAGGGAAGCGTTTCCCTCCTCTTCTTGTATCCATGAAGCTTCAAATCCTGTCCATACTGCTTTCCTTGTCGCTTTTCCTGTCGTCATGCTCATCCCCTTCTCCAGGTGATGTGCTGGATGTCGCCGTGTCGCAGGAGCCGCCGACTTTCGATGTCCATGTCAACTCGTCGCAGGTGGCGCGCCTCGTGATGACGGGAAACGTCTTCGAACAGCTGGTGACGCTGGACTCGCAGGGCCGTCCCGTTCCTGAGCTGTGCTCATCCTTCGAGTCCCTTGACGAGTGTCGCAGCTGGGTGTTCCATCTCAGGGACGACGTCCTGTTCCACAACGGACGCGTGATGACGAGCGAGGATGTCGTACTCTCCCTCAACCGGTGGATAGACTACAACTCATCAGTCCGGACGATGGTCGGCGAAGCCCGCTTCCAGGCCGTGGACGAGCACACAGTCAGAATCGATGCCGATCGCTCCATGCTTCTTCTTCCGGAAATGATGGCCGCCAGCCCGCAGAGTGCGGTCGTGTACGCACGCGAAATGCTGTCCACGCTTGACGGCGACGGTCTTGTCACCCAGTACATCGGAACCGGTCCGTACATGGTGCAGGAGTGGAGAAGGGGGGAGAGCATTACCCTCGTCCGCTTCGACGACTACTGCGCCTATGGTGGTCCGATGAATGGTCTTGCCGGACGCAAGAATGCATATATCCCCACAATCGTCTACCATTTCGTCCCCGACGCCTTCGCCAGGACTTCGGGATGCGAGAGCGGAAGATATATGTTCATCAACGACCTGATGAGCGACGATGTCCGGCGTCTGAGCCGCGACGAGGACCTGGTGGTGTCGCTAGGCGACGAGGCCGGGTCGCTTGTCATCCTGTTCAACAAGAGGCAGGGGCCTGCCAGCAGGCAGTACATCAGAAGTGCAATAAACACGGCCGTGGACCTGGATGTCGTCATGGCGGCCTGCTATGGAGACTCCGGCTACGTGATGCATCCCGACTACATGGAGAGCGGCCAGAGGCTCTGGCATGTGAGCGATGAAGAGCCGCGATACGATATCGGAGACAAGGAGGCGGCGGCCAGGATGCTGGAGGAGAACGGCTATGACGGCACACCTGTCAGGATACTGTCCAGCAACCTGTCCAACATGGACCGCAGCGCCATCGCCCTTGCCCAGGAGCTGGAGGAGGCGGGATTCGTCGTCGATCTCGTCATAGTCGACTGGGCTACGATGATGGCATACAGGAGCGACCCTGCGATGTGGGATGTGTGCATCACGGCCATGACCATGGTCCCCGTGCCGACTCTCAAGCTGTTCCTGTCTCCCGACTACGCCGGATGGAGCGACGATGAGCAGCTGCAGTCCATGATGGAGCAACTCTCTTCGTGCACGTCATTGGAGGAGGCCCAGGAGATATGGGCCCAGATCCAGGACTACTGCTACGACTATCTTCCGGCGATAGTGTGCGGGCACTACCAGTCAGGTTATCTGTACAGCGCCGACCTGGTGGATGTGGACGAATACTACGGCTTCCATTTCTACAACAGCCGGATCGTCAGTAGCTGACCCTTCCCCTGATCGAGCGGGCGAGGGTCAGCCTGTCCGCGTACTCCAGGTCACCTCCGATCGGAAGGCCTGCGGCCAGACGGCTTACCGTGACGTCCATGCCCTTGAGCATCTGCCTGATATACAAAGCGGTCGTATCGCCCTCTTCCGTGGGGTTCGTGGCGATGATGACCTCCTTGAACAACCCTTCCTGCACTCTTCTCTTCAGCTGTGAGAGCGTCAGCTGGTCAGGGCCGGTCCCGTTCATCGGGTCGATCGCACCGCCAAGCACATGGAACAGCCCTCCGTATATGCCGGAGGAGGCGATGGTGATCGCGTCCTGTGGCTGCTCGACGACGCACAGCAGGCTCTGGTCCCTTCTCGTATCGCTGCAGAACTCGCAAAGATCGTCCTCGGCATAGGCGCCGCAACGTGGGCAGAAGTGGATCCTTCCCTTGATCTCGGCGATCGCCTGACCAAGCCGCCTGTCGTAGTCCTCGTCCGCCGAGATCAGGTGGTATGCTATGCGCGAGGCGCTCTTGCCCCCGATGCCGGGAAGCCTGCTGAGCAGCTTGACGAGGGAATCTATCGCTTCCATTGGCTCACCGGTTGGCAAGCAGGTCCATGGCAAGCTCCTTCTGCTTCTCCTGCCTGGCCTCGTCCAGCCTTCCGAGGGTGTCGGAAAGGGCCGCCGAGACGAGTGTCTGCAGCGCCTGTGATCCCAGGTCGTAGGCCTCCTGGCTGATCTTCACGTCCCTGACCTGGTTGTTGCCGTCTATCGTGATGGACACCATGTCGCCGCCGGCGCTTCCGGTGGCGCTGATTCCGTCCATCGCGCTCTTCATCCTGTCGAACTCCTTCTTCATCTTCGCGATGTCGCCGAAGTCGATTCCAAACGGGTTGTTCACTTTCTTCTCCCGGGTCTTCACCCGTCAGGAAATATATCCGACACGGGGAAGATGTGGCAAGACGAACCGGTCGAAGAGGGCCATGACGCGTCCTATGCCGAGAAAGGCCGCAAGGGTTCCCACGCCTATGGTCATGTTGCATCCGAGCAGAGCGTATGACATGACCAGCGTCAGGACGACGCTGCAGCCGTCGAAGATGTTCTTCACCAGTCCCGTCTCCAGATGCGAGACGTCCGCAATGGTCTGGACGATGCCGTCGCCCGGATTTGGTATCAGGCGCATGTCCAGGGATGCGGCGGCTCCAACACCAGTGCAGACGATCGCCGCAAGGAGCACCAGCAGCCTGCCTGCCATCGAGGCGAAGAAGGATCCCTGCACGAGATCCGTCATCATCGGCATGGCGGCTTCGAAGACGTTCATCAGCCTGGTGAAGACCATCGACAGTGGAAGCTGCAGGATGTCCTTCGCGATGGTGGATGCAATCTGAAGGTCCCTGTTCCTGCAGTACATGAGAACATGTATGACGATCTGGACGACGACGAACGACGAATACAGCACGAAGGTCGTGTCCCCGATCGGCGCGGGGATGGCGAGAGCCGCCACATGGGCCGTCGACACCAGAGGGGAGACGCCAAGCCCTGTCTTTACATTGAGCGTGATGCCCAAGGCCAGGACCACGAGCCCCGCAAGATACACGGCAAGACGCACCGTCCATGCCCGGATCATCTGCCTTCCTCGTCCCTTTCCATGATTATCTGGCCTCTGAACGCCTTGGCGAGCGTGTCCAGGAGCGGGTCGTGGGTGTCTTCCTCCACCTGCTTCAGGAGAACCTCCACCTTTCCGTGGAAGCCCGTGACGTCCTCGACCAGGCTGGTCACGACCGCGATGTTCTGGCCAAGCACGCGGTGTGCGTATGAGGATGAGGTCTCGAGACATAGCACGCCATCCCTGACGACGGCCTCCTGCACTTCCGCAAGACAGTTGCCCAGGGCGAATACGCCGCACTCGTCGCCGGCTTCGACGAGGGCACCCAGCCGGTCGCGGAATGAAGTGCCGGATGCGATGGCGGGTACGGCTTCCTTGTCTCCTGCTGCAGGCGCAGCGTCTTCATTCTTCTTCCTCATGTCTCCACAGCCTTCATTCGTGTCGGCTGTGGCTGGTTCAAAAGGGCGCTCCGTCTCCGGGGCCGGATCCTCCTGTCGGACCTGCTGTGGGGATTCCTCCCCATCAGGGTCCGCCTTGCTCTCATCCGGTCTCTGCACAGGAGCAGAAGCGGGTTGTGTAACCTGGAGGGTCTGCACCTCCTTCACGACAGTCGCCTTTCCCTTCGCGATGTCGTCCTTCATCGCCTCCAGACGCTGCACGAGCTCCTCGGGGCTCGTGAGGAAGCGCAGGGACGAAAGACGAGACACGAACAGCTCGAGTTCGAAGCGTGGAGATATCGAATAGCGTATCTCCCGGTAGCTCTGCATGAGGAAGCGCAGCGTCGCCTCCACCTGGGCCGAGGACAGCGAGTCGACGATCTGTCTGGGGATGTCCTGTCTCCGCATCCCAAGAATCTCCTCGCTGTCGATGCCTTCCTTGACCAGGAGGACACAGCGGAAGAAGTCTGAGAAGTCGCGGATGCACTGCTCGACGGACACGCCTCTGGAGAGAATGGAGGCGAGGTCCTCCTGGGCCTTCCTCCTGTCGCCCGAGACCGCTGTGGCGACGAGCGAGGCGATCTGGTCGCCTGACACGAGGCCGAGCTTGTCGCGTATCGCGGCAAGGGTGATATGGTCTCCTGAGAACGAGGCGACCTGGTCGAAGAGCGTGTAGGCGTCCCTCATGGAACCGGCCGCCTCCTTTGCGATCCAGAAGAGCGCATCCTCGTCCGCCTGTATGTCCATCTCGGTGCATGCCTCCTTCAGGCAGGCCCTGATGTCATCAAGACCGATGAGCTGGAAGTGGAACTGCTGGCAGCGGCTGCGGATCGTCGCAGGCACCTTCTGCAGCTCCGTGGTGGCGAATATGAAGATGATGTACTCGGGCGGCTCCTCGATGGTCTTCAGCAGGGCGTTGAAGGCCGAGTTGGAGAGCATGTGCACCTCGTCTATGATGTAGATCTTGTATCGGGATGCCTGAGGAGGGAAGAGGACCTCGTCCTTGATGACCCTTATGTCGTTGACCGAGGTGTTGGACGCACCGTCGATCTCTATGACGTCGACGCTCGAGCCCGATGCGATCTCGCGGCAAGAGGCGCACTCACCGCATGGGTGCGCGGTCGGACCCTTCTCGCAGTTGAGCGCCTTGGCCAGCAGACGGGCCGATGTCGTCTTTCCGACGCCTCGCGGGCCGGAAAAGAGATATGCATGCGCTATCCTGCCGCTTTCTATCGCGTTCTCTATCGTGGAGACCACGAACTGCTGACCCACGAGCTTCTCGAATACCTGTGGTCTCTTCCTTGTTGCGGTGACTTCGTATGCCATTGCGGTCTCCTATGATGAATCAGGCGGAATTATAGCACAGGGGGCCTGGAAATAGAAACCGGCGACAAATGGTCCTGGTCACATGAAACGTCCTCTGACCGTTGCTACATTCCTGTCCTGGCGGGGTTGGGAGGCATCCATTGCCTGGTATCTGTCACCGGAATTACGGAGAGGGGGGGATTCGAACCCCCGAAGGCTTTTGACCTTACACGACTTCCAATCGTGCACCTTCGACCACTCGGACACCTCTCCAGTGATGAAACACCGGCTAGCTTAATGTAAAACAGTGCTTTGTGCAAGTGGGCCGATGCCGTTCGTCAGATGCCTTCGTCGTCCTCCCGGAGGATGGTCAGCCTCTGCGCATCCGCATCCAATCCGACACGGGAGCCGATCGGGAGCGTCAGCATCGGGTGGGTGTGGCAACAGTCGAACTGGGCAAGCACGGGGAAGCGTACATCCCCCATGACCTCCACGAGTATGTCGTAGGGCATGCGGCCGCTTCCCCGGTCGTCGAACTTCTCGTGCTTGCCCAGCACGAGTCCTCCGATGCGCTCGAAGACCCCGTTCAGCTTCAGCATGGCGAAGCTGCGCTCGATCGTCGAGGCGTCCTTCATGGAGTCCTCTATCATGAGGATGTCCCCTTCCAGAATCGCGGGGAAGTACCTGGTCCCCCAGAAACCTTCCATCGTGTTGAGGTTTCCTGCGACCAGTCTGCATTCCGCCTTGCCGCCACAAACAGTGACGAGGGCGTTCGCTACAGGTCTCTTCTCCCTGTCCTGCGTCTCCCAGTCGAGGAATTCGTCCGTCCACGCATCCGGAGTGGGCAGGACGTGAGGAAATGATGCTTTATTCGCCACGATGGATTCGAAGTAGCCGAACGTCTCGTCCACGAACGGCGGCAGCTCGCCGAACGAGGCCACGAGTGCAGGTCCGTAATAGGTTACCAGTCCCGTCCTGGTGTATATTGCGAAGAGGATCGCCGTCACATCGGAGTAGCCGATGACGATCTTCGGGTCCTTCGCAAGGGCCTCGTAGTCGATGTATGGAAGCAGGGAATTGGAGTTCATGCCTCCGATCGACGACATGATGCAGCGCACATCCGGGTCACGGATCAGGGCGTTGAGCTCATCGACCCTCTGGGCGATGGAACCCGAGCGGTAGAAGTCCTTCCGGCCTGTGAGGTCACCTTCGACGATTCTGTAGCCCTTCGATTCGAGGTAGGCCTTGCCGCGCCCGTAACGCACTCTGGCTGTGGCCGTCGCCGGCGACGATGGAGAGAACACCCCGATGGCGTCTCCCTTGTTCAGCTTGGGAGCAATCATGACTCACCTCCATTCCACTTGGCAGGTCAGCGGTGCCGGACGACACCGACCTTGGGACAGCTTCCGTTCTCGGGGCATCTGGAGCACAGCGGGGAGACGGACAGGCATACGGTCTGTCCGTACGAGACCAGAAGCTCGTTGAGACCTATCCAGAAGCGCTCTGGCATGATGGCCTCGAGCGCCTTCACGCTCTCCTCGGGCGTCTTCGTGCTTATCCAGCCCATGCGGTTGGCGATCTGGTGTACATGGCAGTCCACACAGATGGCGGGAATCCCGAAGCCCAGATTCAACGTAAGGTTCGCCGTCTTGATGCCGACGCCGGGAAGGGACATGAGGTCCTCGGCACAGGAGGGAACCTGTCTGTCGAAACGCTCTATGATGGCGCGGGCGACCGCCTTGAGTTGACCGGCCTTCCTCTTGTAGAAGCCGGCAGGGTAGATGGCGCTCTGGATCGTCTCCTCGTCCAGGGCATCCAGACTTCTTATGTCGGGGGCGATCTCCAGGAGCCTCTTCGATGCGGCCAGTGTGACCTCGTCCTTCGTCCTCAGCGAGAGGATCGTGCTGACGAGGACGGCATAGGGGTCGCTATGCACCTGCGATGCCACGATGCTGACGGATGGCAGCCTCTTCGGACTCCTGCCGACCTCGGCGGAGAACTCCTCGAATATCCTGTCCCAGTACTTTTCGTCCATATGATCATGATTATCACAAATCCATTGCAAAAAACAGCGCTTCAAACTAGCATTGCACCATGATAATCGTTCTCAGACAGGATATAACCCCCAAGCAGAAGGATGACATAAAGACTCTTCTCAAGACCAACGGCCTGATCGTCAGGGAGATAAAAGGCAAGGAGGACACCGTCCTCGGCGCCGTGGGCGTCAACCGCATGGATCCGCGCCAGATCGAGCTGATGGACGGCGTGGCCTCGGTCGTGCCGATCTCCAAGCCCTACAAGCTGGCTTCCCGCGAGCTGAAGAAGGAGGACACGATCGTCACCGTTGGTGGCGTGAAGATAGGCGGCAACCGCGTCGTGATGATGGCCGGCCCCTGTGCGGTCGAGAGCGAGCGGCAGATCATGGAGATCGCATCTCTGGTCAGGGAGGCGGGAGCCGTCATCCTGCGTGGCGGCGCCTTCAAGCCGCGCACCAGTCCGTATTCATTCCAGGGCCTCGGAGAGGAGGGCCTGAAGTATCTGCGCAAGGCAGGTGATGAATTCGGCATGCCCGTCACCACCGAGGTCGTCTCCCCACGCGATGTCGCGATGATGGCCGACTACATCGACATGTTCCAGATCGGGGCGCGCAACATGCAGAACTTCGAGCTTCTCAAGGAGGTCGGCAAGACGGGAATGCCCGTGCTCCTCAAGAGGGGGCTTGCCGCGACCATCGAGGAGTGGCTGATGGCCGCCGAATACCTCATGGCCAACGGCACGGACCAGGTCGTGCTGTGCGAACGCGGAATCAGGACATACGAGAAGGCGACGCGCAACACGCTGGACTGCTCCGCCGTCCCCGTGGTGCAGAAGCTCACCCATCTTCCCGTCATCGGAGACCCGTCTCACGCGACCGGCATGAGGGACCTGGTGGCGCCCATGGGCCTTGCCCTTGTCGCCGCCGGCGCCTCCGGTCTCATCGTCGAGGTGCACAACCATCCGGACAAGGCCCTCTCCGACGGCCCTCAGTCCCTGCTTCCCGAGCAGTTCGAGAAGCTGGTGCGCGACGTGCAGGCCCTTTGTCCTGTGGTGGGCAAGTCGCTGGAGAGCGTGCCGAGGATCATCCCGGCGAACATGAAGGACGAGAGCGCCCAGGCGGACACCGCATCTTCCGGAGGAGATCTCGTCGTGGCCTTTCAGGGCGAGAGGGGTGCGTTCAGCGAGCTGGCCGTGCGCCGCGTCTTCGACGAGGATGTGAAGGTCATGCCCTGCAAGACGTTCCACGACTCGTTCGAGGCGCTGAACAAGGGGCTTGTGAAGTACGCTGTGCTTCCAATAGAGAACACCCTGGGCGGAACGATCGTGGACAACATAGACCTGCTGACGCGCTATCCGAACATCACGATAGTAGGCGAGGTGCAGGTACGCATCATACACAACCTCATCGTCAACCCTGGCACCAGAATGGAGGACATCAGGAAGGTCTACTCCCATCCCCAGGGGCTTGCTCAGTGCCGCGGGTTCCTGGAGCGCGAGCTTCCCCAGGCCGAGGCGATCCCGTTCTTCGACACCGCAGGCGCCGTCTCGTACGTGAAGCAGACGGGGGACAGGTCCATCGCCGCCATCGCGGGGTCCCCTGCGGCCGTCTACAACGACATGGAGGTCCTCAGACAGGGCATCGAGACCAATCCGAGGAACTACACCAGGTTCTTCGTGCTCTCCCGCGAGGAGAACGCTGACGTATTCCGCTCGTCCAACACCCCGGACCGCGTCGCCGTCTCCTTCACAGTATCGGACAAGCCGGGAGCGCTGTTCGACGCACTCGAGGTGCTCAAGCGGTACGGGTTGAACATGAAGAAGCTCGAGTCTCGTCCGATTGCCGGAAAACCCTGGGAGTACTTCTTCTTCGCCGAGCTGGAGCTGCACAGCCAGGAGGACCTGGAGAAGGCCCTGGAGGAGCTCAGGGACCAGACCAGCAGCCTGGCCGTCCTGGGCGAATACAGGAGCGCACACTGACGAACCCCGGAGGGGAGCGGGGGACCGCTCCCTTCCTTTTTTGGACAGAACCCTGCATTCCCGTATATGCAGGGCATGAAGCTTGTCATGATCATGTCCCTATCCCTTGTGCTTGCCGTCTCGTGCTCCTATCAGCCGAGCCGCACCATTCAGGTCCGCCTTGCGGACGTCCACCTGTGGGAATGGAGGGATGCGGAGCCCATGTGGTACACCCTTGTCTGGTACGATGGCACGGGCGTGTACAGGAAGACCATCGCCAAGACCGTCAGACAGGTCGACATACGCATCCGGAGCGGTCGTACGTGTATCTTCGCTGCATACCCTCTGGACAGCCTCTGTCCGATGGGAGGCGTCTACGAGCCGGGCGACGGCGATGCCCTGGCCCTGTCGTTCGAGGACGGACGTGTGGCGGACGTCCTGCTCGATGTCGTGTCGTACAATCCCACCCTCGTCGACTCGCTCTCCTTCCATGCCCTCGAGAAGCTCATCGACGACGACTTCGACGAGGATGCGCTCTACAACGCGTTCCTGGACGGCAGCCTGGGCGATGGAAGGATCCCTAAGGCGAAGACCTTCGACGTGGTCATGGACGACCTGCCGGAGGGTCGCTATCTTGCGGAGGACGACGAAGGCCCCCACTTCGACGTGGAGCATGGGCAGAGCATCACTGTACGCCTCAGGGCCGGCATCCACCGCTTCTACAACAACTCAAAGGATCTGGTTCATGTGGTTGCACTTTATCCGGATGGCAAAAACAGCTACTATGACTACAGATTGTCAGGCTGGTAGGGAATGGAGTCGCTCAGAGAGCTTTACAGGATCGGCTATGGGCCGTCGTCATCGCATACAATGGGTCCCCGTGCCGCCATGGAGCGCTTCTGCTCGCGTCATGGGGAGTGCGCGAGCTACGTCGCCGAGCTGTACGGCTCCCTCGCCGCCACCGGGAAGGGCCACCTGACCGACAAGGCGATCAGGGAGGCGGCCCACAAGTTCAACAGGAGCGTCGAGATACGCTGGTTCCCCGACGAGTTCAAGCCTTTCCATCCCAACGCGATCACGATCCGCGGTCTGGACGACAACGGTGTCGAGATGGCGTCGAAGACCTATTATTCGACAGGCGGAGGGCGCATCGTCACCGAGGAGGACAACGACCTTAGCCCCATGGATGTGTACCCTGCCGACAGGTGCGGCTCCTTCGCGAAGCTCCTGCAGTACTGCAGCAGCGAAGGGCTGCAGATCTGGGAGGTCGTGCTGGAGGTCGAGGGGGAGGGGATCGTCGAGTACATCACCGAGGTCTGGCAGACGATGAAGGTCGCCATACAGCGCGGCCTGAACAACGAGGGCGTGCTTCCGGGAGGACTCAAGCTCCAGAGGAAGGCCGCCCAGTACTACGCCAAGGCCCGCGACTTCAGCGGTTCCATCGGTGGCAATGCATTGCCGATTGCATACGCCCTCGCGGTCAGCGAGGAGAACGCCGGAGGCGGCGAGATCGTGACGGCCCCGACCTGCGGAAGCTGCGGGGTCCTTCCAGCGGTGCTGTACTACCTGATGAAGGAGAACGACCTGGCCGAAATCCGCGTGATCAGGGCTCTTCTGACCGCCGGCATGATCGGCAACATAGTGAAGACCAACGGTTCGATCTCGGGAGCCGAGGTCGGCTGCCAGGGCGAGGTAGGCGTGGCCTGCGCCATGGCAGGAGGCGCCGCGGCCCAGCTCCTGGGCGGGAGCATCTACCAGATAGAGTACGCGGCTGAGATGGGCCTGGAGCATCATCTGGGACTGACCTGCGACCCGATGAAGGGGCTTGTGCAGATACCGTGCATCGAGCGCAATGCGCTTGCCAGCATGAGGGCGCTGGACCATGCCCTGTACGCCCTCATGAGCGACGGACGGCACAAGGTGTCCTTCGACGCGGCGGTGGAGGTCATGATGGAGACAGGCCAGGCGTTGCCCAGCCTGTACCGGGAGACCAGCATGGGAGGCCTCGCCCTCATCAAGTGATGGCTGTGACTGCGGCGGGCCTGTGCGGAAAGAACATGGATTCCTTGTGCACAGAAAATCGTTCTTCCAGCCTTTTCGGATTTCTCTTTACTTACGGGAACAAGCAAAAGGCCCCGGCTTGTTGCCGGAGCCTTGCAGTGGATGGTTGGAGATGCCGGAGCCTAGAAGGCGTAGGAGAAGCCGAGCCTCGGAGTTATGGACATCCTGAACACCCCATCAACCGTATCGGAGTACTTGTATGTGTCGGTCTTGTCTTTCTGGGTTGTCGTGGTTTTGCTGGTCATGTTGCTCACCATGTTGAAGGCGAGTTCGATGCCGCCGAAGAACTGGAAGCTCTCGCCGCCGAATACGAGATCGGCATTGGCCAGGAAGTCCAGGTTGTCGAAGCTGGTCCTGGAACGTGTGGAATAGTCCGTGGAACCGATGAACGACTCATTGCCGAAAATGTGGACATACTGCAGTCCTGCACCAAGCCTCAGGTCCATATGGTCCGTGATACCAAGCCTGTACTGGAAGGTCAGGGCCGGGGCAATGAGGAATTGCGAAGAATACATGCTTGAGCCGGACACCGGCCTGCCCTGGTACATGGCCGAGGTTTCGAGCGTCAGGCCGAAGCCGAGCTTGCCACCGATACCGATGGTCTCGGCCTCGTTGAAGTAGTAGGCGCCTTCGACGCCGATGACCCAGTTGGTGGTTCCAACCGCATAATCGTCGTCGGACAAGGTCTCGAAGGCAGGACCGGTTGCCAGGCCGACCCAGGACTCTCCTGCGAAGAGCGGGCAGACGGCTGCCATGAGCGCAACAAGAGCAATGAAGATCTTCTTCATGAAAATTCCCTCCCTATAAGATGTCCGGCATCCTGATTTCGTTTTGCCGGACAGGAGAATTCTGCCACGGGGGGGGCGAAGGTCAAGGGCCTGGCCGGATATGGAAAAGGGGAGGATTCGCCTGGAATCCTCCCCCTTTGGAACGGTTGTCCCTGTGCTCTATTTCACGACCAGGTTGACGAGCTTGCCCGGTACGACGATCTCCTTGACCAGCGTCCTTCCGTCGAGGTAGGGGACGATCTTGGCGTCCTTCTTCGCCACCTCCAGCATCTCCTCCTTCGAGGCCGCAGCCGGCATCGGAATCCTGGCGCGGAGCTTGCCGTTGACCTGCACGACCATCTCGATCGTGTCCTCGGCGCAGAGTGCCTCGTCCCAGGTCGGCCAGCTCTCGTTTGCGATGCTGGGCTCGTGGCCGAGCATCTCCCACATCTCCTCTGCAAGATGCGGGGCGTACGGCGACAGGAGCAGGGCGAGCGTCTCCATGACGGACTTCGGGATGACATCCAGCCTGTTGAGCTCGTTGACCAGCACCATCATCTGGCTGATCGCGGTGTTGAAGTTCAGCGTCTCGGTGTCGATGGTGACCTTCCTGACCGTCTTGTGCACCAGCTTCTCCAGCTCGCCGGGGATGGCGACGTCCTCGATCCTCTTCTCGCTCGCGATGCGCCAGATCCTGTCGAGGAAGCGGTAGACGCCGATCGTGCCCTGTGTGGACCATGGCTTGGACATCGTCAGCGGTCCCATGAACATCTCGTACACCCTCATCGTGTCGGCACCGTAGTCGCGGATGACGTTGTCGGGGTTGATGACGTTCTTCAGGCTCTTCGACATCTTGGTCACGACCTGCTCGACCGGCTCCCCGGTCTCCTTCTCCACGAACTTACCGTTCGCCGTCTCCTCCACCTTGTCGGTGGCGATGACCACGCCGTTGCTCTTCTTGTAGGCGAAGGATGTGATCATGCCCTGGTTTACCAGCTTGTGGAAGGGCTCTTTCGTCGAGACCAGACCCAGGTCGTACAGGACATGGTGCCAGAAGCGGGCATACAGGAGATGGAGGACGGCATGCTCCGCACCTCCGATGTAGAGGTCCACCGGCATCCAGTACTTCTCCTTGTCCGGATCGACGAACGCCTTGTCGTTCTTCGGGTCGATGTATCGGAGGTAGTACCAGCAGGATCCGGCCCACTGGGGCATCGTGTTCGTCTCCCTCCTGGCTGGGCGGCCGCATACGGGACAGGTGGTGTCCACCCACTCGGGGATGTTCACCAGCGGACTCTCGCCGGTTCCCGACGGCTCGTACTTCGTGACCTCCGGTAGGGTGAGGGGAAGCTGGTCCTCGGGCACGGGGACCGTGCCGCAGTGCTCGCAGTGCACCAGAGGGATCGGCTCCCCCCAGTAGCGCTGGCGGGAGAAGACCCAGTCGCGCAGCTTGTAGTTGACGGCCTTGTGGCCGCACTTGTGCTCCTCGAGGAAGGAGAGCATCCTCTGTATGGCCTCCGCCTTGTCCAGACCGTCCAGGAAGCCGGAGTTGACGTGGATGCCGTCCTCCGTCCAGGCCTGGGTCTGCACGTCCACGTCCCCTTTCAGGACCTCGACGATCGGAAGGTCGAACTTCTTGGCGAACTCCCAGTCCCTCGTGTCGTGGGCGGGCACGGCCATGATTGCGCCGGTGCCGTAGCTGATCAGGACGTAGTCCGCGATCCAGATGGGAATCCTCTTGCCGTTGACCGGGTTGATGGCGTAGCTGCCGGAGAAGACGCCGGTCTTCTCCTTTGCAAGGTCGGTCCTGTCAAGGTCGCTCTTGTGGCTGGCCTGCCTGACGTACTCCTCCACGGCGGCCTTCTGACCGCTCGTGGTCAGCCTGCCCACAAGGGGGTGCTCCGGGGCTATGACCATGTAGGTGGCGCCGAAGAGCGTGTCGCAGCGGGTGGTGTAGACCTCCAGCTTCTCGTCCATGCCCTCCAGGTCGAAGAAGACCGCGGCGCCTTCGCTCCTGCCGATCCAGTTGCGCTGCATCAGCTTGACCGATTCGGGCCAGTCGAGTTCGTCCAGACCCTTGAGCAGCTCGTCGGCGTAGGCGGTTATCTTCAGCATCCACTGTCTGATGTTCTTGCGCTCGACGGGGGTGCCGCAGCGCTCGCACATGCCTTCCTTGACCTCTTCGTTGGCAAGTCCCGTCTTGCAGGAGGGACACCAGTTGATCGGGGTGTGTGCCTCGTAGGCAAGACCCTTCTTGTAGAGCTGGAGGAAGATCCACTGCGTCCAGTGGTAGTAGTCCTCCTCGCAGGTGCTGATCTCGCGGTCCCAGTCGTAGCACATGCCCAGGCTTTTTATCTGGCGGGTGAAGTTCTCGATGTTCTTCCTGGTGGTCACCCTGGGGTGCGTGCCTGTCTTGATGGCGTAGTTCTCGGCGGGAAGGCCGAAGGAGTCGAATCCCATCGGATGAAGCACGTTGTAGCCGCGCATCCTGTAGAAGCGCGAGAATATGTCGGTGGCGGTGTAGCCCTCCGGGTGGCCGACATGGAGTCCGGCACCCGACGGGTATGGGAACATGTCGAGGACGTACAGTCTCCTGTCCTTCGGGTAGGAGGGGTCCTCGGTGACGTGGAAGGTGTCGTGCTCCTCCCAGTATCGCTGCCATTTCTTCTCTATGTCGGTGAACGGGTACTTGCTCATGGCAACATATCATAACCATCGCCATGGCTCTGTTCAAGGCGCCACGTAGTGGCGTACAGGCTCCGTCGCATTTGCCAGACGGCCCCTTTTACATTAACATTTCCAGCGATGAAGATGCCCTGGAAGCGCAAGGAAGAGAAGAAGGACGGAAGCCTTTTCGATGTGGATGTGAAGGCGAAGCGGATCGAAGGAGTCGAGACGCTCAAGGCTTCGCGTCTTGCCGCCCTTGCACTGGAGCACTGCCGTGACATCCTGGCCGCCTGTCCCCAGAGGATGGCGGGAAGCGCCTCGAGCCGCACCGCGGCCCACATGATCCGCGACATCCTGGCCGATCAGAGCGACGACTGCTTGATCACGAGCGTGAGATGCGACGAGCGTGGCTACATGGGCTGTCTGCGCCTGATCGCGATATGCGCACCGGTCATGCTCATTCTGTGCTGGATTGGTTTTCCGTCCATCGCGCTGCTGGTCGCGCTTCTCTCGTCTCTTTATCTGTGGAACGTGTTCTTCCTGTGCCGTCCGACCCGCCGCATCCTGGAGCGAAGGGTCGACATGACAAACGTCCATGCCACGATCGAACCCGAGGGCGAGGCCAGGCATACGATAGTCTTCAGCGCCCATCACGACAGCGCCCGGATGATGAACGTCCCGCCAGGCGACAGGAACGCCATGCTCCTGTCATTGTACGCACCTCTGGTCCACTTCATCGTCCTGGCCATGACATCGCTGAGCCTGTTTGTCAGCGAGGTCTTTTCCGGCGATCTTCTCAGGTTCAACCTCCCGCCGCTTTCCATGGGTGTGCTGCTTGCGCTGCTGACGATTTCGGCTCCGCTTCACTGGAGGCTCTTCACCCTGGTCGGAGGACAATGCTCCCCCGGGGCCGGGGACAACCTCGTCTCCTGCGCCATCCTGTGCACCCTGGCCCGCTACTTCCACTGGCGCAAGGAGGGCGGACACGGGCTGGAGGACACCCGCCTCGTCTTCGCCTCGTTCGACGGGGAGGAGTGCGGGCTATGCGGTTCTAATGCCTGGTACGGGAGCCACCGGGACCTGTGCCGCGATGCCGTGGTGCTGAACATCGACAGTCCGCTCAGGGCATCGGACCTGGTGGTCCTGACGAAGGACGTAAACGGGCTGGTCGACCTCTCCTCATCGCTTGCCGGCGAGGTGTGCCAGGTCGCCGGAAGCATGGGCTACGAGGTAAGGACCGGTTCTCTGCCGCTCATGGGAGGAGCGAGCGATGCGGCCAGCGCCGCAAGGGCCGGACTCGAGGCCGTGACGCTCATGGGCATCCCGCTCTCCGGTGCCGCCTCCGACATCATCCACACGAAGGAGGACACGCTGGACAAGCTGGATCAGCATACCCTGGAGGAGGTCGTCTCGATCTGCATAAAGTTCGTGGAGAGCAGGGCAGGCTCACTTGAGGATACGGAGGATGCGAAGGCTCCGGCGTTGCAGGACCAGAGCCGCCGCTTCAGCCTGCGCTAGAGCCAGCGCAGGGAGGAGCGTCCCATCGTGATGGCGCCGAAGGTCTTCTCGAAGTCGTCCTTCTGGGCGTCGGCGATGTTTCCTGTGATCGTTATGCCCTGTGCGAAGTCCTCCTCGAGACCGGTGATGTCCCACTCGCCCAGAGAGCGCTTCAGCCTGTCGTAGAACTCGTATCCCGTGAGTATCGAGAATGTGGAACGGGGGACTATCTGTTCGCATCTGACGACCTTGAGGACCTCTTTGACGCTGTCCCCGTAGGCCTTCACCAGGCCGCCTGTTCCGAGCAGCGTACCGCCGAAGTAGCGCACTATGCACACCACGATGTCGGTTATTCCGCTGCCCTTGAGCACCTCCAGGGCGGGGCGACCCGCCGTGTTCTTCGGCTCCCTGTCGTCAGAGCATGAGTACATCGTGCCGGACGGCCCTGCGACTGCGGCATGGACCACGTGCGTGGCCCCCTCATGCTCTTTCCAGACGCCCTTGACGATGTCCTTGACCTGCTCCAGCGAGGAGATTGGAATCGCGATCGCGATGAAGCGCGACTTCCTGACGACGATCTCGGCCTCAGCCCTCTCCAGAAGTCTCTTCATCGCCGTCCCCTTCGTCGAGGATCTCCACGCGGTTCGAGATCATCTTCCTGTCGTCGAAGATGAACTGTGCGTCGAAGCGTCTGCCCTCGAGGGCCGCAGGCAGCCAGAGCCGGTCGTCCTCCCACATGTTCTCGTAGGGAATGGCGTCTCTGGACACCCAGAACGGGCGTGCCTCGTCGCATTCGGCAAGCTCGCCTCCTGCGTAGGTGGCGAAGTAGACGTAGCCGATCTCCCTGGTGCCGTCGCTGAACTGGAAGCGCAGCGTGCCCCGGTAGTCCAGGTCCTTGATGTCGACGCCGGTCTCCTCCTTCGTCTCCCTCACGGCGGCCTCGTCCGCCGTCTCGGTCTCCTCGATGTGGCCGCCCGGGGCGTTGAAATAGCCGTCTCCCAGGCCGCGTTTCTTCTCTATGAACAGCAGCTGGTCGCCACGCTGGACGTATGTGATGACACAGCGGTGGTTGGGCTCCCAGATGTCCCAGTCGATCTCCTCTACGCTTTTGGCCTTCGAGTAGGATTCGTTGAGGACCTCCTCGCGGGGTCTTGCCGCTTCCTGCTTCTGCCTCTCGCGCTCCTTCCTGGCCTCCGCCTCCTCGGGATGCCGCTTGTCGTGGCAGTCCTGGCACAGGTTGTCGTCATGCCCGATGACGAACTCCCATTTCAGCCTCTTTCTGCAGTCCCTGCAGTGGAGCCTGAACGGCCATACGCGGTCGCGGAAGACGATGATCGCCACCAGCATGAGCGCAAGGCCGCCCCATACGCCGATGGTCGGCCACGGCTCGGCGAACATGGCGCTGACCACGACTATCATGTAGTACACCAGCGTGATCGCGGCGATCCAGATAAGCGCGACGCGCTTCCTGCCGCTGTCGGGGATCCTGCGTTGCGACATGTTGATCAGGAGTATGAGGACGAGTATCCAGGTGTAGTTGTTCGTAAGGAATGAGAGCATGGCACAAAGAATAAGTCAGCTTGGATTCCAGTTGCAAGCCTCACTCTTTTGAAGTAGCCTGAAAGGACCCTGCCAAGGAGGAACAGCCATGAAGCTCACATCCATCATCGACCATACCCTGCTTGCGGCGGATGCCACATCCGCCCAGATCGCCAGACTGTGCCAGGAGGCGCGTGAATACTCCTTCGCATCCGTTTGCGTGAACTCGTGCCGCGTGGCCCAGGCCCGGACGCTTCTCGAAGGCTGTCCCGTGAAGGTGTGCACCGTCGTGGGCTTCCCTCTTGGAGCCATGTCGACCCGCGCCAAGGCGGATGAGACCAGGTCTGCCGTCGAGGACGGTGCGGACGAGATCGACATGGTCATCAACGTGGGCTATGTCAAGGACGGCGACTGGGATGGCGTTCTGGACGACATCATGGCCGTGCGCGAAGCCTGCAAGGGCAAGGTCCTGAAGGTCATACTCGAGACCTGTCTGCTCACCGACGACGAGATCGTCAGGGCATGCCGGACAGCCGTCAGGGCCGGTGCCGACTTCGTCAAGACCAGCACGGGCTTCTCCAAGGGCGGAGCCACCGTGCATGCAGTCTCCCTGATGAGGAGTACCGTCGGCGCCGATGTCGGCGTCAAGGCTTCCGGCGGAATAAGGGACGCCGAGAGCGCAAGGGCGATGGTGGAGGCGGGGGCCAGCCGTCTGGGCTGCTCTGCAGGTGTCGCCATCGCGAAAGGGGAGTCGTCCGATGCCGACTATTGAGCGACAGCCCTCCAGCGAGGACTTCCTCAAGTCGCTGGGCTTTCCGACTCTCAGCGTGCATGACACGTTCACCCACTTCGACTTCACGAAGCCCGGCCGCCGCGTCCTGCTGATAGGACCGATGGGTTCAGGCAAGACGGAGTTCGCAGCCAGGGTGTGGCGCGACGCCGCCGTCGCCCAGACCAAGAGCGGGAGGGTCGGACAGCTGACCAGCACCGGGGACGTGGACCGCAGGAACATATTCTTCATCCGCTCCGAGATAGACGGCACGCGCTTCACGGACTACCCTGACGACGCTCTTGCATACCGTAGCGGCTACGTGCGCTGCGGCGAGAACATCGCACGCATCCGCGACTCGTTCGGCCTGGAGCAGGTCATCCGCGACAACCCGACGGTTGGGACTTACATCATAGACGAGGCCTCGTTCTTCGACGAGCGCCTTGCATACGTGGTGCGCAACGCCTCGATGGAGAAGGGCTGCATGTTCATCTTCCCCACGCTGGTGCTGAACTTCAGACGCGACCTGTTCAACAACACGGCCCGTCTCATGCTGGACATCGCCACGGACGTCATCCCGCTGACCGCATACTGCGAGCATCCGGACTGCATGGACGCGGCCTTCTACACATACCGCTACTACAGCGTCGACGGACTGGAATGTCCGGCGCTGTTCTTCGACCCCCTGATCGTCGTGGGTGGAGACAGGGTCAAGCAGAGCATGGCCGAGCCCAACTACGCGTCACGTTGCGACAGGCACCACTACCTGCCTGGCAAGGAATACACGTTCTTCACGCTGAAGCCTCTGGGCGAGAGCGCCAGCCGTGGCGATACGGCTCCACTGCTCCGTGAGATGGAGGCGTTGCACTCGTCGATACGCACCTCGCAGCTGTACAGGAACCTGGAGATGCGCTACGGAGACGACGAGGAGGGGGAGAGGTACATGAACAGCCTGCGACCCGGCTTCATCGCCGAGAAGGCCCTGTGCTATCTGTTCTGCGAGCAGAACCTGATCTCCGAGCAGCTACTGAACAGGATCGTTTTCGACCTCGAACTCGACATTCCGTACATGGAGAAGACGCTTGCGGACAACAGGAGGCCGGTGACGTTCTCCCAGCCGGACCTGTTCCAGTACTGAAAAGTGCAAAACAAGGTATGCTTAGGATTCGCACCCGGGGGTTAGAATCTACCTAGGGCGCACAATGTCTCTGGCAGTGTAGCCGGATTGTGGTTCTCCAGGAGCACCGGCACATCGATGGACCTTGCTGCGAGTTCTTTGAAAGCGTCTTGCCAGTCGAAGACACCGGTCAGGGCAGGGATGTCCCCCTTCTTGAACCCGTTGTCGTCCAGGACGTAGTCCTTGCAGTGGATTGCGCAGATCCTGTCGCCGAAGGCGTCGAGAGCCTGGCGCACGAAGTCCGTCTGGGCTTCGGCCGAAGGCCTTTCGCGATGGCTTCCGTCCTTCTCGGCGATGCCGTCTATCGGGACGAGGTTCACCGGGTCGTAGATCACCTTCAGGTGGTCGCTTGGAACCAGCTCGAGCACTCTGGCCATCCTCTCGACGGAGCAGATCGTATGCCTGTGGCTGACGGCCTCTATCGCGCATATGGCATCGTTTGCCTCGGCGGAGGCGACCATCTGCTCGAGGGAGTCCATGAAGACGGAGAAGACCTTCTCGTCATAGGTCCTGCAGCTGTAGGAGATGTCGGGGCTCCAGCTTCCCGTCTCGGTGCCGACTATGCGGCAGCCGAAGGCACGGTTGAGTTCGAGCGAGCGGGTGAAGCGTTCGATGTTCGCCCGTCTTTCGTCCTCATCCGGATGCACGGGGTTGATGTAGCAGCCCACGACTGCGACATGCACGCCATAAGAGGCGAGGTCGTCCCTGATGGACGAGATGTACTCCTCGTCCCATTCCCTCCAGGCCCTGGAGGGCTTGAGGACCTTGCCGATGGCCAGCTGTATGGTCGCCGGAGACTTCACCGACGAGACGCACGATGCGAGTTCCTTCGCGCTTGCGAAGGATCCGAAGTCATGGGCTCGGAATCCGATTTCGTTCATGAATGAAGAATATTTCACAAGGCTTGCCTTGTAAAGGAACGACCTTCCAGGAGGGGGTCCGAGATGAAGGAATACAGACTTTACGGAGACGGCAGGACGGACAACACCGCCGCACTGCAGGAGCTGCTTGACATGAAGGGGACGCTCGTCCTTCTCAAGGGCGTCTACATGACGGGCCCGCTGACGGTCCACGAAGACACCCGCATCGAGTTCGAGGAGGGGGCCGTGCTGAAGTTCATCCCGGACTTTTCCCTCTACGGACCCGTGTACACCCGCTGGGAGGGAGTGAAGTGCCACTGCATGCACCCCTGCCTCTACATCGACGGGGCGAGGAACGTCACCATCACGGGAAAGGGCACGATAGACGGAAGCGGCCAGGCCTGGTGGGACCAGGCGAACCTCAGGCGCAATGCCGCAGACGGTCCGCAGACCGACATCGAGAGGATGTTCGCATCCCTCAACCCCGGCTACGAGGACCAGCCCGGAGGTGGCGGTGGCCGTCAGGTCCAGTTCCTCAGGCCGCCTCTGGTGCAGATCCACGAGTCCAGCGGCGTGACGATCGAGGGCCTCACGATAGTCGACAGCCCGTTCTGGACCATCCATCCCGTGTTCTCCGACCACATCGTGCTCAGGGACCTCAGGATAGAGAATCCTGCCGATGCACCTAACACGGATGGCATCGACATCGAGAGCTGCACGGATGTGGTCGTCGAGTCCTGCTTCGTCCATGTCGGTGACGACGGCATCGCGCTCAAGAGCGGCTCGGGCAGGAGCGGCATCGAGGACGCCGCCCCGACATCACGCGTCGTGATCCGTGGATGCACGGTCAAGGCCGCCCACGGAGGCGCCGTCATCGGAAGCGAGACCGCCGCGGGAATCGACCACATCGAGGTCAGCGACTGCATCTTCGACGGAACCGACCGTGGCATCAGGATCAAGTCGAGAAGAGGGCGGGGCGGAAACATCCACGACCTGGTCTTCAGGAATCTGACGATGAACGACAACCTGTGCCCTCTGGCCGTGAACATGTACTACCGCTGCGGCTGCAACGACATGTCGTGCTTCTCGCTCGATCCTCAGCCCGTGACGGACGAGACGCCCAGCCTGTACAACCTCGAGATCACGGGCTGTCATGGCACCGGTGCCCGTGCATCCGCCGCCATGATAGTAGGCCTGCCCGAGATGAAGGTGTCCAACGTGAAGATCCGCGACTGCCATTTCGCCGTCGCTTCACAGAATCTGGTGCCGGTGTCGCAGAGTGACATGTTCCTCGGCCTGCCCGAGATAGACCAGCGCGGAATAAGGCTGCGCTTCGTAGAGAACCTCGAGCTGGAGAACGTGCATGTCGACGGCGTCGAACAGGAGATCGTGATGGAGGACTGAGATTCTTCCACCATGTACTTGTGGACATGAATAGAGCGCAACGGGATGACTGTCGCGCTCTTGTTTTCACATGACTTTTTCCGGTCATTTTGCACAGGCAGGGGGTTCGGGAATTCGGTGGCGAGGTGGATTCCTCCTGGCTTGGAAAATGGTGACCTACTCTCCATCCTGTCTCACATTGTAGCGAGCCTGAGGATGGAGCTTCTTCCCACTCAAGACCCCTGATGGTGCCAGTATCAATGAGCTATCCCCGCCAGTCCAGCGGTTAAGGATGTCTTTACCCTCATCCAGCAGGTTCTTACAACTGTTCTTGTCTCTGTCGTGATGTGTACCGCAGGATGGGCATGTCCACTGCCTGTCCGAGAGCTTGAGATCATGGTTCACTTCATGACACACGGAACAGCGCTTTGAGGAGGGGAAGAACCTGTCCACCTTCACAAGCACCTCTCCCTGTTCCTCAAGCTTGTAGGCAAGCATGTTTCTCAGCAGCCCGTAGCCGTTGTCGTATACGCTCTTGCCGAAGTTCAGGGCCTGAGACATGTGCTGGAGATTGATGTCCTCCACCACTACGGCATCGAAGGAATCGGAGACCTTCCGGGAGAGCTTGTGCAGGAAGTCCTTCCTCCTGTTCCTCGCCTTCTCGTGAAGCTTCCCGATCTTGTGTTTCTGCTCCCAGTAATTCCTTGAGCCATACTGCATCCTCGAAAGCTTCCTCTGCTCCTTTGCAATCCTATTCTCAAGATTGCGGTACCAGCGGATGTCATCGGATGTGATGTCATTCTCCCCTGATGCAGAGACGACAAGAGAAGGCAGGGAATAATCGAAGGCCTCGACCTTGTCGAACTCCTTCATCGGCTCCTTTGGTCTTATCTCCACATCGAAGGTGAGGGATATGAAGAACTTCCCGCTTGCCGTCTCCTTTATCGTCGCATGCTTCATCCTCCACTCATCCGGTATGCTACGGTGGAGTATGATGCGCACTCTTCCGAGTTTCGGCAGCTTGATATAGTTCTCTATATCGCTCTTGTGAACTATCTCGATGTTGTTGTTTATCCAGTTGGTGGTGTATGACCTTTTATCCTTTCCCTTGGCTCTGAACTTCGGAGCCCTTCCTTTCGGGAAGAGCCTTCTGCATGCCTGGTTAAGATTCAGCTGTACATTGCAGAGAGCCATCGAATCAACTTCTGAAAGGAATGGGTTATCCTTCTTCAGATGTGCAGGAGTAGTATTGAGGAGCTTGCCTTTGTTAACCTTCTCATGGCTGATGCGCTCATCAAGGAGATGATTCCAGACGAAGCGGCAGCATCCGAAGGTCTTCCAGATGAGGATCTTCTGCTCAATGGTCGGCCTTATACGGAATTCCATGCACTTGGATACCACCACGGAATCCGGATGACAACCGTCCATCTGGAACCTCCTGACCACGGGAATCTCTGTTGATAACAACATATCAACGATAATTAATATAGACTGCTTCACACATGATGTCAACACATGTTCAGCATTCCATGTTATCATCCATGGTATGGAAGGCAAGGACATCACCAGAATCTTCTGGAACAACGTCAATGAGGTGAGAAACGCCCGCGGCATGACCTGGGAGGAGCTCGGACGTGAGTGCGGGCATGGCAGCCATACGTTGATGAGCATGAAGGCGATGAACAGGACGCCCTCGTTCGAGTTCGCACTTGAGATAGCAGGTGCGCTTGGAACGGACGTCGAGTCGCTTTCAAGCGAAGGCCATGTACATGAGGAAAGCACGGGCCCGATGACGGATGTTCTTGCCGGTGCTGCAAGAGGCCTCCGTGACGAGGACGTCGTGCTGCTCGTGAGGATTGCCGAGTCCATGAAGGAGACCAGTGGGGTACGCTATGTCATGGATGACGAGG
Source organism: uncultured Spirochaetales bacterium (assembly GCA_944388965.1). Classification (GTDB taxonomy): domain Bacteria; phylum Spirochaetota; class Spirochaetia; order Sphaerochaetales; family Sphaerochaetaceae; genus Bullifex. The sequence goes on along the minus strand of CALXKL010000006.1, from coordinate 88,498 downwards.
GCGCCACCCTTGGAGAGCAGATGGTCGCGGATCTCAAGAGGCGGTATCTGTAATCATGCCGCCATCGCCTTGATTCCGGACAGGAGAGCTGTCCGTACAGCCAGGCAAATCTCCATTCCTCTCCACCTTTCGCTTCGCTTAGATGATGGAGACTCCTGGATAGGAATGTTGAAAACAGAACAGTCGGCAATCCTCTGCCGTCCGTGTGAAAGCCGGGTGATGGCCATCAGCCTGTGAAAAGAGTGATGGCGAAGATCCCGACACGTCCTGTTTCAGGCGCCGGATTGATTCCAATGCCGTGAGGCTGCAATGTCTGTCATAGAAACCTGCGGCTCCACAACTCCTCGAGGAACGTCTTATATGGCAGAATCTCGATTCCATCATCGCTCATCAGCGGCTGCTCCTCCCTGCATACGAGGATATGGCGCTGACAGATTCCTTCTTCCTTCAAGGCTCTCAATCCTTTCAGGTCGGAGTTCGAATAGCGTCTTGTCGTCTTCGTCTCTATTGCCAGCTTGCCATCGACGATGAAGTCGACTTCCTGATTCGACAGTGTCCTCCAGTAGCATAGACGTCCATCCTTGTCATGGTAGCCGAGGACGTATCCGAGGAACGCTCTCAGTTCATGTGCGATGTAGGATTCGAAGAACTTTCCGAATTCGACGGTGTTCTCCTGGATCCTTTCCAACCCGAGTATTCTACGGACAATCCCGACATCGAAGAAATAGAACTTCGATGTAGCATAGGTCTTCCTCTTCTTCGTCTTCTGAAATGCCGGAACTTCGAATCCGACCAGTGTATCGTAGAGAATGCGGAACCATTCTGATATTCCCGTTGCACTTATCCCGACTTCCTTGGAGATGTTTGCACAGTTGATCATCTCCGCATTGGCCAGTGCGGCGACTTCCAGAAAACGAGAGAACGCCGGCAGGTTCCTGACCAGCCCCTCCTGCTGAATCTCCTGACTTAAATATAGACCTATGTAATCCGAAAGCTCTTCGTCCGGTGCCGCAGACAGATAGCAGGAAGGAACCAGTCCGCTCGAGAAGATCCGGTCCAGGGAATAGCCCATGTCTCTGATCTCCGGATAGACGAATGGATACATTTCCTTCCATCCCGCTCTCCCACCAAGCAGGTTCACTCCTTGCGCGCGAAGTTTTCTGGCGCTCGAGCCTGTCAGAAGGAATCTGAATCCAGTGGTTTCGATCAGGTTGTGCACCTCGTCCAGCAGAGAGGGAAGCTTCTGGATTTCGTCGATTATGACCAGTCCTTGTTCCGATGAGTCCCGGCGCAGAACCTGTCTCAGGTATGATGGGTCGACCGCCAGGCGCTGATAGGTATTCGATTCAAGCAGGTTGAAGCGGAATGCGGCTGTCGTGAGCTCGTTGTCCATCCACATTGTCTTTCCTGTCTGGCGAGGGCCGAACAGAAACTGTGATTTTCGCGCAAGGCTGCCGGTCATATTCAGCACTCTGCGGACATATTGTTTCTTCATATCTGCATTCTATGATGAAAGCGATGAAATTCGCAAGTTCCACTTTTGATTTTCGATGAAATTCAAAGATTGCACTTTTGATTTTCATAAGCTGGCTGTCCGTCTGCATGGTCTCTTCGCCGGACATGAAAAAGGCGGCAGTCCCCTGCCGCCCGTGTGAAGCGATGTGTGATGGCGATCAGCCCTTCACGAGATGGATGGCGAAGCCGCCGACCTCCTCGTTGAAGTAGCAGACCTTCATCTTGCCCTTGGCATCGTACTTCACGCTTTCTTCCTTGACCGTGAAGCCCTTCTTGCCAAGGTAGCTGACCGTTCTCTCGAGGTCAGGGCACTTGAATGCAAGGTGGCCCTTTGCGCCGTAGAACGGGCTCTTCATGACCTCGATGGACTTGTCCATGAAGATGGACGAATTGCCGTCGTTGAGCGTCATGCCGAATGCGGTAAAGGTGTCTGCGACCTTCTTTGCCTCCGCGGCGTCGGCCGTGTTGATTCCCACATGGACCAGCTCCATGCACTGGACGAGCCTGAGGGCCTCTTCGCACAGTCTGGTGATCTCATCCCACTTCTCGTTCTCGATGAGGTCGGCCTTGACCATCCAGCTGCCGCCGATGGCCATGACGTTGGGCGTCCTGGCATAGTCCTGGACGTTGGCGGGGTTGATGCCGCCGGTGGTCATGAACTTCAGCTTGGGGAAGGGGCCTCCGAGGTCCTTGAGCATCTTCACGCCGCCGCTGGTCTCGGCAGGGAAGAACTTGAGCGTATCAAGTCCGAGAGAGAGACCCATCTCGATCTCGCTGGGGGTGCATACGCCGGGGCAGCAGGGCACGTCATGCTCATTGCACCACCTGACCGTCTCGGGGTTGAGTCCTGCCGACACGATGAACTGGGCGCCGGCCTTGACCGCCTTCTCGGCAAGAGAGGGGTTGATGACGGTTCCTGCACCTACGACCATCTCGGGGCAGGCCTCGCTGATGCGCCTGATGGCCTCCTCCGCCGCATCTGTGCGGAATGTGATTTCCGCCGTGTTGATTCCACCCTTGATCATGGCCTTTGCAAGAGGGACCGCCTTTGCGGCGTCGTCGATCTTGACGACAGGCACGATCGCAAGGTCATGGAAGAACTTGAAGAGTTCTGTTTTGGTCATGTTCCACTCCTTTTTCGTCTAAGGTGAGAACAGTATAACATGGGTTTTCCGAAAATGAAACGATGTTTCGAAATTTTGTTGACGGATGGATTTTTATGACCTACAATCGTGCTATACGAACACAATTGGAGGCAAATCCATGGCTAACAAATACGTCACATTCGGTGAGATCATGCTGCGTCTGAAGAGCCCGGAGAGGCAGAGACTCTTCCAGAGCCCGACACTCGAGGCCACGTTCGGTGGCGGAGAGGCCAACGTCGCCGTCTCCCTCTCGATCTTCGGAGAGGATGCGAAGTTCGTCTCCGCAGTCCCCGACAACGCTGTCGGCGAGGCATGCGTCAGGGAGCTCATGAAGTACGGCGTCGACACGAAGTCGATCAACCGCGTCAAGGGAGGACGCCTCGGTGTCTACTACCTCGAGACCGGCGCCAACCAGAGACCTTCCCTGGTCGTCTACGACAGGGCCGAGAGCGCCATCGCCAAGTCCACCGTCAAGGATTTCGACTTCGCCTCCATCATGAAGGGCGCCACATGGTTCCATACCACCGGCATCACCCCGGCAGTCAGCCAGGAGGCCGCCGACTGCGCCCTCGAGGCGATGAAGCAGGCCAAGGCCGCAGGAGCCACGGTCTCCATCGACCTCAACTACAGGAAGAAGCTGTGGAACTACGGCAAGAAGGCACCCGAGGTCATGAGGGAGCTTGCCAAGTACGCAGACGTCATCATCGCCAACGAGGAGGACATCCAGAAGTGCCTTGGAATCGAGGCCGACAGCGATGTCACCAAGGGCGAGCTCGACACCAAGGTCTACGAGGCCCTGGCAGCCGAGGTCAAGAAGCAGTTCCCCAACGTCAGCGTCGTCGCCATCACTCTTCGCGAGAGCAAGTCCGCGGACAGGAACGGCTGGAGCGCAGCGCTCAGCGGCAAGACCGGCTTCTACCTCTCCAGACACTACGAGATCACCGACATCGTCGACCGCGTCGGCGGTGGAGACTCCTTCGCAGCAGGCATCATCTATGCTCTGAGCCACTACGACGACGAGCAGTACGCCATCAACTTCGCAGTCGCTTCGTCCTGTCTGAAGCACTCCATCGACGGAGACTTCAACCTGACCAGGCTCAGCGAGGTCGAGGCCCTGTGCAAGGGAGACGGATCTGGACGCGTCCAGAGATGACACATGTTCATCGAGAGATGAAGATTCTCCTTGGAAAATAAATCGTTTCTCTCCGGGATAGGACGATGCCTGTCCCGGAGACTTTTTTCTGCGTTGCCTTCTTCTGGCTTATATCACATCACAGGCAGGTTTCAGTTTAAAAGACAGCCACCGGAAATCATCTTGGCGATTCGCTCGTCCGACTCCGATATCCTGCCTGTAACAAGCTGTAGGTAATACAGAAGCATCTGGACATGTTCGTCATAGAAGTCGAGAACAATCTTGTTCAGTGTCGGTGCAGGGCCATCCCATAGATAGACATGCATCTTTGCGCAGTGCTTCTTGATGATGAACTTGATTATCGGTTCAAGATTCTCAAGTGTCCTTTTTTTTCTCGACATGCTCGTCAACCAGGTCCTGCAACGCATTGGCCAGTATTACAACCTCTCCGGAGAGCATGGCCTCGTCATTTTTGAGCTCGTACAGTAGAGTTCCTTTGTATTCGATTCTAATCGAGACTTTGCACCAGGCATCAAAGTAATCAATCAGTTGTGAATTGTCATAGTCCGGGTTGAAATTGCTTATCCGGAGAGAAGAGGATTCCGTCGATGTGGAGTTTCAGTTGCATTGCTCAAGGATAGCATGATTGCTTGTCGCAACACATGTAGATTCAAATGTGATGACGGAATATTACATCATTGTGGTATTCGAGGAACCTGTTGTCGGGCCTTCTTGCTGGGTTTCGTGGTAATGCAATGGTCTGCCCTTCATAACGTACTAGTTGCGACTTCAGCTTCTCGTCTCTTATCGAAGGGCTCACCAGTACTTTGTAGTCGTTGCTGCGTATGGAGATATATCCTTTGTCAAAGGCCTTGTCTAGGAACACGTTCAGCAACAGTCCGTTTCTTGGATTGAGCCTGTTCTCCTTGTCGATGCTCCAAGGGACAATGTGGGATGCTACCAGAAAGTCTGTGTTGCTTATCCCCGAAAGGCAGCAATGTGAATCATAGCCTTTGAGTAGAGACAGGCGGAAAGCCCATTGGCTCTCTCGCCAGTTCTGTAGTTTCTTTCTGTCTTCGACACTGAAATCAATCTCATGGACAAGCTTGTCTAACTCCGAATCGGGAAGAGGGCAATAGTCCGCAGACGGTTCGGAAGCACTGTCGACATGGTGTCGGGCTAGAATTTGATTGCGTCTTTCGAACAGTTCGGCAGGATGGTCAAGGTACTTGTTCCAAATGTTTTCATCCTGCTTGGAATGATTAGTCATGCCTTTTCCTGTATAACGGTCATCCAGCGATTTAAAATTTCCGAGCTTATAGGCAACGGAACTAGGCGTTCTTCTCCCAAGCTTTGTTGCAAGATTCTCGACTTCCTTATTGCTCTGATGATGCTGTCCGGATGGAAGCTCATAGTAAAGACATAATGCCAGTATGAGTTCCTCTTCTGTCCAGTTCGGGTTTCTGCTCATTTCCGTATACTTGTCTCCAGGATACCAGGCAAGTCGACAGTCTTCCAGACTAGTGGCTGGTGCGATTGATCGAAAATCTTTTTTCTGCTAAGCTCCGAATCGATCTTTTCAAGATGGTTCTTTTCAACTAAGATTGTGATGTAAGGGTACAGAAAATATGGCGACGAAGGTTCAAGAAAATACCGTAGTGGAGCTCTTTGCTGGAGTAGGGGGGTTCAATCTGGGGCTTGGCGAGTCCGGATGGAAGACCATATTTGCAAACCAGTGGGAGCCTGGCAAGAAAAGCCAGTGGGCATTCGATTGCTACAATGAACACTTCCCTGAAAGCACGAACCTCAACGTCGATGTCGCAACCGTCGACAGCAAGGACATCCCCGGCCATGAGCTTCTTGTGGGTGGTTTTCCATGTCAGGACTATTCCGTCGCATCAACTCTGATAAACTCCAAGGGCATCCAAGGGAAAAAAGGTGTGCTGTGGTGGGAAATCTACAGAATCGCTACAGACAAGAGGCCGAGATTCATTCTGCTTGAAAACGTGGACCGGCTCCTCAAATCGCCTGCAAAGCAGCGTGGTCGTGATTTCGGTATCATCCTGGCCTGTCTTTCCTCTCTAGGCTATTCCATAGAATGGCGTGTCATCAACGCTGCCGACTATGGCTTCCCACAGAGGAGAAGAAGGACTTTCATCTTCGCCACGAGGGACAAGAACATTCAGAAGAAGCTTTATGGTAGGAAGACGGGAGATGAGATTCTTCTGAAGGATGGTTTCTTTGCTCCGGCTTTCCATTGCAGACGATATGAGGAAATCTGCCGTGTCGAAACAGTAGAAATTCCAGATGATATCCAGGCCGTTTCCGACAGATTCCACGCCGCATTCGAGAACAGCGGCTATTGCATTGGATCCACAATCCAGACTCTGCGTGTCGAGGCTGTCTATGACGGTCCTCGCAAGACGCTTGGGGAGTGCCTTGAGCACAATGTGGATGAAAGCTTCTACATAAAGGCGGAAGATGAGCCCAAATGGGCCTACATGAAGGGTGCTAAGAAGGAGAAGCGCGTGTCTGCAAATGGACATGAGTATAACTATTCCGAAGGCCCGATAGCCTATCCCGATTACCTGGATAAGCCCAGTCGGACAATGCTGACAGGGGAATCCTCCAAGAACAGGTCGACTCATGTGGTAAAGGATCCGGAGACAGGTAGACTCAGGCTGCTTACACCAGTGGAATGCGAAAGGCTTGATGGTTTTCCTGATAACTGGACCAACACAGGCATGCCTCAGAATTTCAGGTATTTCTGCATGGGAAACGCTCTTGTTGTTGGCCTGATTGCAATCATGGGCAGACGCATCCAGGAAATCAAAGACTGATATCCTAAAACCTACGCTGTCGCTATTTCATGCTGAGATATGGGTTTTATCAAATTCTGATTTGGTAGTGTTTGCCTGATTGTGGTAGTCTACTTGTGAACATGGGGAGGCTACCGGGTGAAAGTCGATTTGACGTCTGTCGAAGCATTGGAGTTTTCAGTACGCAGTCTGATTCTGGGAGAGACGGTGCGTGAAGTTGCTTCATATGCGCCGGATGCGGAAAAAGCAAGCAAGCTTCTGGAGTCAATCAACCACAAGGGGAATATTGGAAATATCGTCGAAGAGGCGCTTGGTTTGAAGGTCAACAACAATCAAAGTCCGGATTTCAAGGAGCTTGGTGTCGAACTGAAAGCGACTCCTGTTGAAGAGACTACGACGCAGAAGTGGAAGGCTGGAGAGAGACTTGTCATAACGATGATCAGTTATCAGCCCAAGGACAATGAGATTGAAGGTCGGAACAAGCGATTCGAAGAGACGCACTTGGCGCAGAAGCTTGCAAGGATTCTTTTATGTGTCTACAAGCGGCCATCCGAACATAAGGGACTAGATCGAGGTGATTTTCCGTTCTGCAAAGTCACTATGTTCACAGTTCCAGCAGAAGACTTGCCCACAATCCGCCAGGACTGGACGGATATCATGTCTTATGTCTATCAGGGAAGGGCGAACGAGCTTTCGGAGGCTATGACGAAATATCTGGGAGCCTGTACCAAAGGTGCAGACGGTTCTTCCATGAAACGACAAGGGTATCCTCCGTTTGCCTTGGCCAAACCTCGGGCCTTTTGTCTGAAGACATCATATATGACTTATCTGCAGAACAATTACATCATGAACGACCGCGACACTTATGTTCGTGCGGAGAGGATAGGTGGGGATTTTGAGACTGTAGCACTCAAGCGGATGTCAAGATTCATCGGAATGACCGACATTGAAATAGCTGAGCAAGTCGGATATGAGATTTCGGCAAGGAGTTCATGGTCAAATCTTTCTTTCCGCATGCTTGGTGTCCGTTCCAACCGATGCGAAGAGTTCCTGAAGGCGAATATTGTTCTGAAGACTATCCGTTTTGAGGAGAACGGAACCTTGAAAGAGTCCATATCTCTTCCCGTATCAGATTTCCTAAGCGTCTTCGATGAAGATTCTTTTGAGAATTCCGCCCTTTGTGACTACTTTGAAGGGACAAGGTTCCTGTTGTCGATTTGGCGAAAAGAGAAGGTGGATGGTTCCGAAGTATGCCGTTTCCTGGGATCCGGGTTCTGGGCCATGAGCGAGACAGACATTTACGGAGGCTTACAGGATTGCTGGTTGCGAACAAAGGCCAAGCTGACAAATGGAGTCACACTCATTCCAACATTTCTAAACAATGGTAGCGTGCGTATAGAAAACGACTTGCCTGGCATGGGAATTCCTGGGTCGATTGCTCATGTCCGCCCTCACTCGAAATACTCGTATCACGAAATCAAGGGACATGTTTACGCCAATAATTACAAGGCCGGTCCAGAGTTTGCATTCAAGCTACCAAACGGAGACTGGATGACTAAGCAATCCTTCTGGTTAAACCAGCGGTACATGGTTTCCGTCGTCAAAGGACTTGGGATAGATATCTGACCACTCTGCAGTGAAACGCAGGATGGATTGATTACACCACCAACCCGTCCTACGTTTTGTCTTTGTTTTTCTCTCAGAACGACTTCACGATGAGCTTGTAGAATTCGACTCCGCCCTTCAACGTGGATATCGAGATGTTCTCGTCGATGCCGTGGATCGATCCGTACTGCTGGTCGTCGATCTCCAGCGGAGCGAAGCGTATGACGTTGTCGCATATCGAGGAGAAATGCTTCGCGTCCGTTCCTCCTGTCATCGCGTAAGGGCAGGGGATGACGCCGGGGAATGACTGACGGATGGCATCCTCGACCTTGTGGAACACATGACTGTCATGGTCCACCACAGGGCAGGCTCTGCCTGTGTTGATGACCTCGGTCTCGAGATCGTACTTCCTCGCCTTCTCGGCGAGTATCCTGTACGTCTCCTCCGCATCCTGATGATGGATGACACGGCAGTTGGCCGTCACGTACGCCTTTTCGGGCAGCACGTTAAGCCCTTCGGCTCCATGTGCCGTGGTGAAGGCGCATGTCGTCTTTATCATGGCGGTGGCGAGCCTGTTCACTTTAGGCAGAAGCCTTTCCAGAAGCGGAGAGAACGCCTTCGCATGCGTGAGTATGAAGCCCAGAGGTCCGTTCATCGTCGGACCCAGGCGACGGAACATCTCGATGGTGGTCGCATTCATCTTCGCCCTGAAGGGATCGTGGTGCTCGATGTCGCTCATGAACTCCCCAAGTCTTACCAGCGGGGTGTTCCTGCCGGGTGCGGAGGCGTGTCCGCCCATGCCGCGTGCGACGAAGCGGAAGTTGCAGGTTCCCTTCTCGAGAGTGCCCATCATCGCGAAGCGCCCCTTGGCGCCATTTATGGGCTCTGCCTTGATCATGCCGCCTTCGTCAAGGACGAGGAGGGGCCTTATGCCGCGCTCCTCGAGGGCCTTCGCCGCAAGCAGTGCCCCCTCTCCGCTGACCTCCTCGCCGTCGGATGAGGAGATGTAGATGTCCCTCCCGGGTTCGTATCCCTGTCCGATGAGTTCGTCCAGGGCTTCGAAGATGCACATGAGGGAGCCCTTCGTGTCGACGGTTCCGCGTCCCCAGACCCGACCGTCCGCGATATCGCCGGAGAAGGGCTCATGTGACCACTTGCCGCTTGCCTCCACGACATCCTGATGGCTCATTAGGACTATGGGCTGATCATGATGGGCCTTGCCCTGCCATCTGACGAGAAGGGCCTGGCCGAACTTCTCGACCTGGCAATGAGCGAATACGTTCGGGAACAGCTGCCTGAGCACTTCATGGAATGCCAGGAACTTCGCGCTGTTGTCGACACCTGCCTGGCTGACGGTCTCGCACTGTATCATCCTTGAAAGCTTCTCTTCCAGCTTCATCGCTTCACCTCACTGATCCAACCCTTGCGGAAAAAGACGTATCTAGCTCCGATTGCCAGGGCGCCACATGCTATTATCAGGAAACTCGTCGAACCTGTCATCGAGGGTACGGCCACGCACAGCGCCGTCATGAAGACCAGCGGAATCGCGGTCAGCTTCAGGCTCTTTCGGAAGTACTGGAAGCCCAGGGCTCCGAAGAGGGCGGGGATGACGTTGTCGAAGGCCGGCTTGAGGACGGGGTTCTCCAGAAGCGGTGTCAGCGGTATGAGGGCCAGGACTCCGATGAAGATGACGAGCATCGTCACGAGGCTGCTCGTGGCAACAGACAGGGTGGAGACGATCTCGTTCTCCTTAGAGCCGACCTCTGCTCCGGCCGTCTCCCTTGCGTTGAAGGCGCATGGAAGCTTCAGGTTCGTGATGTTTCCCGTGATGAATGCCAGATAGCTTGCACCCGGTCCAAGCAGAGGAACGTAGATCAGGTACTCGACGATGCACGACGGGATATAGATTATGCACACCGCTATGGACGCCTTGGCGAAGCCGTCCCACTGGATCGATGCTCCTGTGACGAGGCTGAAGACGAACGGTGCGGCAAGCAGCATGACCAGGGCGATGGACAGCCCGATGCGACCGCTTTTGTGAATCGAGGCCGTGTAGTCCTCGTATGAGAATGTCCCTTCCTTGATGTTCATCTGATGCCTCCCGCGGTGAAGATGATGCTGCCGATCATGCCTGCAAGCATCGAGAGGGCCAGCGAGAAGCTGTCCAGGAACTGCAGCGACCGTCTCCTGGAGAGTGCGTCGAACAGCGCCATGAAGAGTGCCGACACCAGGGCCGTGAGGAAGGGCACGAACGTCGTCGTCCTCAGCGCCTGTGACAGGTAGCTGCCCACGAATGTCGAGCACAGTCCTATCATCATGGCCGTCATGGCGATCGAGGCGAAGCCACCGCCTTTCGCGGAGGACCTGCGGCCGATGGCCAGCTTCGAGGAGTACTTCTTCATCGTGAAGATCGACAGGAGGCAGCCCCAGATGATGCCGAATGTCATCACGGCGAGTATGGTCACCAGATGGTCCAGCGTGAGCAGCGAGCTGTCAAGCGAGGTGCCCATGTTCTCTGCCGCCATCTCGGCCACGGTGGCCTCGTACTGCAGATTGCCTATGACCGACAGACGGAGCCAGGCCACAGGCACACCGAGACTTCCCGCTAGGGCGATGACGCCAAGAAGTATGGAGATGGACGGCAGGACGGTGAACGATGCGGATGACGTCACGGCCTTGATGAGGACCTTTCTGTCCATGCCGATCGCGAGACCTGCACGATAGCTTTTGACGATGAACAGCAGGCAAAGCCCTGCTATGAAGAGAAGTACGACGCCGACTATGAGGTACAGCGGCAGCGAGTTCGCGCTTTCGAGATAGGACAAGATGCGCCTCCCTGGATTGGTCTTCGACAAACATTAGCATTTTGTCAGACAAGAGGGAAGGCTGTCATGTCAAAAGGACCAGGCTTTTGAGGCCCGGTCCTGTCGAATGAATCCGAAGACTTCGTCAGCCGAAGAGCGAGAACGATGCGAAGAGCGCCGATGCCAGGGATGCCACCAGCGATACGACCGTGATCTGGGTGTTTATCGAAGGTCCTGCGGTGTCCTTGTACGGATCTCCCACCGTGTCGCCGATGACGGCGGCCTTGTGGGCGTCGCTGCCCTTGCCACCCTCCGCACCTGATTCGACGTACTTCTTCGAGTTGTCCCACAGCCCGCCGGCGTTCGACATGAACAGTGCGAGCAGGAGGCCGCTTACTATGTTGCCCACCAGGAAGCCGCCGATTGCCGCGGGACCGGCGATGAAGCCGACCAGAAGGGTGGTGACGATCGCGACCATGCCTGCCGGAATCAGCTCGCGAAGCGCACCGCGCGTGGCGATGTCGATGCACTTCGAATAGTCGGGATCCGCCTTTCCCTCCTTCAGGCCCACGATGGTGTCGAACTGGCGGTGTATCTCTGCGACCATGCGCTGTGCGTTCTTGTCGACGCCGAGGATGAGCATGGCGGAGAAGACGGCGGGTATCGAGGCTCCGACCAGGAGGCCGAAGAACACAGTCGGATCCATGATGTCGAATCCCGTGATCGCCTCCTTGCCCAGCTGGGCAAGCGCGACGTTGGTCTCCGACATGAATGCTCCCAGCAGGGAGATGACCGTGAGACCGGCCGCTCCGATCGAGAAGCCCTTTGTGACGGCCTTGACCGTGTTGCCGGCGCTGTCAAGTTCGTCCGCGGTCCTTATGGTGTCCTCTCCAAGGCCTCCCATCTCCGCCAGGCCCCTGGCGTTGTCGACGATCGGTCCGTATGCGTCGTTGGAGATGATCATACCGACGATCGATAGCATTCCGACCGCCGACATCGCGATGCCGAAGATCGCGCAGCCGTCACCCATGGGAGCGCAAAGCTGGTATGAGATGAGGGCGGACAGCGCGATGCCGACCATGGCCGGCAGACACGAGATGAAGCCGTAGCTGGTTCCCGACAGGATGGTGAAGGCGGGTCCCGACGCCGAGGCATGCGCGACCCTCTTCACGATGGGCTTCGTGTCGTCGGTGAAGTAGTCTGTGGTCAGTCCGATGACCAGTCCGACGATCAGGCCCGTGGCAGACGACAGCCAGATTCTCCAGGAGAAGCCTTCGAACAGGACCGTGGCCCCGGCCGTAAGCGCCAGGAAGATCGCGGTCGTGACATAGGTGGAGCTGTTCAGCGCCCTTGTCGGATTGCCGTCCTTTCCGACACGCGCCGTTGCGATTCCTATTATCGAGGCGAAGAGCCCGAGGAGGGAGTAGCACAGCACCATCTCCATCGCGGCCAGGCCGGGCATTGCCAGCCCCTGTGCGATGACCAGGGCGCTGGTCATGGCCGCCACGTTCGAGTCGAACAGGTCCGCCCCCATTCCTGCGACGTCACCGACATTGTCTCCCACGTTGTCCGCTATGACCGCCGGGTTGCGTGGATCGTCCTCCGCGATTCCAAGCTCTACCTTTCCCGTCAGGTCTGCCGAGACGTCCGCCGTCTTGGTGAAGATTCCACCTCCTGCCTTTGCGAAGAGGGCAAGGGAGCTTGCGCCGAAAGAGAAGCCCAGGAGCACGCTCGTGTCGCCGGCGATCATCAGCACGGCCGCGACGCCGAACAGGCAGCAGCCCACGACCAGGAGTCCCATGACCGCTCCTCCTCTGAAGCCGACCAGGAAGGCGTCCTTGAGACCATTCTGGGCGCTCTCGGCACACCTGCCGTTGGAGAGCGTGGCCACGAGTATGCCGATCTTGCCGGCCAGTGCGGACAGTGCAGTTCCCGCCAGATAGGCCACTGCGGTCATGATGTTGTCCACAGGTCTGCCACTCCAGATGGGAGAGGGGAACAGGACCAGGATCAGGAGGGCCACCACGCCTGCGAACATGCCAAGCAGCCTGTATTCACGGGCGATGAAGGTGTCGGCACCCTTCTTGATCAGGAGTGAGATCCTGTCTATCTCTCCGTTGACGACCTTCTGCCGTTTCACCCAGAGATAGAGATACAGGGCGAAGAGGAACGCAAGTATGGATGTAAGGAACGATAGGATGAAGAATGTCTGCATGTGCTCCGCCTCCTTTGATTCATGCGGGGAGGTGGAGATGTCCTGATGGAGTCTCCACCAGTCTTTCCGTTTTCAGTCTATCATGGCTTTCAGAATGTGCAAAACGGAAATTCACAGGCTTTATTCTGATGATGTGCCAAGAAAACACGGAATGTATGGGCCTTGTTGTACTGCTGTGTCCGCGAAGTGACGCAAAGGATGCTTTCGTGCTAGATTCTCCCATATGGCGACACTGTTTCTTCTTGGTGATTCCACCTGTGCGGTAAAGGAGGCTTCGGCCCGTCCTGAGACCGGCTGGGGCGAGATGTTCCAGCCCTATCTTGCCGATGGCTGGCTTCTCGACAACATGGCCCTCAACGGCCGCTCGACAGAGATGATCCTCCTCGAGGGCGTCTTCTACGACTGCTTCTGGAAGGCCCAAAAGGGCGACTGGGTCCTGATCCAGTTCGGACACAACGAGAACAAGCCCGAGGTCTTCCGCTACACCGACCCGGACGGAAGCTTCAGGAGGAATCTGTGCTACATGATTGACAACCTCTCGAAGAAGGGGGTGTCCGTCATCCTGGCATCATCCATAAGCAGACGCAACTTCCAGAACGGGGTTGCGGTGAACACCCATTTCGGCTATCCGGAGGCCATGGAGGCGGTTGCAAGGGAGAAGGGGATTCCGTTTCTGGAGATGACGCAGCGCACCTTGGCCATCCTCAACCGCATGGGCGAGGAGAAGAGCCTGGAGTGGTTCATGAACTTCCCTGCAGGCGTCTATGAGAACTATCCGAATGGCAAGAGCGACAACACGCATCTGCGTCCTGAGGGCGCCCGTGCCATCGCAAGGCTCGTGTACGAGGCGATGGGGGATTACGATCTTCCTTTCCTGAGAAAGGGACTCTGACTCTGCATGGCATGAGGAATCTCCCGATTTCCTGGCCACATCGGAAATGGAATGCAAAGAGGAATTGGACATGAAACCGACACCGGCTGGAGGGCGGGAAATGAAGACGCAATACGATGACGAGGCCTTCTTTTCGGCCTATGGCAGGATGGAACGCTCCCAAGGCGGGCTTGAGGCAAGCGGGGAGTGGAGCACGCTGAAGCCTTTGATTCCTTCCGTGGAGGGCAGGCATGTGCTGGATCTCGGCTGCGGTTATGGCTGGCACAGCGCCTTCTTCGCACAGAAAGGGGCGGCATCCGTCACTGCAGTGGACTCTTCGGGGTGCATGCTCGCCGTTGCAAGAGAGAAGTTCCCCGACAGGAACATAGACTTCATCCAGGAGGACATTCTCGGCTACCGGTATCCCGTGGATGGTTTCGACCTGGTCTTCTCGAACCTCGCCCTGCACTACATCGAGGACCTGGACAAGGTCTATGCCCTCATCCACAGGACGCTGAAGCGGCAAGGGCAGCTCCTCTTTACCATCGAGCATCCTGTGTACACGGCGGGCATCAGGCAGGAGTTCAAAAAGGACGAGGATGGTCTCTTCTGGCCAGTGCAGGGCTACTTCCGTCCCTCCGTGCGCGACACGAGCTTCCTTGGATGCAGCGTCCGCAAGGTCCACCATACGCTTAGCCAGATCCTCGAGCCTCTGATAGCCCTGTCATTCCATCTTGATGCAGTGAGGGAGGTCATGCCTGACGAGGCCTTCCTGGAGGCACATCCAGAGCTGGAGAGCGAGCTCGAGCGACCCATGATGCTCATAGTCAAGGCGACAAAGGAGAATCTTCTGGAGAAGGGGCTCTGATGCCCTGTCTTTACATTTCCTCTTCTTTTGGCCATAATGCATCCCATCGGACAGACGGGCGCGTAGCTCAGCGGGAGAGCATCGCCTTCACACGGCGGGGGTCAGCAGTTCGATCCTGCTCGCGCCCATGATTCCAGTCCAGACCCTGTTTCCTCGAGGATTCAGGGTCTTTTCATATACAGGGGCCATCGGACTATTGCCCCCCCCGTGAATCCGGTTGTATCGTGAGCTCAGAGGGAAATGATATGAAGAGGGTTCTCATTGTTCTGTCGTTGATTGTTCTGGTGCTCGTCTGTTCCTGCGACCCGTCCGCGGACACGCCGTCAACCGGTTCTGCTTCCGGCTACACTGTCGAAAGCAACGTGGACAGAATAGGGTCGGGAAGGGCTGCCTCTAGTTCAGCACGCAGTTCATATGTCGTCGGTGAGGAGATCGTCGGCGTCCTGCTCCAGCTGAACGAAGACGATCCGGACACGTTCTATGTCGAGTATCTTGTTGATGGCGAGATCCAGACGAACGGAGATGGAATGAAGTACAACTACATCCTCTACATTCCGCCATACATTCAGACCGTCTATGAGGAAGGAGGAGGCTTCAGACCAGATACCGGCAATCCGTTCTGGTGGTACATGTCCGTCTACTTCGGCCTGGGCATGAAGGAGATCAGAAACGACTACGAGTATGCTCTTGACCTGCTGCTGGACAGGAAGGGGTCGCTGTTGCCGATTCCTTCCGCTTCGGATGTCACCGGAGACTGGAAGTCTCAGTACTCCAACGAGGATATAAGTTCCATCGTCATTCCGGAACACAAAGATGGAGATCTTTTCTTCATCAGATATGACAACCATCATGACCAGCCTCTGACGGGGACATTGGGAAGGCTTGAGATCGCCTGGCAGAGCCAGGGGCCTTTCGCAAACCAGGGAGGATCCGAATACAAGGACGTGATCCAGTACGGCTTCTACCTGGATGAAAACTGGACGCTCTTCTGTCCAATGGAGCTCTTTGATGCCTTTAGGGTATACGATAATTGGAACGGACTTACGGACAAGGCATTCTGGAAGTACATGGACACGTACT
This sequence comes from uncultured Spirochaetales bacterium, assembly GCA_944388965.1. Taxonomy (GTDB): domain Bacteria; phylum Spirochaetota; class Spirochaetia; order Sphaerochaetales; family Sphaerochaetaceae; genus Bullifex. The sequence goes on along the minus strand of CALXKL010000006.1, from coordinate 72,444 downwards.
TCAACATCAGCGAAATGAAGGCAGCCAGGATGAATGATTATGTCACAGTCATCAACGCTCTGATCGAAGCCGGGCAGCTGCCGATTCCGGATGTTGATAAATACAAGGAAGATGACACTGAGCCGAAGGCCGAAGGTACTTTCCTTGCGGGCTATGAGGAATTCTTCTACAAGCCTGGGCAAATCATGTTCGATGGCGACATTTCAGATGTGCCACGTGGAGTCTCCTGGGAAAGGGTCAAGTCCCAGCGGGAGAATGAGAATCTGAAGAACAAAACATATGGGTTCTTCTGGTTCGAGTTGTCTGAAGATGGAAATACCCTCTACTATCCTGTAGCGCTTGAATACGAGTACTACCTCTTCAGAAACGGTGACTATGACGGGGATTCGGGCAGTCCACTATGGTGCTATCTGGAGCGAAGCTGCGGAGGTCCGTCGCTTGATACTATTCGCGATGGGGGTTATTCGCTTGGTGACATCGTCGGTTTCATAAGCGCCTTGCGTCCCTTCCCGTTTGCGGAGGATTATCGCGATTTTTCGAGATGACAATCCTCTGCAGGCCATTTTGCTGAAACAACGGCTGCCGTAAGGGATGTATGACTGCACGGCAGTTCGTTTCTGGTTCGCGTTCTACTATCATATTACGGTAGAAAAACAACGCCGAAACTGTGGTAATAATGCTGATATTTCAGTTTATCATCAGATTTGAACAAATAATCTGGTCAAATCTGTTTTCTTGGGATAAGATGTGAACCAAAAGGAAGTCCGCCCATGCCATTTCGTCTTCTCCGTCTGGAGTTCAGGAACATCAGTGTCTTCTCGGATGAATTCGTCATCGACTTCACTGCCAGCGATCGTGTCGTCGCAGGTCAGCATGTCTCAAGTGTGACAAATGTCGTGAGTTCCCAGAACATCGTTGCACTTGTGGGTATCAATGCAGCCGGCAAGACAAGCGCTCTGCGTCTTGTCGACCTGGCCTTGTCGATAGTTGCCAGCAGGTTGAGCCTTGACCAGATTCCTTCTGCTCCGCAGTTCCTTTCCCGCGGTTCGATCATGGTCGTCGACTTCTTCCAGGATGGGATGTTCTACAGGTTGGAGTCGGAGTTCACCTCGAATGGAGACAGGCTCGTATATGCTGATGAGAGACTCTATGGTAAGCGAATGAGTCTTGTGAGGAGCAGGGCCAGACTGTTTGAGTATTCCGAAGACATGCTCATCCATTCCAGAATGGATCTCGTTTCTCAGCTGAGGGGATTCATGAAAGACGATGACAGCATAGTCATGGCACTGACGGCCCCAAGCTGTCCGATATCCGGCGTCCTCTCTCATCTGTGCGAGAGGTTCTCCTTTCTCGATGGTGCAATCGAGCCGGCGTATCTTCATGTCTTTGACCGGTCTCTGGACGAGGTATGCCTAGAAGATGGCATGGTCCGTGTCCGGTTCAACAATGATGGATCGGCAAGACGTGTCAGGGATGATCGGATATCCGATCTGCTGTCATCCGGCACGATAAAAGGGACTCAGCTCTTTCATGTCGCCGCCGATGTCCTTGCTGGTGGCGGATACCTCCTGGTCGACGAGATCGAGGACAATCTGAACAAGCGCCTTGTCCAGCTTCTAATAGACTTCTTCCAGGATGGCGAAGTGAATACAAAGGGAGCAGTCCTTGTGTTCTCGACCCATTACGCGGAGATCGTCGATTCCGTCAAGAGAAAGGACAACATCTATGTCATGCGCAAGAGCAGGGACGGAGGGTGCTCTACGGTCCGTTATTCTGATGTAATTGGAAGAAACGACGTGAGAAAGAGCGAAGTGCTTCTGTCGAATCTCATCGAAGGGACGGCGCCTTCATATGAGGATGTGCAGGCCGTAAAGGATTTCATGTGCAGAAGAATCTCCGGTTGACCTTCGAAGGCAAATATGTGCTCTGCCTCGTCGAAGGCGGTGCCGAAATGGAAATCGTCGACACTCTTGTTGACACCGGGTGCCTTCAGTTCTCCCGTGAAGACCTGGTTGGCAGAAAGGTCCACCGTCGTATGACTGCTGCTGATGTCCAGGAGAAGTTCCTGTCATTGGACTATGCCCGGCCTCTTGTAATCCTGCGCATTCTCGACTCAAGACAGGAGAGTTTCCGGCTTGACAGGCTTTTCCGGGACAGATTCGATGTCGTCACATTGACGACAAGGCCTGAAATCGAAATTCTGCTTATCTTGAAGAATGGCGACTATGAAGAGTTCTGCAAGGTGAAATCCAGGATAAAGCCGAGCGTGTTCTGCAGACTGAAGTATGGTTACAGGAAGAACCAAGGCGAATTCATCTCGTTCTTCAAGGATGTAGATGAACTTGTAGAAGTGTTGCACCACTATTCGGCAATCACATCCGATAAGCAGACCTTATATGATCTGATTGCGCGATGAACAATACGGTCTAGGGCATGGCCCATATGTCATGACGCTGGCTCTCTTGCCTTAGTTGCCCATCAGGAATCCTGCGATTCCGGCATCATGTCTCATGACATGCATTCCTCCCATCAGTTCGACCGGCGTCTTCTCGAGTTTCCCCTCGAGGCAGAGCCGGGCCTTCATTGCAAGAACCGGGATGATGCTCTTGTCCACGCTTAGGCTTCCATGCGACGGATGGACGTGGTCGAAGCGTGTCGACATCGCCTCGAGCTTCTCCAGTGAGTGGATGTAGGCGTGCATCTCCCGCATGGGCCCGAACATGTAGATGTCGCCGTCCTGTACGCTGTCTCCAGGAAACAGCATTCTCCTGTCCTCGTCAAGCAACGCGATGCTTCCCGGCGTGTGACCGGGGATGAGGACGACCTCGATCCTCCTGCCGCCCAGCTCCAGAACCTGTCCGTCCTCGAGCGGGGTGAAGTCTCCTTTTCCACCGTTGACGTTGTAGTAGTTGGCGGCCTCGGCAGGGTGCATCATGAAGTGCCCGAAGGAGGTGTGGCCTGCGATGTGGTCCCTGTCCGCATGGGTGTTCACCAGTTCAATCGGCAGGAATGTGAGAGACCTGGCCACATCCAGCGCCCCGTCGCCGGAGACGCCGCTGTCCACAAGAAGCGCCCTTTCGCCTCCGATGATGAGAAAGCATCTCACGAATCCGTCCTCGATGGAGTACGTCGTATCGTCGATCCTCACTGCTGTCATGGCATCCTCAGCCTCCTGTCCATCATTCTCCCGCCTCCGCTTCTGGAACGCAAGCGGCCTTTCGTCTGCAAGCCGATGCAACAGGTTTGCCGATCCGTGCACATTCCCGTCAATGGCGGACGAAGGGAACGGGAAAATCGTAAGAACCCGACGATAAAACCTTATGGAGTCGCGGAATGCGGGTTAGACTTGACTATCACATATCCGAAGAAGGAGGAAAGCCCTATGACGAACGTGGGAGCTCTCGTCATCGTCGCCGTCTATCTGGTCGGCATGCTGCTGGTCGGATTCGTCGTCGGCAAGCTCAAGATCAAGGACAGCGAGGACTACATGGTCGCTGGAAGGAGGATGGGCATCTTCATGGTCGCCTTCTCCCTGTCCGCCAACAACATCGGAGGAGGGTCCACGACCGGACTTGCGCAGAAGGCCTTCGAGGACTGGGGCATGAGCGCCATCTGGTACGTCCTGGCCGCATCGATCGCCATGATACCCCTTGCGTACTTCGCCCCGCGCATCCGCAAGACCATGGCCGTCACGATCCCCGAGGTCATAGAGAGGCGTTTCGGAAAGGGCAGCGCGACCTTCTCCGCCGTCCTGAACATCCTTGCGCTGTTCTGCCTGACCTCCAGCCAGGTCGCGGCATCCGGCGGAGTCATCTCCACCCTGACCGGAATCCCGCTCAACGTCTGCCTGTTCCTCGCCGGTCTGGTCATCATCATCTACACGACCCTCGGAGGTATGATAGCAGACCAGATCTCGGACCTGGTGCAGTTCATCATCATCCTCGCCGGCCTGGCGATCGCCACGCCGTTCGTCGTCCACGGATGCGGAGGCTGGGATGCCGTGAGTGCAGCGCTTCCAGGCGAGCAGCTGTCGTTCACCAAGATAGGCTGGGTGGTCATCATCGGCTACATCTTCAACTACTTCTGTACGTTCCTCTCCGGCCCGGAGATGATCAGCCGCTTCGAGAGTGCAAAGGACGAGAAGACCGCCATGAGGGCGTCTCTGCTGTCCGGCGTGCTGATGGCTGCCATGGCTGTCTTCCCGACACTGCTCGGACTGTGTGCACTCGCCGTCAAGGACATGGTGCCCGGAATGACCGGAGCCACTTCGATGATGAGCGTGACGAACCACTTCGCCCCGACCATCATAACCGGTCTGGTGTCGGCCGCGATCATCTCGGCGACGATGTCCAGTGCGGATTCGAACCTGCTGTGCATGTCCACGATGTTCATGAACGATATCGTCAAGTCGAACTTCCATGTCGACCTGGACGACAGGAAGACGATCTTCTACACCCGTGTATCCAATGTTGTCTTCTGCGTCATCGCCATGCTGATCTCGTTCCTCGGGGTCAACATCATCATGATGAACACCTTCGCCTTCGCCATACGCTGTTCGGGCCCGTTCGCCGCGTATGGACTGGGGCTGGTAATGCCGAATGCCACGAAGAACGCAGGACGGCTGTCAGTGATCACGGGAACGGTCGGCGTCGTCTTCTGGCAGATACTCTCCGGCGGAGACTTCTATCTGGGGATCCTTCCCGTCGTCTTCGGCTGTGCTGTCGGCACCCTGACGTTCCTCATCGTGAACGTCATCGAGCACAGGATGGGACGGCCTGCGGCGCCATCCGCCTACATCCCTGTGGAAGAGTAAGCCTACAGGACATCATGAAGCACTGCAGGAGCTCCGGCGTCGCCGGGGCTCCTGTCATCTACCTGTCGGGAATGATGCTTTTTGCAATCATTATTGATGCCATCATTTCAGATTGCAAAATTTCGGCTTCGTCCCGTCTTCCGGCTTCGATTTCGACACCACGTCATACGGGGCTCGTTTCTCAGTGGAGACGAACTATACGATCCTGAAGAGTGACACCTTGTGCCATCGCCTGGAAAAAGGCTCCGGAACCTGATGCCCGGAGCCTTGTGTCCATTTTACCGATCACATCGGCTTTTCTAGGATCTCTCCCATCCCATGATGGCCGACAGCTGGTCGGTTGCGCTCGTGATCTCGCTGACGATCTTCTCGAAGTCCGCCTGGTTGAAGCGGAAGATCGGCCATGAGACCGACATCGCCGCAACGACCTGTCCGGTGTAGTCCCTGATGGGGCTGGCGAGACACATCACGCTGTCCTCGTGCTCCTGGTCGTCTATCGACCAGCCGCGGCGGCGTATGAGCTCCAGCTGGTCCCTGAGCGCCTCCACGCTGCCCACGGTGTGGGTGGTGTAGGGCTTGAGGACATGGGAGCCCAGGTATGTCTTCAGTTCATCCTCGCCCATCTGCGACAGGAAGATCTTGCCGATCGCCGTGCAGTACAGCGGAATCGTCTTGCCGATCCTGGAGTACATCCTCAGCGTGTAGCTGGACTCCTCCTTGAGCACGTACACGGCCCTGTCGCCTTCGAGGATGCCCATGTGGACGGTCTCTCCGAGGCTCTGGCACAGCTGCTGGGCGAAGGGGCGGGCCTTCGCGATCAGATCGCTGTGCTGCAGCGCCCTGGAGCTTATCGAGAACAGCTTGAGCGTGAGCGAGTAGCGGTCCGCATCGTCCCTGCAGACATAGCCCAGCGCAGAAAGCGTTCCCAGGAAGCGCAGCAGTGTGGCCTTGGGCAGGTCCGTCTCCCTCGAGAGGTTCTCGAGATTGATGGCACCCGCCCTGGACAGCACCTCGAGGATGCGGACCGTCCGCTCCACCGCGCTCATCCTGTTCCTGTCTTCCGCTTCTCTCAACGGCTCAGCCCTCGAAGTAGTTCTTCGCGTTGTTGAAGCAGATGTCCTCGACGATGCGTCCGGTCTGCTCCTCGTCGTAGAAGATCTCTCCATCCTCCGCCCAGGTTCCGATCAGGTTGCACAGTATCCTCCTGAAGTACTCGTGTCTGGAGTAGGAGAGGAAGCTTCTGGAGTCGGTCAGCATTCCGACGAAGCGGGAGAGCAGTCCGAGGTTTCCAAGCACCTTCATCTGCTCGTACATGCCGTCCTTGTGGTCGCAGAACCACCAGCCGGATCCCAGCTGCATCTTGCCCGGGATTCCATCGCCCTGGTAGCAGCCCATCAGGGTTCCCAGCGAGTAGTAGTCCTTCGGGTTGAGGGAGTAGAAGATCGTCTTGGGGACCATGTCCTCGGCGCTCAGGTGCGAGAAGAAGGTGGACACGTCCTTCGCCAGCTCGCCGTCATAGGAGGCGTCGTAGCCGGTGTCGGGGCCGAGCTTGCGGAACATCGTGATGTTGTTGTCGCGGATGGACGCGAAGTGCAGCTGCATGACGATGCCCAGTCTCCTGTACTCCTTGGCCATGGCGTAGAGCACGTAGGTGATGTAGGCATCCGCCTCCTCGTCCGTCAGCTGGTTGCCGTACAGCTTCTTCTGCAGGACCTTGTCGACCTCGGCCTTCGTCCAGAAGGTGTGCGGGCAGTAGACCAGCGCGTGGTCGGTCGCCCTGCATCCGAGGGAGACGAAGAACTCGAGCCTTTTCACCAGTGCCTCGACGACGTCGTCGACGCTCTTGATCTCGACTCCCGCGGCGGCGGCGAGCTTTGGCAGGTACTCCACGAAGTCGTCCTTCTCGATGTGGATGGCCTTGTCGGGGCGGAAGGACGGGATGACCTTGGCCGGGCACTTGCCCTCGGCGATGATCTTCTGGTGCATGGCCAGGTCGTCGGCCGGGTCGTCCGTCGTTCCGACTGCATAGACGTTGAACTTCTTCATGATTCCGAAGACCGACAGCTCGGGGTCGTCTGCGAACTTCTCGTTGGCCTCGTCGTAGATCTTCCTGGCGTTCTTCCTGTTGAGCACGTCGTAGATGCCGAAGTAGCGCTGCAGCTCCAGATGTGTCCAGTGGTAGAGCGGATTGCCGATGAGGTTCTCCATCGTGCCGGCCCAGGCCATGAACTTGTCGAAGGGGTCCGCATTGCCGGTGATCAGCTCCTCGTTGACGCCGTTGCTCCTCATCGCCCTCCACTTGTAGTGGTCACCTCCGAGCCATGCCTCGGTGATCGTCGTGAACCTCTTGTCCTCGGCGATCTGGGATGGGATCAGATGGCAGTGATAGTCGAAGATGGGCATGTCCTTGGCGTGGTTGAAGAACAGCTCCTTCGCGGTGTCGTTCATAAGAAGGAAATCCTTGTCCATGAATTTTCTCATAATACTACTCCGTCCTTGAAAATCGAGATTTCGGCATAGCCGTTGGTTTCATTGCGGGTCCTGATGTCCCCGGATGCGACCTTCACGATGTACTGGAGCAGGTCGCTGGTGACCTTCTGGGCATCCTCGCCCAGGACGCGCCCCGCGTTGAAGTCGATCCAGTCGGCCTTCCTCCTGGCCAGGTCGTCGTTCGTGGCGATCTTCACCGTCGGCACAGGTGACCCGAGCGGGGTTCCGCGTCCGGTGGTGAAGAGGATCATGTGGGCTCCGGCAGCGCTCTGCACTGTGGTGGAGACGATGTCGTTGCCGGGTCCCGAAAGCAGGTTCAGTCCAGGTCTCGTGATTCTCTCGCCGTACTGCGCGACGCCGGTGACGACGCTGCGTCCGCCCTTCTGCACACAGCCCAGGCTCTTGTCCTCGAGCGTCGAGATGCCGCCTGCCTTGTTGCCGGGGGAGGGGTTCTCGTACACCACCTGGCCGTGCGAGGTGAAGTAGTGCTTGAAGTCCTCGATGAGCTTGACGACCTGCTCGTAGACGCCGCGGTCGGCGGCCCTGTCCATGAGCACCTGCTCGGCGCCGAACATCTCGGGTACCTCGGTGAGGATGGCCGTGCCGCCCATGGCGGTCAGCTCGTCGCAGAAGCGTCCCACAAGAGGATTGGCAGTGATGCCTGAGAAGCCGTCGGATCCGCCGCACTTGAAGCCGACGCGCAGACGGGACAGCGGCACGCTGGTCCTCCTGTCGTCCTTCATGGCCTCGGCGATCTGCGAAAGAAGCCTCTGGCCTTCGGCGATCTCGTCCTCCACCTTCTGGCAGGTGAGGAACTTGACGCGCGACTCGTCGACATCCCCCACCAGCTCGCGGAACGATTCGGGGGTGTTGTTCTCGCATCCCAGGCTGAGCACCAGCACTCCGCCGGCGTTGGGGTGGTGGACCAGGTCCGCCAGGATCCTCCTGGTGTTCTCGTGGTCGCCTCCAAGCTGCGAGCAGCCGAAGGGATGCGTCCACACGTGGATGCCGTCCTTGACGTCGAGGTTCGCACGTGCCCATTCGACCAGCTTCTCCCCGATGCGGTTGACGCAGCCGACGGTCGGCACGATCCAGATCTCGTCGCGGATGCCGATGTCCCCGTCGGCCCTCTCGTAGGCCATGATTGTGGGCACCTTGTCCTTCCAGCCGAGCTCGCGCTCGCGGGCCTCCTCGATGTAAGCCTTGGCCACGGCCTCGTCGTAGGTGTAGCTGGCATCCTCGCTCAGCAGCGTCCTGATGTTGAAGGCGTGCACGTGCGAGCCCTTCGCGATGTCGCACGTGGCGGCCCCTATCGGATAGCCGTACTTGATGACCTTCTCACCCTGCCTGATGTCCTCAATCGCCATCTTGTGCCCGGCGGGCAGGTCGGAAGCCAGCGTGATGTTTCTGCCTTCGACACTCACCACGTCGCCCTTGAACAGCGGTTCGATGGCGACGGCGACGTTGTCTCTGGGGGTTATCCTTATCAGTCTCTCCATGGTCTTATGCAAGGCTCCTGATGGCGGCTTCCATGCCTTCGTCGAAGATCTTCACGAGGTAGCCCTCGACCGCGTCCCTCAGGCCGGGGATGGTCGTCAGGTCCATGCCCCACCAGTCCTCCTTCGTGAGGATGCCGTCGCAAAGGGCCTTGGACAGGCAGCCGTTGCACTTGTGCTGGGCGCCGTAGATGGAGGCGAACGTCTCCAGGTACTCCCTGCTGTCCTTGATCAGGTACTTTCCTCCGTTCCTGTCGCCGACAAGGGCGTCGCCCTCGAACTCCGTGCCCCTGTAGAAGGCGATGAGCGCGGCGATCGACAGCGCCAGGTGCTGCGGCAGCCTCCCGGTCTTCTGGACGTAGCCCAGCACGGAGGGCAGGTCGCGGGTCTTGAACTTGGACACGCTGTTGAGGGAGATGGACAGCAGCAGGTGCTCGATGTACGGATTGGCGAACCTCTCCAGCACGTCGGATGCGTACTTCTTCAGCTCCTCGACGTCGCCGTCCATGGACGGGATGATTTCGTTGAACAGGCCATCGCGCATGAAGGGGCCGACCACAGGGCTCTTGACGGAGTCCTCGACGGTGTCGATGCCGCAAAGATAGGATGCCAGCGACATCATGGTGTGGGTGCCGTTGAGGATGCGCACCTTGCGCGTCCTGTAGAACGTCATGTCGTCGGTCCACACGACGTTGAGTCCTGCCTTCGCAGTGGGCAGTTCGTCCTCATAGGACCTCCTGTGGCACTCGATGACCCATAGGTGGAAGATCTCGGCCGTGTCGATCAGGTTGTCCTTGTAGCCAAGCTTCTGGCAGATGGCGTCGGCCTCGGCCCTGGGGTAGCCCGGGACGATGCGGTCGACGAGGCTGTTGCAGAAGTCGCAGGCGTTCTCGACCCAGTCGACGAACCCCTTCTCGAGCTTCCACTCGTCTGCGTACTGAAGGACGATCCTCCTGAGGTTGTCGCCGTTCTTGTCGATCAGCTCGCAGGGGATCATGACCAGACCCTTGGAGGCATCTCCGCCGAAGGCCTTGTAGCGTCTGTAGAGGAAGGCGCACAGCTTGCCGGGGAAGCTGACCTGAGGCCTGTCCTCGAGCCTGTCTCCCGCGTGGTAGGCGATTCCGGCCTCGGTGGTGTTGCTGATGACGAATCTGAGGTCGGGGTTCTCGGCCTGGGAGGCGAACGCGTCGTAGTCGCTGTACGGGTTGATGCAGCCCGCGACGGACGTGATCTGCCTGAACTCCTCGACGGGCTTTCCGTTCTGGATGCCCCTGAGGCAGGTGGTGTACAGACCCTTCTGGGCGTTGATCATGTCGCCCATGCCGTTTGCAAGCGGCTGGACCATCATGACGTTGCCGTCGAAGCCCGCCTTTTCGTTGAGATTGTCGACGATCCAGTCGACGAACGCCCTGAGGAAGTTGCCCTCTCCGAACTGCAGGACCCTTATGGGCCTGTCGACTGTCTTCACTGTTTCGACTATGCCTTTCATCTTATCCTCCTGATGTGGATGCGTTGTGTATTCATCTGCCGGACAGATCCGGCGCATGGACTGTTGGAGACGGGTGGACACGGGAGTTCTCCGATGATATGCGACATGTAGTCGAAATGCTGTCCAGACCCGAAATGAAACATGATTCCACTTTAAACCCGCATATGTCCGTTGTCAACAAAATTGGCTTCCTTCACGGGCCTGTGGACGACGTTTTTATGCAAAATTCCAATGTCGTCTGATTTGCACTAAAGCGCACTGTTTTTGTTGCCCGCCGCCGGAAACGGGAATATAGTTGAGACATGGGCAGACGAGTGGCATTCATCCTGGCATCGATACACGAGGGGACCAGCGTGCGCATGTGGCGGCGCTGTCTGAACTCCTTCGACACCACGGGACAGGCCGTCTTCATCATCCCGGGTGGAAGGCTGGGCTACAGAGGTCATGACGAATACCTGCGCAACCGGATATACGACTTCGCATGTGCACAGAACATGGACGGTCTGGTGGCCTGGACCAGCTCCCTGACGGGGGATGCCAGCGTGCAGGACGTGTGCTCGTTCATGGAGCGCTTTTCCGGCATCCCGACCGTGACGATCGGTCTCAAGGTCGGCCCCGGCATCCCCCTTGTGGACTTCGACGCCTACCAGGGCTTCTACGACCTCGTGTGCCACATGATAAGGGTGCATTCGCGAAAGAGGATCGTCTACCTGCGCGGTCCCGAGAACCACTCCTCGAGTCAGGAGCGCTACAGGGCCTACTGCGATGCCGTGAGGGACTGCGGGGTGCAGTACGACCCGGACCTGGTGTCAAGCCCGTACCCATGGGGCGAGGGGAGGCAGGCCCTTGACGAGATCATGCACACGCGGGGCCTGGTGCCGTCCCTGGACTTCGATGCCATGGTCTGCGCCTCGGACCTGATGATGCTTGATGCCGTCAGACGACTTGAGGAGCTGGGGGTGAACATCCCCTCATCCGTGGCGGTCGGCGGCTTCAACGACAACGACTCCAACAAGCTCCTGTCCGTGCCTCCCTCGACGGTCAGGATGCCTGCCGCCGCCATGATGGACAGCGCGGCCAGGACGATATTGTCCATGCTGGATGGAAACGCGTCCTGCGAAGACATACGCCTGGCATCAGACCTCGTGGTCAGACGTTCGTGCGGCTGCATCGACTCCTTCGGTGGACCGGAGGCCGCATCCAGGGTCATCGGGGACGCCTCCTCCTTCGTCTCCTGGGCCATGGCCTTCTGCGCCGGGCGCATCAGGAGGGAGGACCTGGAGTACTTCACCGAGTACGCGACCAGGCTGGAGAACCCCAGCGCAAGGGAGAAGGACAACTTCCTCTCGCGCTTTGCCATGATCTGCCGCAACTACTTCTCCACGGGGGGCGAGGTCGACGACCTGGTGGAGGTGTTCCACTGGTTCTCCATCCTGCTTCCGCTCTCGCCGGAGGTGAGGGACTTCTGCCAGAAGAACCTGCACAGGGTGGTGCTGGAGACAAGCGTCCACCATGCCGGCAGGGTGGAATACGAGAGGATAGGGCTTACCAACACCCTCAACGGATTCAAGATGGCCCTCCTGTCGACCAGGACGATGGACGGCCTTTCGGGTGCAATGCATGAATACCTTGTACAGCTCGGCTTCAGGCAGGCGTATCTGGCGATGGACAGGGACGGGGTGACCAGCAGGCTCGTCGCCGGCTACAACCAGATATCCGAGAGGCTGGAGCCGGAGGACTTCCCGTATCCCCGTCTGCTTCCGCCGCGCTATGACGCACTGCTCGACAGCGGCGCCTATGTCGTGGAGCCCGTCATCAGCGACAGCGAGTGCATAGGACATCTGGTCCTGGAGGTCGACAGGCGGCACAAGGCCGCGCTGATCGAGGACGTCATGGCCTCGATCGCATCCGCGATCAAGGGCATCACTCTTCTAGAGGAGGCCGGAAGAGCCAGGATCCTGGCGGAGAACGCGGAGAGGACGAACAAGGAGTTCTACGCGAACGTCTCCGAAGAGCTGAGGGAGCCGCTGTCCGCAATCCGCCGGACGCTTGCCTCAAGCCAGGACCCGAAGGTCCGTCAGGATGCTCTTCCAAGTCTGGTGAAGGCCGAGCATCTGCTGGACCTGGTATTGACGGAGAAGGGGGAGGTGGAGGTGGAGCCGACGCTCGTCGACATGACGGCGTTCCTCACAGACTACGCCTCGCGGCGTTCTCTCGAGGGCATGTCGATGCCGAAGCAGGTGCCGGCGCTGTACACCGACATGGCCAAGCTGGAGCATGTTCTCGATATCCTGCGTGACATCGCGCTGGAGTCGGGCGGACGGGACCATGTCGACATTCTGGTACAGAACGCGCCTGTGGGCCTGATGATATCCTTCCATGTGGAGCGCTGGCATCCGAATCTCGTGCGCAACAACCCGGCGCTGCAGCTGGCCGAGCGTACGGTCGTCCTGATGTCCGGATCGTTCCACTTCAAGGAGCATGGAGTCATGGTTCTCCTTCCATGGCCCACGCTGTCGGGGGTGCATGTGGATCCCGGCTACGGGACCATGATGTTCCTGCGTGGAGATGTCGGGACGCCTCCTCCCTCATGGCTGGACGGCTTCAGCCAGGTCCAGGTGGTGGACAGCGCGACTCTGGCATCCTCGTTCACCTTGCCCGACAACCTCACTCAGATTGCCTATGATGCGTCGTCGCCCGGAGACGGGGACGCCTTCGTGCTCAATCTGCTGCATGGTCATCAGAGCACGCGCGACCTGCCGTTCCTGTGCACCGGACTCCCATCATACGAAGGCGACCTGTGGACGAGCCTTTGCGCATCGGTCCACTCCGGCGGGCATGGCCATGGAGAGGCCATACTGACGCTGGGCTCTCTGCCAGAGGCCCTGTCGCGTCTGGATGCCTTCGGACGCAGACTGTCCTACGACAGCTTCGAGACGATGATGGGCGATGTGCGCGAGACGCCGTCGCTGGTCATCCTCGACCGCTGCGATGCGCATCTCGTGGACACGCTCAGGCATGACAGGCTTTGCGCCTCCTCGCCGATCCTGATCGTTTGCGACCATTTCGGCATGGAGGATGTCGAGTCCATAGTCGACCAGCCGTCACTGCTGATCTGCAACACCGCGATATGCGAATCGGACGAGTTCATCTCGCGCCTGATAGGGGTGTATGCCGGAGGCCAGGTGCTTCCGCCCCTGACAGGCGCCCTGGTCAAGCGGGCCATAGCCTTCCTGAACAGGCATGCCTGCTCCCAGATAAGCCGCTGGCAGATAGCGGACAGCGTGAACATCTCCGAGGACTATCTGACGAGGATATTCAAGAAGGACATGGGCATTTCGCCGTGGGACTACCTGAACCGCTACCGCATCCAGCTCGCCATGACGCTTCTCAGGACAAGCGGCAAGACGATAAACGAGGTGGCCAGCGAGACGGGCTTCCAGGACCAGGCGTACTTCTGCCGCGTGTTCAAGAAGATCGTCGGCGTCGCTCCCGGCAAGGTGCGCAGGTAGCCGGACGGAACAAGTTCGTTTTTGTGCAATCCGTATGCGGTCCAGCCTGTTTCATGAGGTGTCTTCCTCTCTTCCGTCCGCCTGTCCCGCGGTGCGGAAGTCTGAATTTTACAATTTTGTGCAAGCATTTTTCCGCAAAGCGACCACATACTTTCCATACGAGGTGGAAAAATGCAAAGGAAAGACGCTGCGATTACGGTGCCCAAGCCGAATCTGAAGCGCGAGATCGTCAGACACAAGGACGTGTATCTCCTGCTTCTGATTCCGTTTGTGTTCTACATTGTCTTCAAGTACGTTCCGATCTTCAACGCGCAGATCGCCTTCAAGGACTTCCGCGCGCGTGACGGCGTGATCGGATCGGCCTGGATCGGTTTCCAGAACTTCCAGGACTTCTTCAACAGCTTCTACTTCTGGGAGCTTCTCAGGAACACGCTGTTCTATTCCTTCGGAAAGATAATAATAAGTCTGCCGGTCTCGATCATACTCTCGATCGCGATCTACGAGTGCACGCACTACGCGCTTCGCAAGACCGTGCAGACGCTTGCGTATCTTCCACACTTCCTCAGCTGGGTCATCATGTACGGCGTCCTGTTCGCCCTGCTTTCGCCCTCGTCCGGAATCCTGAACGACATCATCAAGCTGTTCGGCGGCACGCCGATAGACTTCCTGTCGTCGGTCAAGGCCTTCCCCTGGGTGGTCCTGCTGTCGGATGCCTGGAAGGAGATGGGATGGTCTGCGATCATCTTCATCGCCGCCCTGATGAACATCGACGTCTCCCTCTTCGAGGCCGCCATGGTCGAGGGTGCCAACAGCTGGCAGAGGGTGCGCTACATAACCCTGCCGTCGATCAAGCCGGTCATCGTCACCGTCCTGCTGCTGAAGATCGGAACGATCCTCGACGCGGGATTCAACCAGATGTACATGCTGTACAGCCCGCAGGTCTACTCCGTGGCCGACATCATCGACACCTGGGTGTACAGACAGGGACTGCTCAACTTCCAGTTCGGCCTTGCCACCGCTGTGGGACTGTTCAAGGGCATCATCGGAATGCTGCTTGTGCTCGTGTCCAACAGACTCGTCTCGAAATTCAGTGAAGGCTCTTCACTCTTCTGACAGGGGGTAACGCAATGGCTGAAGCAACTGCAAAGAAGAAGGAGAGGGTGCATCTCAAGCCCAAGATGCACAACAGCACGGTACGTCCCACCAGGGCCGACAAGGTCTTCCAGATCGTGGTCGACGTGTTCATGGTCCTCATGCTCATCATCATCCTGATCCCGCTGTGGTCGACGGTGACACTGTCGTTCCGTCCGAACACATATATCGGAACATACCTCGAGGGCATGTTCCTGGCCCCCTGGGACTGGTCTTTCGACGCCTATAAGGCGCTGCTTGGAAACAACGGCTTCCTCATGGCGTTCACCAACAGCCTGAAGATCCTCGTGGGAGGCGTCTTCTGCGCCCTCATACTGACCATCCCCCTGGCCTACGTGATGTCGGTGAAGTCGCTGCCGGGCAGGAAGATCCTCACGACCATCGTCCTGATTCCGTACGTGTTCGACGTAGGCATGATACCGGCCTACCTCCTCGTGCAGAACATCGGGCTGATGGACCACCTCGCCGCGGTCTTCCTTCCTGGTGCGATTTCCACATACAACGTCATCATCATGAGACAGTTCTTCGACGGCATCCCCGCCGAGCTCAAGGAGAGCGCGCGCATCGACGGCTGTTCGGAGGTCCAGATCCTGATGAGGATAGTGATGCCGCTGTCCAAGGCGATCGTGATGACGATCGGACTGTACTACGGCGTGTCGTTCTGGAACAACTTCTTCAACGCCATGCTGTACATCCAGGACAGCAACCTCAACCCGCTGCCGATCCTGCTGAGGAACATCCTCATGGCGGCCGGCATGAACGAGTACGTCGAGGTCAGCGCATTCGGCAACGCTCCCATCGAGGCCATCAAGGCGGCATCGGTGTTCATGAGCGCAATCCCAATGGTCATAGCCTATCCGTTCATCCAGAAGTACTTCACCAAGGGTACGATGGTCGGAGCGGTCAAGGGTTGACATATTCCGGAAACTGAAAAGGAGAAATCCGATTCTTCAAATGGAGGTAAAAATGAAAAGACTACTCTCTCTGCTTCTCGTCGCACTGATGGCCTGTACGGTCGTCTTCGCGGCCGGTGGTTCCGAGAAGACCACGGCGGTCAACGCCGATGGTACGGTGACGATCAACCTCTGGTATGGCGCTGCCATCACCGAGGCAGGACCCATCCCCGACGACTGGGTGGGCTACGACATCCTTCGCGAGGAGCATGGAATCGATCTGCATCTGAGCGTTCTGCCCTCCAACGAGAGCGACCAGGACGTCAGGATCCAGGCCGCGGCCGCAGGCAACAGCCTTCCCGACCTGTTCATGGTCAGCCGCCCCGTCCTCACACGTCTCGTCGACCAGGGCCTCGTCGCTCCTGTGGACGACTACTATGCCCTGATGCCCAACCGCACGGCTCAGCAGTATGATGCCGACTCGATCGCCATGAGCACCATCGACGGCCACAGCTACGGCTTCGCATCTCCCGGTTCCGTCGCCAAGAACGAGGGCCTGCTGATCAGGAAGGACTGGCTGGACAACCTCGGTCTCGAGGTCCCCACGAACCTCGACGAGCTGATGGAGGTCATGATCGCCTTCACCTATGACGATCCCGATGGAAACGGCAAGGACGACACATATGGCTACGGTGCCTACATCGAGTCCGACGCGACGCTCAAGGGCTATCCCGGAGCACGTCTGTTCCCGATCCTCGGTGCATTCGGCGTCGACGGGCTGTGGTGCCTCGAGGAGGAGAACCTCGGCCTGAACGTCTACAAGCCCGAGTTCTACGATGCTATGGTCTACATCCGCCAGATGTGCGAAGAGGGCGTCATGGACCCCAACTGGCTGACCTACAAGAAGGACGACTTCCGCGCTGCATGGAAGCAGGGCAGGTTCGGCATCATGAAGGAGCAGAACGCCGCTTACGCTGCAGAGGCCAACTACGCACCGTTCGACGCCAACTTCCCCGATGGCGAGTGGATCATCGTCGATCCTCCCAAGGGACCGGAAGGACTGGCCTCCGTCGGAGCCTATGACCAGAACTACAGGATCTACGCCATGAGCCAGGATGCGGTCGACGCCGGCAAGGCCGAGAAGATCTGCGAACTGCTTGAGTGGATGAGCAGCGACGAAGGATACTTCCTGTGCGGATGGGGCCAGGAGGGCGTCAACTACGTGCTCGACGAGAACGGCGTCCCCGTTGCCGGAGACCTCGGCGACAACGCGTTCAGCGGCACCCAGGGCCAGGTCTACACCCAGCTCAGGAACATGGTCTTCTACAACTCCGACACCGAGCTTGCGAGCCGCTACCCGACCTACACGACGGCGACTTCCGGAAAGACGATGTCCGCTCTCACCGCTCTTCGCGAGATGCAGTCCAAGTACTGGACGGCAGCCATCGGAAGCGGCCAGATGCCCACCCCCAACGCCGATGTCCAGCGCTACTACGAGCAGTCCCTGGCGGAGTTCCTCTCCGGACAGAGAGCGCTCACCCCGGAGAACTGGCAGGCGTTCCTCGACCAGTTCAACGCCATCGGCGGAGCCGACTGGAATGCACAGGGTGTCGCATATGCCCAGGAGAACGGACTTGTCCGCTGAGGCCTGACGACATTACACTTCGGATGCGATGGCCGGCACTATTGTCGGCCATCGTTTCAGACAAGGAAGGATGAAGATGAGACAGACAAGCCGGATGCCCCTGTCCCTGGCGATCGCCAAGAGCGTGGAGAGCTATTACAGACCGGGCATGATGCTGTGGCACTATGAGCACGGACTGGTGCTCTATGCATCTCTCAGGAGTGCCGAATGGCACAAGGACGATTCCATCTACCCGTGGGTCTACTCGATGTACGACAGGCTCATCGGACCCGATGGGACGATCGCCACATACAGGGAAGGCGAATACAACCTCGACCAGATCAATGCAGGTCGCGCCCTGTTCCCTCTGTACGACAGGAGCGGGGAGGAGAGGTTCGCCCTGGCCTCCGACCGGCTCAGAAGCCAGCTGATCCACCAGCCGCGCACACGCAGCGGGGTCTACTGGCACAAGGAGATCTACCCCTGGCAGATCTGGCTGGACGGCCTGTACATGCAGGGACCGTTCAACGCCGAATACGCAAAGAGACATGACGATGCCGATGAGCTGGATGATGTCCTCAACCAGCTGATCCTGACATATGAAACGCTGCGTGATGAGAAGACAGGCCTTCTCTATCATGCGTACGACGAGTCGCGCGGCCAGCGCTGGAGCGACATCGAGACAGGCCTGAGTCCGCATTTCTGGTCCCGTTCGATCGGCTGGTACGGCATGGCGCTACTGGATGTGCTGGACTATACGCCCTTGGATCACCCGAAGAGGGCACGCATCAACGAGATCGTGCGCTCCCTTGCCGAGGCCCTCGTTCCGTTCCAGAGCGAGAGCGGCCTGTGGTACCAGGTCCCCGATTGCCAGGACAGTGTCGGCAACTACCTCGAGACGAGCGGAACGTCCATGTTCGCGTATCTGTACTACAAGGGCGTGCGCAAGGGTATTCTCGATGCTTCGTACCTGGAGTACGGCAGGAAGGCCATCGAAGGAATCAAGAGGGTCTACCTGACATGCGACGAGAACGGCATTTATCATCTGGATGGAATATGTTCGGTCGCAGGACTTGGTGGCAACCCGTACCGCGACGGTTCTCTCAAGTACTATTTCCTCGAGCCTCAGAAGCGTGACGACTTCAAGGGCGTCGGGCCGTTCATCCTGGCCCTGCTCGAGAGCGAGATGGCATAGTAATATAAAAACGTTCTCCTTTGTGGTCGGCCATCCCTTCGCGGGGATGGCCTTTTTGGTCCATTTCGCACTAGCATGACACATGGAGGTCGTATTCCGATGCTACCATCATTCTTCAGGAAGACGATCGTCATCGATGGATGGAACGATGTCTGGAGAGCCCCGACCGGAGAAGAGGCCATGGAGGTCGCCGTCAACCACGCCGAACGTCTGGGTCTGGCATGGCGTACCGTCGCCCCTGGCGTCATCGAGATCGATGGATGCGAATACGACGTGGTTGCGTCCAGGATGTTCCGGGGTTCGTTTGGCGTGAAGCTCATAAGACGATGAAAAATATCGATTTTTCGTGAATCGGCCCATCAAAAGCCTTTGACTTGAGCTCTTTTGGTGCGATAATAACCATATACCGCACCTGGTCCATGACCGGTTGCATTTGTTCCAGTAGGGACTAAGGAGGTTGCCGCCCAGAGGATTACTTTAGGCGGTTTCTTTTTGCCCTCAGTTCTCGTCCTCCAGCTTCAGCAGCAGGTTCCTTCTGAAGAAGAACTCCTCCAATGCCTTCAGCCCCGCACCCTGCACGGTTCCCTTCTCCTTGTAGTATGAGCGGTATATCGGGACGTCCTTGAACGGGACGGAAGCGCTCGAGGTGAACGTGTCCAGCATGTATGCGAAGTACTTGTCAGGAAGATTCGACAGTCCTCCGCCTATGAGTATCGCACCGGCTCCGGTGGAGGCGATGGCGAACACGAGCGCCTTGGCAATGGCCTCACATGCCTTCATCAGGAAGGGCGAGAAGCGCTCCTCGTCCCGGATCATGTCGCGTCCGCTCATGGCGGATCCCGTCTCGCGTTCGGACTCCTGCCTGAGACCGAAGCCGGATGCGATCGTCTCCAGACAGCCGACCGATCCGCAGTGGCACAGGTTGCGATGCGCCATCGGGATATGTGCGAAGTTCATCGACGGCAGGATCCTGTCCTTGAGTATGAGCGCGGAGGACAGATGCTCCCCCCAGTTTATGAAGAGCATGTTCTCGAGAGTGGTCTGGAAGTAGAATCTTTCGGCCTCTGCCGCACAGATCAGGGCCGGTGAGAGTATCACGGGGAAGGGGTAGTCGTCGAACAGGTGTATGAAGGTGTCGTTGTCATCCAGCGGCTCGATGAAGGAGGAGACGATCCTTCCTCCGCCTTCGATCGTCGCGTTCATCGCGATGCACATGCCGATGACCGGGGCGGGGGAGATCGAAACGAACTTCTTCACGGCCCTGTCGATGGCATCGTGGTAGTCCGTTTCGCTTTTGAACTCCCCGCTGGGATAGCGCTCCATCCTCAGGGCTTCGGCGAAGAGCGAGTAGAGCGTGATCGTGACCACGCGTGTGCCGATGTCGACGCCGATGACGCAGGCGTGCTCGCCGTTCAACGACAGCATCGTGCCGGGGCGCCCGACCTGCACCTGCTGTTTGGTGCCTTCGCTTATCACACCCTCGTCGACGAGGCTCTGGACAATCTCTCCCATGGAGACCTTGTTGATGCCCAGTTCGCGGGCGAGCTGGGCCCTGCTGAGTCCTTCGGTCTGTCTGAGGGCGTTGATGACCTTGAGTCTGTTTATGAGTCTTGCGTTCTCGGGCTTCGAGAAGTTGATCATGGCGCATCTCCTGTTAGTAAGAGAATATTACAAATACATGTGTTCAAACAACAGGATGATGCAATTCGTTACAGGAGAACGACAAGGCCCCACCTTGAGAGCGAGGCCTTGGACTGCCTGGAAAAGGAGCCGACGCTATTTCTTCAGGCCTGCCAGTATGTTGTCCATGCTTCTCGTGATATGGTCCACCATTACGCGACGGGCGCCTTCCCCGTTCTTCGCACCTATCGCCTCGAGCGTCGCGATGTGCTCGTCCGTCGATATCCTGTAGTGGTCGCTGGCGCTGGTGGTCTTGCCGATGCTCGGCCCGTTCCACAGGCTCAGCAGGTAGGCATAGAGTCTCTGGTTGTCCGCCGCCTTCCATATGGCGGTATGGATCCTCTGGTTCAGGTCCTCGTAGTAGTCCTTGTTGACGAAGGACTCCCTTTCCTTTGCCTCCTTCACTTCGGTAAGAAGGGCGGTGACGTCCATTCCCCTGGCTGCGGCCCTGGCTGCGGCCTCGCCCTCCATGAGGGCCCTCATCTCGTAGTGGTCGCGTATGAACTTCTCGTCAACTCCCTTTACGATGGCACCTCTGTTCATGCGCAGCTTTATCAGGCCTTCCGCCTCGAGGGCCTGGAACGCCTCCCGGACCGGCGTCCTGCTGACGCCGAGGGTGTTGGCCACATCCGTGAGGCTGAGCTGTTCGCCCTTCTTGTATTCCCCTGAAAGGATGGCCTTCTTGAGCACTGCCGTGACTTTGACCCTTACGGGCATGATCTCGAGGGTTTCCATCAATATCTCCTAAGGAGAAAAGGTAACAAATACAAGGCATGGATGGAAGTGTGGCAGGACTTCTCCATGCTGAACTTTTCCTCTTGACAACCTGTGGATGTGTGATAGGGTGGAATTGGATTGAATATTGTATACAAAATACAAAATGCACTGAAAAGGAGGGTCAAATGCACGCAATCGAAAAGATTCTGGCGCGCAACAGTGGCAGAAGCTCGGTGACTACAGGCGAGATCGTGACCGCCAAGGTCGACTTCGCCGAAATCAACGACCTGTATCTACAGACGGTCTACTCCTTCTATGAGATGGGCGGGGAGAATGTCTGGGACAACACCCGTTGTGCCTTCGTCTTCGACCACTACGCCCCGGCTCCTGACATGAAGAGCGCCAAGAACCAGGGGGAGATGAGGGAGTTCGCCAGGAAGAACGGGCTGAAGTTCCACTTCGACACGAACTGCGGCGTCTGCCATCAGGTCATGCCCGAGGCCGGAGTGATCTATCCCGGCATGATCGTCGTCGCGACCGACAGCCATACCACGACACATGGAGCCTTCGGAGCCATGGGCACCGGGGTCGGCGCCACGGACATGGCGACGATCCTGATGACCGGAGAGCTCTGGTTCCGCGTTCCAGAGGTCATAGAGGTCCGTCTCGAGGGAAAGGCTCCGAAGGGCGTGTTCCCCAAGGACGTCATTCTCAATGTCCTCGGCCGCATCAAGGCGGATGGCGCCGTCTACAAGGCGATCGACTTCACCGGAAGCTATGTGGAGTCGCTGAACGTCGCCGGAAGGATGGTCATCTGCAACATGGCGGTCGAAATGGGCGCCAAAACCGCATACATGCAGCCCAACCAGGATGTTCTGGACTACGTCTCGAAGAGGGCGGTCAGGCCATACGAGGTCGTCCATACGGATCCCGGCTACGAGTATTCCGAGTCCTATGTATTCGACGTGTCCTCGATCGGGCCGCAGCTCTCCTGCCCGCACAGCGTCGACAATGTCTCGCCGCTAGAGGATGTGGTCAGGGCCGGCGAGGTCAGACTGGATCAGGGGTATATCGGAAGCTGCACAGGAGGAAGGGAGGAGGACATCGCCGTTGCGGCGAAGATCCTCGAGGGAAGGCACATCCCTGAATATGCACGTCTGGTCGTCGTGCCGGCGTCCTCTGAGGTGATGCTCTCCTGTATCCAGAAGGGATATATCCAGAGTCTCATGCAGGCCGGAGCGACCATAAGCACACCAGGTTGCGGAGCCTGTCTCGGAGCACATGAAGGTGTTCTGGCTCCAGGCGAGACATGCATAACGAGCACCAACAGGAACTTCCCCGGAAGAATGGGTTCGACCGAGGCGAAGATCTATCTGGCCAGCCCGGCGACGGTTGCCGCGAGCATTCTCAACGGCCGCATAACCGACCCGAGAGAGTATCTGTAAGGAGGCGGAGATGGAGACGAGAATCAATGGAAGGACGATAGTCGTCGGAAACAACATCGATACCGACCAGATATACCCGGGACGGTTCCTGGCCATCACCGATCCGAAGGAGATCGGCAGCCACTGTCTGTGCGGCGTGGATGAAGGCATCGCCGCCAGCTTCCCGAAGGGAGGCATAGTCGTTGCAGGACGCAACTTCGGCTGCGGCTCGTCGCGTGAGCATGCCGCCATCGCCCTGATCAACATGGGTGTAGCCGCGGTCGTGGCCGAGTCGTTCGCAAGGATCTTCTACCGCAATGCGATCAACCTGGGACTGCCGTTGATAGTCTGCAAGGGCATCGGAGAGGCGGTACAGAGCGGCCAGACGCTGGATCTGGACATCGCCGAGGGTACGCTTCGCGTCGAGGAGACCGGTAAGGTCTACACCTGCGAGAAGCTCGGCGACCAGGCTTTGAAAATCCTCGAGGCAGGAGGGATAAAGCCCCTCATGCGCAAGAGATTCGGAAAAAAGGAGGAATGAAATGCCACCGATTTTGGTATTCCTGATTGGAATCGCTGTATTGATGGTGCTGTGTGTCGTGTTCAAGGTCAACGCGTTCATCTCGCTGCTTGTCACGGCTCTCGTCTTCGGTGCTCTCACAGGCATGGGTGGAGTCGAGATCGTCGAGACGATAACCGCAGGTTTCGCCGGAACAGTCGAAAGCATCGGTATCGTCATCATCTTCGGCATCATGCTGGGCAACTACCTGGATGCGTCCAAGGCCACCAACAGGATGGCGCTGGATACGGTCCGACTGGTCGGCCAGAAGAGAAGCGGAATCGCGATGTCCATCTGCGGCTACATCATCTCGATCCCCGTGTTCTCTGATGCCGCAATGGTCATCCTCACACCGCTTGTGAAGTCGATCCACAAGAAGACGAGGATTCCTCTTGCCATACTCGCGGTCAGCCTCGCCTCGGGCCTTCTGGCGACCCACGTGTATGTACCGCCTACACCCGGTCCGCTTGCAGCTGCAGGCCTTCTGGGAATCGACATCGGAGAGGCGATTCTCTACGGAGCGTTCGCGGCGGTGTTCATGACGCTGTTCGGAACGGTGTTCGCACACCTCTTCTTCAAGAACAAGCCGGATTCCTACTACAGCTGGCGTGATGACGCAGAGCAGAAGGAGGAGAAGGAGATAAGCGACGGCAAGGACCTGATGGATGACAAGGATCTTCCCGGAACCCTTGCGAGTATCCTTCCTCTGGTGTTGCCCTTGCTCCTTATCGTCGGAAACACGACCTGTTCGATGCTCCTGCCGGAGGACTCCATCATGGTCGCCATCACGTCTTTCATCGGCGATGCGAACGTGGCTCTGGCGATCGGCGCACTGCTTGCAGTCGTCTTCCTTGGAAAGAGGATGGGCAAGGATACGGTCATGAAGGTCGTTGACAAGTCGCTCAAGGAAGCCGGTCCCATCGTGTTCATCACGGCAGCCGGCGGATCTCTCGGCGAGGTCCTCAGCGTGTCCGGAGCAGGTGCAGACCTGGCATCCATGGTGATCAACACCGGTCTTCCGTTCATTCTGATTCCGTTTGTCATCTCCGCCATACTGAAGATCGTCCAGGGCTCTGGAACGGTTGCGGTCACGACTGCGGCGACGCTGTGTGCTCCGATTGCATCCGCACTCGGGCTGAACCCGATCCTGATCTTCATGGCATCCGGTGCCGGCGCCAGGGCATGCTGCCATGTCAACGACAGTTTCTTCTGGGTGTTCACGAACTGCATGGGATACGATTTGAGGGGAGGGCTCAAGACCCTTTCGCTCTCCGGTCCCGTCATGGCTCTTGGAGGTCTGTTCGGAACCTTCCTTGCAAGCCTCTGGCTGTAGTACACCATAGGATCATGGAGATTGGTACCTCCATTCTCAGGTGAATATGTGTCCAGGACCTCCTCGGGACCAGCCGGGGAGGCCCTCTTGTGTCCGTGTCACATTTGTGTGATATTCCATTCCGCACCACGAATTGCCCTTTACTAACTGCCCCCCCTCATATAGAATTTGGACAAAACAGAATCCGGAGGTGTGGATATGAAGAGGACGATGTATTTCCTGCTGGCTCTTCTCGTTGCCCTGACGCTTGTCGTCGGAGTGTCCTGCAATGGAGACAACAAGACTCCTGAAGATGGTACGAAATATCAGAAGTATGACCTGGGTACTGAGAAGCTCGTTGCACCAGAGTGGCTTTATGGCACTTTCACCGGGAGCATTCCTGTAGAATCAGGACCGGTGTCGGTCAGATTGAGAATTAATGCAAGTGGCATAGAGGGAATTCCTCCGGAAATCCTGCCGGCAAGTGGCGATTTGAATATCACGAACCAGTATTATGTCGGCTACACCTATGTTCTCAAGTACGATATGGCAGGCGAAAAGATGGCAATAGAGGTGGTAAGGCAGACCCACAGGGATTTGGAGGTCAGCTATTATATCAACGGAGACGAAGTGCTCTCTAGGTTGCCGTTCACACGAGTGGAGTAGCGCCTGTAATCAGCATCGTATGAAATCGCATCCGTCCAGCCTCCGATAACCAGGGGCTGGCTCTGCTCATGTCATTTTCCAGAGTGATACAGAAGGTGGCAGGGCACTTTTCACTCGAATCTGCAAGGTGGGATGGCAGGAAACTTCAGATCAGGTCCTTCAGGCGGCTTGCCAGATATAGAGGCATGTTGGTGAAGCTTCCCGCATCCTGATAGCCCATCTTGGAGAATCTGATTGCCATATCGGGTTCGTGTTCGCTTAGATAGCGCTTGAATGAAGGTGCCCTCCTGTCCTCCTCTCCCTTGACTTCCATTGGAATCAGGCGTGATCCTGCCTGGAGCAGAAAATCGATTTCCATGTTCTTTGTGCTGTAGTAGGCGATGGTTGCAGGGAATTGTCCTGTCAGCTGCTGCAGGACGAAGTTCTCGCTCAATGGTCCCTTGAACTGATAGCTTGTCTTCGTGAGAATGGGCGAGTTGTCCAGCTGTGCCATATGCTTCAGCAGTCCGGTGTCGAAGAAAAACAGCTTGAACGCAGAAATGTCCTCATATGCCTTGAGTGGGAATTCTGGTCTGGTGACGTTGTAGACGCGGTTGACAAGTCCCGCAGAGCATAGCCATTCGATGGCACCTTCGTACTCCGTGGCCCTTGCTCCTTTCCTGAGTGCACCGTATATGAACTTCTCATTCGGTTTTGCCAGCTGACTGACCAGCCGTCTGAATACAAGAAGAATCTTGTCTGGATTGATTCTGCCATGGTACTTTGTCACATCATATTCGTACAGTTCCACCAGAGCGTCCTGGATCCGGTCCAATTCATCGAAATCCCTGTTCTGCGCCCAGGAGGCGACGCATTCCGGCATCCCTCCGACGATGAGATAGAGGTTATACAGTTCATTCAGCCTTTCATGGAAGATGTTCTCTATGTGCTGCCCTTTTATGATGGATGAATAGAATGCGTGCATCTGGTCATCGACAGCAAGGAGGAACTCCTGAAAGGTCATTGGGTACAGGTGCATGACATCAACCGCCCCGACGGGGACTGTCAGTTCATCAATGCGTTCGTCACGTTTCCAATCCCTTTCATCCATGAGGCCGGACAGATAGATTCCGAGAAGGCTTCCTGCCGAAGCTATATGGTATTCCGGTGTTTCCTCCTTGAAGTACTTGAGACTGTTCAGTGCAGCTCTGGATGCCTGGATTTCGTCCAGTATGACAAGAGTCTTTCCGGGCTCGATCTTCTTCCTTGTGACGTATTCGAGCTTCCGGATGATGTCTTCGGGGTTCTTGTTGACGGCGAAGATCTCGGCGATGTCCGGATTTCTGTCGAGGTTGACATGGATGAAAGAGTCATACATTCTTCTTCCGAACTCTTTCAGAAGCCAGGTCTTGCCCGTCTGTCTGGCTCCCTTCAGCAGCAATGGCTTCCTTTTCTCTCTTGCCTTCCACCGTACGAGTTCGTCCATCATCTGTCTTTCCATATCACACTCCCCTGCAATATACACTTCTGCTATCTGTCGTTATCATACTATCACACTTTTTATGTGTTTTAAGCCGATTGAATTACATTTTTTCTGTGTTTTGTGACAGAGTGAAAGCGTGAGGTGCATTCTATGCCCTGCCGTATCTGCTACGTAGCCTGCTTGACTTTAGATTAGCTGTCGGTAAACTAGCATCCGTGATCCGGTTTGTGACGGATGACATCTCTTCATGCACTTTCTGGAGGAAACATGGACAGCCAGTACAGGCTCTTTGCCCAGACAAGGCCTGCCAAGCTATTCTTCATCGCAGCCATCCCCGGTGCGATAAGCATGCTCGCCTCGTCGCTGTATCAGACACTGGACGGCATGTTCGTCGGCCAGGGTCTCGGCAGTGTGGCCTTCGCCGCTCTCAATCTGGCGATGCCATTCGTGATCATCAACTTCGCCGTTGCCGACCTGATCGGTGTCGGCTCTTCTGTCCCCATCTCGATAAACCTGGGGCAGGGGAACAAAGACGAGGCGAACAGGATCTTCTCACTGTCCGTCTTGATGATCCTGATCTCTGCCGTCGCACTGGGCGGACTGCTCTTCCTTAGCGCCCCGTTGCTGATGACGCTCATGGGAGCCGATGGCCTGTTCAGGGACTATGCCGTGCTGTATCTGCGTGTATATGCCCTGTTCTCGCCATTGACGACGCTCACCTTCGCTCTGGACAACTACCTCAGGATATGCGGCAAGGTGAAGACAAGCATGGGACTCAACATCGCCATGTCCGTCACCAGCGCCGTGCTGGAGATGCTGTTCATCTTCGTCTTCGGATGGGGCATCTGGTCGGCGGCGCTTGCAACATGCCTGGGCATGACGGTCGTCGTGGTCAGTGCACTGGTCCCGTTCACACTGGGGCGCAGGGCGCTGAGGTTCGTCCGGCCCCGCTTCTCGAAGGCGGTTGTGAGAAGGATTCTTGCAAGCGGTACTCCGAGCTTCCTGAACAACATCGCGGGAAGGCTGACAAGCATAGTGTTCAACATGATGCTCGTGCGCATGGGCGGACAGGATGCCGTGTCTACATACGGCGTGCTGATGTACGCGGATGGACTTGTCCAGCCGATACTCTACGGCACATGCGACTCGCTGCAGCCTGCCATCGGATACAACTGGGGCGCAGGGTTGAAGTCGCGGGTCCGCTCGATAGAGAAGTGCTGCATCGCCGCAAGCCTCGTTATATCACTCACGGCGGCAACGCTTATACACACGTTCCCCGGCCTCCTGGCCTCGATCTTCGTCGATGGCGGCAACCTTCCATTGCTGGAGGAGGCGACCGGAGCGCTTACGCTGTTCTCGTTCGCCTTCCTGTTCCGCTGGATATCGTTCTCCTCGCAGAGCTTCTTCCTGGCAATCGAGATGCCCATCCAGGCCACCACGATAAGCATATCGACAGCACTGGTGTTCCCGATGATCATGCTCTTCGCCCTCCAGGGTCTGGGACTGACCGGAATCTGGCTCAACTTCGCCAGCGTGAATGTACTGTCCGCAATCCTCTCGATCATCCTCGTGGCGTCGAAGTGGAAGACAATCATGGCGAAGGACACTGTAGTCAGACGCGAATAGGGAAAAGAGACAGGCAGGGCCTGGCGGACCATGGCTGTCAGAACTGAACCTTCGGTGTGGGTGACATCTAAAACGATTGCCTGAAACAGGTCTTTCATGCATTAATCTGTTTGAAAGACTTCAGATCCGAACATATCCATCTGCATGGCGACCATATGGTTTCTGAAGCGCATCTCCAACCAAAGGCGGATGGAAAGAAAGAAGGCCGGGCGTCAGCCCGACCTTAGAAGCAGTGAAAACGTGTCTATCTGTCCGATCAGAACTCAAGCGACCCGAGCGTCACAAGACGTCCGGACGACCTGTCGAAGAGCATGATCCTGTCGCTCGAGATCGACATCCTGATCCTGGTCCCGATCCTGAAGTGGCTGTTGCCGAAGATGACTCCGGTCAGCAGGAAGTCTCCGATGCGCACCTTGATCGTGGATTCCATGCCGGTGGGCATGGCGCCGTAGATCTCGCCTTCGAGCGCGCCGTTCTCGTCGATCTCGATCAGCTCCGGCCTGACGCCGAGCACGAAGTCGTCGTCGCCGATTGTCTTCGCGCCCTCGAGCGATTCGTCGATCTCCTCGGTCCTCTGGATGTGGTAGTGGAAGACCTCGTCCTTGTTGCTCTTCTCCACGTAGCCCTTCATCTGGCTCTTGGCCCTGAGGGCATCCTCCGCCGCCTTCGCATCAGCATCGCGCTGTCTTCTCCATTCGTCCAGAGAGAGCGGGGATGCGGGGCGGAATGTTGCCTTCATTCCGTCGAAGAGCGTGAGCTGGACCGTTCCGTCTCCGCTCTGCTGGCCGTTGGCCTCGACGAAGTTGATCGAGGGGTTGCCGACGAAGTCCGCGGCGAAGAGGTTCGCCGGTCTGTTGTAGACATCCAGAGGAGCGGCGTACTGCTGCAGGACCGCGTTCGACATCAGACAGATGTCGGTGGCGAGCGTCATGGCCTCCATCTGGTCATGGGTGACGTAGACGAAGGTGCTTCCCGTCTCGACATGGAGTCTCTGCAGCTCGTATCTCATCTCGAGCCTGAGCTTCGCATCGAGGTTGGAAAGAGGCTCGTCCATGAACAGGACTGCCGGCTCCGGGGCAAGCGTCCTTGCGATTGCGACGCGCTGCTGCTGGCCGCCGGAGAGCTCCGCGGGGTAGCGGTCCATGAACATGCCGATCTTGACGAGCTTCGAGACGCGCCTCACCGACAGGTCGATCTCGTCCTTCGTGAGCTTCCTGACGCTTCTGACGACCTGGCCGCCCTTGACGATCCTGTACTGGTCATCCAGAGAGCCGCCTGCCGCCTCCGCCTTGCTCCTGGCGCTGTCGATCGTCGCCTTGAGCGTGGCGATGTCGCCGGAATAGTCCTTCGACGACGTGAGGATCCTGTAAAGCTTCTTCGCGCTTGACATCGGCATCAGGAGGGATTCGGTGAGATGCACGAGGGCCTTCTTCTCGTCGACCTTGCCATCCTTGCCCCTGGAGTCCTCGATGGCTGCAAGCGCGTTGGCGGGGGAGGAGAGGGCCGCGACCAGACGTGCCGCCTCACGGGCCTCGTCGCTGTAGGTGTCCATCTCCTCCTTGATGTTGGACAGGCCGAATGCGATGTTCTGGTAGACCGTCATGTTGGGCCACAGCGCGTAGTTCTGGAAGAGGAAGCCGACCTTCCTCTTGTTTGCCGGCATGTTGATGCCCTTCTCGCTGTCGAAGACGACGGTGTCGCCGATGGTTATCCTGCCGCTGGTGGGCGTCTCGAGGCCGGCGATCATCCTCAGCGTCGTGGTCTTTCCGCATCCGGAAGGACCCAGAAGCGTAACGAATGCATTGTCCTTTATCGTGAGGGTGAGGTCGTCGACTCCATAGAAGCGGCCCCATCTCTTGGTCACGTGTTCAAGTCTTATCTCAGGCATGTCAACCTCCTATTCCGCTGTCGATGCTGGCACCTGTGAGCTTGTTCACGATGGTGTTGCAGACAAGGATCGTAATGATGAGTATCAGGTTAATTCCGCTGGAGAAGGCGTACAGCCCCATCTCGTCGAAGTAGTCCAGCGTAGTGGCGAGTATGAAGCCCTGCACGCACAGCAGCATGAACAGGCTGAGCTCTCTCAGACAGGTCATGAACGGCAGCAGGTAGCCGCTGAGGATCGAGGTCTTCTGGATCGGGATGATGATCCGCGTCATCCTCTTGGTCCACGGCACGTTCTGGATCAGCGCGGCCTCCTCGATCTCTCCGGACAGCTGGAGCATGGAGTTCAGCGCGCTCCTGGATGCGAAGGGGATGTACTTGATCGTGCCGACGATGATCAGCAGCGTGTACGTGTTGAACAGGTTTATGTACTGGTTGGAGAAGAGCACGAAGAACGCGGCTCCGACGGCGATCGAGGGCATCAGGTAGGGCAGGAAGGCCACAGAGTTGACGTAGTTGGCGGCCTTGGACCTTCTGCACTTGGACACGGCGTAGCCGATCATGGTGCCCACAGTGCCAGCGAACAGCGAGCAGCATACGGCGACGAGTATCGTTCCGCCGTAGGCTCTCCAGATGGTGGCGTTGTGAAGTATTCCCATCTGGCCGTACATGCCGTTTTCGGTGATGTTCTCGTTCGTAAGCCACCACTTCGTCGTCAGGTTGGACGCATCACCCGTATACAGGAAGCTGTAGTCTCCCGGGTTGGGCAGGAATGTCTCGAAGGCGAAGGAGATGATCGGGAAGATCGAGGTGAAGAAGGTCAGGACAATCAGCAGCACGGCTATGATGTACTTGCCGACCTTGCCCAGGTTGATCTTCGAGATCTGCCCGGACTTTCCGGTGACGGTGGTGTAGTTCTTGCGGCTCCTGATGCTCAGCTGGTTGGCGAACATGATCGCGACGCCGAAGAGCATCATGATGATCGCCAGGATGCTGGCCTCGCCGGTGTACTTGTCGTTCATGGACACGTACTTGGTGGACAGCGTGGTGAGGTTCAGGTAGTGCGGAACGGGGTAGCTTCCCATCGCGCCGCCGAAGACCAGCAGGATCGTGGAGAGGATGGCCGGCTTGATCATCGGGATCGTGATGCGCAGCATCGTCTTCCACTTCGGGGTGTCGAGGATGGTCGCCGCCTCCTCGAGGTTCGCATCCATGTTGCGGAAGATGCCGCCGATGAGGATGTAGGCGAAGGGGGCGTAGTGCAGTCCGAGGACCACCACGCTGGGGAACAGTCCCACGCACCACCATGCCGGCATCACGATGCCGAAGGACGCCAGCAGTCCGTTGGACGTGCCTGTGACTGCATTGGACGAGAACATGTGCTGCCAGACGACCGCGAGGGTCCACTGGGGCATGATGTAGGGGAATATGAAGATGGAGCTCAGGTATTTCCTGGCCTTGAGGTTCGTCCTTGTGATCAGGAAGGCGAAGATGCCTCCATAGAGTATCGCGACGGCGCACGAGCCGACCGACAGCCATATCGTGTTTAGCAGAGGCTCCCAGAGGTTGCGCTTCGCGAGCGGAGAGGTGAACAGGTCTATGTAGTTGGCCAGCGTATAGCCGCTGCTGCGTCCGGAAAGGTATTCGTCTATCGTTCCGGGGTGTATCTTGATCGTGTCCTGCACGATTGCGACTATCGGCGCCACTGTGCTCGCCGTGAGCACTATTCCCATCAGCAGGAGGATCACGTTCTGCGGTTTGGACAGGAACGTGCGCACCCTGTTCAGCATTATCCTGCCGGTGGCTGTTGAATTGGTCCTTGCCATATGTCTTCCCATGACATGCCCCCGCCGGATGGCAGGGGCATGCGAGTCAAATCAGTTGCGACTCACTGCGGAGTGTACTTCGAGAGCATCTCGATCCAGCTTCCGACGGTGAACGATACGGATGCGCAGTAGGCGGGGTCCTCGATGACGAGCCTGTCACCGGAAAGCCACCAGTCGCCGCCACGGTCGTTGAGGGCCGGGAAGACGACGGTCACGCCGTCCTCTGCCATTCCACCGGTCTGGTGCTGGTAGATGGCCTCGGTCTCTGCCGCGACGTCCGGGTTGGACGAATAGCCGCCGATGTCCTTGCCCCATGCGGAGAAGCCGTCTGCCGTGTTGACCATGTAGGCGATGAACGCACATGCGGTCCAGGGAAGCGGCGAGTTGTCGGTGACGAAGAGGTAGTGGCAGTAGCCGTAGCCTCCGAATCCCTGATAGCCGTCGTTGTAGGCTGCGATGTCGATGTTCTTCTTGGAGACGGTCGCTGACTCCTCGACGCTTCTGAGCTTGGAGTAGACCAGAAGTCCGAACTGGTCGGTTGCGGAAGCGGCCACGAGCGTGTTGCAGATGGGTCCGTCATCGGTCTGGGCGTTGTAGCTCTCGACCCAGAGCTTGATCCATGCAAGGGCGTACTTGCCGTTCTCGCCGAGTCCGAGGTCGGCGGCGTCGGATGCGACTTCGTCGATCGTGGGCTGGAAGATGGCCTTCTCACTGTCGCTGAGGGCGTCGAACGCGTTCTTCAGCGTCGTTGCATACTGGTCTGCGGTGAGCATGTACAGGAAGTTCTTTCCAACGATCTCGGAGTCGATGTCCATGAACAGTCCGTGCTCGCCAGGTGCGACGAAGTCCCAGACGTTGTCATAGGTCTTGCTTCCGGTGTTGTTGTACATGAAGACCTTGTTGAGGGTCTGCAGCGGGAGGTAGCCTGTGTACTCCTCGGCCGTGGTGCCGTTGGCCTCGGCCCATTCCTTGGGGATGAAGGTGTCGAGGATGCCGGTGCGCACCATCTTGCTCTCGATCTGGTTGCCGTCCTGGATCAGGGTCATCGCGAACGTTCCCTGGTCCTTGAGGGAGTCGGCCGTCAGCTGGTCGAAGATCTTGTTGTTCTTCGGCTGCTGCCACTCGTAGTTGAGAGTGTAGCTGGGGTCGAATGTCTGGAGCCAGGAGATGAAGAGGGGAAGGGCGGTCTTTCCGCGGCTGGAGTTTCCGACGCCGTAGAACATCTTGCCGTTCGACTCCTCGATGGCCTTCTGTGCCAGCTCCTCCATCGTCATGCCTTCGGCCTGCTTGATGATCTCCTGTACGGGAGACAGCTGTGTGGATGTGGTGCTCTCGCCTTCACCGCCTGCGAACACGGGCAGCGCCATGGCGAGGACGACTGCGAAGATGACCAGTGCTTTCATGGTCTTTCTCATCTTGTTTCCTCCTTTTTGTAAAGAAACTATGAAAACTTTGTAAAGTTCCGAGGAAAGTGTAACACATGAAGAAAACGTCATGCGAAGTTTTTTTCGTCGACTCGTCAGGCAGAACGGAGGTTCTGTCTGACTACCGTCCGCCTTGTACATGAGGGAAATCCTGATGAGATGCCATACGTATCCTGACCGCTGAAGACTTCCCCCTGCCCGCAGTGGAGAAGGAGGAAGAGCGGCGCACAATAGGCTTCCGCATTGACGAGTGACGTTCCCCCTTTGCCACGTGACATTGACTGACTGTCTGATCGGGTTGTAGTATTGCCATACGAAGAGTCGCCAGCAAGACGGCGGCCTCAGATCAATGGTTTCTATTCCCACTCATCGATTGGCGTTCGGACGGTGGGAATTTTTGTTATCCCGGAATAGGCCGAAGATCTCTCGGAGAACCTTCAGGAGTACAAGAATCACTTCAAGTACTGCTTTCATCATATCCTTCGCCTTTACAATCCCTGCCGAGCTTGACCTCCAGCCGAGTGGGGAGAGTACCATTGGTGGCATGAGAATTCTTGTCATCAATCCCGGTTCCACCTCGACCAAGGTCAGCGTGTTCGACGACGGCGCTGAGGTCTTCACACGGAGTGTGTTCCATGATGCGCCGCAGCTTCTGGAGTATCCGACGACAAACGACCAGCTGCCCTTCAGAAAGGGTGTAGTCCTGGATCTTCTTCAGGAGCACGGAATCGATATCGCCTCAATCGATGTCTTCGTCGGACGCGGGGGATGTGCATACAGCCAGAGCGAAGGTGTCATGGTCATCGACGAGCGGCTCGTGAAGGACACCATGGACGACGTTGGCGGCAGCGACCATCCTGCCAAGCTCGGCGTCATGATGGCCTACGACTTCGGCAAGCGGTATGGGAAGCCGATGTACACGGTGGACCCGACGAATGTCGACGAGCTGGCTCCGCCTGCCCGCATCACCGGGCTCAAGGGCGTCTACAGGCGCGCCCAGTCCCATGTGCTGAACCAGAAGGGCATCGCCCGCCTCCATGCAGCCAAGTTGGGAAGGAGGTATGAGGAGTGCTCCTTCATCGTCTGCCATATCGACGGAGGCATAACGATCGCCGCGCACGAGCGTGGGCGCATGATCGACGGCACGGAGGGTGCAGGAGGGGACGGACCTTTTACTCCGACGAGGCTTGGAGGCACTCCAGTGATGGAGGTGGCCCGCTACCTTGAGACGCACGAACCGTCCGATCTGGAGGCGATGTGCTCGCGCTCCGGAGGCTTCGTCAGCCACTTCGCGACATCCTCCGCCGACCGGGTGCACGAGATGAAGGAGAATGGTGATGAGCATGCCACACTCGTCTGGGATGCGATGGTCTACCAGATCGCCAAGGCCATCGGGTCGATGGCCTGTGTGCTCTCGGGCAAGGTCGATGCGATTCTTCTCACCGGAGGTCTCGTGCGCTTTGAGGACATCGTCGAGGGCATACGTTCACGGTGCGGCTGGATCGCTCCGATCGAGGTGTACCCGGGCGAGGTCGAGCAGGAGGCCATGTGCTCCAGCGTCATGAAGGTGCTCAGCGGAGAGGTCGAGGCGCATGTGTATACGGGAAGGCCCGTATTCGGCGGATTCGGCTGGGAATGAGTTTGCATTCCGGATTATGGCATGGTAATGTTTCCCACAGGAGGTGGATTCCCGCTATGGACAACGTGTTCGCAAGACGGCTCAAAGAGGTCAGACTTGAGCGTGGCCTGACTATGGAGGAGGTCAGCGAGAGGACCGGGCATGTCATAAGCAAGCAGTCGCTGTGCGGCTACGAGAAGGGCTACAGACTGCCGCGGACACAGAACATCAGACTCTTGGCAAAGGCGCTCGGAGTCCCCGTCCACTATTTCTTCCAGGATCAGCGATAGTCCTCAGAAGACCACTTCCTCCACAGGTGCGGTGAACGAGGAGAATGTCGCCTTCGCATCCTCGAGGTAGAACACCTCCGTGTTCCCGTCGTTCTCGTCATACATTCTTCTCAGTTCTGGGTATGCATCCAGCATGCTCCCTCGCGCTTCACGTCTGTCGTCCTCGACGGCGCGGGCGGCGATGCGCAGCCATGTTCCACCGGTGAATGCGCAGATCTCGCATCTGGGGTTCGCGTGCAGCTGTCTCGAGACATCCTTCCTCTTCCCCGTCTGGATGTAGAGTCTGCCTTCGAATAGGTGTGCGGTGCCGAACGGGCGCACCCTCGGCTGGCCGTCGTCGTCGGTTGCAAGGTAATAGATCTCCGCCTTCTTGAGGAAGGCCACGACATCTTCGATCGTCTTCATGGTCCTTGATGCCTCCTGATGCAATGGTAATCCGTTTTGAACCCTTCGGATGAATTGACTTTCACCTCGGATCGCAGCACGCTCGTAGTCGATGGACGTCATGACACCAGAGGAGCGCCACCGCACGATGGCCGCCATCAGAGGAAGGGACACGAAGCCCGAGCTGTTCGTGAGGAGACTGCTGTGGCACATGGGCTATCGCTACAGCGTGTGCTCACGTCGCATCCCCGGACATGCCGACATCTGGATGAGGAAGTACAACACGGCCATATTCGTCATGGGGTGCTTCTGGCATCAGCATCCGGGGTGCAGGTACGCGAGCGTGCCGAAGAGCAATGTCGGCTTCTGGCAGGAGAAGTTCGAGCGCAACCGTCAGCGGGACGAAAGGGTACGTGATGAACTTGCTGAAAAGGGCATCAGGCAGCTGGTCATCTGGGAGTGCACGATAAACAGGATGCGCCGGGACGAGGCGGTGTGCAACGACACTCTGGCCTCCATCATGCTCTTCCTGGAGTCGGATGTGCAGTATATGGAGCTGTGAGTCTTCCACAACGCCACTCATAGGATTAACATTCCCATCATGGCTACAGTGGACATGACGAAGGGGAGCATAGCGAGACAGCTGGTGGGGTATACCATCCCTCTGGTGCTGGGCAACCTCTTCCAGCTCGCCTACAACGCCGTCGACTCCATGATCGCCGGCCGCTTCATAGGTGCCGACGCCCTTGCCGCCACCGGCATGGCCGGACCCGTCATGAACATCCTCATACTCGGCATCTCCGGCATCTGCATCGGGGCAGGGGTCCTGATGAGCTCGTTCTTCGGAGCGGGGGACTACACTAGTCTGAAGCGGGAGCTGTCGACGCTGCTGGTGTCAGGCACGGTCTTCTCTCTGGTCCTGACCGCACTGGGCATCGTCTTCATCGACCCGCTGCTCAGGCTTCTGAACGTGCCGCCATCCATACACGACATCACTGCGGTGTATCTGAGGATCGTCTTTCTCGGCGTCCCGTTCACCTACTTCTACAACGCACTGTCCCAGGCGCTCAAGAGCGTAGGGGATTCGAAGACGCCTCTCAAGTTCCTGATGGTCACGAGCGTCCTCAACGCGGTGCTGGACCTCTTCTTCATAGGCTACCTCGGCTTCGGCATCACCTGCTCGGCGATGACGACGACCATATCCGAGGTCGTCTCGGCCCTCCTGTGCTTCGTCTACATCCATCGCCATGTCCCTGTCCTGGGACTTGGAGCAGGGGATCTCAAGGTGGACAGGGGCATGCTGAAGACGACGCTTTCATACGGTGCGGTCACCGCATTGCAGCAGTCGGTCCAGCCGATCGGCAAGCTCATGATACAGGGGGTCGTCAACACTCTTGGCGTCGCCACAATCGCCGCCTACAACGCCGTGACCAGGATAGACGACTTCGCATACACCCCGGAGCAGAACATCAGCCACGCCATGACCACGTTTATCGCCCAGAACAGGGGAGCCGGGAAGAAGGCAAGGGCATACAAGGGCTTTGTCAGGGGTCTGGTCATCGAGACCGTCTACTTCCTGATTCTCGCCGCCGTGGTGCTTGCGCTCAGAAGGGTGATCATGCAGCTGTTCATCACCGGAGAGGGGGCCGATGCCGTAATCGCCGAAGGGGAAAGATATCTGTCGACGATGGCCTTCCTGTACATCTTCCCGGCATTCACCAACGGCATACAGGGCTTCTTCCGCGGGGTGGGCAGGATGAAGACGACTCTGGTCGGCACCTGCATACAGGCATCGCTACGCGTCATCTTCACCTTCATCCTCGTGTCGCACATGGGCATCGTCGGAATATGCTGGGCCTGCGCCATCGGCTGGGTGTGCATGCTGGCCTTCCAGATCCCCTATGCCATCCATTTCGCCCACACCGACCTGGTCCGGGAGTGACTCGTCGAACATTGCTCAACATTTATCAACTATGGGCTCATAGTATATAAAGCAAAGAGTATATAAATGCTTTTATTTACTTATTTAAGCATAAATCAAGCAGAAAATAGCTTAAATTTCGTATTTACACCGATTGTGTTTCCTGCTAGCATCCGTTCTGTAAGGAGGTGTTTTGATGTTCTCTTCACAGATGGATCTCTACTGCCGGCTTCCGGTCTCCCGCGAGGTGCTGGTATCCCGGCCGGACGAGGTTGTTCTTCTCGACAGGCTGTTCCGTACAATGAGCCCGCTTGAGGCCACCGGCAGTGACGGAAACCGCAGCATCTGGATAAGACTTGAAAGGGGCGGGCCCGAGGACTGGTGTCCCTATGAGGAATGGAAGGAGGATTGTGCCTACGACAGCGAAGACACCAGCCGGGAGGCATGGCTTGCCGAATGGAAGAGCTGGAATCCGTATGAATGCGAATGGTACAGGATCTGGATAGCTGAGCATGATGGATACAGATGCATGGGTGTGACGAATTCCCTTGTCGTCGAATACGATCCACGGCCACATCCGGTCACGTGGGCAACCCATCCTGAACCGGAAGGACGACTGGTGCGCTTCTTCTCCCTGCTCATTCCGGAGGTGGAGAAGGCTGTGAAGATGGTCGCGGATGACACATACCGTGGGTTCCTTCTATCCGGCTTGCCGTACCGGCATCGCTGGGGAAGGATACTGCGGCGTGACCTGTGGGACTGTCTGGAGGGGAGCCGGGAACGGAGCATGCAGGGACTGACACCGGACGAGATCGAGGATTTCAGAAGGGAGCTTGCAGCGGGTTGCTGGCAGTATGGAGAAGTTCCGCCGATCAAGGACATGACGGCCAGGGTGTGGTTCCACATGATTGCACTGGGTTATGATGCAATCGGCAACGACAGGGCGAAGGACGAGGGCGATGCAAGGCGATTCGAGGCCACGACATTCTGCAAAAGCAGCGGCATATTCGACATCGACCCGGACAGCAGCGAGGAGTTCCGCAAATGGCTGAAGGGTGATACCTGGATGGGTGGCCATCCGTTCGAGGTCGTGCTTGGCGGCAGTAGTACACGTGTCAGCCTGTACGTGCGCTCGGACGAAGAAGGCTTTCATGTCTGTGTATCCACAGGTGTAAGCTGGGGCGAAGCGGTACGGTTCTTCCTTGCCATCAGAAAGGCGGGCTACCCTGTCGGAATCCATGACGGCGAGGCTTTCCTGGCCGCACTGGATGGCATAGACAATGTAGGCATCGTTCCTGACGACCCCTTCCCCCGTCATTGCAGTCATCTGTTCGAAGATTGCAAGGTCATCTCGTTCCTGTCGATCGAGGGCGAGCTGGAGGGCAACGAGGAACTCCTCCGGAAAGCCTACTGGTACGAGCCCTACGTGAGCGTTCCGGCCCGGGAGTGACTCACCAGTCGACCGGGCTGTACTGCGGCACTGCGAAGGGGATGTCCGTCATCCTGTCACCCAGCACGGCCCGCCGCTCCTCCTCGCTGTCGTAGGTTATCCACCTGAACGGGTTCTCGTAGTCCTTCTGCTTGGTCTTCATGACCTCCTGCAGTATCCATCCGTTGAGTTGGACACAGCGTGTCCTCCAGCTGTCGTACAGGTCGTCGGGCGTGGACGAGGCCCTGGCGGCGATGAACAGCAGGACCGCCACTGCGTTCTCCAGCCTGTCCTCATCGTAGAGGTCCGCCAGATGCCTGTAGCGCTCGTGGACCGCATCCCAGCTGTCCAGGCGTCCTTCGTCGATGTCGCGTATAAGGGTCTCGAGGCGATGCCGCGGCACCAGCTGGCCGCCCATGTTCACGAGCGGCTCGAGTCTGGCGTCGAAGCGCGACTGGAACACCTCGCGTACCTTCAGGGCGTGCTTGAGACAGTAGTCGGCGATGATCTTCATCGCATAGAACACAAGCATGTCGTGGTAGGCCCTGTACGACTTCACCGGCTTGAGGATCCTCACCGGGGTCGTCGAGTGTTCGATGGAATAGGTCAGCACCTCGAAGTCCAGCTTGCGCCCCTGCCTGAGAAGGCTGCGTCCAAGTCTCCTGCATGCCTCCTCGTCGCTCCTGTCCGCACCGGCGCTCTGCCCGCACCACAGCTCCATCAACGTGATGGCATGCACGATCTCGAGCGCGGTGTCGGGGGCGAGGAAGTCCGTCTCTATGGCCACCGGACGATCGATTCTCCTGTCGCGTCTGCCGAACTTCCAGGAATTGCGCACCAGAGCGTACATGTTGTACATCCACCAGTAGGCCGGCATGACCTCGCGCCGCCCCTTGACCGTGTTGTCGGCGACGAGGCCGAATGGCAGTCGTACATCGAGCTCGCATGGGTAGTCGCCTTTTGATATCAGGGTGTAGGAGGCGAAGCGGCTGTCGTGCTTGAGCGTGGTGGACAGGGCCGGCCAGAAGCCTCTGCCGGCCACCAGCTCGCCGTCGTTGCCCCGGCTGTTGTGGTTCGAGCCGATCGTGGCCCCTGCGGCCATGTTGCTCTGGCCCATGACCAGCGACGCGATCAGGAATGAATTGTTGTGGTGCTCTTCGTGGAAGGGGAAGATGAGGTTGTTCAGGACCTCGCAGCAGCTCACCGTGCCGTTGTCTCCCAGGAACGAGTGTATGAGACGTGCCCCGTACTTCAGATTGCAGTGCGTGCCCGTGACGAAGCGGATGGCCTTGCAGCCGTAGAATATCCTGGAGCCGCGTCCCACGATTCCGTTGACCAGCTCGATGCCTTCGCCCAGCTGGGTCGGCTCCTCGTCGGACGAGTCGACGGTGAGGTTCTTCAGCTTGTTGCAGCCCTTGGCGTAGCATGCCGGGCCGAAGTCGACGTCCTTGACAATCTCGCAGTTTTTCAGCACGGATCCGTCGCCGACTCTCCCGTACACGCCCCTTTTCGGCGTGACGGTCTTCTCGGTGAGCCGTCTCAGACGGTCCATCAGCACCCCGTCGCCCCTCGTCTTCGCCCACAGCCAGGCGTCTGCACTGTTCATGCCGACGAAGGGCAGCACCTCGCGTCCTCCCGCCTCGTTCATCAGGTCGATGGTGACCCTGACGCTCTCGTCCTCGCCCTCCTTGACGATGCCCACGCCGAACTTCGAGTGGTCGGTCGTCTGCAGCTCGTCGACGTCGTATACGATGCAGCGTCTGCCGATGATGTAGTGGCTTACATGGCCGCAGCCGTGCACTGCCGCGTTCTCCAGTATGTCGCTGCTTATTATCCTACTGTCGACGACTCCTGTCTCAAGGGCGAAGTCGTGGAAGGTGACCATGGCCTTCTCGAAGGGGCCGAGCCTGACCAGGCCGTAGAACGTGCATCTTCTGACCAGCGAGACGTCGAACGGGTCGCGCACCCACACGTCATCCCATCTGGCACAGCGGTTGCCCTGCGCCTCAAGCGATGCGATCTCGTCGTCCCGCAGGTGTCTGTATCCGTCCATGGGCACCTGTTGGAATCTGAACCTGTATTCGTCTTCGCCTTCCTCCAGATAGCGGCTGTCCACGAAGCCGTAGCCGAACAAGCCGATGCTCTCCAGTGATGTCTGTCCCATGCTGATGATTCTGCCCCCGTATCGCGATTTGTACAATCTTTTTGGGTCCGTCGGCTTGAAGATGGGCGCTGCTACGTGCAATAAAAGAGGGAGGGTGGGGAGTTATGGACGCTTTCCTGTGTACCAAGACGACGATAGGTGAGGGTATGGGCATGGGCTCGTACTCGCCCTGCCATGTCCTCTGGCTGGCCGCCGGAGCTCTGTATATCGTCATCGTATCCCGCCTCTATGCCAGGGGAGGAGCGGAATCAAGGTGCACGATCCGCATCCTGGTGGCGCTGCTCGTCCTGGCGGACGAGGCGCTCAAGTACCTCGTGACGATACCCACCGGGCAGTGGGAATGGTCGTTCCTGCCTCTGCATCTGTGCTCGATCTCGGTGTTCGTCATCGCGCTGCACGCCTTCCATCCCGACGAAAGGGTGGCGGAGTACCTGTATGCGGTCAGTCTTCCGACGGCCCTGATGGCCCTGGTCTTCCCCAACTGGATGATGCTGCCCTGCTGGAACTGGGAGTCGATCCACAGCTTCACGATACACATCCTGATCGTCTCCTATCCCGTGATGCTGCTATGCGGCGGCTTCAGACCATGCTTCCGCCGTCTTGTGTACTCGTTTCCGTTCCTGGCGGTGGCTGTCGTGGTGGCCGTCGTCGCGAACCGCTTCCTCGATACCAACTTCCTCTTCCTGAATTCCGGCGACGAGGGCAATCCGCTATCGTTCCTCGAGAAGCTGGTGGGCGGCTGGTATGTCCTGGCCTTCCCCCTGATCGCCGCCCTGGTGTGGAGCATCATGTATCTGGTGCCGAGGAGGCTGAAATGGTCGTGACCGCCACCCTGGCTCTTGTCATCGTCATCTGGTGCGTCTACAGGATGCGCCGCTATCCGCTTGCAAAGGGGCTGAGGCGTCTTGCTCCCGTTTATGTGCCGTCGGTGCTGGCATCAAGGCCTATAATCAGGCTGGCCAACCGCATGCTGCTGGCAATGCCCAGGCCGGAGGCGACGCGTCTGGTCGACGAGGAGGAAGGGGCCATCGATCTGGGCGACCACATCCTCAATTACGTCATCTACCGTCCGAAGAACGCATCCGGGCCTCTGCCCGCCATGCTGTACATGCATGGTGGAGGATTCTTCCTTGAGGCCGCACCGTACCTGTACGGCAAGGCGATGGGTTATTCTTCCGGAGCCGGGTGCATCGTCATGGTTCCGCGCTACAGGACCAGCGACGCCCATCCCTGGCCTGCAGGTGAGGACGACTGCATGGCTGCGCTTAGACACCTGTGCTCCCTGGACGGAGTGGATGCAACGCGTATCGCGCTCGGCGGCGACAGCGCAGGGGCCTGCATCGCCGCGACCCTGGCTCGTCGTTGTGCGAAGGAGGGTATCGGCGTGTGCTTCCAGCTGCTTGTCTATCCTGTGCTGGACGACAGCCTGACCAGCGCATCCAGCCTGCGTTACAGAGCATGTCCTGTATGGAACACGGCCCTCAGCCGCAGGATGTGGGACATGTACCTGGGTGGAAGGAGAGGGGAGTACGTATCCCCTCTGGCAGAAAACGACTTCTCCTGCCTTCCTCCTGCCTATATCGAGGCGGCGCGCTACGACAGTCTACATGACGATGCGCTCTCCTACGCCGACAGGCTCCGCGAGGCCGGCGTGGAGGTCGAGTTTCATGATGTCGAGGGCGCCTGCCATGGATACGATGCCATGGTCTCGTGCGATGTCGCCAGAAGGATGCTTGCAGTGAGGATACGTGCCCTGTCTAGGGCGTTCCGCATCCAGGAGGAGGAATGATGACCGCCTGGGGCGGCCATCAGATTGTCACCGGGTATTCTGCGCAGTGAAGCCCGTCAGGTATTCGACGGTGTGACAGCTGGTCGCAAGCGTGATTCTGCTTGTCAGTCTGTCCAGCTTCGCCTGGTTCAGTTCGATGCGCTTCTGTATGACATCCTGCCGGCTGCCGGTTCCGTATTCCAGCTTCGTCTCCTCCACTGCGAGCTGGTCCTCCAGCATCGCGATGTCGGCATCCTGGTAGTCTATCCGGGCCAGGGCCAGGTCGATGGAGGCGAAGTTCTGTGCAAGCGTGGTGCGTATCGTTTCGACGGCCTGCTGGCGTGCGATCTGGGCGGAGCGTGTGGCGCTTTCGGCCCTGTCGCGGTCGTTCAGCCTCTGGCCTCCATCCCAGATCGTGCCCTGGAGGGCGACCGCCACTGTGACACTCCATGCGCTCTGCTCGACGAAGTCACGGGTCATGGGGGCGCTGTAGTCGGCGCTGACGCTCAGCGCGATGTCCGGCACGACGTACATGGACCGGTCCGCCGCCTTCTGGGCGTACTGCGTCGCACTGACCATGTGGTCGAGCATCTGCATCGTCGCCTGGCCGTTGCCTGTGGCCTGGAGCTCAAGTATCCTCCTGTCGGCATTGGCGATCTGGGCGTAGAAGTCCTCGTCGGGAACGTAGTCGATCATCTCCGGTGTCAGACCTCTGATGCCCGTGAGCGTCTCGAGCTGCGAAACCAGCGTGTCGACCTGTGTGCGGACCTGCACGATGGCCAGCTCCAGCTGCTTCGCGCCGACCTGTGCCTGGGCTACGTCCTGTGACAGTGCGACGCCTGCTTCGCTTCCCGAGCGGGCTATGTCGACCAGCTCGTCGGCGTCGCTCTTCATCTCCTGCAGTATGTCGTCGAAGTCCTTCAGGTAATACAGCGATGCCAGCAACGCCTTGAGCTGGGCATCGAGTTGGGCCTGGGTGTCACCGATCTGCAGCGCCTTGGCCTGGGCGATCTCCTCGTTCATCTTCACGTTGCTGGTTACCTTGCCCCAGGTGTATATCGGCTGCACCAACGAGATGGATGCGCTGAGGTAGGGGTCGCTGACGTCCACGACCATGTTGTAGGAGTCGGGGAGGGTGTCGGTGATAGATGACATCGCAAAAGGAACGGGTATAGGCGTTCCCATTATGTTCGTTTCTATTTTTATGGGTTCTTGCCCTCTGGCCCATTCCTTTATCCCGCCCAGGTCCAGGTCCATCGTCTGGTGGTTAAGCACGTAGCTTCCCGCCACGGTGTAGCCGATCTGCGGATGGTAGTTCGACTTTGCGTCCTCCACGTCGATCAGGGCGCTGGTGTATTCCTCTCCCGCACTGAGCAGCGCGGTGTTGTTCGCCGACATGGACGACCTGAGGTCGTCGTATGTGAGCTTCATGTCGTCTGCCGTTGCGGGGATGGCTGCGGCCAGCATCATGATTGCGATGAATGTCGATCCCAATGTCCTGTTCATGCCTCCACCTCCATCTTCTTCACTTCCCTGCGTCCCTTGCCGTAGAGCCGTCTGAGCTTCCGTCTCTCCAGCGTGTAGTAGATGACCGGCAGGACGAACAGCGAGATGACCGTCGTGGCGAACAGACCGCCGGCGATCGCCTGGCCGAGGGAGGCGTAGATCTCGCTTCCCTCTCCTGTCGCCATCGACATCGGCACGACGCCCATCATCGTCGTCAGAGTGGTCATCAGTATGGACTTGAGCCTGTTGGTAGCCGAGTCGACTATGGAGCTG
Source organism: uncultured Spirochaetales bacterium (assembly GCA_944388965.1). Taxonomy (GTDB): domain Bacteria; phylum Spirochaetota; class Spirochaetia; order Sphaerochaetales; family Sphaerochaetaceae; genus Bullifex. The sequence goes on along the minus strand of CALXKL010000006.1, from coordinate 27,847 downwards.
GAAAGTATGCCCCTCTCTCTTTCGTAGTCCAGCTGGCCGTCGATCGTGGTGTCCTCGTCCACGGTCCTTCCGGTCTCCTCGATGGCCTCGATGCGCCTTCTGCGGACGGTCATGTTGGTGTAGTCGAACAGTATGATGCCGTTGTTGACCGCAGTGCCGCCAAGGGTTATGACGCCGAGCATCGACAGCAGGTTCAGGGTGCTTCCCGATGCGATCAGGGCGATTGCGACGCCTATGAAGCAGAATGGTATGGTCAGCATGACTATGACCGGCTGGTCGAAGCGCTCGAACTGGAAGACCATGACCATGAAGACCAGGAAGAAGCCGATGAGCATGGCGGCTATGATGGGCACCATGATGTCCTCGATCAGGCTTCCAACACCTCCTGTCCTGGTGGTGACCCCGTCGGCCAGGGGGTTCTCGTCGAGGTAGCTGGACAGGCGCTCCCTGATGCGGGCGGAGTCCTCCGTGGTGGTGGCCGCGTTGAGACTTATGGTGTTGGCCCTGTCGGTGTGGTTGATCTGACTGATCGTGTTCTCGACGCCGAGCGAGGCGATGGATGCATAGCTCACCGCCGTGCCTGCCTGCGTGGTGACCTTGAGGGATGCAAGCACATCCTCGTCCATCGGGGAACCCATCACGTCGCTTTCGAGCCTGATGTCGTAGCGCTCGCCCGTGGCGGGGTCCGTGTATATTCCACAATCCATTCCGTTGAAGAGGATCGCCGTGGTCGTTCCGGCCTCGTAGCTTGTCAGACCGAGGGAAGAGAGCAGATTGTTCGAGGCGTCGATGACGGCAGAGTAGGAGTCGTAGGAGGAGTCCATGGTGACGGACAGGACCTCCGGGTCCCTCTCCAGTGCGGCCTTGACGCGTTCGGCCTCGCCGTACAGCGTCTCCATGTCCTCGCCGACGAGCGTGATGCCGTAGCCGCCGCCACCCGAGACGTAGCTGACCAGGTTGTCGAAGCCTCCGTTGAGGACCTCCACGTCGACGTCCGTCATGCTCTCGTCGAGAGCCGCCTTGACGATGTTCATGATCGTGTGCACATCGCGTCCCTCGTCCCTCTGTGCGACCGGAGGCAGGACGACGCGTATGCTGCCGTTTGACGAGGTTGATGCGAAGCTCAGGCCGCTGGTCTGGCCCACCGTGGTGACGATGGTGCGCACCTCCGGAACGAGCGAGCGCACGATCGCCTCGGCCTCATCCAGCTTGGCCTGGCTCATCTCCATGGTGTTGCTCGACGGGAAGTACAGGTTGACGTAGAACTCGCTGTTGTCGGTGGACGGGATGAACGCGATACCCAGCTGCATGACGGCCCATACCGTGACGACCAGCAGTACGATGGAGATCATGATGACGAACTTTCGGTTTCTGAGGACCCAGGCTACCGCACGGCCGTACAGGACGACGATCCTGTCCGCAGTGCAGGTGATGACGTTGTCGGTGACCTTCCTCTCGTCCTCCTTCAGGAGCTTCTTGAGAAGGTAGGGGATGATGACGATGGCCACGATGCATGAGGCGGACAGGGCGAACATGAACGTCAATGCCACATCGTGCATGATCTGGCCGCCCAGGCCGTCGATGAAGAGTATCGGGACGAATACTATGACCGTGGTGATCGCGCTGCCGAGTATCGACACGCCCACTTCGTCGGCGCCCTTGAATATGCTCTGGTTGACAGTGTAGAGGAACCTCCCGTCCTTCCTGGTCTGCCAGTGCTTGTAGATCTGCTCCAGCATGACGATCGAGCCGTCGACGATCGCGCCCAGGGCGACGACCATGCCGGTGATGCTCATCAGGCTTATCGAGATGCCGCTGGTCCACATGGCGATGAAGGTGAAGAAGATCGACAGCGGCATCGATATCGCGATCGTGAGGGTGGCCTGGATGTTGCCAAGGATCAGGAATATGACCAGCACTGCCACGATGACACCCATGATGCCCGACTCGATGACGGTGGACAGCGATGCGCTTATGGTGCGGGCGTCCTCGCTGATGATGCTGAAGTGCACGGCCCCGTTCATGGACGCCTCCTCGCGCTCAAGGATGTCCTTGACCGCGGAGGTGATGTCCATCGTGTTGCCATCAGCCCTCTTGTTCACGTCGACCTGGATGATGTTCCTGCCATCGCTTCTGACGACGGTGTCGGGCTCTCTGGCCACCAGGCGGACATCCGCGACGTCCTGGAGCCTTATCAGCGTGCCGTCCTCCCCGGCTCCCACCGTGAGGTTCCTGATGTCGTCCAGGCTCTTGTATTCGCCGTCGAAGCGCAGCGACGAGCTGCGTCCTTCGTATGTCGTCATGTCGAGCGGCAGGTTCGTGTTGCTGTAGCCCAGGATCTGGTAGACCACCAGCGGCGAAACCCCGAGGGCATCGAGCCTGCCGGTGTCCAATGTGACGACCACTTCCATGTCGCTGCCACCGCTGACGCTGACGCTGCTGACACCTGCGATCTGCGTGATCTGCGGGACCACGGTGTCGTTCACGTAGGATGTCACGCCGGCCAGGTCCGCTCCTCCTTCGACGGAGAACGAGATGATCGGCAGCATCTCGGTGCCTCCTACCAGGGCCGTCGGCTTTCCCTGCAGCCCGGAGGGAAGCTGGTCCTCCAGCTCGTCTATCCTGTTGCGTACCTCGTCCAGCTGGTCGTACACGTCGACGCCGTCGGAGAACCGTATCTGGACGACTCCGACGCTGGAATAGGCGTTGCTGGTCATCGAGTCGAAGTCGGGCAGGGTGGCGAAGTTCTCCTCGAGAACGTCTATGACATCGCTTTCGACCTGCTCGGCGCTTGCACCCGGGTAGACGGAGAAGACGATGACGGTAGGCATGTTCAGACCGCTGATGAACTCGATGTTCATCGTGGACAGGGAGAGTATGCCGAACAGCACCAGGGCTATGAGCACCATGGTTATGTACACCGGGTGGCGTACCGCAAGACGAGCGCTCTTCACCTCACATCTCCTTCACGACGACGCTCTCGCCGTCAAGTATGCTGTTCTGTCCCTCGATCACGAAGTCCTTGTCCTCGTAGCCCGCCGGGGCGGCGAACCATCCGTCCGAATGGACGGCATCGTAGGGGGCGATGTAGTGCGCCACGCCGTCCTCGACGTAGTACAGCGAGCCGTCGGCCTTCATGACGGACTCGGGCAGTGCCATGACGTCCTCCTCTCTCGAGTATGTGATGCGGACCTTGACGTACGAGCCTATCGTGAAGGCCGAAGGGTCGTCCAGCGACACCTTGAGCCTGAAGGTCTTCGTTGCCGGGTCGATGTATGGGGCGATCGAGACGAGAGAGGCGCCGGTGACGGCTTTGCCGACCTGGCTGGAGACCTCAATGGCCAGCCCTTCGCCAGCCTGTGTGAACAGGTCGTAGTACTTCTCCGGGACGGCCACCTCCGCCACGAGATTGCCGGTGTCCGCGATCACGGCCAGGGGGCTCTGTGTGCTGGCGAGCCCTCCGGTGACACCTTCCGACATGATGACGGTGCCGGACACGCCGGCCTTGACATCAGTGTAGGACAGCTGCAGCTGTGCGAGCTCGAGCTGCGCCTGTGCCGCATCACGCTGGCTGCGCACCGTGTCCAGCTCCTGCTGTGTGGCGGCTCCGGACTCGGAAAGCCGGACCAGGCGATCATAGGAGCTCTCGTATGCGCTGGCCGCCGCCTGGGCCTGGGCCAGCTGGAGCTCGTATGGATCCTTGTCGATCACGGCGAGGACCTGGTCCTTCACGACCCTGTCTCCGGCCTTGATGTCATAGGACTCAATGGTTCCGCTGACGAATGGCACCACTGGGACCATCGTTTCCGACATCACGTAGGCGGAGAACGTCGCGCTGCTTGCGATGTCCCTCTCCTGCGCCCTGGTCACGACGACCGACCTGGGCGGCTGGGTGTAGGTCTCCACCGTACGGGAGTCGAAGAACATCTTCATGCCCACGACCGCCAGGACGACGAGAAGGACGAAGATGACATATTTCAATACTCTGGATAGACGTTTTCCCTTTTGACTCATGATGATTCAAGTATACCTGTGGCGATGGTGTGCCGGATATATCCAAGATAATCCATCAGATGTACAAATTTGCACAAATAGATTTGATTTTGTGCAACTTTGAATGTCGAACGCATGGGCATGTTTCTGTTCATTTTCTTTGTGTGTCATCAATAAATCCTTGTGTTATAAGAGTTTGTGTTCTAATGGCGGACAGAGGGCGACAGGTAGCGCCTCTTCCGGGCGGCCTGGGTGGAACGGAAGACTTTCCGGCAGGCTGCGAATCTTCCCATGCAAGCCACGATTTTGATAGAGTTTGCTCAACGATCAGGGTTGGAGGCTGGATGTATGGATGATGTGAGTTCCTGGTTCGGATGTCATGTGTTCAACGACGAGGCGATGAGGGTCCGTCTGCCCAAGGACGTCTACAGACAGCTGAAGAAGACCGTGGCCGAGGGCAAGGACCTTGACATGAACATCGCCAACAGCGTGGCCCATGCCATGAAGACCTGGGCGATCGAGAACGGCGCGACGCACTACACGCACTGGTTCCAGCCCATGACCGGCATAACCGCCGAGAAGCACGAGGCGTTCATCAACCCGGTGGGCGGCGGACGCGTCATCATGGAGTTCAGCGGCAAGGAGCTGATCAAGGGCGAGCCCGATGCCTCCAGCTTCCCCTCCGGCGGCATCCGCGCCACCTTCGAGGCGCGCGGCTACACGGCCTGGGACCCCACCAGCTACGCCTTCATCAAGGACGAGACGCTGTGCATCCCCACGGCGTACTGCTCCTTCTCCGGCGAGGTGCTGGACAAGAAGACCCCGCTGCTACGCAGCATGGAGGTCATCGGCGAGGAGGCGGTCAAGATCCTGCACCTGTTCGGACACACGGACGTGAAGAGGGTCATCACCACCGTCGGCGCCGAGCAGGAGTACTTCCTGATCGACAAGAAGGACTACGAGAGGCGCAAGGACCTCATCTACACCGGACGCACCCTCATAGGTGCCAGGAGCCCGAAGGGCCAGGAGCTGGAGGACCACTACTTCGGCGCACTGCGCACACGTGTCTCGGCATACATGAAGGACCTGGACCGCGAACTGTGGAAGCTGGGCATATACGCCAAGACCAGCCACAACGAGGCCGCTCCGTGCCAGCATGAGCTCGCCCCGGTCTACACGACCACCAACGTGGCGGTCGACCAGAACCAGCTGACGATGGAGCTTATGAAGAAGATCGCGGAGAAGCACGGCTTCGCCTGTCTTCTGCACGAGAAGCCATTCGCCGGTCTCAACGGTTCGGGAAAGCACAACAACTGGTCCCTCGTCTCCGATACCGGCATCAATCTGCTGGAGCCGGGCGAGAGCCCCCAGGACAACGCCCAGTTCCTCCTCTTCCTTGTGGCGGTCATCAAGGCGGTCGACGAGTACCAGGACCTGCTGAGGATCTCCGTGGCATCGGCCGGCAACGACCACAGGCTGGGAGGCTTCGAGGCCCCGCCGGCCATAATCTCGATGTTCCTGGGCGACGAGCTGACCGAGATACTCGAGGCCATCGCCAGCGGCGGCGTCGTCCCTGGAAGGGGAAGGCGCCAGATGAAGCTGGGCGTGCATGTCCTTCCCCCGATTCCCCGCGACACGACCGACCGCAACAGGACCAGCCCATTCGCCTTCACCGGCAACAAGTTCGAGTTCCGCATGCTGGGTTCGTCCTTCTCCGTGGCCGATCCCAACACGACGCTCAACACGATAGTCGCCGCGTCGCTGAGGGACTTCCACGAGGAGCTCAAGGATGCAAAGGACTTCAACGGGGCGGTGCAGGACCTGGTCAGAAGGACCTACAGGGAGCATCGCAGAATCGTCTTCAACGGCAACAACTACGCCCCCGAGTGGGTGGAGGAGGCCCGCAAGAGGGGATTGCTGAACCTCGTCAGCTCACCCGAGGCGTACGACACCTTCCTGCTGCAGAAGAACGTCGACCTGTTCAGCTCGTTCCACATCTTCAACTCGGTGGAGATGCACGCCCGCTACGAGATCCTCAACGAGGAGTACAGCAAGACCGTCCACATCGAGGCCGTGACGCTGGTGGACATGGTCAACAGGGACATCGTCCCCGCCGTCTCGCGCTATTCGAAGGATCTGGCGGAAAGCATACGGGTCAAGAAGGAGGTCGCACCCGAGCTGGAGTGCAAAGTGGAGACGGATAGGCTCAGGCGCATCTCGACGCTGCTGGATGGGCTGGCGGCCGCATGCGATCATCTGGACGAGCTGGTGGACGAGAGTTCGCGGTGGACTGGAAGCGACCTGGCCCACTTCTGCCAGCGCTTCATCCTGCCCCAGATGCAGAGCGTCAGGGAGGTGTGCGACCAGCTGGAGCTGATCACGGACCACAGGGCCTGGCCATATCCGACATACGGCGAGATGCTGTTCTACGTATGATTGCGCCAGAGTGGGCTGAAACGATGAATGCCGGTAGGGGATGGCCCCGCCGGCATTCTTCTTCCTGGTCTGCCTGTCGCCTCTTCAGGCCTTGAAGAACGCGCTGTATGCGCTGTATGCACTTTCTATGTCGTGCACCGCGGTGATCTCCCAGGGGCTGTGCATGGAAAGCACGCACACTCCGCAGTCGATGACGTCCATGCCGTAGTAGGCCGCGAACTTGGCGATCGTGCCGCCTCCACCGACGTCCACCTTCGACATCTCGTTCATCTGGTAGCTGACCTTCGCATCGTCCAGGACCTTCCTAAGGTAGGCGATGAACTCCGCATTGGCGTCGCTCGAGCCGCTCTTGCCACGGCTGCCCGTGTACTTCTCGAACGAAACGCCGTGTCCCATCAGGGAGGCGTTTGCCTTATCATACAGCGACGTGTTGTGCGGATCGTATGCCGCCGTGACGTCGCTCGAGAGCATCCTGGAGGCCCTGAGGGCGCGGCGCAGGTTGAGCGACGAGTATTCGCCGCACTTGTCCATGACCTCGCTGACGATGTTGGCAAGCAGGGCGCTGTCCATGCCGGTCATGCCGACGGATCCGACCTCCTCCTTGTCGACAAGGAGGGTGCATGCGGTGGTCTCGAGATCCTGGTCGATGTCGAGGAGCGCCTGCAGCGAGGTGTATGCGCACACCCTGTCATCCTGTCCGTAGGCCATGACCATCGACGAGTCGAAGCCCAGACTGCGTGCCCGGCCTGCAGGCACGACCTCGAGCTCGGCGGACAGGAAGTCATCCTCGCAGATGCCGTACTGTCTGTGCAGTATGTCCATGATGGCCTTGCGTCCCGCGTCCTTGTCCTCGTCGTTCCTGTTCAGGCCGACGACCAGGTCAAGGTCCTCGCCCTCGATGAACTCGCCGGCGCTCTTCTTCATCTGCTCCTGGGCCATGTGGGGCAGGATGTCGCTGATGCAGAAGGACATGTCGTCCTCGTCCTCGCCCACGACGATGTCGACGCGGCTGCCGTCCTTGCGGAACACGACGCCGTGTATGGCCAGGGGCATGGTCACCCACTGGTACTTCTTGATCCCGCCGTAGTAGTGCGTGTCCAGATAGACGATGCCCTCCTTCTCGAAGAGGGGCTTCATCTTCAGGTCCAGCCTGGGCGAGTCTATGTGGCTGGTGACGAAGCCGATGCCGTCCACCAGGCTCTTCCTGCCGATGACGAACAGGGCCAGCGACTTCTCGTTGCACACGACGTACACCTTGTCGCCGGGCTTGAGCGAATCGTATGTGGAGATGTCCCTGAAGCCCTTCGCCTGGGCCATCTCGAGTGCGCTCGTCACGCACTCCCTTTCCGTCTTTCCGTTGTCGAGAAACGTCTTGTATCCGTTTATGAGATCCATTGCGGTCTCCTCCATGCAACGGTGATTGTAGCACCGCGCGCCGTGTTTGTCACAGCGCGAAAAAGCGTGTACCATTGACTGCATGGGCGAACGCGAGAGGAGAAGGATACACACCACCAGCCTGCGCTCCAGCATAAGAGAGCACAAGGCGCTGTTCGCCGTATATGTCCTGCTGAGACTGTCGGTCATCCTGATACTGGCCACGCAGATCGCCGGCGGAGAGTGGGAGAACGCCTTCTACTGCATCCTGGCCCTGGTGCTGATGTTCGTGCCCTCGTTCATAGAGAACAACTGGCACATCGACATCCCCGACACGCTCGAAATCATAGTCCTGCTGTTCATATACGCCGCGGAGATCCTGGGCGAGCTGAGGGCCTACTACATAAGCATACCCTTCTGGGACACGATGCTGCACACCATCACGGGATTCCTCGCCGCGGCGGTCGGCTTCTCGCTTTGCGACATCTTCAACAGGAACGAGAACATAAAGTTCTCGCTCTCGCCGTTCTTCCTGGCCTTCGTCGCGTTCTGCTTCTCGATGACGGTGGCGGTGTGCTGGGAGTTCTTCGAGTTCTCCGCCGACCAGCTGCTGGGCAGCGACATGCAGAAGGACACAATCATACACACGATCAACACCGTCGAACTCGACGTGACGCACTCCAACCGCGTCGTCACGATCGACGACATAAGCGAGGTGTACTTCCAGGACGGCACCGCGCTGGGGCTTGGAGGCTATCTCGACATAGGGCTCATAGACACGATGAAGGACCTCTTTGTCAACTTCGTCGGCGCCCTCGTGTTCTCCTTTATAGGCTACTTCTATACGAAGAACCGCGGGGAGGGGCGCTTCGCGCGCCTGTTCATCCCCACGGTGAAGTACAAGGAGGCCTATGAGGCGAAGAGGCGGCGCCAGGAGCGGCGGGAGGAGAAGCGGAAGATGAAGGAGGATAAACGGGGATGATCAGAATCGGCATAGTCGGATGCGGGAACATCGCACATACGCTTGCAGGCGTGATGACGAGGCTGCCTGAGCACATGAGGATCGAGGCCGTTGCGGCACGGGATGGACACAGGGCGCGCTCCTTCGCCGACGAGTTCGGCGTGGCCAAGGCGTATGGCTCGTACGAGGAGCTCTATTCGGACGACGATGTCGACCTCGTGTACGTCGCCACTCCGCATTCGCACCACATGCAGTGCATGCTTGACGCACTCTCCCATGGACGCCATGTGCTGTGCGAGAAGGCCTTCTGCGTCAACGCCCGACAGGCGGAGGCCGTCTTCGCCCTGGCCAGAGAGCGGCATCTGTTCGTCGCCGAGGCCATCTGGACCCGCTACATGCCATCGCGCAGGATGATTTCAGACATCATCGAATCGGGCCGCATCGGACGCGTGACGACCATCACGGCCAACCTCGGCTACAGCATAATCCACAAGCCCAGGATCGCCGATCCGGCTCTTGGCGGCGGCGCCCTGCTGGACATCGGCGTCTATCCGCTGAACTTCGTCCTCATGGCCCGCGAGGGCATGGGAGTGAGGAACATGATGGGCAGCTGCGTGAAGAGCTCCGGTGGCGTGGATGTGCGCGAGTGTGTGCATATCGGGTTCGAGGACGACAGCCAGGCCGTCATCTTCGCCGACGCGGAGTGCGTCAGCGACCGCAAGGGCATCATCTACGGCACCGGCGGGCGCATCGAGGTGGAGAACGTCAACAACCCCGAGAGGATCACCGTGTGGTCCGGCGACCGCAATCCGGTCCTTCTGGAGGACATCCCCATAACGCATTCCATAAACGGCTACGAATACGAGCTGACGAGTGCCTGCCACTCGATAGAGGCGGGACTTGTGGAGGATCCCCACATGAGCTGGAGCGAGACGCTGAGGGTGCTCCGGTACATGGACGCGTTCAGGCAGCTGTGGGGTGTGAGGCTTGCAGACGAAATCGAGCCGGGGACCTGAACGACGGGCCTGACGGTTTTTTCCCGTGAGCTTCATGGACATGACAGGGCCTTCCGCGTGGCAGGCCCTCTGCATCCTCGCCCGTCACAGGGCGGATGCCTGTCTGATGCACTCCTCCTGGCTGTCTATCGGGGTGGACAGGTTCTGGATCTTGTGGTAGTGGCCCCTGCTGTCCAGGCGTCGTGCCTTGACGTTGTCGCTCTCCACCAGGGACAGGATGTGGAGCACTCTCCGCCTGATGTCCGGATCCAGCACCGGGGTTGCGATCTCGACGCGCTTGTCCAGGTTGCGCGTCATCATGTCCGCACTGGCTATGTACACGCGCTCCTGGCCCTCCTTCCCGAACGCATAGATCCTGGAATGCTCCAGGAAGCGCCCCACGATGCTGATCACGGTTATGTTCTCCGTCAGGCCGGGCACTCCCGGCACCAGGCAGCAGATGCCGCGCACCACCAGCGACACCGTGCATCCCGCCTGGCTGGCCTCGATGAGCTTCTCGATGCAGTCCCTGTCGGTCAGCGAGTTGAACTTGGCCCTGATCAGGCCGTCACGGCCCTTGGCGATCTCCCTGTCGATCTCGGCAAGCAGCCCGGCCTTGAGGGAGAAGGGCGCAACCAGCAGCCTCCTGTAGCTGTACTCGACGTTGAGCACGGCGAGGTTGCGGAAGAACGCCGCACCGTCCTCCCCGATCTCCTGGTCGGCGGTGATGATGTTCAGATCCGTGTACTGCTTCGCCGTGGACTCGTTGTAGTTGCCCGTGCCCAGGTGCGTGATGTAGCCGATCCGGCCGTCCTCCTCCAGCGTGATCGATATGATCTTCGAGTGCACCTTGTAGTCCTCTATGCCGTAGAAGACGGTGCAGCCCGCATCCCTGAGCAGGTCGGCGTTGTACAGGTTGTTCTCCTCGTCGAAGCGGGCGCACAGCTCCATGACCGCCACGACCTCCTTGCCGTTCTCCGCCGCCTTCAGAAGGTGCTCTATGATCTTCGAACGGTCCGCCAGACGGTAGATCGTGATCTTTATCGAGGTCACGCGCTCATCCACCGCGGCCTGTGAGAGCAGGTTCAGCAGCACGTCCATGCTCTGGTAGGGATAGGCGAGGAGTATGTCCTTCTTCCTCACTTCGGCGATCAGGTCGGCGTTGCCGGACAGCGGCTTGGGCGTCACGGGACGGTAGGCGCTGTAGCGCAGCGATGCGACCGACTCGTAGTCGATGTAGTCGCCCAGGCGGAACATGAACTTGTAGTCGAAGCAGCCCTGTATCTGGAAGCAGTGGCTCTTGCGTATGTTCAGGTTCTTCATGAGGAAGCTCCTGAGGGACTCCGACAGCTCCGTGGACTCGAGCCTTATGACATCGCTTCCGGTGCGGCCCTCGACCCGGTTCTGTATCAGGCGCGAGAAGTCGAAGCCGAACTCGTCGTCGGCGTCCTCGATCGTCGCGTCGAAGTCGGCGTTGCGCGTGACGCGCACGAGTGCCTTCTCCCGGACCGTGAAGCCCGGGAACACCGTATCGGCGAATGTGCCGAGCAGCTCCTCGCAGAGTATGAGGTGTGTCTTCTTGCCGCCGGGCAACCGGATCAGACGGGGAGTGGAGTTGTGCAGCGACGCCACGCCGATCATCTCCCGGCCCTTCCTCTCGAGCGTCACGACGAGGTAGACCTTCATGTTCTCGAACCTGTACAGCGGATGCTTGGAGTCCAGCACCATCGGCGTCGTACGCGGAAGAATGTCATGCTCGAAGGCCTGTCTGGCCGTCGCCATCTGACGCTGCGAGAGGTCCTTGCCGCGCAGTATGCTGACGCCCTTGTCGTACAGCTCGGTGCGAAGGAACCTCCAGGTCTCGTTGCTTGCCTTGTACAGGGAGGGCAGGACGGCGAGTATGGAGTCGACCTGCTCGCGGGCCGTCATGTGCGTCTTGTTCTCCCTCAGCAGCGGATCCTTCTCGCTCTGGTTGACCAGCGTACCCAGACGGACCTGGATGAACTCGTCCAGATTCGAGATGAATATCGAGAGGAACTTGCACCGCTCCAGCAGAGGGTTTGTCAGGTCCATCGCCTGGTCCAGCACCCGCTTGTCGAAGCTCAGCCAGCTCATCTCGCGGTTCTCATATGCCCCGTCCACGCATTTTTCCAATACGGAGAAGTCCTTTGCCATATTACCTCGTCCCTCCGGGCTCCAGCGCCACGGCCTGTCTCTGTCCGGCGACTATCTGCTTGAGCGCCCCCTCCTTTACGCCGAGGTCCGAGACGATGATGTTCGACACCCCGAAGCGCTTGAGAAGCTCCTTGGCCAGGATTGCGGCCGGCACTATCTGGTGCATCAGCTCCGGAGTGCTCCTGAGTATCATCAGCGAGCGGCTGTTCTCCTGCCTGACCAGATAGCGGCACAGCTTCTTGAGCTTCTTGTACTGGATTATCTTCTCGCCGTGCTGGTGCGACAGCTCGAAGTAGTCGGCGTAGAGCTGGTAAAGCGCCCAGCTGTACACGCCTGACAGGACCGCGTTGTCGAAGAAACCCTTCTCGGGCAGGTTGGCCTCGTCGAGCGTCGTTCGCACGGCCTGCCTTATCGCATCGGCCTCCTTCCGGCTGGGGATGACCTGGCTGACGTTGTCCTTGTACAGGGACATCGGACCCACCGGGATCGTGCACAGGTAGTCCGAGAAGCTGTACAGCTTGAGCGACAGCGAGCCGAAGTCCGCGACGACCGCACGGGGGAGTATGCTGTAGCGTTCGTTGGCCACGAGGCGCGCCTCGCCCTCCTCGGCGATGTCCATGGGCTGGATGACGAGCCCGGTGCGCTCCCTGACCGCCTTGAACAGCCCCTCTGCGCTGCCCAGCGACGAGAGCGTGGATGACGCGATCGCGTAGACCCTCTCGACATCGTTCTGCCTGCACAGCTCCAGCATGCCTTCGGCCGACTCGACCACCTCGGTGAGCTCGAGATCGTTCAGCACGCGCTCCTCGTGGATCGACGTGGAGAACGACAGCTGGGTCCTGGTATGGAGCAACGACTCCATCCTGGCGCCCTCGATGCGGGCTATCAGGAGGGAGAGGGAGGAAGCCGAGAAGTCTATGATCGCGTATTTCCTCACTTTATTCCCCTGAACTTCTTTCCGTCTCCGAACGAGATTCCGATCGAGCGTGCGACGTTGACCATCTGGTTGTTCTCGTCGACGTACTTCGTCTTGCCTGCGACATCCGCAAGCCAGTTGTATGTGATGGCGTTGTTCTGCACCGCGACGGTCGTGCCGAAATTGCCCTCCTGCACGAGCTTGCCGGCGAAGCTTCCAAGCTCCGTGGAGATGAGCCTGTCGTAGGGGGAGGGGTTGCCGCCTCTCTGCAGATGTCCGATGACGACGGTGCGCGTCTCGACGCCGACGTTCTCCTGGATGTAGCGGGCGATGGAGTTGGTCGCGGTGGCCTCTCCTCCTCTGGCCTCGAGCCTCTCGGCCTTCTTCATCTCCGCCTCGTCCTTCGACATCGCGCCCTCGGCGATGGCGATGATCGTGAAGGCCTTGCCGTTCCTGTAGCGCTTCTCGACGGTCTTGCACACCTCGTCCGGGTCGTACGGGATCTCTGGGATGAGGATGATGTCGGCGCCTCCCGCGATTCCGGAGTACAGCGTCAGCCAGCCGACCTTGTTGCCCATGATCTCGACCACCATCGTGCGTCCATGGCTGGCCGCGGTGGTGTGCAGACGGTCGATGCACTCGGTGTCGATGTCGACGGCGGAATGGAAGCCGAAGGTTATGTCGGTGCCCCAGATGTCGTTGTCGATCGTCTTGGGAAGCCCGATGACGTTGCACCCGGCCCCGGAAAGGAGGGCCGCCGTCTTGTGGGTTCCGGCGCCGCCGAGCGTGACGACGAGGTCGAGCTTGGCCTTCTTGTAGTTCCTGACCATCTGCTCTAGCCTGGTCTGTCCGTTCTCCTCCTCCTTGTTCATCTCCTTGAAGGGCTGCCTGCTGGTTCCCAGGATCGTGCCTCCGATGTTGAGGATTCCGGAGAAGTCGGACTCCTTGAGGTTCTTGAACTCTCCGTTGATCAGTCCGCGATAGCCGTCCGAGATGCCGATGATCTCGGCATCGGGGATCTGGTTGTAGACATACTTCGCGAAGCCCCTGATGACTGCATTGAGACCAGGGCAGTCGCCACCTGCCGTCAGGATTCCGATTCTCATTGTGCTTTCTCCTTTTTCTAGCAGTTTACCAGACAATTGGGAATCGGGGAAAACGTTTTGCAGGTGAAAGTCGCGTAAAATGTCGTTCCATGGCGGCCTCTTTGCCAAGAACACGACAAAGGGGTAAGCTTCCGACATGGACATGAGACAGGCCCTGATGCTCTTCACTCTGGCACATGCACTGGGCTACTACTATCTTTCCTCGTTCAAGCCTGCCAGGAAGGCGGTGCGCCTCATACCCGAGCTGCTGCTGTACACTCTGGCCGTGGCGCTGGTCTTCTCACCTGTGCTGGACGGGAACAACTATCTGTATGCACTCGCAATCGTGCTCTTCCACTTCATCGTCGCACCGGTGTGCTTCGCCGCATCACGCACCAGGGCGCGCTACGTCGTCTTCATCCTGACGGAGGTCGTGAGGATGACCGGCTTCACGGTGATGGCATTCATCTATTCGGTGCGCTGGGGCGCCTTCGAACCATGGAGGGACATACGGTTCCTGCTGATGGAGTACGCGCTGGACTTCAACCAGGTGCTCTCATACGCGTTCGCCTTCGTGGTGCTGCTGCGCCCCGTGAACATGGTTGTGCGCTCCCTGCTAGCCCTCTTCGACGGCGGGGACGAGGCGGTGCAGGAGGAGGGAGGACGGCGCCGGCTCTCCGTCGGACCCCTCGTGGGCATAGTCGAGCGCATGTTCTACTTCGCCATGGCCGTCCACGGCTCGTGGATCGCCTTCGCCATCGTCTTCTTCGCCAAGTGCGCCCTCTTCTGTCTGGCGATCAGGGACGATGCGGACTACGGACAGAGGCTGTACATCGGCTCCATCCTCAGCGCATTCGCCGTGATACCCGTGGCGTTCATCGCACGTCCGTTCTTCTGAGAAAGAACTCCCCTGTGCATGTTGTATTGCGCACAGGGGAATCGTGACTTGTCCTTGCGGACATCACCTGGTGGTCAGCGTGAACGTGCTGGTGAAGACGGCTCCATCATCGTCGCTCATCGTCACCGTCACCGGAATCTCCTGCCCGGAAGGGCAGTCGGAGTCGACCACGAGGAGGACTCCCTTGAGAGTGCGCACGTCGCCGGCGTCCATCGACCTCACGTATGCCGAGGTGTTCATCAGCCTGGCGTATCCGCTGTCGCTGGAGACCGTGACCTGTATGCCGTCCTCGTCCTCCGTGCCGCTGTTGGCCAGAGTGAAGGTGAGGGGGATCTGTGTTCCTGTCGGGATGGCTCCGGTGTTCCAGTGACCTGTCGAGATCTCCTTCGCCTCGAGCTTCGAATACAATGCCGTGAAGTCGGCACCCATGCCCCGGACCGTGTACTGCGTCTCGTCGGGTGACAGGTACTGGCCGCTGGAGCGGTCGTACCATCCCTCGAAGATGGCGTCGCCCTGTGCCGCCGGAGCGGGGATGTCGACGACGTCGCCTTCGCTCACGTCGTCATAGGTCGTGACGTTGTCGCCATCTCCGTCCTCGAACGAGACGCGCGAGGTGTAGACGGCGAACAGAGTCTGGTCCGTGTAGGGCATCGTGATCGTCTCCCCGGCCTCGTACGTGACCTCGTCAGGCGTGATGCCCCAGCCTGTGAGCACTCCGGTCCTGGAGGTGTCGCCTCCTGTCGAGTCGGGGAGCGTCACCTCGCTGCCCGGTGCGACGGACACCGTCCTCCTGTAGCTGCTCCTGTAGCCGTCCTGCGAGATGTCGGTGCTCAGGGTGAGGGTCGGGTGGTAGTACCGTGAATTCTCGTACAGCCATTGCGCCCACTGTGCGGCATCCGGGCTGTCGCTGTTGACTATGGCGGTCAGCAGGGCGTCGCTGTCCTCCTTTTTTATGGAGTACGAGCCGAGCTTCCTGAGGGCCTGGATGCTGGATGCATACAGCCGTCCGTCGTGCTTGTCGACGGCCTTGTCGATGTCATGTCCGATGTCATCGGCCTCTTTGGCGATCCTGTCCTGGAGGTCGTCGTATGTCTCGATCGCCTGTGCGACGTCGCCATTGTCCACCGCCTGATGGAAATCGGAATACAGGCTTTCGGCATCGGCGGCGAACATGAGCGAGGCCGAAAGCAGCATCAATGCGATTGTGGTTGTGATTCTGCCTTTGCGCATTTCATCATCTCCTTTCGAATACATCTATAGTCATGAAAAGGGGCCGTGATGGTGTATTTGCTGTGAAGATTCGGTGCAGTTGTCATCTGCACCGGTTTTGAAGCAGAATCTGGGTATGAGAAAGTCGATAATCACCGTGGTCGGCAAGGACCAGGTAGGCATCATCGCCAGAGTCTGCACCTATCTTGCACAGAACAACGTCAACATACTGGACATCAGCCAGACGATCGTCGACGGCTTCTTCAACATGATGATGATCGCCGACACCAACAGCTCGGATGTGGAGTTCCTGACCCTCTCCGAGGGGCTGGAGGAGCTCGGCCGCGGCATGGGATGCATCATCAAGCTGCAGAGAGAGGACATCTTCAACCAGATGCAGAGGATCTGAGGCCATGATCAACATAAACGAAGTCATCGAGACCAATGCCATGATCGAGAAGGAGAACCTGGACGTGAGGACCATCACGCTGGGCATCTCCCTGCTGGACTGCATCAGCGACGACCTGGAACGGCTGAACGACAACATCTACCGCAAGATAACCACCCTCGCACGCGACCTGGTGAAGACCGGAGCCGAGATCGAGCGGGAGTACGCCCTGCCGATAGTCAACAAGCGCATCAGCGTCACGCCGATCGCCCTCGTGGGGGCATCGGCATGCCATACCAGCGAGGACTTCGTGTCGATCGCCAGGACTCTGGACAGGGCCGCACGCAAGGTCGGTGTCAACTTCCTGGGCGGCTACAGCGCATTGCCGGCCAAGGGCATGACGAAGGCCGAGGAGCTGCTGATACGTTCCATCCCGCAGGCGCTGAGCCAGACGGAGAACGTGTGCGCCTCCGTCAATCTGGGTTCGACGAAGACCGGAATAAACATGGACGCCGTCCTGCTGATGGGAGACATCATCAGGCAGACGGCCGAGGCCACTGCGGATCGCGACAGCATCGGCTGCGCCAAGCTGGTCGTCTTCTGCAATGCACCTGACGACAACCCGTTCATGGCCGGCGCCTTCCACGGCGTCACCGAGGCCGACGCTGTGGTCAATGTAGGGGTCTCCGGTCCCGGCGTGATCAGGAACGCTCTGGAGAGCGTGAGAGGGCAGGACTTCGGAACGCTGTGCGAGAAGATCAAGAAGACCGCCTTCAAGATAACCCGTCTGGGCCAGCTCGTGGCCCAGGAGGCCAGCCGCAGGATGGGCATCCCCTTCGGCATCGTCGACCTGTCGCTGGCACCGACCCCCGCCGTCGGCGACTCGATAGCGGAGATCCTGGAGGTCATGGGGCTGGAGAAGGCCGGAGCCCCCGGAACGACCGCCGCCATCGCGCTTCTCAACGACCAGGTGAAGAAGGGCGGCATCATGGCCTCCAGCTATGTCGGAGGCCTTTCCGGCGCCTTCATACCGGTGAGCGAGGACCATGCCATGATCGAGGCCGCCACATGCGGCGCCCTGACTCTCGAGAAGCTGGAGGCGATGACCTGCGTGTGCTCCGTCGGGCTGGACATGATAGCCATACCCGGCGACACGAAGGCCACCACGATATCCGGGATGATAGCCGACGAGATGGCCATAGGCATGGTCAACCAGAAGACGACCGCCGTGCGCGTGATCCCCGTCATCGGAAAGGACGTGGGCGACATGGCGTCCTTCGGCGGTCTGCTGGGCTACGCACCCGTCATGAAGGTCAACGGCTTCTCCTGCGACGAGTTCGTGTGCAGGGGCGGAAGGATACCCGCACCGGTGCACAGCTTCAAGAACTGATGTTC
Source organism: uncultured Spirochaetales bacterium (assembly GCA_944388965.1). Classification (GTDB taxonomy): domain Bacteria; phylum Spirochaetota; class Spirochaetia; order Sphaerochaetales; family Sphaerochaetaceae; genus Bullifex. Next base: position 10,022 of record CALXKL010000006.1, on the reverse strand, counting down.
CACAGCGCTTTTCCATCCGGCCGCGGACGGCTATGATGTGGCACATGGAACTATCTGACTTCGGAGCGAAGCTGTCATCCCACTCGGGGATTCTCCAGCTCATGGACGACATATCGAAACCTCTTGCCGAGGGCGTGAAGCCGCGTCCTCTTGGCGGAGGGAACCCTGCAAGGGTGCCTCAGGTCGAGGCCGCGTACAGACGGCAGATGGAGAGGCTGCTTGCCGACGGCGAGGCCTTCGAGGACCTGCTGGCCCATTACGACTCACCCCAGGGGAGGGTGTCCTTCCTCGAGATGGCGGCCCGCTTCTTCCGGAGCCGCTACGGCTGGCCGCTCACGGCGGACAACATCGCCCTGACCAACGGCAGCCAGAGCGCGATGTTCTACCTGTTCAACATGTTCAGCGGCACGACGGGAGGAAAAAGAAGGACCATACTGTTCCCCCTGATGCCCGAATACATAGGCTACGCCGACCAGGGGATAGAGCCCGACACCTTCGTCAGCGTGCCCTCGAAATGCACGTACTACGGCGACGGGACGTTCAAGTACACGTTGGACGTGGATGCGGTCAGGGAGTATCTCGACAGTCATGAGGAGGTCGGTGCGATCGCGGTCTCCAGACCCACGAACCCGAGCGGCAACGTCCTGACCGACACCGAGATAAGGACGCTGGCGGCTCTGGCGAGGGAGCACTCCATCCCGTTGATCGTCGACAACGCCTACGGCCTTCCGTTCCCTGACATCGTCTTCACCGACGATGCTCAGCCGCTTTGGAACGAGGACATCGTGCTGTCCATGAGCCTGTCCAAGATCGGTCTGCCGTCCATCAGGACGGGCATAGTGATCGCACGGGAGGACATCATCAGGGCGGTGGGGAACATCAACGCCATCGCGGCGCTTGCGACCGGTTCGTTCGGCCCGGCGCTTGCCCATGACATGCTGGCCTCGGGAGAGCTGGTCGACCTGGCGCATGACGTCGTCAGGCCATTCTACCAGAGGAAGGCGGAAAGGTGCGCGGCGATCATACGTTCGGCCTTCGAGGGCACGAGGTACATGTTGCACAGGATCGAGGGCTCGATCTTCTGCTGGATATATCTTCCGGATCTGAGGATACCGACGCTGGAGTTCTACTCCGTCCTGATGAAGGACGGGGTCATAACGGTGCCGGGTGAGTACTTCTTCTTCGGCAGCGACCGGCAACGCCACGGTCTTCCCTATCCCCACGAGCACTACGACAAGTGTCTGAGACTGAACTACAGCGGTGACGAGACTCTCGTCGAGGAGGGCATCCGGCTGATCGCCGACAGGTACCGCGAGTGGTCGCTGTGAGGCGTCAGATCGCCTGGTAGCTGAACACTGTCTCCTCTTCGGCGGACAGGCATCTGAGCGCCCAGAACAGGATGGTCGCGCAGGAGCGGATGATGTGCTCCACGTCGTTCTCGACGCTCGGCTCATGGGCGCTGTAGTCCCTGTGCATCTCCTTGAGGTGGCAGATCAGCGAGTAGGGGATCGTCAGCGATGTGACGGAGTGCGGCGATGCAAGGCGCTCCATCAGGTGGTCGTGCAGCTTCATCTCGTATGCCAGGTGGTCCTTGACGCTCATGTCGTTGAAGCTGTTGTGCACCGAGGTGAACGTGTCCGCGACGTAGTGCAGCAGCGCACCGAGGGTGAAGTAGTCCCAGCTGCTCTCGAGCCCGCGGTTCATGAGCCGGCATGTTGCGCGCAGGATGTGCCCTGCGCTGTTCTCGGCGTTGTGGCCGTGCAGCTTCTTGCCGCTTCTCAGGCCCCTGAGATACGTGAACCAGTTCAGGTCCGGCTCGACCGAACCCAGCAGGAACGCGCTCCTGTGGGCATGCAGTCCTCGATCGTCGCACATGGCCAGAAGGTGGCGTGCCAGGGCGAGGTGGTCCTTCTTCTTCAAGCGGGGTCGTCCTCCTACGGGGATGGAGGTTATCAGAAGAGTTGGAAGATTTCCAGAATGCCGTGTGAAATCTTTCCGATATGAGACCTTCACCTGGGAAAAACACGAAAATGAATAAAGATGCACTTTTCATGCACACACGATGTTGCTACACTGGTTGCATCTTCTCAAAGGGAGGTATGGACAATGAGAAAGGGGTTGATGATACTTGCCGTTCTGCTGGCATCCTGCGTACTGTTCGCAGGCGGTGCTTCCGAGGACGGCGTGGACACGTCGCTTGACGACGTGGTCGAAAGCGGACGCTTCGTCCTCGGTCTCGACGACTCGTTCCCGCCGATGGGCTACCGTGACGAGAACGGCGAGATCGTCGGCTTCGACATAGACTGTGCACGTGAAGTATGCGCCCGCCTTGGCGTGGAGCTCGTGTGCCAGCCGATCGACTGGAACAGCAAGGAGCAGGAGCTGATGACAGGCAACATCGACTGCCTGTGGAACGGTTTCACCATCACCGAGGAGAGGAGGGAGAACCTCCTGTTCTCCGACCCGTATGTGAAGAACGCGCAGGTCGTGGTCGTGAACGCATCCTCGAGTGTGCAGACCCTTGACGACCTGGCCGGTGCATCGGTCGGCGTGCAGGCCGGATCCAGCGCGGAGAGCGCCATCGAGGACACCCCCGGCTTCGCCGACTCGATCGGCGAGATCATCCAGTTCAAGGAGAACCTCACGGCACTCATGGACCTGGAGATCGGCGGCGTCGATGCCGTGGTCATGGACCTTCTGGTCGCAAACGACAACATCAACAGGAGCGGCAAGGACTTCAGGATCCTCTCCCAGACCCTCGCCGACGAGGAGTACGGAATCGGGTTCAGGAAGGGGGATGTGGCGCTGCGCGACGCAGTGCAGGGAGCCCTTGACGACATGGCGGCCGACGGTACGCTTGCCCGGATCGCCGTCAAGTGGTTCGGCGCCGACATAACCGTGGTCGGCAAGTGATGGTCCAGATGCTGGGCCTCATGCTGGAGGGCACGCTCACCAGCCTGAGGATATTCTTCCTGACGCTCGTCTTCTCCCTGCCGCTGGGCTTCGTCGTGGCCCGTGGCAGGATGAGCCGCAGTCGTATCCTCAGGGCGCTGGTGGACCTGTATATACAGATAATGAGGGGTACGCCCCTCATCCTCCAGCTGATCTTCGTCTACTTCGCCCCGTTCTACATATTCGGCGTGTCGTACGACAGGTTCACCGCCGTCATCATCGCCTATGTGGTGAACTACAGCGCGTACTTCGCCGAGATCTACCGCTCGGGGCTGCAGTCGATGGAGAAGGGACAGTACGAGGCATGCAGGGTGCTGGGCTTCTCGAAGGCCCACACCTTCTTCTTCATAATTCTGCCACAGGTGGTCAAGCGCATACTTCCATCCCTGGGCAACGAGGTCATAACACTGGTCAAGGACACGGCGCTGGCGCAGACGATCGGCGTGGCGGAGCTCTTCCGCGTGGCGCAGAACGCATCGGCCCGCGAGTTCTCGACCGTCCCGATCTTCGTCGCCGGAGTCTTCTATTTCGTCATGAACTTCATCGTGAGCAAGGTCTTCGACCTGATCGAGAGGAAGCTGGCGTACTACAGGTGAGGAGGAATCGGCATGATGCTTGAAGCGCATGACATAAGAAAGTCGTTTTCGGGGCTCGAGGTGCTCAAGGGCGTGTCGTTCACCTTGGATCGTGCCCAGGTTCTGTCCGTGATAGGTCCTTCCGGCAGCGGGAAGAGCACCCTGCTGAGGATCGTCACCCAGCTGGAGAGGGCGGATGGAGGAAGCCTCGTGGTGGACGGGCTGACGCTGTTCCACGACGGCTCCGAGGGGTGTGTCTACGACAGGGCGAACGGACAGCCTATCGCAAGGAAGACGGGGCTCGTGTTCCAGAACTTCAACCTCTTTCCTCATTTCTCGGTGCTCAGGAACATCACGGAGGCCCAGCGCGCCGTGCTGAAGAGAGGACGCGATGAGAGCGAGGTGAAGGCGATGGAGCTGCTGCGGAAGATGGGTCTGGAGGACAAGGCCTCCAGCTACCCCTGCCAGCTTTCCGGCGGCCAGGCACAGCGCGTGTCCATCGCGCGCGCCCTTGCCATGGACCCCGAGATACTCTTCTTCGACGAACCCACGAGCGCACTGGATCCGGAGCTGACCAAGGAGATCCTTTCCGTCATAAGGGATCTGAGGAGCGAGCGCATGACGATGGTGGTCGTGACGCACGAGATGGATTTCGCGAAGGGGATCTCCGACAAGGTCATGTTCATGGACGGCGGCCTCGTGGTCGAGGAGGGCGAGGGTGATTCGCTCTTCACCGATCCGGCGAATGAGAGGACGCGACGCTTTCTTTCCGGCTACGGACAGTGACCGGCAACGCCGACGGATACGACGAAGGGGACCTGCATGGGTCCCCTTCGTGTCATTGCACATGTGTCTGGATTCAGGCCTTCGCGATCTGGCTCTTGCGCTTCATGCCGTATTCGTAGACGACCACGAGCACCAGGACCACGAGTCCTATCATGTCGGTGATCGTGCCGGGAACGACCATGCACAGTCCTGCGGCGGCGAGTATGATCCGCGTCAGGATGCCGAGCTGGCGGCCCAGGTAGCCGTTCAGCGCGGCGGCTATGCCGAAGATGCCCAGAAGCGCGGTCACGCAGATCTGGCAGACCTCGAACACGCTTGTAACGTTCACGAAGAGCATCGCGGGGTTCAACGCGAACACGTATGGCACGACGAAGGCGGCAATCGCCAGCTTCGTTGCGACGAGTCCCGTCCTCATCGGATTCGACTTCGCGATGGCGCTGCCCGCGTATGCGGCCAGGGCCACAGGCGGGGTTATGTCCGCGACGATGCCGAAGTAGAAGACGAAGAAGTGGGCCGCCACAGGCTCGACTCCAAGTGCTATCAGAATCGGTGCACACACGCCTGCCATGATGCAGTAGTTGGCGGTCGTCGGAACGCCCATGCCCAGGACGATGCAGCACAGCATCGTCAGCACCAGGGCGATCATCACGATGCCGTGGGACAGCGACACGATGGCGCCCAGCAGGATGGATGCGAGTCCGGTGACCGTGATGCAGCCCGAGATGATGCCTGCGATTCCGCATGCGACGACGACCGTGATCGAGCTGCGGGCGCCGTTCTCGAACGCATCGAGTATCCAGCGGAAGGAGAGGGCGGGCTTCTGTCCGGCTTCCTCCTCCTCGCCTCCGTCGGTGGTGGCCGTGAAGTGCGGGACGATGTTGTGGATCACGCCGACGACCATCGCGACTAGGATGGACAGCGTGGCCGAGTATGCCATGGTGAACGTGTTCGTGCCCACCAGATAGATCAGTGCGATGAGGGGAAGCAGGAGGTATAGCTCCTTGAGCAGGTCCTTCACCTTGGGCAGGTGCTCCCTGGGGATTCCCTGCATCCCGCTTCTCTTGGCCTCCAGGTGCACGGCGATGAAGATGCCGGTGAAATAGAGCACCGCCGGCAGGATGGCCATGACTGCGATCCGTCCGTACGGGATTCCCGTGAATTCGGCCATGAGGAAGGCCGCCGCTCCCATGATCGGGGGCATGATCTGGCCTCCCGTGCTGGCCGCGGCCTCGACTGCGGCCGCGAACTCCGGCCTGTAGCCCATCTTCTTCATCATCGGGATCGTGATCGAGCCGGAGCCGACGGTGTTGGCCACCGAGGAGCCCGAGGCCATGCCCTCGAGGGCGGAGGCCACGACCGCGACCTTTGCAGGTCCTCCGGTGAAGCGTCCGACCGCCGTGTTGGCGAAGCGGATGAAGAAGTCGGCGACTCCGGTGCGCTCCAGGAACGCGCCGAAGATGATGAAGATGACGATGTACTTCACACAGACGCCGACGGGGGTGGAGAAGATGCCGTTGGCCGTGTAGAAGAGCGTCCTGATCAGCTGTGTGACCCCGATTCCGCTTGCAAGGGTGTAGATCACCAGCGCGCCTGCGACGCACAGTATGGGAAGACCCACGCAGCGGCGGCACAGCTCCACAAGCGCGAGGATGCCGACCGCTCCGACCACCATGAACAGCGGATCGGCCATGATCCTTGCCGACATCCTGATCACCGTCATGGCGTTGGCGGCGTAGAAGAAGTAGGCCCCTGCGCCCACGACCATCATGATGATGTCATACCATGGCATGTGGTTGACGCGCTCGACTCCCTTCCTCACCGGGAACGTGAGAAAGCCTAGAAGCACGATCATGCCCATGAAGACCGAGTAGCGCACCTCCTGCAGCGTGGTCAGGAAGATGGCGTCTATGATGCAGTAGATGGCGAACGCCGCCATCAGGTAGTGGATGATCGTCCTGGGAAGCCCTTCCCAGATTCTTACGTTCGACTCCCTGTCGTATTTCTTCATCACGGCCTCGACGTCGGCCATGGTACCTACTGATTCGTCAATGTATTCCTTGTCCTTGTTCTCTTTCAAAACTTCCTCCAGTCTAGAGAATAGAGGAGGGGGCCGCTCTTGCAGCCCCCTCTTAGGCGACGAGGGCCCCCGTCACTTCACCTGAACCGTGTATCCCTGCTCGGCGAAGTACTTCGCGGCTCCCGGATGATACGGGACGGTGGTGATAGACGTTGCGAAGTCGAGGTCGAGCTCACGGCCCTTGTCGTGGCTCTGGGCGATGGTGTCCTTGTCGTTGAAGATCGTGCTCACGACATCGTAGACCGCATCCTCGGACACGTCGTCGCGGGCGATGACGACGGCACCGACGGCGACGGTCTGGCAGTCTTCGGCCGTGCTGTAGACCGATGCGTCGATGGTGTACGGCGTGTAGTACGGGGATGCCGACAGCAGTGCATCCATGTGCTCGTCGTCGATGGACACGAGATGGACCTTGTGCGTGGTGGCGAGGGTGGAGACCGCAACGGTCGGGGCGCCTGCCACGACGAACGCGGCGTCGATCTTGCCGTCCTGCAGGGCATCGACGCTGTCGCCGAAGCTCTGGTATGTCGGGTTGATGTCGTCCTCTCCAAGGCCGTAGGCCGCCAGGATGTCGAGGGCGTTGTAGTAGACTCCAGAGCCGGACGAGCCGATGGATACGGTCTTGCCCTCGAGATCCGCGACCGTCTGGATCGACGGATCGAGGGTGACTATCTGGACCTGCTCGAGATACAGGGCGGCGACTGTGGAGAAGTCGCTGACGGCTCCCATCCCAGCAAACAGGTTGGTGCCGTTGTAGGCGTAGCTCATGACGTCCGTCTGGACGAAGCCGAGCTGGTAGTTGCCCATGTCCATCATCTCGATGTTGTCCTGGCTGCCGGCGCTGACGACCGCCACGACGGCGGTGTCGGTCTCGGACGAGATCCTCTGTGCCAGGACGTTTCCGAATCCGTAGTAGGTGCCCTGGTCGCCGCCCGTGCCGAAGCGCAGCGATCCTCCGCTTTCTCCGGCTCCGCCTGCGGCAAGCGGCATCGCGAGTATCATCGCCACGACGGCGATCAGTACAAGTGTCTTTCTCATGGTCTGCCTCCTTGCGGGATCGTGATGCGGCCAGGTCGCCTTGGGTCGTGTCGCTGACTCTGGTCGTGAAGATGATCCCTCATGTGCAGTTTCTGCCATTGCCAAGGTGGGTGTCAAGGACAATGCGGAAGAAAATATGAATGAAAAATGAATAAAAATGCGTATTGATGTATTTTGTTAGCCTGATGAATGCATTCGTAATATATGTCGACAAGCGGATTTTTCATCACCGTGTTGGATTGTGCTGATAATGTATGGCTATGGGCAATGCTCTTTCTCAAGAGGCAACTATCCGGAAATGTCGGATAGTTTGGACTTCATCAAGGTCAGCGAGGTCATGTAGGTGTATCAGGATTCTTTTCCGGTGAGAAAAGGCGCTGGCAACTGATGTCGCATCTATTCCTTACACTATGTAAGGCTATATACCTATCACAAACTCCTCGTCTTTTAGGCCAATAGGGTTACACCAAGACGTCTGAAGATCTCGGCATCCTCCTTCGTCATCTCCGTAAGCTGCTTGTGGCCGATGTACTCCGAGATCTTGTAGATGTTGTTGCCCCTCTTGATGATCTCCTCAGCGGAGTACTCCTCCTTCAGGCCAGACTTGTCCATCGTCCTCAGCAGACGGTAGAAATACATGAGTGCGACATGGTTGATGAAACACTGTGCATCGATGGTCTCGTTGTCATGGGCATACAGCGGCTTCTTCACGACACTGTTCTTCATGTAGTCGAAGCAGTTCTCTATCTCCCATCGCTCCTTGTAGTCCAGATAGACTTCCTTCGCATTCCCCTCGAGGTTGCTCACGAACGAGAACACTCCTCTTCTCCTGTTGGAGAGGATGTCCTTGTCGGTGAGTGGAACCTCACCGTACTCCTTCTCCTGCCTCTCGGTGAAAAGCGGGTTGTATTCGGCCTTCCTGAAGTCGTCCTGGTAGATGAAGATCCTGTTGCCCCTGTCTCCCGTGGGGATGACCTTGTACCAGATGTTCCTTCCCCTGTAGGTGAAACGCCCGTCATAACGTCCGTCTCCATCATGCTCGTCGAACGAGGGAGGAATCATGGTCGTGTTCTCCTGCAATGGAAGTATGAAGCGCAGCTTCTTTTCCATCAGGTAGGACAGGTTCGCCTTGGAATGGAAGCCCTTGTCCGCGATGATGATCGCATCCGGGCAGCTGCAGCGCCTTATCGTCTCCACGAATGCCGCCTTGTCAACCATCCTTCCTGGAAGCACACGGTAGAACACGGGTGCCCGCGATGTCCTGTCGAAGACATACAGCAGCCTGTACTGGTCATGGTACTGCGCCCTGCTGTTGTACCCCTTTGTCACATGGCTGTCCGATGTGCTGCACATGATGGACGTCCCGTCGAATATGAGCTTGTGCCCCTTGCGACAGAAGCCCCTCATGAAATCCTCCATGGCATCCTGTCTCATGGATAGCTTCTCCAGCATCCGCTTCACGGAGCTGTCGCACACCCCCATGTCCGGATACACGTTGCTCAGCCAGGAGTGCTCATAGTCGTACTTCATGGTCTTGCCCGTGCTGGAGAACACGAGGCGCAGAAGGGCATGGACCTCTATCTGCCGCCAGATGTCTGGAAACGAATACCTCAGAGCCTCTCCTATGTCAGCACCCAGCTGGCGCAGCGTCTCGACCGCCCCGTAATGCCTTACATGGCTCTCGGTTCCCGGTTGATGATATGTGTTGATGTAGTACTGGTTGGCGATGAATCCTTCGCCCGGAACGATCTTGCCTATGCACCTGCCGGTCGTCTTCTGGGGCCTCCTCTTGTTCTCGTCCCATCTGGACGAGATCTCATACACGTAATAGTGCCCACTGATGAGCCTGACCTCGGTCGCTTTGAAAAGTCCTTTCGGACGCATCCTCTTGATCTCTTCTGGTATGGGCATGTAAAGCCTCCTTCTATTAACGTAATATTACGTTAATATCGAGGATTTTGCAAGCCTTTTCCATCGGCTAAATCCGTTATCTGAAGCATTCTGGCAGAGATCTTGCCCAATCTGGGGGTGTTTGAAGACAGGCGAAAAGGCCCATCGGAACCAGAGGACGGGCATTCGATGATGAATGATGGCGATTTAGCCGCCGTTCCTATCGGCGTAATTCACGAGGAGTTTGTGTTTTAAGAGTAAATTGTTTATTTATAAGCTGTTACAGCGTGTACGTTTTTGTACTGTCTATCATCGAACGTGTACGTGTTTTTGAACGCTCAAAGCATGTGATTATGATGCCTGAATGTGTTGAAGCCATGAGATGGGAAGCACTGTTATAACATCAGTTTCATAAGATTCTTCCTCCTGGATAATAATCGGACAATAACAAGTTTTGCATCATCCTCTACAAGAACAAATCCGAGTACATCTCTGCCAAAAAGAATGAGGGACACTGGTGGTCAGATCCGTCCTCACGCTCAATAAACAACTCATTCAAGTGTAATGCTTCAGACACCTTTAAAATCAATCTCTACTTCAATGAAGGAGATTACAGCGGTAGCACTTTGATCTGAACCCGATTTAGGTAACACCTTCTGTACCACAGAGCCAAAGGAGGTAACAGAAGGAGAAGGGACAGATGA
>CALXKL010000005.1 GCA_944388965.1 uncultured Spirochaetales bacterium | reverse complement strand
GTGGTATCTAAACTTTAGAACGCGCATGCTCTTCTTTTCAATCTTGCCCTTCATCCCTCAACTTTCCGTGAAGAACCTGAAAAGAACATTGACGCTGGTTCTCATGGCTCTTGTCGCCGTGAGCCTTTTCGCGGGCGGATCATCCGAGAGCGCCTCTCAGGATGGGAACGTCATCGAGGAGCTCAGAATCATGTATGTCCCTTCCAGGGAGCCTGAGGAGATCATCACTGCAACCGAGCCCCTCAAGGAGCTGCTTACGCAGGAGCTTGCTGCGCAGGGCTACACGGTCGAGAACATCGACATCTCCGTTGGAACGAACTATGAGGCGGTCGGTGTTGCGCTGACAGCCGGAAGTGCGGACGTCTCTGTCGGAATGCCTGCCAACACGTACCTCCTGTACGACAAGGGCTGCGATGTCATTCTCACTGCGACCAGAGATGGTCTGTCCGTCGACAGCGACGATCCCAGGGACTGGAACCAGAACGAGCCCATCACTGCAAGCACCGAGCAGGCAGTCGGCTACAGGGCTCTGCTTATCGCCGGACCTTCCGCAAAGGGTCAGGAGCTTGCCGCAAAGGTGAATGCAGGTGAGGATCTCACCTGGGAGGATCTCGACAGCGCGAACTGGGCGGTCATGAGTTCCACCAGCAGCGCCGGTTATGTATATCCGACGATGTGGCTCATGGAGCGCTACGACAACAGGACGATCGCCGATCTCACGCACACTGTCCAGGTCGACTCCTATCCTTCCGCCTTCGCCCGCCTTGCTTCCGGTCAGGTCGACATCGTATGCTGCTTCGCCGATGCAAGAAGAGACTACGAGGACGATTGGAACGATTCCTTCGGAATGCAGAATTCCATCTGGGAGGACACCGATCTCATCGGAGTCACACCTATGATCTACAACGATACCGTCTGCGTCTCCAAGAACAGTCCTATCATGACAGACGAGTTCGTCGCTGCTCTCCAGCAGGCCTTCATGAACCTCAACAAGACCGAGGAGGGCAAGGGCGTCATCGCGATCTACAGCCACACAGGCTACCTGCCTGCGACCAGCTCCGACTATGACAACGAGAGAGTTGCACAGGAGATCTTGAAGTCCCTCAACGGCTGAGGTCGATGTACTGAAGGACAACACTAGTTCATCACGGGGCATGGGTGACCATGCCCCTTCTGGAGATTCCAATGATACAGTTCACGGATGTTGCAAAAGTCTATCCGAACGGCACAGTTGGCCTGAAGGATGTGAACCTCAGGATCGATGATGGGGAATTCATCGCGATCATTGGCCGTTCAGGTGCTGGAAAGTCGACTCTGCTCAGATCGATCAACAGAATGCACCCGATCACAAGCGGCAACCTCAATATCGATGACGTCGATGTCGAGAAGCTCTCGAGCAGGGAGCTGCGCCGTCTGAGGCGAAGGATAGGGATGATATTCCAGTCTTTCAATCTGGTCACCAGGACGACTGTCATCCGCAATGTCTTGACGGCATTCGTTCCAGACATGCCTCTTGCAAGAAGGGTGCTTGGAATCTTCAGAAGGCAGGATAAGCTCAAGGCGCTGGAGTGCCTTGACAAGGTCGGCATTCTCGAGAAGGCTTTCACGAGAGTCGACCAGCTTTCCGGTGGACAGCAGCAGCGTGTCGCACTGGCGAGGACGCTTGCACAGAATCCTTCAATCATACTGGCAGATGAACCGGTCGCCGCCCTTGATCCTGTCACCGCAAGGGTGGTCATGGATGATTTCAAAAAGATAAATCGCGAGATGGGCATCACCGTGATAATAAACATCCATCATGTCGAACTGGCTCTAGAATACTGCGACCGTGTCATCGGCATCAAAGAGGGTATGGTCGTCTTTGATGGACCTTCATCACATGTTGACCAGAAGGTCCTTTCTCTTGTCTATGGGGAAATCGATGAGAAGGAATGATTCCACAAGCCTGTTTGACAGGTTGTTCAAACCTGTGACATACACCCTAAGCGATGGACATCAGGTGACACAGAAGCGTTCCAGGCTCCCGCTTGTGCTTGTTCTCATCGTTGTCGCGACGATCGTTTCAGGTGAGGTCACAGGGTTCAGCTTTTCGACGCTTGTCAGGAGAATAGGTTATTTCTTCGTCATACTGAGGGACATGTTCCCGCCTGACTGGGCATACATGCCGCGTGTATGGCAGCCTCTTATGGATACGATCAAAATGAGTCTTCTTGGATCGTTCATCGGTGCATTGCTCTGCATACCTTTCTCCGTGCTCTGTGCATCGAATCTGATCCATAACAGATTCGTCACGGCTTTCTTCAAGCTGTTCTATTCCGTCGTCAGGACACTGCCGACTCTGGTCATAGCGCTGATTGCGACCTATATCTTCGGACTTGGAACATTCGCCGGAACCGTCGCCATTGCGGTGTTCACCTTCGCATACTGTGGAAAGATCCTGTATGAGCAGATCGAGACCGCCGACATGGGAAGCTATGAAGCGCTTGAGGCCCTTGGAATGGGACGCCTTTCAACAATCAGGTATGCGATATGGCCACAGGTCTTCCCCCAGTTCATATCCACTGTGCTCTTCTGCTTCGAGGGCAATGTGAGATACGCATCGATCCTGGGCTATGTGGGAGCAGGTGGTCTTGGGCTGATTCTCAATGAACGTATCGGCTGGATGGAATATGCAAGAGTGGGGATGATTCTCATCGCCCTGTTCATAACCGTCGTGATCATCGAGACGGTCAGCTCATATCTTCGCTCGAAGCTGATATGAGGCAGGAGGGGATAATGGATACGCATCTTACATATGCAGAGACTCTTTCCAGAGAACCCAGGAAGTGGCTCATGACAATGGCGATCGTTCTGATATGCCTTTTCCTGCTTGCCTGGTCCGCCAGCGCGATGCAGTCGAATTCCACTGGTGGAAGCGGACTGTCGGTCGCGAAGGGGATCGTTTCCGGAATACTCCACCCGACACCTTCGCTTCTGCTGACACTTGGAGATGATGGAGTTCCATATCTCCTTTTCGAGACGATGGCCATCGCCTTTCTTGGAACGCTTGTCGGAGCTGTGCTCTCGTTGCCATTCGCTTTTCTCGGGGCTTCGAACATTGTGCCCAAACCCGTTTCAATCATCATAAGACTTGCCGTGATGGCCATCAGGACGATTCCAGCCTTCGTGTATGGACTCATGTTCATCATGGTCACAGGCCCTGGCGCCTTTGCCGGACTGCTGACGATGTCAACGTGTTCGATCGGAATGCTGTCCAAGATGTTCATCGAATCCATCGAGGAGCTGGACAGGGGCATCATCGAGTCGCTTGATGCAGCTGGATGCAACACATTCGACAAGATCCGATACGGCATTCTTCCACAGCTCATGCCTTCTTTCTCATCGACGCTCATTTATCGATTCGACATGAATCTCAGAGATGCTTCCGTCCTGGGTCTTGTCGGTGCCGGCGGTATTGGAGCACCTCTCATGTTCGCCATGAACAGCTACAGATGGAATGATGTCGGAGCGATTCTGCTTGGACTCATAATCCTGGTACTTCTTGTCGAGTGGGTCTCCTCGAAGCTCAGGACGAAACTCATGCGCGGATGATATATGGACATCTTCTACACAAGTGACACGCATTCATATGTATATCCGACGGATTATCTTGGTGAAGAGCCGAAGCCTATGGGATACATGGCTCTGGCATCACGTTTCACCCCCGACTCGATCATCATCGATGGCGGGGATGTGCTTCAGGGTTCCCCGCTGATCCGCTATGAGCTGAAGAACCGGATCTCTCCTCATCTTGCAGCCAAGGCCTTCAATGCGGCAGGGCTTGATGTGTTCGTGCCAGGCAATCATGACTTCGACTTCGGCTATGACAAGCTTTGCGAGTTCATATACTCGCTCGACGCCAGGACCGTATGCGCGAATCTCCACGATGAGAGAGGTTCGCTTCATGTTCTACCATATGTTGTGATCCAGCGAGGAGAGGAGAAGGTCCTTGTCACGGGGGCCGTCACCGATTATGTGAATGTCTGGGATAAGGACAGGCTAGCAGGTATGCGAGTCCTTGATTGTGTCGATTCGCTCAAGAGAGTTCTTGAGCAGACAAGCAGGCTTGATGTCGACTGGCGCATCTGCGTCTACCATGGGGGCTTCTCTTCCTTCGAAGAAGGGAGAATACGAGAGAACAGGGCAGATGAAATCGCCGGACTCGGTTTCGATGTGCTGCTTACTGCTCACCAGCATCAGGTGATCCAGCCTCATTTCATCGAAGGAACTCTTGTACTCCAGGCAGGCAGCAAGGCCTCCTGTTGCGCACATGTCCATCTGGAAAGGAATCTCTTTCCAAAAGCCGAGATTCTCAAATGCGTAGAGAACGTCACTCTTGATTCAATGGTCTCTCTTGCAAGGGAGGACAGGACACAGGCAAAGGTAGAGGAGTATCTTAAGACAAGAGTAGGGCAGGTCGACGGTGTTCTGGAGGACCGTTCACGTGTATGGAGCTATCTACACGGTTCGTCGCTTGCCGACTACATCAACGATCTGCAGCTAAGGTTGACCGGTGCCGACATTTCAGCGACATCTCTGTTCAACAATCCGATTTCCGTCGGACCCGATGTGACGATCAGCGACCTGCTTGCGGCCTATCCTTTTGCCAATACGCTCAAGGTCTTTGAAATCACTGCTTCCCAACTTAGGAAAGCCCTTGAACGCAGTGCACAGTTCGTCGATTTCAAGGAAGGCAAATATTTCGAGTCTGAAAGCTTCTCTCCAGGAAAGGATGAACGTTACAACTTCGACTTCTACAGGGGAATTTCATACTCCTTTGATCCACGTAAACCTGCCGGAGACCGTGTAACACGACTTGTATTCAAAGGTGTTGATCTTCTTTGCAATAAGGATTTCAGACTGCGGCTTGTTCTGAACAGCTACAGAGCGTCTGGAACAGGTGGATATGATGTCTATGCCGGGCTGAAACCGGTCAGGGAATACAACCTTGAATTGCAGGATGCACTGATCGACAGCTTTGATGGACAGATTGTAAAGGTTCCGAAGCCAACCGATTTTCTGATTGATGCTTAACGAACATCAAAAACTCTTCATATGGTCATGCTCAAAGATTAAGGCATCTACAAATAGAAACAGATTGATGTGATTCATATTCTGAATTTCAAATCAATAGGGTAGGAGAGAATGATTTTAAAAATGTAAAATATTCATTAATTATATGAAAGCAAACTTAACATAAAATGATATGTAAAGAAAATTTCTATATAATATAAAAAGTTCATAACAAAATAAATTAAGCTAATAAAATTTTACAGAATCTAACAATAAAACTTGTCGTCAAAATTTCATTACATAATATATAAAGTTTCATTGATAGAATAAGCCAATAAAACATTACGTAAAGAATAATTTGCAAATTTAGCTAATATTGCTTTACACTGGTTAAATTAGCCTAAAAACAGACGAAAGGCCACTCTTACCGAGTCATCTACTCTGATTTCGTTTTCAATGCGATTTTGGGCTGATTTTGATATTCAAATATTCTCTAGTTGACAGAATATCGATTATATCCAATTTTTCAGGGTATGCTTTTCATGCACCTTGGGTGTCGTTTCTTCTGACCAGTCTGATGCTTCCGCGTGAGATTTCGACCTTTCCTTCTTCCTGCATCCGGTCAAGAATCCTGCTGACGCTCTCCCTTCTGATTCCAAGGTCCTTCGCAATGTCGGTATGTTTAATCGGGAAAATATCGCTTTTGAAAATCTGCGACATGTAATCGAGATAGTTCTCGATCTGCTCGCTCTGGCTTTGTCGCATCATGCCGTCCAGCTCTATGAAGAGCCTGTCGAGTCTCATGGCAAGTCTGCTGTCAATGAAATTCCTGAGAAGCGGATACTTCCTCTCGAGTTCCATGAGCACTTCATCCTGAAGCATATAAAGCAGACAATCCGTCGCCGTCTCGATATGATAGTCGATCGCCTGGCTTTGACAGATCCTTGGAGCCGTCATCACGCTTAGCTGACCTTCTGGAACATAGAACAGCAGCATCTGTTTGTCGCCATCATTCGTATAGGCACGTAGCATGCCCTCCTTGACGAAAACGACACTGTCAACGGATTCCTTTCTGTCTCGAAGTATGGTCCCCTTTGAGAATCTTGCAATCCTGGACTCATCGATGATTCTGGTGACATCCGGCTCCTCGAATGTCGAAAGGATCGGATACCTGGTGATGAGATCGTCGATGTCGGACTTTTCCATGCTTTTTCCCTTTGTCTGACCAGATTGATTCTGTTACAATGCATGATAGCATGATGAGAAAGGTTTTAGAATCATATTTTCCATTCTTCGACGATCTCGACGAAGAGGACCGGAATGACATGTCCTTCTACAGCTTCACTCAGGAGTTCAAGGCTGGAGAGGTCATAGTCGCTCCTGACGACAAATGCTTTAACATCATCATCGTGCTTGATGGAAGGCTCAAGAGCCTGTATGCCGACAGGGAACATCCCCTGCTCCTCTATTATCTCAATGAGAACGATGTATGCACTCTTGCAAGTTCCGAGGAGCTATATGGAATAAGCAACAAGATCACTTTGATTGCCGATCTTGATTCCAGGATTCTCAAGACTCCAAGCTGGCTTTACAAGAAACTGAAGGACAAGTATCCCCAGATGTCCATCTTCCTGCGCAAGAACTTCATGGACAGGTTTTCCGACATCCTCTACATTCTGCGCAGCAAGGGCCTTTCATATGCAAAGCAGCAGGTCGCAAGCTATCTGTACGATCTTTCCGTGAACTCTTCTTCCTTGCTTCTGAAGGTCAAGCAGGAGGACATCAGCCAGGATGTCGGACTTTCCAGGTCCCAGGTGTCCAACATCCTTCGCTCACTCGAGTCCGACGGAATGATAAACAATTCGCGTGGCATGGTGCAGATCAATGATCTTTCTGCACTTGGAAATGTCTGACATTCCTCTTTCCTGACACATTATTCCAGTTTGTCACATCGCCTCAATTGAGCGTAGTCGCCACTTATTCTAGAATTCCGATATCACATATTCACAAGGAGAATATCATTATGGCAGAAAAGTATCTTGATTGCCTCGGTGAGGCATGTCCTGTGCCTCTCGTGAAGACTCAGAACGCCATCAAGGACATGGCCGTTGGTGATGTGCTTGTCGTCGGTATCGACCACACATGCGCAATGAAGAACGTTCCCGACTGGGCTCGTGGACAGGGCTACAACGTCGAGATCGAGGAAGTCGGCGACGGCGAATGGGAAGTCGTCATCGAGAAGACCTGCTAAGGCGAGGCTGAACTGAAATGGATCAGAACAATCAGCTTGAAAGACCCTCTCTCTATGACATCGTTCTCAAGAGGGAGTGGTCCTATTACACCGGTTCGGTTCTCATCGTCATCTTCGCGATGGCACTTTGCATGGTTGGAAGCACCTGGGGCGTCTCCGGCGCCTTTGGAAACTGGGGTGCCCTCCTGTTCAACCTCTTTGGCGTAAACACCGGTGCTGACAGCGTCTTCAAGAACACGACTCTTGAGACATACAGCTTCTTCGGCAGCCAGCCTGCCCTCACCGACACCTGGATCATGCTTGGTGCTGCAGTCGCCTGCCTTCTCGCCGCTCAGTGGAAGATCAGGAACATCAAGCACTACAAGCAGGCTCTTGCCGCAATCATCGGCGGTCTTCTTATGGGCTTCGGTGCCAAGATGGCTGGTGGCTGTAACATCGGCGGCCTCTTCTCCCAGCTGCCCCAGTTCTCTCTGGCGGCCTGGTTCTTCCTCCTCTTCGTCTTCCTTGGCGCAACAGTCGGTGGAAAGCTTCTGAAGTTCTTCATGCCGCCTGTGTCCAACAAGAGACCGAACAGGAAGAGACTCACTGCCGAGCAGAAGGCACGCAACAAGAAGATCCAGATTGCCGCAGCAGTCGCGATCGTCGTCATCAGCGCAATCGTCGCCCTCATCGTTGCACCCACCTACCCCAAGGCTCCTCTGCTTATGCTCATCGGTCTTGGCCTCGGCTACTCCCTCCAGCGTTCGCGCTTCTGCTTCACTGCAGCATACAGGGATCCCGGCCTCACCGGCGAAACCAAGCTCACCAGAGCTGTCATCGTGGCCTTTGCTCTGTCGACGATCTTCTTCTTCGGCAAGCATGCAAACCAGTTCGGTGCCGACCTCTCCGGTCTCACCGCTGAAAACATGCCCGGTAGCGTGATCAGCCTTCAGCTCTTCATCGGCGCCTTCCTCTTCGGTATCGGAGCCGTACTTGCAGGCGGCTGTGCATCCGGAACGCTTGTCAGGATGGGTGAAGGCTATGTCCAGCTATGGATCTGCTTCCCCTTCTGGTGTATCGGCAACTTCCTTGGCGGTGCAATCACAAGCGCCACCTCCGGAACCTTCCTGACTGCAGGAGTCAAGGTTTACCTGCCTGCTGTTTTCGGAGGACTCGTTCCTGCCCTGGTGATCCAGCTTGCAGCCCTTCTCGGACTGTGGATCCTCGCCTGGTGGTGGGAGAACAAGAAGAGAGCACAGTTCAACTGAGCTTTCTTAAAGGATGGTCGCTCCTTTCATCACGGGGGCGCCATCCTCTTTTTTTTTCCAGGAGAGAAATATGGAAAAGAGAATTGAAGATTATGATGTCGTCGTCATCGGCGGTGGTGCCGGTGGAATGACGGCTGCCCTCTATGCGGGCCGTGCAAGGCTTAAGACACTTCTCATGGAGAAGTCGCTCATCGGAGGTCTTGCGACATATACCAGTGAAATCGAGAACTATCCCGGTTTCCCGGAAGGAATCGATGGAACCGAGCTCATGAAGCTTTTCGACAAGCAATTCAGAAAGTTCGGCGTCAACGTCAAACTTACGGACTGCAAGGGTGTTACCCGTCTTGATGATGGTAGATGGAATGTGTCCACCTTCAGGACCGACTATCATGCAAAGGCCGTAGTGCTTGCAACAGGTGGACGCAATCGTCTGACTGGTGCTCCCGGCGAGGAGAAGTATCTCGACAAGGGAATCAGCTTCTGTGCAACCTGTGATGCGGCAAGATATACCGGAAAGAAGGTTCTCATCATCGGATCTGGTGATGCAGCCATCGAGGAAGGTCTCTTCCTCACCCGCTTCTGCTCTGAGGTATGGGTTTCCGTCGTCCACGACGAAGGTCATGTCGATGCCAACGAGGTTGCCCGTGAAAAGGCATTCAACTGCGACAAGATGCATTTCATCTGGAACACTTCTGTCGATTCGTTCGAAGGAGGAGATCTCCTGAACAGGGTCAACCTGAAGAACCTCAAGACCGGTGAGATAATCCCTGTCGACGTCGATGGATGTTTCCTCTTCATCGGCTATCTTCCGAACACCAAGCTCTTCGAGGGGCTTGTCGATCTCGACAGCCGTGGCTATATCGTCACCAATGTCGACATGGAGACGAACCAGCCTGGCATATTTGCCGCAGGTGACGTAAGGGCGAAGACGCTTCGTCAGGTCTCAACCGCTGTCGGTGACGGTGCCGTTGCCGGTTACATGGCCGAAAGGTATATCGGCGACCTCGAGACAATCCACAGCGACATCCTTTCCAAGGACAAGGTCCTCGTCTACTATTACAACGCCAGCGAGGACAATGACAGAGCGGTTCTCACCAAGCTCGAGTCCTATGCTGCCCAGCACAGCGTGGATATCAAGCCTGTCGACATCTACAAGTCCGACAAGGTGATGAGGATCCTGGGTGGTGAGCATCTTGCGGTTTCGCTCTACAAGAGTGGAAAGAAGATCGCCACTGTCTCAGTCAATGACAGTTTCGATCTTTCCAGGATTGAAGCGAACCTCTAAAACCAGCCCTGGCCTGAAACCATATCCCAGTCATCTCGATGATGGCTGGGATGTTTTTTATCCGTCTTATTGAAATACAAAATTGAATCTGATCTGGATTGGAATTCTCAGTTGATTTCAATCGAGTCGAAGGAAAGAGCGCTCCAGTAAATGTTGTTGGAGCTTGATGATGCCGAAGGAACAAGATTCACCGCTGCAGCCAGCTGAAGCTCGTAGAACTGGCTGTCGCCTCCATCGGTGTAGAACTCGTAATCCGGTCCTGATCCACCCTCAGCAGCCCTTGAAAAGCTGCTTCCATCATATCTATAGACATTGAAGGAATCACGTTCCGTCAAACCAGAAGAACCGGATTCAAGGACAGTTAGATGAAGGCAGATCGTATTATCCTGGTTATCCACCTTTTCGAACATGAAATAGTATGTGGTATCGAGTTTCAGTGATGGATATGTATAACCTGCTGGAACATGAAGTGGCCTGCTCGCCTCGCCAGTGAAATGGTAAAGATGTACTTCATGCGAATCGACTGTAGTCTCGACATTATTCAGCTGACCGCTTTTGTTGAACGATGCTGCAGTTCCGTTGTAATATTTGTTGCTGTTTCTGATGTAGCTGTTGAACTGAGAGGAGAATGAACCTCGGCCGGATGCAATGCAGTACATGATGAGAATGGATGGGGTCTCTGATGAAAGGCTTGTAATAGACGGATCGGAAGATGAGACTCTCACGCTGAATCCGGCATCATATGACTTCCCATTGACGATTGTAGGAGCCCTTGAAATGGAAATGCTGCTGGAATAGTCATGGTATGAAGGCATACCACATGATGAGAAAAGAAAGAGGATGGAAACGAGAAGAACAGATAACACCTTCCTACTCAATTCCATCCTCCTGTTGTTCAAGAGCAGTGGACCTACTCGAGAACGATCAGCCTAGCCTCTGCAAGCTGTGCATACTCGGATCCGACGAACTCGTCAGCAAGCTGTGAATATGTTGCAACGGCAAGTTCGCTGTCTCCCTGGCTTTCATATATCCTGGCGGCGTTGAAGAGCGCCTTGGGGCTCTCCGGTGCCTCTGTGGAATACTCGTCCCAGATTCTGTTGTAATATGCAAGAGCGGCATCCTGGTCACCGGCGTTCTCTGCAGATGCAGCAGCATTGGCAAGGGCAAGCGAACCGAAGTAGGTGCCATCACCCTCATTTGCAACCGTATCGAAGCACTCGAGCGCCTCAGCCCATTCCTCGTTCAGGAAATGGTACTGACCCAGAAGATACCTGGTCTTGAGAGAGGCATAGTCTCCAGACCTGACCTGGGAGAGGATCCTTTCACCTTCAACGACGAACTCGTTGCAGGCGGTGACGTATTCCTCACTCGTGTCATCCATGAGCAGAAGGTCGTTGTAGTCCTCTTCAAGGAAATACACGGCATTTGCAATCTCCTCCTTGCTGTTGCTGGAGACAAGAGACCAGATACCGATTCCGATGCAGACGACGATGATCACGGCCACGATGATCGCGATCAGCCTATAGTTCTTGGCAAAGAAACCTTCTGTCTTTGCAGCCATCCTTTCGGATGAAGTGAGCTTCTTGTCCTTATCCTTCACACTTTCCCCCTAATATCAGATAGGCGGGTTCATCATCGTGCCCGCCTATCCTATCAGATCAATCGGATTCAGATCTCTTCGTCCTTGGCCTTGAGCACGTCCGCAAGGGAGAAGGTGTCACCATCGTCCTTGCTGTCAGCCATGTACTTGGCCATCTCGGATTCCTGATTCTTCTTGATCATCTCCTTGATCGAGAGAGAAAGCTTCTGTGTCTGGGGGTTGATGTCGACGACCATTGCGGTCACCTCATCACCGACCTTGAAGTTCTCGAGAACCTTGTCCGTATACTCCTCATCGGGTCCGACGAGGTTGTACTTGGAGATGAGTCCCTCGATGTCACCAGGCACCTTCACGAACACACCGAAGTCGGTGACGTTGGAGATGGTTCCAGTGATCACGGAATACTTGGGATTGCTCCTCTTGAGATTCTGCCAGGGGTTGCCCTCGAGGTTCTTCACGGAGAGGCGGATCCTCCTGTTCTCAGGCTCGACACGGGAGACTTGGACTTCAATCTCGTCCCCTTCCTTGCAGAACTGGGACATGTTCTTGAGCTTCTTCGTCCAGGAGACATCATCCATGTGAAGGAATCCGTCGATTCCATCCTCGAGATTGACGAATGCACCGGAGTTGGTGAGCTTGACCACCTTCCTCTTCAGGACGGTTCCGACAGGATAGCGCTCCTCGATAGTGTCCCAGGGATTGTCCTGAAGCTGCTTGAGACCAAGGGAGACCCTCTTCTTGTCGAGATCGTAGCCGAGGATCTTGGCCTCGACGACATCGCCGATGTTGACGACCTCCTTGGGGTTGTTGATCTTCCTGGTCCAGCTGAGCTCGCTGATATGGGCAAGACCCTCGATTCCGGGCTCGAGCTCGATGAAAGCGCCGAAGCTGGTGATCTTGGTCACAGGCGCCTTGACGACATCTCCGACATGATACTTGTCCTCGAAGTCGGTCCAGGGATCGGCCTGCATGTGCTTGAGCGAAAGGTTGATCTTCTGGGTCTCGGGATCGATGTTGATCAGGCGAAGCTGGACGATCTGACCCTTCTTGACGAAATCCTTGGGCTTCGTGACATGGCCCCAGCTCATGTCGTTGATATGGAGAAGTCCGTCGAAGCCGCCAAGGTCGATGAACGCACCGAAGCTCGTGAACGACTTGACCTCACCCTGCACGACATCGCCGATCTGGACGGAGGAGAAGAACTTCTCCTTGTTCTCCGCGATGATCTTCTCCAGATACTCCCTTCTGTTGACGACGCTCTTCATCTTGCTCGACGCGTGGAACTTGTCGATGATGAAGTAGTCCGTCTTTCCGATGAGGGATTCAGGATCCTCGACTCTGTTGACATCCGCCTTCGAGAGAGGGCAGAACCCCTTATAGTCCGCACCAAGATCGACTTCGAAGCCTCCCTTGATGACCTTGCTGAACTTGCCGAGAACAGGTGTCCTGCTTTCAGCCGCCTCCCTGAGGGCCTCCGTCCTTTCCTTTGCATCGGCCTTCTTCTTGGAAACGATGACCTGACCACCCTTTCCTTCCTTGTTGACGATGACGACATTGACCTTGTCGCCGAGCTTGGGCAGCTCAATGAATTCGTCTACAGGAATCTTTCCCTCGCTCTTGTAGCCTACATCAACAAATACATAGTCGTCATTTAACTGTACAACAGTTCCGGTTACGATCTGACCGTCTTCGATGCCCGCAAGTGACTTTAGATACTGCTCCTGCAGGAGGGACTGCATGTCAGTCATCTGAGTTTCATCTTCCACTTCTAATGCTCCTTCCAATTACTTAGCGGCACGCCCGTCGATGACGGAGCGCACAACTGAGACAACTTTCTCACAAACTTCCCTTATGGTCAAGTGAGAAGTGTCGATATAGACGGCATCTTCGGCGATTCTGAGGGCCCCTACCTCCTTGTTCCTGTCGTTCTCGTCGCGGCGGCGTATGAGATCCAGAACCTCCTCGTAAGACTGCCCTTCCCCCTGCTGCTCTACACGTCTTGTGGCCCTTATCTCGGCAGAGGCGTCGAAGTAGAACTTGCACTGTGCATCCGGGAAGATGACAGTCGTGGTGTCACGTCCCTCCGTCACGATGTCCATCGACCCGGCGACTTTGCGCACCTCGTCCGTGACGATCGCCCTGAGTCGAGGGTCGGAAGAGACGATCGATGCGTTCATGTCGACGTCTCTGGTGTGGAGCTTGTCCTCGATGTCTATCCCGTCGATGCAGATATCGCCGTCGACAACGCTGATGTGAGTGTTGCGTGCCGTCTCGAGACACGAATCCCTGTCATGGCAGTCCCCACCTCTCATGATATGGGCATAGGTCACGGCCCTGTAGAAGGAGCCGGTGTTGAGGAAGTAGAAGCCGAGCTCGTCGGCGACGAGTCTTGCAACGGTGCTCTTCCCGCATCCGGCGGGGCCGTCGATCGCGACTATCATGTCCTGTCCTCCCTTCTCGTCCTCTGTCCGCTCTGCCTTTTCGCAGCATTGCCGAACTTTTTTCTCGTCACGAGAGTGGTCTTTCCCGCAAGCAGACCGTCTATCTCCTTCCTGGACAGGTTCCTGAACTCTCCAGGCTGGAGCGTTCCGAGCTCTATGCAGCCGATGCGGATTCTGGTCAGTCCCTTGACCTCGTATCCGAGGAAGGAGAATATCTTCCTTATCTCCCGGTTCTTGCCCTCAGTGAGAACGACCTTGATGTAGTCGCGCCGCATGGGGACGAAGGCGTAGCTGCGGATCCTGTACGGCTGACTCATGTCGATGTACAGCCCCTTGACCGCCTTTCTGAGGTCCTCGACATCCGGCTTGCGGTCCAGATGAACGAGGTACTCCTTCTCAATCTCGTTCCTGGGGTGCATCACCTTGTTGGCGAACTCACCGTCGTTCGAGAAGATGATCAGACCGTTGGAGTCCTTGTCTAGTCTGCCGACGTTGAACAGCAGGTTCTGGTCGCGGATCGTTATGAGGTCCCTTGCGTACTTCTCCTCGTTGGGATCATAGTTCGTGCACACGTATCCACGCGGCTTGTTAAGAGCGATGTAATACACCTTGTCGCTTCTCTCGATGGTCTCTCCGTCGACCTGTACGACGTCGTCGTCACCGACCTTCAGCCCCATCTCCCTGACGATCCTGTTGTTGACCATGACCCTGCCCTGGCTGATGAGGTCCTCGCAGAACCGCCTTCCGCCCACTCCGCACTTGGCCATGAAGACCTGGAGCCTCAGCCTTCCGTCATCTGTCATCTTGTCTTCCGTCATCGAATAGCTCTCCCTGTTCCTCTTGCTCGTCCCTGTCGAAGCGCATCCTGTCGATGGCGCTGAGCCGCGGCAGATCGCTGATGGACTTGAGACCGAACTCGTAGAGGAACTTGCGACTGGTTCCATAGAGGCAGGGGTGACCCTGCACATCCTTGCGTCCAACGACCTTTATGTATTCCCTCTCCCTGAGAAGGCGTACTATGGAATCGGAGGCGACGCCTCTGATATTGTCGATCTCCTTCCTCGTTATCGGCTGGCTGTACGCGACGATGGAGAGCGTCTCCATCGCGGCACGTGTCAGTCTCCGGTCGACCTTGCGCCCGTATGTCGAGCGCAGAAGGTCGTACAGATCGCTGCATGGGGCGAACTCGATCGAACCGTCACTGTTCTCCTTGAGCCGCAGTCCGTGACCCTTCTCCTGGTAGACCTCGTCGAGCTCCTTGAGGGCCTTGTCGACGCTCTTCTCGTCCAGACCGGTCATCGAAGCCAGCCGCTCGCGGTCCATGGCCTCGTTCTCGATGAAGAGAACGGTCTCCACAAGCCGCGCACCTGTACTCATCAACGCATTCCTGGCCATGCCTCAATCCTCATCCATGAGGTCCTCTTCATCTCCGATGAACTCCTCATGGTCCTCATCCTCTCCATCCTCGTATCCGAGCTCCTGGTCGATCTGTCTGCGCCGTTCGTCGCTGATGATGGAGAAATCGTCCGGATCGTCGAGATCGTTCTCGACCACCTCATCATAGTCCTTGTCATACTCGTCGGCAAGGCTGGGGTTCCAGTCCTGCGGACGAAGCACGATGTAAATCTCGCCATCCGGCTCCTTCTGCTGGAAGAGGATGACTTTGTCCTTTGCCATCTCGAGAATCGCCATGAACGAGCAGATTATATGCAGCGGCTGGTCGAAGTGGACGATGACCTCGCTTATCGTCACCTGGTCCTTCTTCTCGAACAGCTCCATCATGTAGGCCCTCTTCTCCTTGACCGTGACCTCCTGGAACACGTTGAAGAGCTTGGTCGGAGCCTTTTTCTCTATGATTCTCCTGAAAGTCTCGAAAAGGTCGTCGATGGAGATGTCCCTGAACAGGTCCTCGTCCTGGAACGGAAGCGCGAAGAAGTTCTCCTTGCGCGGGATATGGAAGCTGTCGCCGACGGCGGAGCCTGTAAGCAGGTCCGTATACCGCTTGAACTTCTGGTATTCGATGAGCCTGTCGACGAGCTCCTGGCGTGGATCCTCGTACTCCTCGTCGAACTCGACGTCGACGGGAAGAAGCATCCTGCTCTTGATATACAGCAGATCGGCGGCCATCCTGTAGAAGTCCGCCAGATTCTTCAGGCCGGAGTCCTTGTGGTCCTCGATGTACTGCAGAAACTGGCTGGTTATCTCGGCGATGGGTATGTCGTAGATGTTGATCTCGGACTTCTGGATCTGGTAGAGGAGAAGATCAAGCGGGCCTTCGAACTCCGGGATCCTGAAGACCTGCTTCTCCTGCACATCGAACACGAGATCGACACTGTCGTCCGCTGCCACGGCTATTCCTTCCCGCCCTTGCCTGCCGGATCGTCATCCGTCTGGACACGGCTGGGGAACATCTTCGCCCTGAGCTGTCTGACAAGCTCTTCGGTGACCTCGGGATGGGATTCGAAGTATTCGATCGTCTTCTCCCTGCCCTGTCCTATCTTCTCGCCACCATATGAGAACCATGAGCCGGACTTCTCGACGAACTCGTATTTGAGGGCGGCGTCGAGAACGCTTCCGACATAGCTGATGCCCTTTCCGAAGAGCAGGTCCAGCTCGCACTTCTTGAAAGGAGGGGCGACCTTGTTCTTCACGATCTTTACGCGAACGCGGTTGCCGTACAGCTCATCCTGGTTCTTGCCCAGCGAATCGATCTTGCGAACATCCATCCTTATGGATGCATAGAACTTCAGCGCATTGCCGCCGGTGGTGGTCTCCGGGTTGCCGAACATGACGCCGATCTTCATCCTGAGCTGGTTGATGAAGATGATTGTCGTGTTGCTCTTGGCGAGTATTCCCGTCAGCTTCCTCAGCGCCTGGCTCATGAGCCTGGCCTGGACGCCCATGTGGCTGTCGCCCATCTCGCCCTCGATCTCGGCCTGCGGCGTAAGTGCGGCGACGGAATCGACGACTATGATGTCGACGGCACCGGAACGCACGAGGGACTCGGCGATCTCCAGGGCCTGCTCTCCGTTGTCGGGCTGGCTTATCCACAGCTCGTTGATGTCGACGCCGAGGTTCTTCGCGTAAGTCGGATCAAGCGCATGCTCGGCATCGATGAATGCGGCGATGCCGCCCATCTTCTGGCTCTCGGCGATCGCATGCAGGGCAAGCGTCGTCTTTCCCGAGCTCTCCGGTCCGTATATCTCGATTATCCTGCCCTTGGGATAGCCCCCTACTCCAAGAGCCTCGTCGAGAAGAAGGCTTCCTGAGGGTATGACCTCGACATCCATCGTCCCCTGGGCGTCGCCGAGCTTCATCAGCGACCCTTTGCCGAACTGCTTGTCGATCTGGCTCCTTGCGGCCTCGAGCGCCTCGAAGCGCGCCTTGTGTACATCATTCGAAATCTCTGCGATTCTTGCCATTTGCTTAGTGAACTCCTATTGCCCCTTATACCGGATTTTCCGTCCTTTTGTGCACCAGTCGTCTGGAATCGAGGATGAACGTCTCAGGTCCGTCGTTCACATATGACACCTTCATATGTGCACCGAAGCGGCCGCACTCGACATGGTAGCCCATGCCGCGAAGCGTCTCGACGGCCTTCTCGTAATACCGCAGGGCCCTGTCCGCAGGGGCTGCGTTGTCGAATCCGGGACGATTGCCCTTGTATACGTCTCCTGCCAGCGTGAACTGGCTGATGAACAGCACGTCGCCTCCGTACTGCGAAAGCGAGAGGTTCATCTTGCCGTTGTCGTCCTTGAATATCCTGAGCCTCATCATCTTGTCAAGAAAGGGTGCAATGATGGATTCCTCATCGTCCTTCTCGACTCCGAAGTAGACCAGCATGCCTTTTCCGATCGAACCGACGGTCTGTCCGTCGACGTCCACTCTTGCGTCCTCGACGCTCTGGATGACCGCCAGCATCAGGAGAAGCTCTCCATCGCAAGCGAATGCATCCTCTGGACGAATGCGCTCCTGTCGGAGGCGTCGAAGAACGCGCTGCCGGTGACCGCTATGTCGGCACCTGCAGCCACGACATCCTGGATCGTGTCGAGGTTGACTCCTCCGTCGACGCTGATGAGGAAGTCGTAGTCCTCCTCCTTCCTGATCCCGTCCAGCTGGACGATCTTGTCAAGACAGCTCTGGATGAGCTTCTGACCACCGAATCCCGGATTCACCGTCATCACCAGCACGAGGTCGACCATGTCGAGAAGCGGGACGATAGAGGCGACGGGAGTGCTGGGCACGATGGAGATGCCGCACCTGACACCGCGCTCCTTGATCTTCGTCAATGCCCTGTGAAGATGTACCGTGCTCTCCTGGTGGATGGTGATATAGTCGCATCCTGCATCCACGAAGGCGTCGATCTGCGTTTCCGGATTCACGATCATCAGATGGGCGTCGAAGACAAGACTGCTGTGGGGTCTGATGTCCTTGACGAGCTTCGGACCGAACGTGATCTGTGGAACGAACACGCCGTCCATGATGTCGAAGTGCACGATACCGGCTCCGCTCACCTCGACCTGGTCGACCGCGTCCCTCATGTTCGAGAAGTCGCTAGAGAGTATCGATGGTGCGATTTCAATTCTCCTGCCGCTCATGGCCAGGAATTATAACGCAAAACAGCCGACGTTGGGAATAATCAGCCGACGCCGAGGTCCCTGTTGTCGATAAGCACCTCGGCCTTCGTGCTCCTTCGTATCTGCGGTGCCAGAGTCTCGATGAAGATCCTGGCAAGTTCATCGTTCCTCTTCTCTGAGGAGGTGTTCGGGCAGAAGAGGTTCACCGAATAGTACGAGAACAGCGATTCGGCGATCTCGACGGAGCGCATCACGTCATCCGCGCTCTGTCCCTCCATCCCCGCCAGGAGACATACTCCATCGAAGTATCTTGCGACATCCTCGGGCTTGACGTCCCTTCCCACCCCTTTGTTCCATTTGACTCTGAGCTCCGGATTGAACGACTCGATGCCGGTCCTGTAATGCACGCGGCAGTCGAATCTCGATGAGAACGCTTCCAGCTGGTGCCTGTACATCCAATGGGCCTCGAACCAGAGGTCGTGGATATTCTTCTGCCTTACCATGTCGGCGATGAGCGCGAGAGTCCTCTCGTCGAGCTCCATCGCCGAACCCGAGTCGATTATGTCCAGGACACCGTATCTCCCGTTCACCATGGCAAGGACCTCCCTGTTGACCTCGAACGGGTCCGAAGACCTGTCCAGATGGTAGTCGCAGAAGGTGCACCCATGCCAGCGGCAGCCGGTGCCCTGAAGAAGAAGGAACTCTCTTCTGAAGCCCGTGTCTATCGAGCTGTATCTGACAAGTCCGCTCATATGAACCTCTTTCTGAGAAAGCCTATGCAGACATAGGCGAACGGTGTTCCGAACAGGACCTCTATGACGAGCTTTGCGACATACTGCACGACGATCATGAAGACGATGTCCGATGCCGGAACCGTCCCTGCGAACGCGATCAGGACGAAGAAGACGGTGTCGAACAGATAACCGATCGCAGAGGATCCTATCGTCCTTATCCATAGGTTCCTGCCGCCGCTCTGGAATCTGCGGATGAGCACAAGACCCTTTGCATTGGCCAGTCCACCTAGCAGGAACGAGATGAGCGATGCGACAACTATCCTCGGAACATACGTGTACACCGTCGCATAGGCGTCCTGCATGTACTGCATGTAGTCCGGATAAGGCAGAAGCACCCCGAGACCCGTGAACAGCACAAGCATGGCGTTGCAGACGAAGGTGAGAAGTATCACCCGTCTGGCAGTCCTGTAGCCCCACACCTCCGCAAGAACGTCGCCGAGCATGTATGTGAACGGAAACGTGATTGTGCCTGCGTCGAACAAGGAGAGAGAGCCGATCCTGATGACCTTGACCGCCATCAGATTCGCAATGAGATAGAGAGTGACCAGAATAGCGGATATCACGACAAGCGGCGTGAAGTCGCCTTTCCGGTTTTCAGAAGGGTTTTCCGGTACCTTGTATTCCATGCCGGCCAATATAGCAGGACCAGTGCATTCTGCACAATACCGGTTGCATCCGAGCGGCCTGGCAAACTAGAATCGACGACATGGACAAGAAGAAGTTCCTGAGCCTCCTTGCACTCGGCTCGATTCTGATACTGCTGTATACATGCCTGGCGAACGTCGACTCTCTGTTGTCGAACGTAGCGGGCTTTCTCGCCTCGACTTTCTCGACCATCTTCATAGGAGCCATCCTCGCCTTCGTCCTGGACATACCGGTCTCTTTCTTCGAGCACAGGTTCGAGAGGACCGGAGTGAAGGTTCTGGCAAGATATGCCAGGGCACTGAGCATACTGGTCTCGCTCGTGATCTTCTTCATCGCCATCGCGGTTGTCCTCGGTTTCATCATCCCATCGACGATTGACGCAATCTCGATGATCTCGCAGGCGATCGTGCTGCTTTCGGACAGGCTTCAGGGCAATTTCACGAACGAGGAGCCGGGCTTCGACGCCGCCCTCCACAGCCTGCTCAACTGGCTCGACATGAGCCTGGACGAACTGGGAAGCCGGCTCAGGGACTTCGCCCGCGACAACTCGCCGCGCTTCATCACCTCCACCTTCAACACGATCCTCGGCACCATCTCCAGCTTCGTGACGTTCTTCATCGCTCTGGTCTTCGCTATCTACTTCGTCTCGGCCAAGGACATGATCTGCACACATGTGGTGAATCTCCTGGACCTGGTGGACCGGCCACGTCTTTCCTCCTATCTCAGGCATCTTGCCGCGATCAGCTACCAGGCGTTCAGGCATTTCGTCGTGGCCCAGGCGCTGGAGGCCCTGATCATCGGCGCGCTGTGCACGGCAGGAATGCTGGTCCTCAGGCTTCCGAACGCCGCGATGATCGGCGTGCTGACCGGCGTCACCGCGCTCATCCCCGTCTACGGAGCCTTCGTCGGTGCGATCTTCGGAGCCATCGTCATAGCCGTCACCAGCCCGATACAGGCCCTGGCCTTCGCCGTCTTCATAATCATCCTCCAGCAGCTTGAGGGGAACCTGATCTACCCCAGGGTTGTGGGCGGCTCGCTCGGTCTGCCGAGCGTATACACCTTCACACTGGTCACAGTATGCGGTGCCGCCTTCGGACTGGTCGGAATGCTCTTCGCAGTTCCGGTCGGATCGATATGCTACACGCTTCTCAAGGAAAAGAGGCGCTCAAAGGCGGACGAGAGGACTCGTGCTTGGAACGGATTCACGGAATAATTTGCCAAATGCCCTGAAAGGTGATAATATTGAATCACATTCGAACGACGATACCGAGCAGGTCATCCTGCCCGGTCGTTTTTTCGTTGACGGATAGTGAAGGATTTGGAGGTCTTCAGGACTTTTATGAAAAACAACGCGATATCCAGGATTCTCAAGGAGGACAGGGAATTCACGAAGAGCGAGCTGTCTCAGATGAAGCTCGACTCCTTCCAGGAAATAGACAAGGTGATGAAGAAGCTGGACTATGACGAGGCCAGCGAGGTCATGGAGGCGGCTCAGGAGATCATCTCCAGCCGCGAAGACTCGGTGTATGCCCGCTATGTCCTGGGTTCAATAGCCTTCGTCAGAAGGCCCCATGAGGACAACATCTTCATGCAGAACCTTCTGATCACTTTCTACGACAACCACAACTGGACCGTCGTCGAGTTCCTGTGCAACATGATTCTCGGCTACAACGAGAACAGGTATGCTCTGCGCATTCTCGCCGACTGCTATGTCGAGACCGGACGGGAGGACGAGCAGTGGTCCGTCCTCGAGCGCCTTGTGAAGGTCGACTTCGACGAGAGGAGGATCCCCCGTCAGCTCGGCGACCACTTCATCGAGACCGGAGACAGGGACAAGGCCCTGCTCTACTATCGTCGTGCCATGACCAGATGCATCAGCGCCAGGGACGTCGAGTCCATCCGCGGACTGTGGAGCACTCTGCTCGATGTCCAGAAGGAGGACTATGGATACTTCCTCGGCGTTGCGGAGAAGGTCGCCTCCTCCGTCGACAGGGGACTGTCCCTCAATCTTCTGACCGACCTGTATCCCCATTATGCATCCGACATCCCCCGTGCGATCCTCATCCTGAAGAAGGCCCTCGAGATCGATCCTTCCAGCAGGGAGGCACGTGACGAGCTGATCAAGGTCTACAGGAAGAAGTATGCAAAGAGCAGCCGTCTCGAGGAATGCATCCACAAGTCAGGACTCGACAACCACAACGAGGACGTCCACAAGGCGATCGCCTTCTTCGAGACTGACATCGGTTTCGATGTGGGCTGCTTCGTCTACCAGAGGAGCACCGACAGGCTTGGCCTCATCCAGTCCATCGACGACAGGCAGGTCGTCGTCGCCTTCAACAAGTCGAGCAAGGTCTCGATGACCCCCGACATGGCCTTCAAGGCGCTGACGCCTCTTCCCAAGAACAACATCCGCGTCCTCAAGACCGCCGTGCCCGGCAAGCTTGCCGAGAGGATCAGGACCGATGCCCGCTGGGCCCTCGTCACGATCATGGAGAGCCACAACAACCGTTCCTCCTTCAAGGAGATGAAGGAGGAGCTTGTTCCCTCCATTCTCGATGCCAGACAGTGGGAGAGCTTCAAGACGGAGGCCAAGAGGATCCTCCAGGAGGACCCGTATTTCTCCGCGGTCCTCGGCGAGAACGACACCTATACGCTCAGGTCTACTCCGATCACGCAGGAGGAGAAGCAGCTTCTCGTCTTCAACGCCGAGAAGGACTTCTATGCAAAGGTGAAGATCATCAAGGACTTCGTGGCGAAGGACCTCGACGTCGAGAGCGAGGCGTTCAGCGAAATGATCGTCTTCTTCAACGGTCAGCTTTCCCATTACACGCAGGAGATCACGGACAAGGTTCTCTCCTCTTACCTGCTTCTCGACCAGCTCAGGACCCAGTATCACATCGCGACGGCCCAGATGAACGCGAATGTGGACTTCGGTGAACTGTACAAGAGAATCGATGACAGGATCCGCATCTTCGACCAGATCGGCAACGCCGACCTGAAGAGGACCTATCTCGAACATGTCATGGAATGCGACAAGGCATGGCCGGAGATCTACAGGAAGTGCTTCCCATACTACACCTACTCCTGGATTCCCAACTCCCTCAAGGCGAACGGGAAGACCGCGATCTATCTCGACATCCTCGCCGACAGCGTGCATTCCTACAAGGAGAACGTCGACGTCTTCCTGTGGAACTACAGGAACGCATCCCAGAGCGAATGGGAGAAGGCAGGCATCACCAGAGAGGACCTGCTCTTGACCCTGTTGCTCGTCCTGGACTACACAGCAAGCTCCATCGAGCTCAAGAAGGACGTCAGCGAGAACAGGAAGCGCAATGACCTTGTCGTGACATACCTCTTCAAGGAGAAGCTCGTCTTCACCGCCATTGACAAGGGGGACCGCGACCTCGCCTCCAAGATCTATTCGATCATCGCCAACGACAAGAACATCGACAAGGGCTATGTGATCGAGGTCAGGCACTTCATCGGCGAGAAGTACCCCGACTTCGTCTTCTTCGATGACCAGAACGTCGTTGTGAACGAGGACGAACTGATCCCGATGGGCTTCCTTTGCACCCGCAAGGCGCTCGAGGAGAAGATCAGGGAGAAGGACCACATCGAGCATGTCGAGCTCCAGGAGGTCGCAAGCGAGATCGCCGACGCACGTGCTCTTGGGGACCTCAGGGAGAATGCCGAATACCAGTACGGAAAGGACAAGCAGAAGAACCTCAACGCACGGCTCAGGACGCTTACGGACGAGATCGAGAAGGCCCAGGTCATCACTCCCGACATGGTCAACGACAGCAAGATCAGCTTCGGCACCGAGGTCACCTTGCATGACAACATCCAGAACAAGGATGTCACATACACCATCCTCGGCCAGTGGGAGAGCGATCCGGACAACGGAATCCTGAACTTCAAGACGCCTCTTGGCATGAAGCTTCTAAACAGGACCGTCGGCGACGAGCTCGAGTTCTCGATCAACGGAAACCCGTACAGCTACAAGGTCGTCTCGATCAGGACCGCTTCCTTCTGAGCTGGCTGATGAAGTCGACATGGCAGATGAGGTACATCACGACCACACAGGCCATGAAGACCAATCCCGCCGACACTGTATAGAGCAGATTCAACAACGTGGAACCCGCGGCGTAGCGCTGCGGGTTCCATGCAATATAAGAAAGACACATTGCGAATGCAGGGATGCAGGCAAGAGTCGTCCTCGCCATGCTGCGGGCGATTCCACCCCAAGGGAAGTCCTCTACGAACAGGAACAGAATGGCGGTCCCTGCACATGACGAGATGACGGAAGCCATCGGAAGGGATTCGACGCCGAATCCCTGTGCAATGAGGAATATGGTTGCACCGATGTCGAGCGCGCTTATCACGAGGCTTGCTGCAAGACTCCTGTAGTACATGTTGCGGCTGTACAGATAGCGCTGTAGCATGGCCTCCATCGACATGGGGACCATCGCGACGAGGTACCATCTGAGAACGGATGCGGTCAAAAGCGTATCCTCGAGATTGAAGGCCCCTTTCTGCAGAAGTGTCGCGACACACTCCCTGCTCAGTGCGTAAAGCACGATTGCCGATGGAAGCAGGAACGTGTAGAGATAGCCGATCGCCTTCGACAGGACCATTGCCCTCTCCTTCTCGTCATGAGCCGAGGAGAGAAGCGGAAAGTACACGCCTGAAATGGATGAGAAGAAGATTCCGTACGGTGCCTGGTAGAAGATTATCGCATAGCTGAAGGCGGATACGCTTCCCTCGCTCAGACTTGATGCCAGATAGAGCGTGGCGCTCTGAGCCGCGATCGCTACAAGTGATGATATGCTGCTGGGCAGCCATCTGGCCATGACGGCTTTGAAATCCGGAGAGGAGAACGTGAAGTCGAAGTGGAAGCGTATGCCCAGTCTCCTGAATGCGATCCATGTCACGGCGAACTGTGCAAGAGAGCCTGCAAGTACTCCGAGTGCCATTGCGTAATGACCGATTCGTTCGCCGAAGAGGGGTACGCACACGAGTATAGAGAGCGTGTAGAAGATGGGAGCGATGCTCGATGCGAGGAAGCGTCTTCTGGTCTGCAGAACGCTCGAGACGAGGATCGAGAGCGATATGAAGAACAGGAATATCGTGAAGAACGGCAGCAGCGACGCCGCGATATGTATCGCCTCATCCTGGTCGAAATCCGACAGAAAGAGCACTATCTGCTCACAGCACAGCAGAGTGAATACGAATAGAACTGCAAACACGATCGACAGGAAGCTGACCAGCTGCCGATAGAGTCTGGCTGTGCGCTCGTCGTCATTGCAAAATTCGGAAAAGACGGGAAGATACGACGAACTGAGACTTCCCTCCGCAAAGAGCTTGCGGAAGTTGTTGGGAATGTTGTATGCGAAGTTTATGGCATCGGCGACGGTTCCAGCACCGAAGAAGATCGAGATGACACGGCTCTTCAGGATTCCCAGAAGCCTCGAGACCAGTGTCGCGCTCATCATAACAAGGGTGTTCTTCTCGCTCCTTCCAGCCATGAAGACAATTCTAGCCCTCAATCACTTCGCAGTCCATCCGGTCATGGATGTCTATTCCTTCGGCCCGTAGAACCTTGCCATGTATTCCTTCTTGAAGCTGCTGAAGCGCCCTTCCCTGATCGAAGAGCGGATGCGCTCGAGCAGAGTATAAAGATAGGTCAGGTTGTGTTCAGTCGCAAGCATTCCGCCAAGCATCTCGTTGCATTTTATCAGGTGATGCATGTATGCCCTGGAATACTTCGTGCATGCGGTGCATGTGCATCCTTCCTGGATCGGCCGTTCGTCGAACTTGTGGATGGCCTTCTTCATGGTGATGACACCATCATCCGTGAACAGGCCTCCGTTGCGTGCCATACGGGTCGCAAGTACGCAGTCGAACAGGTCGATTCCGTTCTCTACGCATTCGAAGATGTAGTCGGGCGATCCGATGCCCATGACATATCTTGGCTTCTCGTCGGTGATATACTGGCTCGTATATGCAAGGAAGTCGTTGAACTGCTGTTTGCTCTCGCCTACGGACAGCCCTCCGATGGCGATGCCGGGAAAATCCATCTCGCTGATCGTCAGCGCGCTCTCACGTCTCAGGTCCTCGTAGAAGTTCCCCTGCACTATCCCGAAGAGATTCCCTCTGAAGGACTCTCCAAGCCTGTTTCGCTCCTCGATCGACCTTTCGGCCCACAGGCGGGTGACCCTCCAGGCCTCCTTTGCGTTCCTGTACTCGATTCCAGGAGGAGTACACACGTCGAGGACCATCGCGATGTCGCTTCCGATCACAGCCTGGATGTCCACGACCTTCTCGGGTGTGAAGACATGTCTTGATCCGTCGATGTGGCTCTGGAAGGTGACCCCGGCATCCCTTACCTTCCTGAGTCCGGAAAGGGAGAATACCTGGAAGCCTCCTGAATCGGTGAGTATGTTCCGATTCCAGTTCGAGAAACGATGGAGACCACCGAAGCGTTTCAGGACCTCCTCACCGGGTCGCAGATAGAGATGGTATGTGTTGGCAAGGATTATCTGATAGCCGATGTCCCTGATCCTGTCATGATATATGCCTTTGACAGTACCGTTTGTTCCGACAGGCATGAAGGCCGGTGTCTCGACCCTGCCATGAGGCAGATCGATATAGCCAAGACGCGCACGCGTCTCGACATCCCTGAATGTGCATGTGTAGATTCTGTCAGCCATGTGTCCTTCCGATGAGTCTGATCGCCAGTGACAGCACGAGGACCGTCACGACCGGTATGATAACAGAAAACGCCGGATGCATGATACCCTGCTCGCACATGATCGAGGTGAGCATCTGGACGACATAGTAGACGACGGATGTACAAAGGGACTGTATCAGGGAGAAGAGGAAGATGTTCTTCTTGAAACGATAGTTCATCAGCAGCGCTATGGTCACGAGGACGAAGATCGAGAACGGTGAGAACAGCCTGGATACGTATTCAGTCGCAGCCTGGTACCAAAGGTCGACATCGACCTGTCGAACTCGCTCAAGGTATTCAAGAGCACTCCCGTTGTCCATGGTCGAGATGTCACGCGCCTTGTTTGTGAACATCTGGGGCGGCATGTCCATGAACGTGGCAGGAAGTTCGTCGAAGTATGAAGAGACGACAATGCCGTCGACCACGACATGGGAAAGACCGTCGTGAAGATGCCAGAAGCCCTCCTCCTGGCTCCAGTCGGCGTATGAGGCATATGTGCGCCCTCCGATATGACCTTCTTCGTCTCTCGTTACGAGAGTGACGTCGAAAAGGCGTCCAAGATCCTGGGAGAAGTATGCGCTGTCGACTACATAGGAGCCGTCGATCGATGCCACGCTGATGTCAGAGCTGTCCTGTGTCGACGTCTGTCCGAAGTACTCGACGGACAGTCTGTCATGCTCGACGCCCGCATCGATCATGATGGTCTGGGAGAAGACGAAGGCCAGAATCGTCACGACAAGGATCATCAGGACGATCGGGCGGCAGATGCGCCTGTATCCGAGTCCTGCGTTCAGGAACATGATCATCTCG
Source organism: uncultured Spirochaetales bacterium (assembly GCA_944388965.1). Lineage (GTDB taxonomy): Bacteria > Spirochaetota > Spirochaetia > Sphaerochaetales > Sphaerochaetaceae > Bullifex. The sequence goes on along the minus strand of CALXKL010000005.1, from coordinate 168,396 downwards.
TTGCTGCTCTCCAGCTGCGACAGGAAGAAGGTCGTTCCGAAAAGAAACGAGATGGATGCACACATCATGAGGTATTCAGGCAGTCCCAGAACCGCCAGATACAGGATGTCGGTAAACGGCAGGGCGTTCGTCACATAGTTGTTCATCGACGAGAACATCTCCACCGCGACGACGAGCAGGGTGCAGATGCCCAATGTCGCCAGACTTGTCCTGAGGATGCTTGACGATATGTAGCGGTCGAGAATGCTCATCCTGCCCTCCTCATGTTGAACACGAGCAGAGAAAGACCCGTTGCAAGCATTACGGCGTCCGGCACATACATCAGGAATCCCGCGTTGAAGGAGAAGTCGAAGATCTTCAGCTGGCTTGCGAATAGTATGTACCAGTACGAGACGGCGATCAGCAGACTGAGGCCGAATCCGACGAGTCGGCCATGCCTTATCTTCACTAGACTGAGCGGAAGCGTTACGACCGTGAGTGCAAGACAGCCAAGAGCAAGAGCGAACTTCTTGTTGAACTCCGCGCTGTAGTACTGGTAGTAGAACTGGATCGGCTCATCGTCCCCTATCGCCTCGAGTGTCGAGACTGCGTAGTCGATGTCCGACTGTGCTTCGGCCAGATCGGCTGAACTGTGGACACGGGCGATTGAACCTGCCAGCTGAAGCATGGCATCCTCCCTGCGGTCATGGAAGATCGCCACATTCTCGTCACGTACCGCCTTGCGGTCCTGCATCAGCGGCCACAGCTCCGCCGAGGAGAGATTCGAAGGACTTGACTGGGTCAGTGCCGGAACCTGTCTGGAGAAGTCGAGATAGATGGTCGCCTTTCCTGCACTGGAGAGGACCGTACGTACGCTGTCGTCCTCGCTCAGAAGGAACGAGGGTTCATCCAGATCGAGACGATAGACGAAATCGACGGGCTCGACGAGCTTGAGTCTTCCCTCAGGAGATAGAATGGTCATGTATGGCGACGAGTCCGTCGTGAACATCATCACATCGGATATCGCATCACCGCTGACGTCCCCGTTCCTCATGACGACATCTCCAACGCTGTTCGTGCCGTCCTCTCTCAGCTCGAATGTCGGAAGATCCCTCATGACATCTGTGAGCATGCGCTGATAGACCCGGCTTGATGCCGGCATCAGGTAGTCTGCTATATAGAACGTGAGCAGGGACATTACAAGTGAGCATACGACCAGCACCCTGTATACCTTGCCAAGCGGGATGCCGCTTGAGCGCATTGCAAGAAGCTCGTTCGCCGATCCAAGGTCTCCAAGAACCATCGACGATGCGCTCAGAGTCGCAAAGGGCACGACGTATTGCAGGAACTGCGGTATGGCACATAGCACCAGAGTGAGTATGGTGCCCACGTCGACGCTCTTTAGCATGACCTGCTGTACGAGCAGCAGAATCTGGTTGATGAAGAATATGAAGAAGAAGAATAGAAACGAGACAAGGAAATCCAGAACGAATTCCCTTGTCACATGAAGATCGAGAAGTATGTGGCTGGATCTGTAGCCTTTCAAGCCTAGACTCCCGTTGAGCCGAATCCTCCACTTCCACGTCCGGTGGTGCCGAGCGAGTCGACCTCGACGAAGCTGGCCTGCTCGACCCTGGCAAGGACAAGCTGGGCGATCCTGTCGCCGTCGTTCACGGTGAAAGGCGAATCGGAGTGGTTGATGAGGACGATCCCGACCTCGCCCCGGTAGTCGCTGTCGATGGTACCGGGGGTGTTGAGCACCGTTATGGAGTGCCGGAGTGCAAGACCCGAGCGGGGACGCACCTGGATCTCGTATCCCTTAGGTATCTCGAGAAAGAGACCTGTGGGAACAAGCGCACTGCGTCCCGGAGCGATTACAACCGGGGCGGAGACATGGGCCCTCACATCGGCTCCTGCACTTCCCTGGCTCTCATAGGAAGGGGCCTTGACCCCCTCCTCGAGAACCATCCTCACCTCGGTCATTTCTCTTCCTTGCCCTTCGACGCATCATCAAGAGCGTCGATGTAGGAGAGGTTCAGGCGGTCCATCCTGTCGATGTCGATGAGCTTGACGTCGACTTCCTGACCGACCTGGAGGACATCGGTGACCTGCTTCACGCGCTTGTGAGAGAGCTTGGAGATATGGCACAGGCCCTCCTTGCCGGGAAGAATCTCGATGAATGCACCGAAATCGACGATTCTCTTGACCGTTCCATGGTAGATTTTGCCGACCTCAGGCTTCTCGATGATGGAAAGGACAAGCCTCTTGGCCTCCTGGCTGGATGCGTTGTTCTTTCCGTAGACTGTGACGCATCCATCGTCGTCGATGTTGATCTCCGCACCGCTCTGCTGGGCGATTGCCTTGATCGTCTTTCCACCGGTTCCGATGATCGCGCCGATGGCATCCTCAGGCACGGTGAACGAAAGGATCTTAGGAGCACGCTCGTTGATCTCGCTCCTGGGTCCGGCAAGCGTCTGTCCCATGATCGAGAGGATGTGCATCCTTCCTTCCTTGGCCTGTGCGAGAGCCTTGCTCATGATCTCAGGCGTGACTCCAGCGATCTTGATGTCCATCTGGAACGCGGTGATTCCATCCTTCGTTCCGGCGACCTTGAAGTCCATGTCGCCGAGATGGTCCTCCTCGCCGAGGATATCGGAAAGGACGACATACCTCGAATAGTCCGCACCTTCGGTGATCAGGCCCATTGCAATGCCTGCGACAGGCTTCTTGATGGGGACGCCTGCATCCATGAGGGACAGACATCCGCCACACACGGAAGCCATCGAGGACGATCCGTTGGACTCCATGATCTCGCTGACGACACGGATCGTGTATGGGAAGCTCTCCTTGGGCGGGATGACGGCCTCAAGAGCCCTCTGTGCAAGATGGCCATGTCCGATCTCGCGTCTTCCTGTGGTGAGGCGTCCGCACTCGCCGACGGAATACGGCGGGAAGTTGTAGTGGAGCATGAAGTTCGAATAGGTCTTGTCGCCGTCGATCGTGTCGAACATCTGCTCATCGGATGCGGTTCCGAGCGTCGTGACGGCAAGGGACTGCGTCTCGCCTCTGGTAAAGAGAGCAGAGCCGTGCGTGCAGGGAAGCACTCCGACTTCGCAGGTGATCGGTCTGATCTCGGTGACCTTTCTTCCATCGGTCCTGACACCGTCGTCGAGAATCGAGGAACGGAGGATGTTGTACTCCAGGTCCTCGAACATGGCGGCGAGCTGGCCGGGGCGCTTCTCGTCTTCGGCGATGAGGTCTGCGAACTTCTCCCTGACCTGCTCATGTGCCTTCTCGAGGGCTGCATAGCGGTTCATCTTGCCCTTGACGAAGCTGGCCTCCTTCTCGAGCGGAGTCGCGAACTGTCTGACGGGCTCGAGCCAGGAGAGGTCCTCGTCGATCTCCATGAGAGGAAGCTTCTCCTTGCCGCACAGCTCTCTCATCTTCGTCTGCGCCTCGCAGATGCTGGTGATGACGGGCTGGGCGGCGGCGATGGCACCGAGCATCTCGTCCTCGCTGACCTCCTTGGCACCACCTTCGACCATCGTGATTCCATCATGCGTACCGGCGACGACGATGTCGAGGCTGGCCGTGGGGATCTGCTGGAAGGTCGGGTTGATGACGTACTTTCCGTCGATGAGTGCGACACGCACCGCGGCGATGGGTCCGTAGAACGGGATGTCGGAGATCGTGACAGCACAGCTTGCTGCGTTGATGGCGACGATGTCCGGAGTATGGATCATGTCGGATGACACGACTGTCGGGACGATCTGGATCTCACGACCGAAGGCCTTGTCGAAGAGCGGCCTCATGGGGCGGTCGATGAGTCTGGAGACGAGAATCTCCTTGTCCTTCGGGCGGCCTTCCCTCTTGAGGAAGCCTCCGGGGATCTTTCCGGCTGCGTAGTACTTCTCGTTGTACTCGACTGAAACCGGAACATAGTCGATGGGTTCGGAAGGCTGCTCTCCGCAGCAGACCGTCGCAACGACTGCGCTTCCGGCGTAATGTGCATAGACTGCACCGTTTGCCTGCTTGGCGATCTTACCTGTCTCGAAGACCAGTTCGGTGTCGCCGATCATGACTGAGACTTTTGTTACATTTGACATAACTTGACCCTTTTCTGTTCTTTTCTTGTTCTTTATGATGCATCAAAGCCAGACTCGATGAGCCTGGCCGATGATTGCTTACTTTCTGAGACCGAGCTTGGCGATCAGCTCCCTGTACTCGTTGATGTTGCGGTTCTTGATATAGCGCAGAAGCCTTCTCCTCTGTCCGACCATCTTGAGAAGACCGCGTCTGGATGCATGATCCTTGGGATGCATCTTGAAGTGGCTCTGCAGATCGTTGATCCTGGCCGTGAGAAGTGCAACCTGCACTGCGACATCACCGGTGTTGGCGGAGTTTCCACCAAACTGGGAGACAAGCTCCTGCTTCGTTTCCTTTGTTACCATTTTCTTCAGTTCTCCTTGCTGAATATTCTAAGTGAATCCGCCTTCACCAGATCGATTCCGCTCCTGGGGACTATCAGAAGTCCATCCCGGTCTATGATAAGCGAAGCTTCCACTTCCCTTCCATCCAGGAGGACGACGGATGCCCTGTAGCTTCCATCGGCAGGAAGGCGCTGACCGGTCACGACCCTGGTCCTGTATCCCGCAACCGTCCTGACGAATCTGTTTTCCAGCAGATCGTACTGGTACGGCTGACCGGACAGTTCGCGAACCGTGTCCAGATCACCTTGTGAGACCAGCGCCCTGATATGTGTGGAAGAGATTCTTCTATGGCAGGCATCCTCGACAGGCGGGATGACAAGCGCATCGACGCCCACGCCGAAACCGGCGAATGTCCCGGACAACTCTCCAGCCGTAATCTGGTCCGACGGACTGCCACATCTGAAATCCTCCCCGACTATGACGGCTTTCACACGGCACATCGTACATAGCAAGCGGATGAACTCACGACCTGACATCTTACTGAAATCACGGGAAAAGTCAATAACCACCACATAATCGATTCCGAATGATGAAATGTAGCGTGTCCTCAGGCGCATCGTGTCCAGCGCTCTTGAACCTTCCACCTTGGGATTTGTGGCGAATGTCATCACCATGGTCCTGACGCCTTCATGGCTCGAGGCGTAACCGGCAAGACGCGAGAATATCTCACGGTGGCCGAGATGCACTCCGTCGAAGACTCCGATGGCGATCGCCATCGGCACGTCCTTCAGCAGTCTCTTCTCTATTGGTGTGCAGAAATCATAGATCTTCACGGTTCACCAGTGCGACGATGGACCAGCGTCCATCATCCCTCCTCTCGACCACTCCGACCAGCCGACCGTCGCAGTGCAGTCTGTATCTGACCTCCTGAGGCATGTCGATGGAGAGGATGCCCCGTGGCGACATGTAGCCGTCGGCAAGTCTTCCAAGCATCCTTCTGTCGAAGTCGACCACTGCTGGTATGACCTTGGCCAGGTTCCTCTCGCTTTCCTCGAGCGAGGCGGGAATCCCCGTCACGTCGCCGTATGTGAAAGGCCCGATGCGATAGCGTTCAAGATCGACCAGATGTGCGACGCTGCCAAGCCTGTATGCGATGTCGCGGGCAAGCGAGCGGATATAGGTCCCCTTGCTGACCGAAACATCGAAGACGAGATAAGGCGGATCATAGTCGAGCATGGAGATCGAATCGATGCGTATCCTCCGGGAAGGCATCTCGACATCCACCCCCTTGCGCGCCTGTGCATAGGCTCGCCTTCCGCCGACATGGATCGCCGAATAGACGGGCGGAGTCTGGTCCTGCTCGCCGAGAAACGAAGGTAGGACCTCTCTGATGTCTTCTACGGACGGGATGACGTCGCTTGTCCTTATCACCTGTCCCTCTGGATCGAGAGTGTCAGTCTCGCTTCCGAAGACCATGCGGGCCCTGTACGACTTGTCGAAGCCGCTGAAGAGCGGGTTGAGCCTGGTCGCCTCACCGGTGAGGACGCACATCAGACCACATGCGAATCTGTCGAGGGTCCCGCAGTGTCCGACCTTGCTTCCTCGACAGGCCTTCTTTATGGGGGAAAGGGATGAGAAGCTTGTCACATCCCTCTCCTTCCTGGTTACGATGACCGAGAAGACGCTCACTTTCCAAGCGCCTCGTCGATCAGATTGTTTATCCTCTCGCCCTCGATATAGCTTGTATCGGGGACGAACCTCAGCACGGGGGTGTTGCGGGTCTTGAGAATGGCCGCAAGTTTCGTCTGGATGAAGCCCGATGCGCTGTTGAGCGCCTTCACGCTGCGCTCCAGGTCCTTCTCCATGACCGTCGAGACATAGACCGTGGCATATGCATTGTCGCTGGAAAGCCTGACCTCGGTCACCGAGGTGAACCGTGACAGATGCGGGTTCTTGATCACACCTGTCACGATCATCGTCGATATGGCCTCGAGCACCCTGCTCTCCAGTCTTGATCCTGAATATGTGCTCATACGTCCACTTCCAGCTTTCTCGCGACTTCCTGCATGATGACGAACTCGAGGATATCGCCCTTCTGCAGATCCTGGAAGTCCTCAAGGCCAATACCGCATTCGTAGCCGGCCGTGACCTCCTTCGCATCGTCCTTGAAGCGCTTGAGGGAGGCGATGTGTATGTTTTCCTTGTTGATCTGGATGGAATCCCTGATCACGCGCACGAAGCAGCTTCTGGTGACCTTGCCTTCGAGGATGTAGCATCCTGCGACAAGCCCGACCTTGGGAACGCGGAAGACCTCCCTGACCTCTGCCTTGCCGGAATCGATCTCGCGGATCTCAGGCGACAGCATGCCCTCCATGGCCGCCTTGATATCGTCGACCACATCGTAGATGATGTTGTACTTCCTGATCTCGACCTTCTCCTGCTCGGCAAGGGCCTGGGCACGCGGAGTCGGACGGACGTTGAAGCCGATGACGAGCGCGTTCGAGGCGGCGGCAAGAGTGATGTCGCTCTCGATGATGGCACCCGCGGATGCTCTGATGACGTTCAGCCTGATCTCGCTCGTGCTGAGCTTCTGGAGCGTTCCCTGGAGAGCCTCGACGGAACCCTGGACGTCACCCTTGATGATGACGTTGAAGTCCTTGATCTCGCCTTCGCGGATCTTGTCGTAGAGGTTCTCGAGAGTGACCTTGTTCGTGCTCGTCGTATTGCCCAGCCTCTCGAGCTCCTGCCTCTTGGCACCGACCATCCTGGCCTGCTTCTCGTCCTCGGTGACCTGGAACGGATCGCCTGCAGACGGGATGTCGGACAGACCGATGATCTCGACAGGTGTCGAAGGACCTGCGCTCTGTATCTTCTTGCCCTTGTCGTCGAACATGGCACGCACTCTTCCAGGATAGATTCCAGCGACATAGTAGTCGCCCTGGTGGAGAGTACCCTTCTGGACAATGACGGTGGCGACGGTTCCCCTGCCCTGGTCGATTCTCGACTCCAGGACCTTTCCGACTGCACGGCAGTTGGGGTTGGCCCTCAGCTCGAGCATCTCGGCCTGGAGGAGGATCGTGTCGAGAAGGTCCTCGATACCCTCCTTCCTGAGAGCGGAGATCCTGCAGTAGAGAGTCTGTCCACCCCATTCCTCAGGCACGAGTCCGATATCGGAAAGCTGCTGCATGACACGGTCGGGATTCGCATCTGCAAGGTCGCACTTGTTGATCGCGACTATGATGGGAACCCCTGCAGCCTTTGCATGGTCGATCGCCTCACGGGTCTGAGGCATTACGCCGTCGTTGGCTGCGACGACGAGGACGACGATGTCGGTGACCTGTGCACCCCTCGCCCTCATCATCGAGAACGCAGCATGGCCCGGGGTGTCGAGGAACACGACATCACCACGTCCAGGTACGTTGACCTTGTAGGCGCCGATGTGCTGGGTGATTCCACCGAACTCGCCACCTGCGACATCGGACGATCGGATGGCATCCAGGAGCTTGGTCTTTCCATGGTCGACATGGCCCATGATCGTGACGATGGGGGCACGCGGGACCATGTCCTCCGGCCTGTCCTCCTCGCTCTCTATGACGGTCTCGTCGTACAGGGACACGAGATGGACCTCGCAGCCGAACTCGTTCGCGATGATCTCGGCCGTCTCATGGTCGATCTGCTGGTTGATGGTCACCATCATGCCCATCTTGAACAGCTTCGAGATGATGTCGCTGGCCTTGAGGTTCATCTTCCTGGCAAGGTCGCTGACGGTGATGTTCTCCATGATGTCGATTGACTTGGGTACCGCCGCGAGTTTGCTCTCCTCACGCTTCTTCTGCTGATACTGGAAGTCGACTTCCTGGTCACGGCGTGTCCTGTAGTCGCCGCTGTCCTTGCGCTTACCGGTCGTCTTACGGGCACCGCCCTTCTGGTTGAGGTCGAGTCCAGCAGAAGGCTGGGCACCCGGCCCCATCGGTCTTGCACCCGGTCTGGGACCGAATCCGGGCCTGCCGGCTCCCTGTCCCTGGCCGCCGCGGAATCCTCCATCCCTGTTGAAAGGTCTGTTCTGACCGTCAGGACGACGATATCCACCGGAAGGACCGCCGTATCTGCCCTGTCCACCTCTGGTGTTGGTGGGCCTTCCTCCGACGATGCCGACGACCCTTGGCCTGTTGCTCGTCGGGGTTCCGGAGACCATCTGACCTGGGACGGGAGGAAGATTGGTGTTCTTGATGACGACAGGGCCATGGGTGACCATGCTCTTCACCCTCTCGCCGCCGACAAGGTTCCTGTTCGCGGCGGGAACGCTCGAGGCGAGTCTGGACTGGGAAGGCTGCACAAGGGGTGCGGAAGCGCTCTTTGCAGGACGCTCTGTGGAAACAGTGGAAGGCTTTGTGACGGAAGCGGACATGGCGGCATCATCCACCTTCTTCCCGGTCGCATCCTCGTCCTTCCTGTCCTCCTTCACCTTGGCCTTGACGGTGACGATCTTCTTCTTTATGACGACGACCTTCTTCTCAGGTGCACCTGATGGAGCACCCGAGCCCTGGGCCGGAGTCTGGGCAACGGCAGGAGTCGTGCCCTGGGATTTCTTTATGACTCTGATCTTTGTCTTCTCTTCGCTCATTTATATCCCCTGTCAGTCCTCGAATTCGAATTCAGCTCCACAGCTGGGGCAGACGGTGGTTCCGATCTTCACCGTTGCTCCGCAGTTGGGACAGATGAACTCCTCCTCGGTCTCCTCCTCGACATAGATGCAGTCGTTGATGGACGCCTTCTCCTCGTCGCTCAGGCCGATTTCGGCAAGCTCCTCATCGGAGAGGTTGAAGTACTCCTCGGCGGTATACACGTCATGGAAGTTGAGCTTCGCGACGAGGTCGGAGGAGATGTTGAGATCGCTGAGAAGCGTCTCGCCTTCGCCGATTCCGAGCTCCTGTGCGGACAGCGTCCTGCCGTCGTCATTGACGATGGAATCAGCCGCAGGCTGCACGAAGATCGCCTCTGCCCTCTCCCGGGTCTCCTGGGTGAGGTCGAGTTCGTCGAACTGCTCCTGTGTCATGACCTCGATCATCCAGTCGCACAGGCTGTTTGCAAGGTTGACGTTGCTTCCCTTGGGACCGATGGCGAGTCCGACGTCCTTCTGGTTCACGATCGCGATCGCCCTTCTGGTCGCCATGTCCACAAGATAGACCTTCTCGACATGTGCAGGCGTGAGAGCCGAAGCGATGAAGTTGATAGGATTCTCGTCATAGGGGATGACGTCGATCTTCTCCCCCTCGATCTCGGTGATGACGCTCTGGATCCTGTTGCCCTTGAGGCCCACCGTGGCTCCAACCGGGTCGATGTCTCGGCTATTGGCCTTGACGGCGACCTTGGTCCTTATTCCAGCCTGGCGGACGCACTTGACGATCTCGACCTCACGGTCATAGATCTCGGGAACCTGGATGGCAAGCAGCTTCTCGACAAGCCTGGGGCTGGTTCTCGAGAGGATGATCCTGACGTCCTTCTTCTGCTTGCGTCCCTTGATGTTGACCTGCGGGTCGCGTACGTTGTCGGCGTTCTCCACCTTCTCGAGATAGCACTTGACCTCTCCGCCCGGTTCATATACCTCACGGGGGGACTGGTTCTTCCTGGGAAGAAGGCCCTCGACTCCACCACCGACGTTCAGTCTGAAGTCCCCGTTGGGAAGCTCGGAGTTGACGATGCAAAGGATGATCTCTCCCTCCTTCGCCTTGAACTCCTTGTAGGTCCTGTTGTTCTGCACTTCCTTGAAGCTCTGCTGCGCACGCTGCTTCGCGGACTGGACTGAGCCACGGTCGAATGTGGACAGATCAAGTGGAATGAGGACCTCGTCGCCGAGATCGACATCCTCCGTAAGCTCCTGGGCCTCGTCAAGGGGGATCTCGGTGACCTCGTTGTAATAGTGGTCCTCGTCGACGACGGTCTTCCTTGCACACACCGTGAGCTCGTCATCGTCGGAGAAGCTGATCTCGACGTTCTGGTCGGTGCCGTACTTCCTCTTGTATGCGGCCTTGACGAACTCCCTGATCGTCTCGAGAACCATGTCATGGGTATAGTTCTTCTCTTCAATCATCAGCCTGATGGCTTCCTTGAGATCTGTTGACATCTTACTTCTTCTCCTCCCAGCGGTATGTCAGTCTGGCCTTCTGGACCTCGTCACGGGCCAGGACCAGTTCATCCATCTTCTCGTTCCTGTCGACGATGAGCACGTCGCCTAGCGTGACGCTATCGTCGTCACATGATACTATTACGGCCTCGATGTTCGAAGACCATCTGTTCGAGTAGAGTCGCACGAGTCTTCCACAAAAGACGCTGAACTCGTACCAGTCCCTGAATACCCTCTGCATCCCTGGAGAGGACACCTCGAGCTCCAGGTCCCTCGTGTTCCACAGTACGCAGAAACGGGGATAGACCACATTGTAGACAGCGGCGAGGTCGTCCGTGTTGACTTCGTGGTCGCCGCTGAAGACCGTCAGGTGGAGCTGTATTCCACCCGGTCTGTCGTTCCTGTACACATCGACGACTCTGAAGCCCATGGGACTGACGAGAGCGTCCATCTGCACAAATAGCGGATTCTTCTCGATTTCTCTATCCAGCATCTCCTACCCACAAAAAAAAGGAACTCCGTGACGGGTTCCTTTTCCAAAAGAAAATTGAACTATCCTGAGAATAGAACTTACTGCCTCATATTGTCAATAGGAAGAGGAAGGCAACGATGAAGGACTTCATCGTCCCTTCAGCGTACATTTCCTGTAGGCCGCAAGACATAGGGCCAGATAGACGATCCAGCCGAAGGGTACGACATACCAGACCACCTGGACTCCGAATACCGGGGCAAGCGTCATGGAGCCCAGGACACGCAGGGCGAGGTTCCCGATGCTGCCCAGGGTGAACAGTCCCATTCTCCCCATTCCCCTGAGCACTCCGCCGGTGACTACCGCAAGGCCTAGTATCCAGTAGAAGCAGCCCAGAAAGGACATGTATCCGCCTCCGGCCATCCTGGCCTCGGCGCTTCCTCCATCCGCGATGAACAGGGATACGATCTGTTCATGGAAAAGAGTCAGGCCTATGGAGATCAGGATTCCGGATACGGCTATGACGATGCATGCGTCATGGTATCCCTTTGAGATTCTGTCCCTCCTGCCCGCACCGATGTTCTGCGCGGTATACGAGCTCATCGCATTGCCAAGGGAGAAGAACGGAACAGTCACGAACCCGTCCACCCGTATCGCTGCGCTATAGCCTGCAAGAACCTGGGAGCCGAAGATGTTGACCACGCTCTGCACAAGCATCATCCCGATGGTGATAGACGACTGCTGGAGAATCGACGGAACGGCGATGGACAGCATCTGTCTGAGCGATCCGGATGAGAAGGTCCCCCTTGGACAGTCCTTGAACTCCCCGACCACTCTTGCAAGCACAATTGACGATATTACGGCTGATAGCGCCTGTGAGAAGAGAGTCGCCCAGGCGGCTCCCGCTATGCCCATGCCCAGAAAAGCGACTGCGACGATGTCGAGCACAATGTTCAGTAGTGATGAGAAGACCAGGAGGACAAGCGGTATCGTGGACCGGCCAAGAGAGTTGAAGATGGACGAAAGGACGTTGTACAGGAAGAGGAAAGGCAGACCGAGAAAGTAGATTCCAAGATAGAGCACTGAATCGTCCAGGATATCGGCAGGCGTGCCGAGTGCGACCATTATGCGGCGACAGAAGACGAGTCCTGCCACGGACAGCAGCACAGACAGGACGGTGAAAAACACGATGCATGTGACGATTCCATCCTTGAGTTCGCTTTGGCGCCCGGCCCCGAAGGCCCTTCCCGTTATGACGCTTGCTCCGGTCGCACCGCTCGTCGCGACAGCAATGAACACATTCACCAGTGCTGTGGAGGCGCCTACGGCGGCAAGGGCGCCCTCGCCTATGAAGCGGCCGACGATGATGGAGTCCGCAAGGGTGTAGATCTGCTGGAAGAACGAGGCCAGCATCATCGGTATCGCGAAGACGAGAATCGCCTTCATCGGCCTGTCGTGTACAAGATACTCCCTGTCGGTCATTTCTTCGAAAGAGCCTTCACCTCATCCTGAAGCCGGCCCATCATAACCATCGCCTCCAGAGGAGTCGAACTCGAAAGGTCGAAGTCGACGATTTCATCAAGGATGCGGTCCTTGTCCTGGTCGCCTGCCCTGCTTGTGTCGACGAAGAGGTCGAGCTGGTCGGCAAAGATGTCCATCCGGTAGTCCGCGAAATGCCTCTTCTGGAAGCCGCTTGCCTCCCGGATGACGGATGTCGGGATTCCCGCCATGCGTGCGACATGAAGCCCATAGCTGCTCTGGGCGACACCCTCGACGACCTTGCGAAGGAACACTATGTCGTTCCTCTCCTGAGAGACCTCGAGCGTGAGAAGCTGCATCGAACTGGTATCGATGAGAGTCAGCTCATGATAGTGGGTCGCGAACAGCGTCATGCATCCCAACCGCTGCAGATACATCATTATCGCATATGCGATGCTCATTCCGTCCTGCGTGCTCGTACCTCTTCCGATCTCGTCCATTATGACGAAGCTGTGCCTTGTGGCATTTCGCAGAATGAAGCTGGCCTCCTGCATTTCCACAAGGAACGTCGACTCCCCCTTTGCAAGGTTGTCGCTGGCTCCGACGCGGCAGAAGATCCTGTCGACGAGCGGTATGACGGCCTCGGATGCAGGCACGAAGCAGCCACAGTGCGCCATGAGGACTATGAGTGCGTTCTGCCTGAGATAGGTCGACTTGCCGGCCATGTTGGGACCGGTGATAAGCGCAAATCTCGAGACTGACGAATCGAACCCGTTGCACACGAAGGCCCCCTGGTCCATGTGCTGTTCAACGACTGGATGGCGGCCACCTGTAATGACAAGCTCGCCATCATCGACGATCACGGGACGGACATAGCCCTGGCTTGAGGATATCTGGGCAAAGCTCTGGTATACGTCGAGCTGGGCGAAAAGCATTCCGATGTTCTTCAGATCCCCTGCGAAGGACGATGCGGATGCGACTATGGAATTGTAGAGGCTGCGCTCCCTGTCGCTTGCCTCGGCCTCTGCGCTGTTGATCTTCTCCTCGATTTCGGAAAGTTCGGGAGTCGTGAACCTTTCGCCGCCCACAAGCGTCTGGCGCCTGACGAAATAGTCGGGGACTTTTGCCAGCTGGCTTTTGGAGACCTCGAGATAAGTGCCGATGATGCGGTTCTCACCGCACTTCATCACCGTTATTCCTGTCTCCTTGCGGATACGTTCCAGATAATCGCCAAGCAGAGATGAGCCATGACAGTGGATCTCCCTGAGTCTGTCCAGCTCCTCGTCATAGCCGGCAAGGATGATGTTTCCACTGTCACGGTCGTTCGTGCACTCGGGGTTGATCGCATCGCCGATCGTCCTGGCAAGCTCCATGAGACCGTCGGGATCGCCAAGCTCGCCATCGAGCAGCCTAAGGTATTCGTCCCTCTGGCCGACGAGCGAGAAGAAGGAGACAAGACTCTCCCTGATGGCAGTCAGGTCCCTTACAACGGAACGCTTCATCTCAAGCTTCGAGGCAAGCCTGATCAGGTCCGCGCATGATGAGAGAAGACCTCTGATGCGCATCCTCTCGTCAACATCATCGACGAGCCTTGTCGTCCAGTCGAGTCTCTCCTCGATTGCAGCCCGGTCGCATAGCGGCTGTAGCAGCACATCCTTCAGCCTTCTGCTGCCGGCGGCGGTACACGTCCTGTCGAGAGCGGAGAACAGTGTATACGCCCCACCTCCCTGCAGCGACCTGACTATCTCGAGGTTCCTGGTCGTCGCCTCGTCAAGAAGCAGTCTGCCACATTCATCCACCACCCTGATGTTGTCTATCTGGCCAAGCTCGCTCCTGCTCATCTGGACCATGTAGCCAAGCAGGGCGCCGATCGGCGAGAGAAGCGGGCTCTTTTCGTCAAGACCGAAAGGTGAAAGGTTCTCGACTTTGAGGACCTTCGCTATCTGGCTGCGCCCCTCCTTGAGCGAGAAGCTCCATGAAGGAAGCTTGGTGACGATCCGCTCCTGTGAATCGAGGACCTCCCTGAGCCTTCTGTCCGTGAAGTACAGGTCGTCCGAGACCAGCAGCTCGGCAATCGACAGAGTGCTCATGAGTGAGGCAAGAGACGAGTAAGACGGGTCCTTGCCAAGATCCCTTGCCAGGAACGTCCCGCTTGAAAGGTCGCAGTAGGCGCATACGCACTGCCCCTTGACGACATCCACACAGAAGACGAAGTTGTCGTTGAACGAATCAAGGTATTCGTCATCGACGACCGTACCAGGGGTATAGACCTGGATGACCTCCCTGCGGGCAAGTTCTCTGGACGATTCAGGCAGAGTCAGCTGTTCGCAGACCGCGACCTTCTTTCCAGCATCAAGAAGACGTTTGAGATAACTTGTCGCGGCATGATACGGAATGCCGCACATGGGCGCGGAGCCCCTGTGCGTCAAAGTCAGATTAAGAAGACGGGACACCTCTATGGCATCCTCGTCGAACATCTCGTAGAAATCGCCAAGTCGGAAGAAGAGGACCTCGTCAGGATGCTGTGCCTTTATCTCCTGATACTGCCTCATCATCGGCGTGACGGAATCCTTCTCCCCCATCGCCCAGGCCTCAGTAGATCGATGTGGTGATGGCCAGGACTATCGAGCCTCCGAGAATCGAGTTGTCGATCAGCTGGAAATCGTCGTACTTGTCCCAGGTCGCGTTCTTGACCCAGTAGAGACCAAGCGGGAAGCCGGGAATCCTCAGCTTGATTCCGAAACCGGTGCCGAAGTACCAGTTCAGATCACCGAAGCTGTTCAGCTCCTCGAGATCCTCGATGGCACCGTCTGCCGAGATGAAGACCTCGAAATTGAGGATGTTCCTGACGATCGGGTAGCTGAGCTCGATCTGGTTGTGCCACAGAAGGCTCTTGTAAAGCTGCACGGAGAAGCCGCGTCCGGTGTTCATTCCATCCAGATAGAGCATCTCGTATCGAGTGGCACCATCGAACGGGGAATAGACATCCCATCCATGGTCGTACGTGTTGTTCCAGAACTGGGGCAGCATCAGCGACAGCGATGTGGTGCCGGAAAGAACCAGACTGCTGCTCTTGTTCTCGTCATTTGTATAGGTGAACAGAGGGACGTATCCAGCCGCGGAGAAGCCGAGTCTGTTGTAGTTCGAAAGACCTCCGAGGAAGCCGCCTGCGTATGTGTAGCTTGCCGAAAGCAGATACCCTCTGGTCGTGTTGGTGACCAGATCGCGTCCGTCCCAGGTTATCGACATGGAGAGCTTGTTCGAGAACTGCCACTTGTCGTGGTACTTCATGATCAGCCACTCGTAAGGATCGTAGCTGTCGTCGTAGATGGCGTGTGAAAGTCCTATGGACAGCCCGGCGGACAGAGTCAGGTTGCCGGGGCGGAAGTTGAACGTGTATCCGGTCGAGTAGCCGATGGAGAACGTGTAGAAGTCGTATGACATCAGGTCTACTGATGCGCTTGTGAGCATTCCGGCATCTCTCCATGCCGCATTGGACTCGAAGCCCAGAGGATAGGTCACGTTGTACTTGTCGCGTCCGTCGTAATAGTCCGATTCCGTACCACGCTGGAGGACGTTGTCATACGAGCTCCTCTCGATCGAGAACGAAATGCCGTTGGACCAGCGCTTGTTGCCGACCCAGCTGTCGGAAAGCGAGAGCGATACCGCCTGAGTGTCAGGAGACAGATTCGTCGTTATGGCGAAGTCCCTGCCGGTTCCGAAGATGTTTGTGTCCGACCACTGCAGGAAGCCGGAGACGGGGAAGCCGTCGACCGTGCCGCCGAATGTCGCTCCGAACTGGAGCTGCATCTGGTTGCCCTCCTCCACAGCAATTTCAAGAATGACGCCGTTCTCCGTCTCGCCCTGGTAGAGGCCGGTGGAGATGTCGGTGACGATTCCGGTGTTGAGGATGTTCTGTCCAGACGCCTGCAGGGCGGCCTGGCTGAAGACGTCTCCGACATGGAGCTCGAGCTCACGTTCGATGACATAGGGCTTCGTCTTTGTAAGGCCAGTGATGACGATCCTCTCGATGACGGACTGCTCGCTCTCTGTTATGACGAGATTGTAGTTGACAAGATGGTTCTCCTCGTCTCTGGTGATGACGGGATTGATTGCGGTCTGGATGTATCCGTCGTTGTAGTATAGCGATGCAACTGCCTGGATCTGCGCAAGGACCTCGCTCTGGTCATGAACGACGCCGCTCTTCATGTAGATGACCTTCTGTATATCCTCATCAGAGAAGACGGTGTTGCCCTCGAAGGTGATGGATCCAAGAAGCCACTGGCTGCCTTCGCTGATCGTGATGTCAACGGCGACCATGTGATACTTGTCATCGGGCTCCGTGACATCCTCTACCGTATATCCCTGGACGACTGCATCGATATATCCGTTGTCGTTGTAGAATGCAAGCAGGGTCTGCATGTCCTGGTCCATCTTGGAGGCGACGAAGTTGCCGGAGCGGAAGAAGCTCCTCTCCTTGCTCGACATCTCCCTCTTGAGGTCCTTCTCGCTCATCGCAGAAATGCCGATGAAGTTGATGGAACGGACCTTGTACTGGAGGCCTTCGCTAATCGTGTATACGATCCTTACGGTGTTGTCGGCCTCGTCGATCTCGCTATGCGCGTTGACCAGGGCATCCGCGAAACCCCTTCCCTGGTAATAGGTCTGGAGCATCGATGCGTTCGCCCTAAGCAGGCCGGGAGAGAAGAAGTCCCCTTCCTGGAGCCCCTGTTCGGAAAGCAGGACGCGGTCGCTGATTTCGTCGTTGCCGTTGAAGACGATATCGTCGATCATTGCAATCTCATGAAGACTGATGGTGACGTTCATAGCGCCTGTGACAGGGTCAAGCTTCATGTCGAAGCCCTCGACATACTCGAGCCAGGTCTGCGCATAGAGGAGATTGATGATTTCGTTCTCGAGCTCCTCGGTGAACACCTGGCCGACATACGGTCTAAGCAGACTGGTCAGAGTCCTGGTCTGGACGTTCTGAAGGCCTTCGAATGAAAATGAATCTATGGTGCGTCCGTACCACCAGGAGCCTGTGAGCTCCTCCTGGACGGCGATGTCTGTCGTATCGACGGGCGCCTGGTCTTCGGCAAAGGCCGGCGAGAATGCCAGCACAAGAGCCAGGACTGTCAGTGCGATTTTCCTGTTCATCTACAAACTCCTTGCACCAATATAATGGAAAAAGGTCAGAAAAGCTACACGAAACGTGAATCCCATTATGTTGATGACGTGTTTTGTGAATACTGTGCAATGACACGGATCATGCAGAACAATGCATTGCCCAGACAGCCGTCGATCTAGAAATAGATGGTCTGGTCGTATCTGATGCCGAAGTTGTCGAACATGCTGTGCAGAGTAAGGTTCGACGGGGTCGTGAAGAATGTGAAGGTGCCCAGAGGGTTCTCCCACTCCAGCGATATCTCGAGGTCGAGCGAGAGGTCGTCGGTCATGAAGGCGCTATCGTTGAAGGCGCTGTCGATTGCCTGCAGGTAGACCATCGCCTGCAGATAGAGGTCGCTTCCGACGTACTTGCCTATGTAGATCGATGTGTTGTTCAGATACGTCGCAAGCGGAGAGAAGTTCATTCCGCCGCTGCTTGAGAAGATCGTGTCGATGAGGAAGTTCTCGAGAATGCTAGTGCGCATTGAGAAGATATCGATTCCAAGGCTGTCGCGCACGACGGAGCCCAGGTCGGCATAGCTGGAGGTGTTGATCAGGCCCATCCGGTTGAGGACATCGACGCCTGAGGTGACTATCGAGGCGACGGATGCCAGATTCGTACCTCCATAGGCGGTCGAGGAGAGAATCGAACCTCCGAGTATCGACATGATCTCCTCGGTGGACATCTGCGGAGTGCTCTCGAACGTCGGGGAGAAGTTGTCCATGGTCGCGTTGTTGAGCACTAGATATATGTCGACCTTCTCGCCTTCGCTGCTGTAGCTCCTCAGTCTTGCCCGGAAGTTCATCCTGAGGTTCGACATCTCGCTTCCCGCAGGCGGGAAGACGATGCTTCCGTCGGTTATGAAGAAGTTCTTCTGGAAATAGTAGATCTCTCCGGAGCGGAAGGAGAGCGTTCCGTTCAGTTCCCGCTCCTTCAGCTGGCTGTCATACAGGAAATGAAACAGGGTGCCTTCGTCGAAATAAGCCCTCACTATCGGCTGGTCGGAAAGCGGCAGGACGAAGGAGCAGTTCTCCATGAGCGTGACGTCGAACTCATCCCTGACCTGGAATCTGCTCGGTCCCCACCAGTGGGGAAGCTCGTCCATGCCGATGGACATCATGGCGTTGTAGAGCTTCAGGTCGCCAGACAGATAGTTCTTGTCAAGATCGGACCAGATCCTGAAATAGCCGCTCACATCGCCCTTGATCTGCATGTTCTGGCTGTATACGGGAGCCCAGATGTGGATGGTCTCCCCTTCCGGAATCCAGACTTCGATGTCGTAGTAGTCAAGATAGTTCTCGTTGCTGAGCATCGCCTGCGCAACGGCGAAGCCCCTGTGCAGGTCGCCGTTGTCCTCATCCACGATGACCGCCGGAGTCATGCTCGTCGTGGCATGGTTGTCGACTACGGTGACCTGTGTGTCCCCGATATGGAGATAGGCGTCATCGACCCACCAGACACGCATGTCGAAGCCGTGCGAACCTCCTTGCCCATACAGATGACTGTCCTCCGGGCTTCCATAGAGCACGAAGTCTCCATACACCCAGGCCGGATTATCAAAAGTGACAAGGGGAACCGGACACAGCCAGTTGATAATCGAGAGATTGAAGAATATGTCGTCGAGATGCAGGTCGAAGTCGTCCCTGCTCCAGTCGCCGTATATCCTGCCATGGACGATCCCGTTTTCCAGAATGCTCACATCAATCGACCTTGGATCGAAGCCGACATGTCCCCGTATGAAGTTTCCATCCAGGGCAAGACCGTCATCGACGGAGAAGGAGATGTCTATGTATCTGTCGTGGATTCCTATCTCGTCGTCGATGACGAGCTCGTCTAGAGACAGCCTCCCCCTCATAGTGGATGTGGTTATGCTGGATGCGGTACTGGTGACGGCATCGGCAAGGGAATCGTAGGACTCGAAGAAGACCTCGAGGCCGGCGGAGGCGTGGACGGGGTAGTCCCTGTCCCTGTTCTGCCTGATGAAGTCCATGCTTGCATCCATCGAAAGGACTCCATCCGTGGCGCTGTATGCGATCCTGTTCGCAGAGACCGTGAACGTTCCCTGCTGGTAGCTCACGTTGCCTCCCTCGAAGCCGTTCTCGTCGATGATGATGTCGGCTGTAAGCACAGAGCCGGTCGAATCTATGCCTACATCGGTCATGGTCATACGTCCAGAGAACGAGAAGTCGTCGCCCCCCTCGCCTCTTCCGATCAGCGTGGTGTCCAGGCGTGCCGACTCCAGCCCGTAACGGTCAAGCCTGGCATTATCCATGGTCAGGATGCCGGAGTAGTCGCCGGGTCTGAGCAGAAGAGAGAGATTGATGCGCTCATCCGTATTACCAAGAGTCATTGCGAACGAACGCTCGCCGATCCTGTATACGGCTGTACCGGTAAGCGGTTCGTAGGCGTCGACGACGCTGATGTCGTCCAGCCTCACCTCATCATTGGACAGCGTCAACGCGAACGAGATGTCGGGACGGGAATGGATGAATCCCATCGAATGGATGGTGAAGCCGTCGCTGTGGCCATAGTAGCTCTGACCTGCAAGGTCGAACATGAACACGAAATCCCCGTCCAGACTGGAATGGACCATGCTGTCCGCAGAGATCGTCGGCAGCGTGAAGTCGTTGAACGAGAGTCTGATGTCGAGAAGTCTGCTGAAATCGATGTCGAGATCGAGACCGGATGAGCCGAGAGAGAAAGAGGCATCGTCGATGTCCAGAAGAATCGAGAAAGGATACACCGTATTGCCGCTGCACAGCTCGCCGGCACTCGAGACGACTCCTCTGCTGGCCCAGTTGATGGTCCCTCTGAGATAGCTGTTCGGGAACCTGGGGACAGTCGCATCCAGATGGTATTCGTCGCTTCTGTCCAGATCGAAGTCGATGTCGAGTATCCTCGTTCCGGATTCCGTCATCTCGAGAGCGAGACTGCCCTGAGGGAAGAACGTATCCAGATCGATCGAACCTGTATAGGCAAGACGAAGCCACTGTGTCGTCAGCGTGAACAGTGATATGTCGCACCGCTCCTGGCCGATGTACGCCTGTATCGAGCTGGCGACGTTGAAACGGTACTGGTTGAACCTGATCCCGCTGATCGCGAACGAACCTACGAGTGATGAATCGGGTGTATGAGCACTCAGGCTGTCGTAGTCGAACTCCAGCTGGCCCGACAGTGTCGTATCCCTGTCGACGTAGGAGTCGAGCACAGGAGCATAAAGGTCATACAGCGGCTTGAACTGTCCAAGCGAGAGCGAGCTTATGGCAAGCCGGATGGACCTCTCGCCCTGTCCGTCCATCTCGATGGAGAATGAGTCGCCATACGTCAGGCGGCCATCGATTCCTCCATCACTGTACGTGACGTCAGCCTTGACGACGGACGGCAGAGATTTGAACGAAAGCGCGTCCAGCCTGATGCCGACATCTGCAATCCGTCCGTTCTCGAAGAGGGCGGAGACACCTGCCGACAGTCCGGTGCCGTCGTAGAAGTCGATCCGGCTGTGTCCGACGACGGATGCGGATGCGGATAAGAACGTGCTTGAATCGTTCATCTGGCCCGTGATGTCTAACGTTTCCGAGCTCAGACCTTCGTATAGCCCTTTCGTGATGTCATCAAGTCCTTCGACCTCGATTCCGCCCATGAGAATGTCGAAGGACAGCGCCTGGTGGACCGAGACCTCTCCATCGAGCGAGGAAAGCGTCGCCTCGACTCCCGTTTCAGGAAGGGCAAGAGCCGAAGTCGACGGCGTCATGAAGGAGATGTAAAGACCATCATGGGAGTAGTCGACCCGCGAATCGAGGCGTGGAAGATCCACACGGAACGAGCCGCCATCCACCGAAGCGTCGACAAGGACGATGTCGGCACCGCTTTCATCTCCATCGAGCGAGAGTCTTTCAAGATCCGCCCGGATATCGTCGTAGACGAAGGTGCTCTGTGTCGCGGAAAGCACGATGGGAAGATGGAACAGGTCGATCTCGCCGAAGGACCTGAACGGCAAAGACAGGGCCATGTTCGCCATCGACGCCTGGATGTCGCCATATGAGAAGCGTATGGCATCAAGGCTCGCCCGTGCCACGTACTCCTCCCCTTTTGTCAGCGAAAGCGACAGGTTGGCTGCATCAAGCGAGGCGTCGGCAAGCGTGATGGATATGACGGGGGCGTTGAAGACGAAGCGGACGAGGTCCAGTCCGCTGTCGAGGACGAGATTCATCCTGAGGTCAGTGAACGAGAGCTCGGCCAGATTCAATGTGAAATCCTCGATGTTGATCGAGTACTCGAGCCCGTAGAAGGCCATGCCCTTCAGAATGTCGTCATATGATTCGATCGAGCGGATCAGTCCGTTGACCTCTTCGAGAGTCATCGGCTGTCCGTCACCGCCTCCCGTGCCCGAGGGCCCCTCCAGATTGACCTCGACGCCGGTGATGTCCACCGACAGCCTTCCCCCTCCGGTCATGAAGGCCCTGATGAGCTGGAACGGATTGCGGTATATCGTGACCCTGTCTATCGATATGAGCTCGTCCCCCTGCGACGAGATGGAAATGCCGTCTATCACGACGCTGCTGGAGAGATTCCTTCCGATCGAGGAATAGGAGATGTCCAGGTCCGTCATCCGGGCAAGCCTTTGCATGGCCTGCGTCGCGATCATGTATCCAGGCGAATCGATTCCGAGGGCGAAGACGCACATCAGCGAAGCGAGTGCGAAGCACATCAGCACTATCAGTGAAATGATGATGGTGGAAAGAGTCGTATGGTACTTCATCTCGCTGGTTTTTGATTATAAACTAAATGTCGTCGTTTCTTGAATATGATAATGGAGACGGCAAAGGGGCAAGCAGGTGAACGACATACTCTCATCCTTCATAGTCTTCGAAGGTCTGGACGGAAGCGGCAAGAGCACACAGGCCAGGATTCTTGCAAACAGGCTTGAACAGAGCACAGGAGGCAAGGTGGTCCTTACGGCCGAACCGACAGACAGACCAATCGGAGCCCTCGTGAGGAGCGTGCTACGGCATCAGGTCTGTACGACAAGCAGAGCGCTCGCACTCCTGTATGCCGCAGACCGGAGCGACCACCTGTTCAATGCCGAAGACGGCATCGCAGGGCTGCTTGATCGCGGCCGTGTGGTGATCTCAGACAGATACTTCTACTCGTCGCTTTCCTATCAGGGAGTGACGGAAGACATGTCCTGGCTCAGGTCGATCAACGACTACCCACATCCACAGTACGTCATATTCGTCGATACCCCTGCCGCCGAGTGCATGAAACGCATCGACAGCCGCGGAGAGGAGAAGGAGCTGTTCGACCGGATCGACTACCTCGAGCGTGTGAGGTCCAACTTCAATATCGTCTTCGAGACGCTCCCGGACGGGGTGGAGTTCCTCAAGGTCGACGGAATGGAACCGGTCGAGGTTCAGGCGGACAGGATCGCCTCGTTCGTCAGCTTATGAACATCGCATCGCCATAGCTGTAGAAGCGGTAGCGCCGGCTTATGGCGTGTTCGTATGCCTTCATTATGTTGTCCTTTCCCGCAAGTGCGCTGACAAGCATCAAAAGCGTCGACTCGGGGGTATGGAAGTTGGTCAGAAGACAGTCGACGGTCTTGAAGCGGTAGCCGGGATAGATGAATATGTTCGTCCTTCCGGTACCGGCTCTCACAATGCCGTCTTCGCCCGTGGCACTCTCGAGCGTCCTGACGCTCGTGGTGCCTACGGCCACGATCCTCCTGCCTTCAGCCTTCGCCCTGTTCAGACGCGCCGCGACATCCTCGTCGACAGTGTAGCGTTCGAAGTGCATGTGATGGTCCTCGATGTTCTGACTTCTGACAGGAAGGAACGTTCCAGCACCCACATGCAACGTGACCTCGAGGATGTCCACACCCTTCGCCCTCACCTCGTCCATCAGCGCGCTTGTGAAATGGAGGCCGGCGGTCGGGGATGCGACCGATCCCTCCCTTGAGGCGTAGATCGTCTGGTAGCGTGTCTCGTCGCTGAAATCGTCCTCCCTTTTGATATATGGGGGAAGAGGAACATGACCGCAACGGGTGAAGAAGTCCTCGTCGAGCTCATGTTCGAAGACGACCTTCTTCGTGCCGTCTTCAAACGTCTGCACTATCGTGGCGACCTCGACGAGCCGACCATCCCGGTCAAGGAAGCGGTAAGTGCGCCCGGGCTTCTGCTTCTTCGCCTTGCTCACCATGGCTATCCAAGAATGGTCCTCCATCTCCTCCAGGAAAAGGAACTCGACCTGGCCACCGTTCTCGGTGATGCCGTAGCAACGTGCCTTGCGAACCCGCGAATTGTTCACGACCATGACGCAGTCGCTCCCGATCAGAGACGGAAAATCCTTCATCATAAGGTCTTCGTACCTTCCACTGGCCTTGTCGAGATGAAGCAGTCTCTCGTCCCCCCTCCTCTCGGTCGGGACCTGGGCGATCAGGTCGTCGGGAAGATCAAAATAGTAGTCCCTGGTCAGCATAGTCGGCACCTCTTTCGCATTTCATGCCCAGCAGCTCGTAGGCCTTCGGCGTAACCATTCTTCCGCGGGGGGTTCTCTTCAGATAGCCCTGCTGGATCAGATACGGTTCGTAGAAGTCCTCAAGCGTCTCGACGGCCTCACCGACGGAGATGGACAGAGTGTCGGCTCCGACAGGTCCACCCTGATAGTATTCGATGATCGTCCTGAGAATAGCCCTGTCCTGCTTCTCGAGCCCGTTGTCGTCGATTCCAAGCTTCTCCAGACCGAATCTGACGATGTCGGTGTCGATCACACCGCCCTTCATGACGTCGGCGAAGTCCCTGAGTCTCTTGAGAAGCCTGTTGGCGATTCTCGGCGTACCTCTGGAGCATCTTGCAAGCAGACTGGCACCCTCATCCGTTATCCTGCATTCGAGGATCCCAGCCGAGCGCAGGATGATGCTCTTGAGCTCGTCGGCATCATAGTATTCGAGATGACCCGTGATTCCGAAGCGCTCGGACAGAGGCGTGGATACGGCTCCCGCCTTGGTCGTGGCCCCGATCAGAGTGAAACGCGGAAGCGGGATTCTCATCGTTCTTGCGCTCGGTCCCTGTCCGATGACCCAGTCGATCTCGAAGTCCTCCATGGCGATGTACAGCATCTCCTCGAGAGCCGGGCGGAGTCGGTGGATCTCGTCGATGAAGAATATTGAGTTCTCCGTGACGTTTGTCAGAATGCCGGCAAGGTCCTTCGGTTTCTCGAGCGCCGGAGCGCTCGTCATCCTCAGTTCGCTGTGCATCTCGTTGGCGATGATCGAGGCAAGCGTGGTCTTGCCAAGGCCGGGAGGCCCTATGAGGAATGTATGGTCGAGGGCCTCTCCCCTGTCGCGTGCGGCCTTGATGAACACGCCCAGGTTCTCCTTGAGCTGTCTCTGTCCCTGGAAATCCTCGAGATACTGGGGCCTGAGGACGTTCTCCGTCTTCTCGTCAGCGCTCTGGAACGTCACGGCGACAGGACTCTCGGATGGAAGGAAATCCTCGTCTTCGTTGTCGTAGCTGTTCTTCAAGTCAAACTCCTGAGCAGCAGCGGGAAGATGTGGTTCTCGCTCTGCTGTCTGTCAAGCTTTCTCAGCTCGTCCTTCTCCTTTGCAAGGATCTTCTCGAGTGTCCTGACGACGAGCTTCCTGTCGAATCCCATGCCGACAAAGGACTCTATCACATCCTCGAAGTCCTTTGCCGTCTGCGGACCACCGGACGATGCGCCATGTCCGGCTGCATCGTCCTCATCATAGACAAGGGTATCACGAAGCTGGAGCACGAGCTTCTGTGCGGTCTTCGATCCGATTCCGGGAATCCTCGACAGAGTCGAAAGATCCCTGTTGTCCAGTGCCCGGATGAAGTCGTTGACAGAAATCGAGGAAAGTATCTTCAGCGCCCCCTTGCCTGCGATTCCCGGAACCTTGAGCAGCTGGATGAAGCATTCGCGTTCACCCTTGTCCTTGAAGCCGTAGAGAGTCATGGAATCCTCGCGTACCTGAAAGACGGTGAGTATCCTGACGACATCCTTGTTGACATGTCCTGCGTAGAAGGCAGAGCACTTCGAGCTCGTCTCGAGATAGTACTCCACACCGCCTACGTTGACGACGATGCCGTTCTCGCCGGCTTCGGTCACGATGCCATTCAGCGCGTTGATCATTTCAGCCTTCCTCCCATCCTCTCCCTGGTGCTGTTCATGACCGCATATGTTATGCAGTCGGCAAGGGCGTCGGCAGCATGGTCGGGTCTGGGAACCCTGTCCATCTTCAGAAGCAGGGCGACCATCTGCTGGACCTGGTTCTTGTCTGCACGTCCTATTCCGGTGATCGCCATCTTTATCTGCAGCGGAGTGAAATACTGCACGTCAAGTCCACGGGACTTCATCTCATGCGTGATCGCTCCGATGACCTTGGCGACGGCAATGGACGAGGAGACGTTCTGTGAGAAGAATATGTCCTCCATCGAAACCGCCTGCACCGAGTATTTCTCTGCAAGGGCGCCGATGTTCTCGGCTATCGCATGTATCCTGTCCGCAAGACTGTGCTCGGTGCTCGTCCTGACCACTCCAAAAGAAACAGGCCGGTAGCGTTGATTGACGTATTCCACAACACCCCAGCCTGTATTAGCCAGTCCCGGATCAATGCCCAGGATGATCAAGTCTCATTCCTCTTCGTAGTCGTCCGGAAGGTCGAGGTTCGTGGATACCTGCTGGACATCGTCCAGATCCTCGAGACGCTCGACGATCTTCATGACCTTGGCGGCCTTCTCCTTGTCCAGGGAGACGGTCGTGTCTGCGATCTTGTTGACATCGGCGCTGTCCTGCTCGAAACCTGCAGCCTGCATGGCTTCGAGAACGCTGGCGAAGTCGGCCGGACTCGTGGTGACCTCGATGACTCCATCCTCGGCGCTCACATCCTCTGCACCGTTCTCGAGAGCGGCCTCGAAGATCTGGTCCTCGGTGTACTTCGTGCCATCATAGGTGATGACGCCCTTCGTCTGGAACATGTAGGACACGCATCCCGTGGCTCCCAGAGAACCGCCGAGCTTGGTCAGGGTGCTTCTCACATCGGCAGCCGTCCTGTTCTTGTTGTCGGTGAGCGTGTCGATGATGATGGCGACTCCACCCGGTGCATATCCTTCGTAGGTGAGTTCGTAGAATGTGGTGTTCGCATCTTCACCGCTGGCCTTCTTGATGGCCCTTTCGATGTTGTCCTTAGGCATGTTCTCGGCTCTTGCCTTGAGGACGGCGGTGCGGAGCCTTGCGTTGGAATCGGGATCGGATCCGCCCATCTTCGCCGCAACGGTGATCTCCTTGATCAGCTTCGTGAACTTCTGTCCACGCTTGGCATCCGCAAGACCCTTCTTGTGCTTGATTGTTGCCCATTTGCTGTGGCCTGACATTTGTAACCTCTTATATAAGCTTAGGATTGGTGTCTATTCGAACGCCTGTCAACCTACCATAAAGAAAAACCGGCTGTCAACAGAAGCGTACTCTAGAGGTCCATGAACAGGGCCAGGAGAATTCTGTTGAGCACCATGATGCCATCTCGTGTCAGGACGAAGCGCTCATCGTCGTCATGGTACCACAGAGGATCCATGCCTTCGACCGCCTCATGGAACATGTCGTCGAAGATGCATGAGAACCTACGGTAGAACTCGGCCTTGTCCAGACCCCATCTGGTACGAAGGCTCGTCATCAAGTACTCCTCGATCGTCTCCTCCCTGGTCAGACGGACGGATGTGAACGACGGGTCCGCAAGATATCCGTCGAGGGTCTCCTGCTCTCGCGAGGAGACGATGGATGAATAGCCGACCGACGACTCGGCCGACGGACCGAGGCCTATGTACTGCCCGAGGTTCCAGTAGACGAGATTGTGCCTGCAGTATCTTCCCTCACGGGCGAATGCGCTGACTTCGTACTGCTCATAGCCAAGACTTTCAAGATGATCCCATAGCCTATACAAGGTCTCGGCCTCCTCTTCCTCGCTTCTGGGAACCTCTTCCTGGACAAGTCTTGTTCCCTCCTCGAAGGTCAGCGAATACAGGCTGATATGGTCAGGCTGCCATGAGACAAGCTCATCGATGTCGTGAAGTGCATCATCAAGGCTCTGACGCGGAATGTTCGTCATGAGGTCTGCGTTGAAACGCGTCCCCTTCTCTTTGCGGAAAGCTTCCAGCAGATCGAGCGCCCTGGCACAGGACCTGCAATCCGCGTTACGACCAAGCGTCCTGAGATGCCGCTCATCGAAGCTCTGTATTCCGACGGAGAAGCGGTCGACGAGGTCGAGAAGAGACGAGAAGGACTCGTCGAGCGTCTCGGGATTGATCTCCATGGAGCATTCCACCGGTCTTCCATATCTGAATGCGGTGGAGAGAAGCCCTCTGAGCGCCTCGGCTCCGACAAGACCAGGATTGCCACCTCCTACATAGACCGTATGGAAAGGTATTCTGATGTCCTCGACGAGCGCCTCGAGCTGTCTGGACAGGCAATCGACGAAACGTGTCATGTCATCATCACGACATGCATCGTGAGGCAGCGAGTAGAATGCACAGTAGCCGCACTTCGTAGTGCAGAACGGAATATGTAGATAAAGGGAGACGGGACGAGCCGGATCCAGAAAACCGCGGATCACTCCAGCCCACCGATCCTGCCAAGCGGCCAGAAGCGGAAAAGCACCTTGCCGTTGATGTCGTTCTCCTCGACAGGCCCGAAATAGCGGCCGTCACGGGAGTTGTCGCGGTTGTCCCCCAGGGGGAGCACATGCGACTGGGGGACATATATCCCTGCCCGATAGCGGGACCATGTGCTGCGCGCTTCCATGTCCGATGGATCTACGAGCGACGAATAGAGGCTCTGATGCCTGGAGAACTCGTACATGTCACCCACGACATTGCCCTGGACATGCTTATAATCCTTGAGCAGATGGTTCGGAGCGCTTGTCACCCCCGCCTCCTGCAGAGCGTACAGCCTTGCCCAGGCCTTGAGGCCGACGTAGTAGTCCTCGTCTATCGACCTGTGCGGCTGGTCCGACAGTCCGTTGGAGCTGCGGAACTCCTCCTCGGGAAGGAATTGTGCGTATCCTGCCGGTCTGATCAGGACATCACCGTCTTCGAAGACGACCTGGTCGCCAGGAAAGCCGACCGCCCTCTTCACGAAGAGACGTTCGGCCACCGACCCGTCATCGTTGCGGTCGATGTTCACAAGGGACAGTGTGCCCATGTAGACGATCTGGGAAAGCACATCGAAAACGGGTCCCCTGGAATCGTATTCGGGATTGTAGAACGTGATGATGTCGTCCCTCTGGACATGTCTGGATGAGTCGAACACCTTCGCTCCCGCCGGATACAGCTCCATGCCGTAGCTGAGCTTGCTGACGACGACCCTGTCACCGACGTTTATCGTGTCGACCATGGACGGAGACGGGATGACGAAGAGCTGGAACAGGTACTGGTTTATGATCAGGACGGCGACGATGGCGAATATGAAGGCATCGACCCATGACCAGATCTCTCCAAGCACCGTCCTGCGACGGCTCTTCTCGGTCGCCTTCACGGCCTTCCTGTATGTAAGATAACGCTCAGTGGTCCTCTCGATGAGACCGTATACCCTGTCCATGGAATGGAAACGTATCATGTTTGCTCTTTGTTGACAACTGAAAGTGCTTTGAGTACCCTTTCCAAAGCCATGAAAGGAAAGCGCAAACTGGTCGAAGTCGAACCTGTCAGACTTCCTGAGAAGTTCGGCATGAGACCTGGAAAATACATTCTTCTGATACTTTCAGCCGCATTGCTCGTCATCATCTTCCTGCTTTTCTTCCTGCCGGGAATCGTCAAGGGAGGAAGATGGACCGGATTCGACAGCCCCATGACCGATGTCGGCGTCATCGTCGACGGAAGGTACATCGGTTCGACCAGCGGCAGCGAATACTTCATCTCAAGCGGAGTCCACGAGGTCGAGTACATCAAGAACGGCATCAGGATCTCTGGCGGGACGCTGGAGATCGACCATCCCGTCTTCGCCACCCTCTTTGTACACAGGAGGCTCGATGTACCCGTCACGGTCGAAGAGACCGAAGGCCTGTATGAATCCGTCTACGAACATACCCTCAGGGAGCTTGTCGTATACAGCGGAGTGCTTTCATTCGACGATTTCTACGACTGTCCTCCGCTGTACAGCAACTACGCACGTGATATAGTCGCACTCGGACTGGATGATGTCTCAAGTGATTTCCTGCTGCTTTCCATGTTCGCCACGTCGGCGGAACTCGTCGACGACCTTGAGAAGGCCGTATCCATTCTGGAAGAGAACGGTGTCGCATACGAATGCATCGACCTGGCCGATGCACGCACCATATCATCCGGACAGCCGGTGGAGACGGATTCCACACTTCCCGCCCTCGGTGATGTCTATGCCGTGGCGACAGATGACGGCTTCTTCCATTTCGATGCCTCAAGCTTCTCCATCGGGGAGAGTGCAAGCGGAATGAACACCCTTCCCGTGGACGTGTCGACGGGCGACTTCGACATCGCAGCCGACATGGTGAGCGAATACGAATACGCACTCTTCATCGAGGCGGAGCCCTACTGGGCCAAGTCCAACATCGACCAGCTCGTTGCAGACGGTATGGTCGACGAATACTATCTTGCAGGAATCGAACCTTCGACCTTCTATCACAGCACATCGCCGGTCAGGAACATAAGCTGGAATGCCGCACAGGCATACTGCAGGTGGCTGAGCGGGACGAGTGGTGAAACATACAGACTTCCCACAGAGGCTGAATGGTATCTTGCCGCCACAAGCGCCGAAGGAAGACCCTACGCCACCAGCATCGTGACATTCGATGACGACGACTCGTCTCCGTCATCGATGATGGGAGGCCTTTGGGAGTTCACATCGACCGCCTATGTTCCGCTTTCGAGGGCGGCAGGTGTCACCTTCGATGCATCCGATGTCCCGGGCAGCGACATCATCGTCAAGGGTGGAAGCCATCTCAACGTGGATGACGGCATCACGAAGGAGACCGTCGGGGTCATGGGCCGGGACATCACCAGCGACTATGCCGGCTTCAGAGTCGTCAGGGAGACCATCTGACAATGACAAAGGACAGGGAATTCAAGCTCATACAGAAGAACCGCAAGGCATACTACAACTACGAGATCATCGAGGAGCTCGAGTGCGGAATGGCACTTGTCGGCACCGAGGTCAAGAGCGTGCGCGAGGGCAGATGCTCCTTCTCCGACAGCTATGTCCAGATCAAGGATGGTCAGATGCAGCTCATCGGATTCATCATCCAGCCCTACTCCCATGGAGGAAGGACCTTCAACCATCAGGGCGATCGCAAGAGGATTCTTCTTGCACATCGTCAGGAGATCAGAAAGTTCAACAGGAAGGTCGAGGCGAAGGGCATGACGATCGTTCCGCTCGAGATCTATATCAAGGACAACCTGGTCAAGATGAAGATCGCCCTTGCCAGAGGAAAGGCCGTATACGACAAGAAGGCGGCCATAAAGGAGCGCGACATGCAGCGCGATGCCAGAAGGGAGCTGAAGAACCTCAACTACTAGAATGTCAGTAGTATCTGTTGATATTGCGTATCTGGCCGTCCTCGATGAGGTCGCTGAGCATGTTGGCCAGATGGTTCACCTCCGTGACATACCCGCTGTTGACCCAACTTTCGATCACGCCCAGGGCTCCGGAGACGCAGTAATGGTAGGTGATGTCTGCCTCCTCCGCCGTCATGCCCTTGCTGATCCACAAGGCTGTGGTCTTCTCCTGCAGCATGCCCACAATCCGGTTGATGAAGTTGCGGCTGCGTCCATGCGGGCTCAGGATGACCTGACACGTCTCCCTGTTGCAGTTGATCACCGTCAGGATGCCGGTGACGAAGTTCTTCAGATCGAGGGCATCCGTGTCGACCTTGGAGAGGGTCTGCCACATGCGGCCAAGCAGAGAATCCTCAATGTTCTGGAGAAGCTCGACGGGTTCGCCGAAATGTGCATAGAAGGTGTTACGGTTGATTCCCGCCTTCCTGCACAGCGCAGTGACCGTGATCGAGTCGATAGACTCCTCCTTCATCAGCTCGATGAGAGCCTTCCTGAGTTTATCAAGGGTCTTCTCTATTCTTGCATCCAGCTTCTCGGCCATGGTGGTCTTCTCCTATGCAACGATGACAAAGTTATCAGACAAGAGGTTCGATATCAAGGACGGCGATATGGAAAAACATTTGAAAAACACCATGCGCACGAATTTGTTCAGAAAAAGACAAAAAGTTTCCAGCTAGAGGAATGTCATGGCAGCAGCTTTCCTGACATCGGCTTGCCTCGTCATGACTTGTCTGCTATATTCTCAACTGTCGACTCAAGCGACGAGACGGGGGTGTTCCAGTTTCGACTGCCGGCAGAGCAGGCTTGGGACTGCAGGCCAAGCGACAACTTGTAAAACTATCAGAAAAATCAACTGCCAAGAAAGAAGACGAGTACGTCTCTGACGAAGCAATCGCTCTCGCTGCGTAAGCGGTGAATGGGCAACGGCGCCAAGGGTGCTGATCCTAACCCGAGGCTGTCCGACACCAACAGGGTCTTGCCCGCGGCCATCCGCCGGACCGGGGGGACACAAAGGCGGATACCTCGAAGGTGAGCTGGCCACAATGCTCTACCGTCGGGGGATACCTTGAATTGCGGCTAAGCTCTGTAGACGTTCCAGGATGTCCCGGTAGGACAGGAGTGCGATTCTCCTCACCTCCAAATCCGAAGGAAGGCGACCATCTGCCGGTCGCCTTCTCCTTTTGTGTCAGATTGTATCAAGATATCCGTCCAATGCCATGGAGAACTGCTCGATGTCCTTGAAGACAAGAGCGGCATTGCGGTCCTGGGCGGTCGGCTGGGCGTTCACGATGACAGTACGCCCACCGTTGTAATGTGTGAGCTCAGGAAAGGCCGCAGCAGGATAGACGGTCAGAGAGGATCCCAGCACTATGGCAAGGTCGGCCTGGCTGAACGAGATCTCGGCCTGCTTGAGGACGCTTGAGGACAGGGCCTCTCCATAGAATACGATGTCAGGCTTGATCAGTGCGCCGCAGGTCCTGCAACGCGGCACCTCACCTGCCCTTACAATCGGAGCGATCTGCTCATACGTGTAATATGCGTTGCAGTTGGTGCAGTAGGCGCTGCGTGCGGATCCGTGCAGCTCGTAGACGAGCCTGCTTCCGGCCCTCTGGTGCATGAAGTCTATGTTCTGAGTGAAAAGACCTGTGTTCAGCAGTCCCTTCTGTTCCATCTTCGCCAGCGCCTTGTGGCAGATGTTGGGTTCATAGTCCTCCAGATGGTACCAGACCTCTTCGGCCCAGGCATAGAATATCCCGGGTTCCCTGTAGAAGTAGTCGATAGAGAGGATCTCCTCCACAGGAAGGCCCTTCCAAGGCGAGTTGTAAACACCGTGCTTCCCTCTGAAATCCGGGATGCCGGACAACGTCGATACCCCTGCGCCTGTGAACACGGCCACCTTGCCGCTCGATTCGAGAATCCGTGTGAATGAATCGAACTTGGCCTTGAAAAGGCCCTCGCCTTCCCTGTATTCGCTCATGTCATGCCTCCTGACCGAGATACGTATTGCCTTTCAGGGAAACCGTCCTGAGTGTCACGACATCGCCGATCACGACTTTGGAAGAGGGACGGAAGGAAATCATCTCATTGTGGGCGTTGCGTGCAAGCAGAGCCTGTTTGTCATCTCTGGTGACGCCCGTGACAAGCGCACGGCAGACCATGCCGACACGCGAGCTCTTCATGCGGGCGCTTCTTGCAAGCTGCTCCTCGATCAGCCTTTCGAGCCTGGCGGTCTTCTCGTCCTCCGGAATCTGTCCTTCCATCTTCGCGGCAGGAGTTCCCTCACGAAGATTGTAATAGTACATGAACGCCTCGATCGGAGACAGGTATTCCATCGCGGACAGCGTATCTTCGTACTCCTCATGCGTCTCGCCAGGGAAGCCGACCATGACATCGGTCGCGAAGGTGAGTCCGTCAATCGTGCTTCGCATCGAATCGACGAGCGAGAAGAACCTCTCCCTTGTCGTCTTCCTGTTCATCAGCTGAAGAATGCGGGTGTTTCCTGACTGCATCGGAAGATGTATGTGACTGCATACCCTCTCTTCGCCTGCTATCGTCTCGATCAGCTCAGGTGAGAAGTCCTTTGGATGGGGCGAGTCGAATCGTACGAACTCGATGTCGCCCAGATGCCGGCACACCTGGTAGAGCAGTTTCGGAAAGTCGTATCCGTTCCAGCTGTACGAGTTGACGTTCTGCCCGAGAAGGGTGATCTCCTTGACACCCCTGGATGACAGGAACTCGACCTCGGCGATGATCTCGTCGAGAGGCCTGGACACCTCCCTGCCCCTGACGTACGGAACGATGCAGTAGGAACAGAAGTTGTTGCAACCGTTCATTATCGGGACATAGGAGGAGAAGTCGCCTTCGTTGTAATAGCTGGACATGAAGCGGTAATGGTCTTCTCTCCCGATCCTGTCGTCGACGAGATACTCCACGATGTCCATCTTTTCGTTGGTGCCGATGACGGCATCCACGAACGGTGCCTGATTGCGCAGATCGTCCTTCATCCTCTCGGCCATGCAGCCGGTGACGACGATTCTGATGGGATGGTCCGCCTTCTTTATGTGATGGTAATATGACAGACGTCCCCAGATCCTGTTCTCTGCACTCTTCCTGACTGAACAGGTGTTTATTATCACGGCGTCCGCCTGATGGGCGTCGTCGGTCCTCTCCAGGCCCGCACCCCTGAGCAGTATGTCGAGCGCATTGGCCTCTGCCATGTTCAGCTGACAGCCGTATGATTCAAGTACGTATCTCTTCAAATCCTCTCTCCAGATCTTCTTCTAGCGGCGATGAGCGTGTTGTCCATGAGCATCGTGATGGTCATGGGCCCCACACCACCGGGAACAGGCGTGATGAACGAGGCCTTTCTGCACACTTCCTCATAGTCGCAGTCACCGACAAGCCTCCATCCCCTCTCACGTGAGGAATCCTCGACGCGGTTCGTTCCGACATCGATGACCACTGCTCCTTCACTGACCATGTCCGCACCAAGAGTGCCGACATGCCCGGCAGCGACGATGATGATGTCGCTTTCGCGGGTGATCGCTCCCAGATTACGTGTATGCGTGTTGCATACGGTGACGGTGGCATCCCTTCCCTTCTGCATTAGAAGAGCGGCAAGAGGCTTGCCGACCAGGTTGCTCCGTCCTATGATGCACACCCTCCGCCCATCGGTAGCTATTCCATAATAGTCCAGAAGCGCAAGTATGCCCTTCGGAGTACATGAGACGAAACCTTCACGTCCCATGAGTGCAAGTCCTGCATTGACTGGGTGAAGACCGTCGACGTCCTTCGCCGGATCGATGGCAAGAACGACCTTGTCGTCATCGATCTGGGCAGGTGTGGGGAACTGTACGAGTATGCCGTCGACATCGTCATCCCCGTTCAGTCTGGAGATAAGCGCAAGCAGATCCGCTTCGCTTGTGGCCCCGTCGAGCTCGTAGTCCCGATGCTCGAACCCCATTTCCTCGCAGGCCTTCCTCTTGCTTGTCACGTAGCTTATGCTTGCAGGATCATTGCCCACCAGGACGACCGCAAGACAGGGCCTTCTTCCGGTCCGTTCGACATAGGCTCTTGTCTCAGCCTCTATCCTCTGTCTGTGACATGCGGCCACCTGTCTGCCGCTCATTCTCGTCGCCATGTGTCTAATCTAGCCGAAAACAGCTAAACTACACAACTTGCTTTAGACTTTTATCATCAATTCAGTTATATTCGAAGGCATGAACAAGAAACAAAAGATCACCAGCCTGCTGCTGGCTCTTGTCCTCATTGTGTGCGTTCCCGCATTCAGCGCCACATACTATGACAACGGCAGCCAGAGATTCACGATCACGGCAGGACCTCAGCTTCCCGTATCGGTAACCGACTTCTCTGGTGGAAAAACCTATGTAGGATGGGGTCTCAAGGAGAACGGCGAGACCTCCTTCAAGCCAGTAGGCGGATTCGGATCACTTGCATACCAGGTCTTCATGAATCCGTATGTCGCCATCGGTGGAGAAATCGGATACGGCTTCAACTTCTATAACGACGATACGCTTCTGACGAACGTCCCGATGCTTTTCAAGCTGACGGTCGTCCCTCTCCAGGGCAAGTTCGAGATCCCCCTCTCCCTTGGAGTCGGAATCTCGTACATGTCCGTCTCCGACGGCGGTGCGTATCTGCCTTTCTTCATCTCGTTCGAGACCGGCATAGACTGGTATATCACCGACCACTGGGGACTTGGACTCAAGAGTGGACTGTGGGTCATACCCGAGCTCTACATGCAGAAGGAGCGCTTCGACCAGAACGCGCTTCTTACCGTCGTCCCGATAACGCTTTCCGTCACATACAGGCAGTAGGAGGAGAGGAAAGATGAAGAAGACAATTCTTATCACATGCATTGCACTTATCCTTCTGTCGTTCGTCTCGTGCAATCTGGACAACAACGGAATTCTTCTCAACGGCCTGGAAAAGGTCCCGTCGGACAACAAGAATAGGAGTTTCATAGGATATGATGATACTTCCAGCACGATGTACTACGTCACGGTCGACGGTCTAGTCAAAAGAGCCGTAGCATCCGGTGACGAGCCTGTAATTTCCAACGACTCCATCTTCACCCACTACTACCAGGCTCTTGGATGGTTGCAAGATGACAACACCATCGTCTACATGACTGACAGTGCCAGAAACAATGGTGTTCAGGCCTTCTACAGCATCGATACGTCTTCAGCAAAAGTCACGAGTCTCAAAGTCGAGGGAAAAGGAACTGGCATTGTCGACTGCTATATGGCCAGAAACGAAGCCAGACTTGTCGGAGACGATGGCACTATCTATTCTGCTGAGATTTCCGGCGAAACGCTCAGACTCACTGTCAAGTCTAAGTCAGAAGGAACATTCCGCTCAAGCACCAATGGCCTGATCAAATATTCCGATGGTTACTACTACGAAGGCTATAAGACATCCGGCATCAGCGGTGATGTCAAATCGTTTGCAACGGATGGTAATACAAAGTATGCCGTGAGCGTCTCTGGAAGCTCCTTCCTGATCTACAAGGCTGATAGCGGAACAGCATTCTCCGAGATCAAGTCGATTTCAGGCAGCAACGACAAAGAAGAATTCCCAAGCCTTATCGACAGCGCTGGAAATCTCTATTTCCTCTACTACAGAGGCACGCGGAGCTCATCGATTGTCTACAAGGTCTCTCCGTCCGGTGATGTTTCTGATCATGATCTTCAGAAGAACAACATCAGGGCCGAGGCGTTTGTGCAGGGTTCCGACAACGAGATCTACATGCTGTCAAAGGACAACAACATGTTTGTCGTGACGATCTGAGATCTGGAATTGTTCATGACAGGGGAAGCCATTGCCGGCTTCCCCTTTTTCGTCAGGTCAAATATAAGGAGAAGCCCGGATCAACTCCGGACTCCCCTTTCATGGTGTAATAAAATGTATCTCCTCAGGGACGTTCAGTCCTCGAGAATCCTGTGAAGTATGTCCCTGACCTCCTCGTCCTTGTAGACGGTATCGATCTCGTCATGGGTCAGGCCGATGAACTCGTGACATGTGTAGTGGATCCACCTCTCGTCCTCGGGCTTCTCGAGGACATGCTTGCGGCACCAGTAGTCAGGCTGGATCGGAAGCGGCTTCTCATGCTTGAATACAGGCACCTTGTAGTCATAGACGGCGACCTTGATGTCCTCACGCGGGATTCCGCATTCCATCACGGTATTCACAAGAGCGTTAACGGTCATGCCCGTGTCGAAGATGTCATCGACGATGAGCACCTTCTGCCCCTTCTTCAGGTTCTTCGGCGACCATGTCCAACCATCAATGTCGACATGTCCTGCATGATCCTTGACCAGGTTGTAGCTTCTGGCGACGACCGCCGCATAGAAGACAGGAGTCTTGCCCTCCTTGAGGGCGATGAGCTTGTAGAACTCGCTCATCACATTCGCCATGTATGCACCACCTCTTAGAGAGTCGTAGATAACATCCGGGACGAATCCGTCCTCAGTATACATCCGGTAGACGAGCTTCAGAGCAGCGTCACGTATCATGTCGCATGTGATGAATTCCTTGGATGACATCAATTAACCTTCCTTGTGAAAAATCCTACCTTATGGTGGAAGTGTTGGCAAGCCGTTTTCCAAGCGTCCTGAACACCACAAGACGCATCGCGGTGTATGTAGCGATTCCACCTATGACGTTGCTTATGGGTTCGGCCAGCACCACTCCGTCGACCCCTATCAGATACGGCAGGAAGATTGTGAGCGGAACGACTATGATCACCTTCCTGAAGAGCGAGAAGAACACCGCCTGCTTCGCGTATCCCAGAGCAACGAAGGTCTGCTGTCCTGTCATGTGTGGACTCATGAAGACGAATCCGAAGAAGTATATCTGCAACGCATGATGTGTCGCGATCATGAGTTCCTCATCACTCGTGAACAGCCTTATGAAGGGATCCGGGAAGATGTAAAGCAGAGCCCATATCGCACCGGTGTAAATGACCATCATTAGTAGGAGCATGTTGCTGGCCTTCATGACACGTCTTCCATCGCCTCTTCCGTAATTGAAGCTCATGACAGGTCCGGCCCCGCTGGACAGACCGTTGACAGGCGTCGAGAATATCTCGCGTATGGAGTTGAGAATCGTCATGACTCCGACGTATAGGTCTCCGCCCCATATTGCAGCGCACTTGTTGCATACGAGCTGGACAATGGAATTCGTCGCCCCCATCGTGAATCCGCTTGTCCCCAGAAGACAGATGCGCGCAACATGGCCATCAAGCCTTCCTATTCTCAGGCGAATCGGAAGATTCCTGCTTCTGAGAAAGCCGATGCAGAACGTGGCTGACAGGACCTGGCTGATGACCGTTGCGACTGCAGCTCCCTTGACACCCATGTCAAAGAGGAAGATGAAGACCGGATCCAGTATGATGTTCGTCACGGCACCGATGCAGACTCCAACCATGCCGACGGACGAATAACCCAGGTCGTTCATGAACGGTGTCAGAGACAAGGATATGAGAACGGGTATGGTGCCCAGTGCATATATTTGAAGATAGTCCTGGGCGTATGGAAATGTCTGGTCGCTTGCGCCGAACAGATAGAGTATGGGCTCGCAGAAAACGAGGACAAGCACTGATATCGCCAAACCTGTAACGAGTGTCAGGCTGAAGGACGTGGCCATGATGTTCTCGGCCTCCTTCTCGTTGCCCCTTCCCAGCTCGATTGCACATAGAGGTCCGCCGCCGTTCGAACCGAAGAGCCGTGCGAAGGCGGATATGAGCGAAATTATCGGAAGACAGAGCCCGACACCGGTAAGCGCAACGGCCCCAGTTCCTTCCATGTGAGCGATGTATATCCTGTCGACCTGGCTGTACAGGAGATTTACGAACTCGGCTACGATCAGCGGAAGTGATGAATAGACTATGGACCTGGTGACGGAAATCCTTGAAAAGTCAACCTGATGAAGCCTCATACATCACCCCTCTTTGCATGATGTTCTACAACAAATCGATCAAATGTGGAATCAAGAGTTGGAATCGAAAAGGCTCCATCATGTCCTGCAGCCACAGCCACCTGCAGCCGCAGTAATGGATTCACAGCTCGGTAAGCACCTCTACACCATCATCTGTGATGGCGATTGTATGCTCCCAGTGGCAGGCGGGCCTTCCGTCTGCAGTCTTCACGGTCCAGCCGTCCTTCATCGTCCTGATCTTCCATGTTCCCATGTTGATCATCGGTTCGACCGCAAGGACCATGCCTGGCTTGAGACGTGGATTAGGGATGAGAGGACTTACGTAGTTGGGTACTTCAGGCTCCTCGTGCAGATCGAAGCCGACCCCATGACCGGTATAGTCCCTTACGACTCCATATCCGTTCTCGCTGAAGGCATGCTTGAAGACGGCAGAGGCGATGTCGCTGATGCGTGCATTGCGCTTTCTAGCCGCGTCTATCCCCCTGTACAGGCATTCCCTCGTGACGACATTCAGCTTGTGGACCTCAGGAGACACCTTGCCGACTTCATAGGTCCGTGTCGAGTCCGAGACGAATCCGTCAAGCGTGACGCATATGTCGACAGAGATTATGTCGCCTTCGTTCAATACAAGGTGCTTTGAAGGGATTCCATGGATGACCACATCGTTGACTGAAGTGCATGTCGCATTGGGATATCCGCAATAGCCGAGACATGAAGGGATTCCGCCGTGAGAGGTGATGAACTCGTGTGCGATCCTGTCGACATCGTAGGTCGTGATTCCCGGCCTGATCACCTCATCAAGAGTGAGAAGGCACTCGGCAAGCACCTTCCCGCTCTCCCTTATCTTGTCAATCTCATGCCTGTTCTTCAGCTGGATCATTGTTCCTCTCCTGCTTGCGAAGCGCGTCAAGAAGACCGTTTATGAACTTGTAAGTCACATCGGTCGACAGCTCCTGCGAAAGCTTCACAGCTTCGTCGATTATGATCGAAGGATGAAGATCACGGGTGTAGAGCA
Source organism: uncultured Spirochaetales bacterium (assembly GCA_944388965.1). Classification (GTDB taxonomy): domain Bacteria; phylum Spirochaetota; class Spirochaetia; order Sphaerochaetales; family Sphaerochaetaceae; genus Bullifex. The sequence continues at coordinate 128,182 of CALXKL010000005.1, read as the reverse complement.
TGGAGAAGACGGATATTCTCAGGATGTTTCTGTCTACCAGATTGATCTTCTCAAGAGGCCTGTTGATCGAGTATCTGGAGATCGTCTCGTCAATCCTGTGACGATTATCCAGAACACCTCTGATGAGATAGCGGGCGTAGAACACGGTCTCATCAGACAGACCTGACATCTCCGCCTCGGTCTTGCCGGGCAGAAGAGTCAGGTCGACGTTCTCGTCATCAAGCCTGTCATTGAAGTCCAGAGCGTATAGAGTCTCGACCGCGAGCGCCCTGGCCTCATGTTTTGCAAAATGCCTGTCTCCCATATCAGTTGCTGTAGATGACCCTGATCCTGGCCTCGCTTCTGAGAGTCTCGACCATGTCGTTGAGAGCCTGGTTCATTGCATTCTGCATGTTGACCTGTGCAAGATACTCAGAAATGTAGTCCCTGACAGTATAAGCGACATCGGGCTGGATCCTGTCGTCGATTCCGAGAAGTCTTGCATCGTTGTGGACAGTGACCTTCACGATATGGTATCCGGTCAGAGACTCGATGACGTCGCTGGTCGCACCAAGCGGAAGCGAGAGGACCGTGTCGACGAAGTCGTCACCCCACAGCTGGCGAACGACGTTGTTGTCGCTGCTGAGCCAGCCCATGACTCCTCCATCGGCCTTGCTCTCCTCATCCTCCGTATACTGGTTGACGGCAGCCTCGAATGTGAGCTTTCCGCTCTTGATATCCGAAGCGACACGCTGCATGGTGGCAAGCTTCTGGGCATCCTGGTCCGCTTCACCGGTCTTCGCCATGTAGATCTGGGCGAACTTTACATTCTCCGCCTGGGTGAAGCTCGTTGCATTCCTCTTGTAGAAAGTCTCGACATCGGATGCGGCAGGAGCATAGTTGCCATTGTTGAGCTCATCTCCCTTCTCCTGCATGAGATAGGTCTGGAGGATATACTGGTTTCTGATCGTCTCCTTGTATGCATCCACGGATCCATAGGCCTGGTTGACGATCTGCTCGAACTGCTCATCGGTCATGGCTGCGCCCGCCTGCTGCTCATATGCGTTCTTCTGCTGTGCATAAAGTGCATCGACCTGCGCATCGGTGACAGTGACGCCATCCCTTTCGGCACCCTGGAGGAACACCTCGTCGTTAATCATTATGTCAAGGACGTCGAGAGCCTGCTCTTCGCTGGCACCGAGCATCTGCATCTGGCTGTTGAGATCGGCATTCGTGATGACGGTGTTGCGGATCAGATTGACTGTCGCAGCAGCATTCCTGTTGTTGGGGACGGCAAAGAGACTGACGGCTGCAAGCACCATCACGAGGACGATCGAGATTTTCTTCTTCATAGACTACAAATTCCTTTCAACATTAAGACGTCTGCCAAGAGCATAGGCGGCTTCAGGTTTCCTGATGACCTCTGAATACTTGAGGTACATGCCCTCGCCTTCCATTGCCCTCATAAGCAAAGATAGCGTTTTCTGACTTCTTAGGCCACCCTTGGTGACGAATGCGAGGCATCTTTTGCCACTCACCTGGCCTGCACGGGAAAGAAACGTCCTTACGACATCGGGTATGGCCCCACCGAAGAACCCTGTGGCACATGTTCCCACCACGACATAGTCGTAGAAAGTGAGCTTTCTGTCCTGGTCGATGTTCATATTGAAGATGTCGACGCTATGGCCCTGGCTCTCGAGCCCTCTTGCAAACTCCTTGCATACGGCCTCGAGCTGACTGTCATCCCTTGTCCTGCCGGCATAGATACAGCACACCTGCACTGGTCTGTCCTCCTTTATACACGAAGGCCGACCCATATAGAGTCGGCTTTCAAGTCTGCATAGTCCCTGTCACTCTGTGACCGTGGCGGTATCCGTCTCTGCAGAATACCAGGCAGCCTCGCTCTGGACGCTGGCGGCCGTATCGAGCAGAGAAGATGATGCATTCGTCTTGGTCGTGATGCCCACAAGGAGCGCCAGCACCACGAATGCGATCGCGATAATCGATGTGACCTTCGTGAGGAACTTCGAGGAACCTGTTCCGAAAGTCGAATCGGAGGATCCGCCGAAGATGCCACCAAGCCCCTGGCTCTTCTCATCCTGCACAGCGACGAGGAAGATGAGAACAAGGGCTGAAATCACAAAGAGAACGAGCAGGATAATGCTTAAAACACCCATTTTCTGTATAACTCCGCCTTTATTTGTCGTATGTAATGATCGGCAGGAACTTCTCGACGGACAATGAGGCACCGCCAACAAGGGCTCCATCGATGTTTTCCTTCGCCATCAATGCCTTCACGTTGGACGCATTGACAGAACCACCATACTGTATAATCAGGTTTTCTGCAATATCGGAAGAGTACATTTTCGCCACCTGGCCACGGATGAAGGCATGTGCACTGTCGGCGTCCTCCGGCGTTGCGGTCTTTCCGGTTCCGATCGCCCATACCGGTTCATACGCGATGGTGATATGCTTCATGTCCTCGGCCTTGACGTCCTTGAGATCGCCTGTGAGCTGGGTCGTGAGGACCTCCTCGAGTCTTCCACCTTCCCTCTCCTCAAGGGTCTCGCCGACACAAAGGACGACATCCATGCCCTGTTCGATCGCAAGAAGGACCTTCCTGTTGATGAACTCGTCGCTCTCCTTGTAGTAGCTTCTCCTCTCGCTATGGCCGAGGATGACGGTGTTGACACCGAGGTCCTTGAGCATTTCAGGCGAGACTTCTCCGGTATATGCTCCGCTTACATGGTCGTTCATGTTCTGGGCCGCGACGATTATGTCGCTGTCCTTGAGGGCCTCGAGCACAGCGGGAATCGTGACAAAGGGTGGAGCGACCATCATCTTGACATCCGCTCCAGCCGCCTTCGCAGCCTTTGCAAGCTCGCTGGCGAAAGCCGCGCCCTTGCTCGGAGTCATGTTCATCTTCCAGTTGCCTGCGATATATGCCTTTCTCATTTTTCTTCTCCTTTCATGGCATTGGCAGGGATCGACTCCCTGCCAATGTGATACGTCGGATATGGAATCCTACTTCTCCAGTGCCTTGATGCCAGGAAGGGTCTTTCCTTCGAGGAACTCGAGGGATGCACCACCACCTGTCGAGACATGGCTGATCTTGTCTGCAAGACCGAACTTGTTGATGGCGGCGACCGAGTCTCCACCACCGACGACAGTGGTCGCATTGCTGGCTGCAAGAGCCTTGGCGACCTCCTCGGTGCCCTTGGCGAAGGCGCTGAACTCGAAGACGCCCATCGGACCGTTCCACACGACGGACTTGGCGTCCTTGAGGGCGTCAACGATCAGCTGGACCGTCTTGGGACCGATGTCCATGCCCATAAGGTCGTCGGAGATGTTGTCGCTGTTGACGAGAATCGGCTCGGCGGTCTCGCTGAACTCCTTTGCACAGACATTGTCGACGGGAAGGATGACCTTGACCCCCTTCTCCTTGGCCTTCTCGAGGAACGCCTTTGCGGTATCGACATAATCAGGCTCGAACAGGGACTTTCCGATGCTGTTGCCAAGGACGTTGAGGAACGTGTAGGCCATTCCACCGCCGATGACGATCGTGTCACATGTCCTGACAAGGGACTCGAGGACGGTGATCTTGCTGGAGACCTTGCTTCCGCCGATGATGGCGACGAAGGGCTTCTCGGGGTTCTCGAGAAGAGGAGCCATGAACCTGACCTCCTTCTCGATGAGGAATCCTGCATAGCTGGGAAGATAGTGGGACACGCCCTCCGTGGAGGCATGCGCCCTGTGGGCGGTTCCGAATGCATCGTTGCAGTAGACGTCGCCATAGGAGGCGAGTGTCTTCGCGAACTCGGGGTCGTTGCCCTCCTCTTCCTTGTAGAACCTGACGTTCTCGAGGAGGAGGACCTCACCCGGCTTGAGAGCCTTGACCTCGGCCTCGACCTCGGGTCCGATGACATCGCTTGCAAGCTTGACAGGCTGTCCAAGCAGCTTCTCGAACTCCTTGGCGATGGGAGCCATGGAGAAGTCGGGGTTCTTCTGTCCCTTGGGGCGGCCGAAATGGCTCATGACCACGAGGGATGCACCCTGCTCGAGGATGTACTTCACTGTGGGAAGCGCAGCCTTGATTCTGGTGTTGTCCGTGACGACGCCGTTCTTCAGGGGAACGTTGAAATCGACGCGGATGAGGACTCTCTTGCCTTTCAGATCGGCTTCGTTGATTGTATTGAGTTTCATAAATCTAACCTCTTTACTGAAAGGGCCCGCCTTTTGATCGGCAGGCCCTGCTGGATTATTCCGGGCTTACGCCGGCAGATTCCATCGACGACCGGTGTCAGCCGTTGACGCTCTTCATGTAGGTGATGAGGTCAAGAACCTTGTTGGAGTAGCCGATCTCGTTGTCGTACCAGGAGACGACCTTGACGAAGGTGTCGGTCAGAGCGATACCGGCCTTCGCATCGAAGATGGAGGTCCTGGTGTCGCCGAGGAAGTCGGAGGAGACGACAGCATCCTCGGTGTATCCGAGAATACCCTTGAGCTCGCCCTCGCTGGCCTCCTTCATCGCTGCGCAGATCTCGGAGTACTTCGCAGGCTTTGCGAGGTTGACGGTGAGATCGACGACGGAGACATCAAGTGTCGGGACTCTCATGGACATGCCGGTGAGCTTGCCATTGAGGGAAGGAATGACCTTTCCGACAGCCTTCGCGGCTCCGGTGGAGGAAGGAATGATGTTGCCGCTGGCAGCGCGTCCGCCTCTCCAGTCCTTCATGGAAGGTCCATCGACGGTCTTCTGGGTGGCGGTCGTGGAATGGACGGTCGTCATGAGGCCGTCGAGGATGCCGAACTTGTCATTGAGGACCTTGGCGATAGGAGCAAGGCAGTTCGTGGTGCAGGATGCGTTGGAGACGAACTGGGTTCCCTTGACATAGGTCTTCTCGTTGACGCCGACAACGAACATCGGAGTGTCGTCCTTGGAAGGAGCGGACATGACGACGTACTTTGCACCTGCGTTGATGTGAGCCTGTGCCTTCTCCTTCGTCAGGAAGAGACCGGTGGACTCGACGACATACTCGGCACCGACCTGGTCCCAAGCGAGCTCGTTGGGGTCCTTGCATGCAGTGACGCGGATGGCCTTGCCGTTGACGATCAGCTGGGACTTCTCGACATCAGCCTCGATCGTGCCGTTGAATGCACCGTGCATCGTGTCGTACTTCAGCATGTATGCGAGGTAGTCGACAGGGCAGAGATCGTTGATTCCAACAATCTCGACATCCTTGCGGTCCATAGCCGCGCGGAAGACGAAACGACCGATTCTACCGAAACCGTTAATACCGACTTTCATGATAAATTCTCCTTTGCGTTAGAATTCGTTTTCAATCGTAATGAAGTATAGTCCTAAGGATTTTCCGCGTCAATGTTCCACTGCACAAAGCAAATCCTCTTCACCGCTGTACGGTCCTCTTCATTCTCAACGCTCCAACCCCGTCATCGACGGGTATGTTCAGCATGTCGAATGAGCTGTCGAACGAACCCAGCTCATACCATCCCTCATCCGGAATGAGAATGCCGAGCGAGAGATCAGAAGCGATGCGATAAGGATACTCGACCGGATCCTCCCCTTCCATCGTGAAAAGCACCCGTTCCCTGTCGAGGAATATCATGGAGAAGTCCGGCATCTGCTCCTCTATGAGCTCGACGAGACCTGTCTCCTGCATCATGGAAAGCAGAAGATCCTTTCCAAGTAGTGCGACGGACGGATCCTCAAGGATGGCATACTCGAGTGCAAGCTCCATTGTACTGTCCATGTCGATGACGTACTGGCTTCCGACGACCAGCGAGGTGTCGACCTGGGCATGCACAACCTCGTAAGTCCCGTCGTCGTGAAGGACGAGGCGTCTGCCGTCTCCGATGTCGAACTCCTGGTCAGATGCAAGGATGAACTGCGAGGCCATCAGTGCAAGAACGACGATGGCGATGATGATTCTTGAAGTCTTCACGGACGATTCCCCTCCACACCCGATTGGAATGCTATCACCACCCGTGATGCAATGCAATCTGCAATCCGTCAAGGACGTCGGGAATGCAGGGAGGAATCAGAACGGATACCAGTACTTCACCCCGAAGGCGAAGCGGAGGACCATGGCAAGGGCAAGGATTGCAAGCATGAAGAGGATCAGGATCCAGTCGACTGCCTTGAGCGGCCTTGAGCGGAACCATGTCCGCTTCTTCATCCTTCCGAAACCGCGAAGAACCATGGCATTGGTGATGATGTCTATCTTGTCAAGAGACGAGAGCACAAGCGGCGAAAGCGTCCTGGTCACGGCGTTTATGCGGTCCTTGAGCTTCGCCTTGTCGGACATCTCGACACCCCTGCACTCCTGACCGTCACGGATGTTCTTGTAATCCGACATGATCACCGGGATGTATCTGAAGGCCAGAGATATCGCATAGCTGATCTTGTAGCTGATGTGCAGCCTGTTCAGAGACGAGGCGAACTCGCTGGGCTGGGTGCAGTATATGAAGCTGATGGCTATCGGGGATATCGAGAAGTACTTCAGCACGACGATCAGAAGATACCACAGCGTCTCGAGGGTTATGGCGTATCTGACATCAGGAAGTCCGAATAGTATCGTCCTGGTCCCGATCAGGTCCGGTCCCTGCAGCGGCGAGAACAGGTAGATGAAGAAGGCGTTGAGGAACACCGACAGGAGCACAAGGATCAGAATCGGCCTGTACACTCTGACGGGCACCTTGCTGGTGGACAGCGTCAGAAGGCCTGCTGCAAGCGTGATCGCGAGTATCCTCACGTCAAAGGTCAGCAGACATACTGCAAGCCAGCAGACAAGAGCCAGGAACTTGGTCACACCGTTGAGCCTGTGGACCCAGCTGTCCGCAGGGAAATACTCGACGTTGAACTTCAGCTCCTTGCGCCTTGCGGCACCCTGTCCGCCACTGTCGGTCCTGAGTACTGGAACCTCATCCTCGACGAGTTCGCTCGTCGACTCCTCGAGGCCGCGCCTATGCCTCTCCTCGACGATGAACGTCTCGATGAATGCTATGGATTCGCCATGGCTCAGGCCGAGCTTCTTCGAAAGCAGATAGAGGCTCGTCGTCTTCAGGTTCGCCCTCGAAAGCAGGTCCTCGTCGGCGAAGACCTGGCTGATGGGTGCATCCGCAAGAAGATGCCCGTCTGCAAGGACGATGGAACGCGGAGTGTACTCCAGCGCGAGATGGAGGTCATGGGTGACAAAGAGTATCGTGACACCGGTCTTCCTGTTTATCTCCTCGAGGAAGCCCATCATCATCGTGTAGCGGCGGAAGTCCTGTCCTGCGGTCGGTTCGTCCAGGATGAGGATCTCGGGTTCCATGACGAGTATGGATGCTATCGTGACCCTCTTCTTCTGTCCGTAGCTGAGCGCGCTGACAGGCCACTTGTGATATGGTGCAAGAGAGCAGAGCCTGAGGACCTTCATGACACGCTCGCGTATCTCGTCCTCTGCAAGCCCGCGCTGTCTCAGTCCGAAGGCGACCTCGTCATAGATCATCGCATGGCTTATCATGTGGTTCGGGTTCTGCATGACATAGCCGATCTTCCGGCTGCGCTCTGCGATGCTGTCACCCCCGGCGTCGCGTCCATCGATGAATATGCTGCCGCTGTCAGGGGTGAGGATACCCGTCAGCAGGCCGGCAAGGGTGCTCTTGCCCGCACCGTTCTTGCCGAGTATGGAGACCATCTCCCCTTTTCTTATGTCGAACGAGATGGAGTCAAGCGCATTGCGTCTTCCGTCATAGGAGTATGTGACATCCCTGAACGACAGGGCGACATCGTTCTCGCTTTGCAAGAGATTGCGCCGCCTCGAGCTGAACCATCTCATCAGGTCGTCCCTGTAGGGGGCGATATCGAGGGAGTCGAAGGATGCTATGTTCTCGTCATGGGATATGTCGCACCCGGCATTGCGCAGAGCGGAGACATAGAGAGGCTCCCTTGTGCCCTTCTCTATCAGAATGCCGCTCTGGAGCACATGTGCGGGCGTATCATCCATGACGATGCGCCCTTCGTCGACGAGCACGATGCGGTCGACAGGACGATGAAGCACGTCCTCGACCCTGTGCTCTATTATCACGACCGTCTTTCCGGTCTTCTCATGTAGTTCGTCGATCAGTTCGATTGCAAGCTCGCCGGTGGCGGGATCCAGAGCGGCAAGCGGCTCGTCGAACAGGAGCACGGAAACATCGTCCACGAGGACGCCCGAGAGGGCCACTCTCTGTTTCTGTCCTCCCGAGACCTGGTCGGGTTTCGAATCGAGGAAGTCCTGCATCGAGACCATCGAGGCGACATCCCGGACGCTTTCGTGCATCTGCGCGGTCGGCACACACTGGTTCTCAAGCGAGAACGCTATGTCCTCTCCGACCGTCAGACCCACGAACTGTGCATCGGTGTCCTGGAGGACAGTACCGACCACCTTGCTGATCTCGTAGATGTCGCTTTCGCTGGTCTCTTTTCCGTCTATTCTCAGACTCCCCTTCACAATACCGCCAAGCGCATGGGGTATGAGCCCGTTGATGCAGTTGCCGATGGTCGACTTTCCACTGCCGCTTGCACCGGCGATGAGGATCTTCTCACCGTTCCTGATCGTGAGGTTCACATCATGGATGGTAGGCTCCTTCTGGCTCTTGTACTGGAAGGAGAAGTCGGAGAACTCGATCATCGTACGCCTCAGGCGTTCCTGTCTTCGCTCAGGCTGATGCTGGAGGAGAACTTCTTCGCGACAAGCAGGAGAAGAGCGCTTCCGATGACAGCGATGACGACAGTGTTGGAGACCGTCGTGACCTGCTGCTGGACGAGGGTCTTTGCAAACGGCTCGGCGTATGCGATGACATCGAGGACGACGGAGACGCCGTATCCGACGAAGTTGGCGACAAGGGCCATGACGGTGTTGATGGCGACTTCCTTCCAGCCGAAGACACCCTGCTCGAGGCTGTGCTTCGTCACCTTCGGATAGAGGCCCATGAGACCGCCTACGATCGCGCTTCCGATGGCCCAGCTGAACCAGATCTGGCCATAGACGAGGTCGGTGATGCAGTGGCCGATGAAGCCCACGAGAATTCCGACGACCGGTCCCCAGAGGGCTGCGAAGAGCGAAAGGATCGCCATTGCAGGCTTGAGGTAGGTGTTGGTGAACACGGGCACGGAGAGAAGTCCTCCGAATCCGTAGAGCGCGGCACCGATAGCGATGATGACGACGCTCTTGACATAGTTGATGTTACGATTTGCCATTCTATCCTCCTAATAGAGTGAATTATCCTCTTCCAAGACGGATCAGCCAGCCTTCGCCTGTACCGATTCCGTATTCCTGTGCGAAAGACCCCTGGTTGACAGCGATGCCGACATTCAGAAGGCTGTTGACGTACACGAGGGCCTCTCCCTTCTCGACTTCAGTGAAGTTCCTGCACAGCTTGAGCACATAGCCGTAGACAATGCGGCCGCGGTAGCTTATCGTGACCTCGACATCGTCTCCGTACCCTATGCCGTACTCCTCGAGCATGGTGTCCTTGATGTTGGTCCACAGAGAGCCGTATCTCGTGTCGAGAATGTCGATAGATCCGTATATGTAGCCGTCCTTTATCACGCTGTCCTGAACATGGAGCATGACGGGACGCCGCTCGAGCAGAGGCCCCACCTCGTCGAACGAGATGATTCCGGCCGCAAGCCTTGCACCGGTGTATGCATAGACGTCGCGACCATGGAAGGTGTAGCTGCGCTGGCTGTTCTTGAGCCTGTTGACGGCTTCGGAGATCCTTCTTCTTTCGAGAATGCCAACCTCGCGCTCGACATGGGTCAGTGTGCCGTTGTCAGGGGTGACGACCACATGCCCGGACTTCGTGAGCACCGCGACGGACTCCCTATCCGAGCCGACACCGGGGTCGACGACACAGACGAAGACGGTTCCGGGGGCCCAGTAGGTCATCGCCTGGATGAGCCTGTAGCTCGCCTCCCAGATGTTGAACTGCGGAATCTCGTGAGTAAGGTCCTCGAGTCTGAGACCATGGTCGACCTCGTCGGCGACTCCGTGCATAGCGCTGACGGCACCATCGACGGTGCCGAAATCCGACATGAACACGACAGTGCCCCTCTTGACCCAGGGCTTGTCCTTCTTGAGTTCCTCGATTGTCATAACGAACGCACTTATACCATATTTCCCATGCTTTGCAAAAGCGTCTCCTGACGGATCAGCATGGGCTCCGATGCAAAGTCGTTGGTCTGGTGGTCCATTCCACTCAGGTGCAGGACTCCATGAATGAGGAGCCTCATGAGCTCTTCGCGCGCCGGGACGCCGAATTCGCGGGCGTTGTCCTCCATCCTGTCCAGACAGATTAGGATGTCGCCCCATTCCCTGGGATCGTCGCCACACGTCACGAACTCCTCCTGACAGTCGTCGAGCGCGAATGTCAGGATGTCGGTCGCCGAGTCTATCCCCCTGTAGGCCAGGTTCTCCCTGTGGATGGTCTCTTCACATACGAAGCTCACCGAGAACGTACCTTCGCACAGTATTTCAGGGCAGATGGTGTCAAGGACGCGTCTTACGAGCTTTTCGGGAGCCCTATCCTCAAAACCGTCCTCTTCATAGATGACGTCGTATTCAAGCATTGTCCTCATCCTTCGTATACTGGATTCTCATATGGTCACGCCCGAAGGCCTGATGTACGAACACGCGCTTGATCTTCTCTATCTCGGCCATGGAGAGCATGCACTCGTCGAGCTGGTTTCCGTTCATCTTGCCCACGAGTATGGAAGTGAAGAGCTTCTCATAGCGCAGAGTTGTCGGCTTCTTGAGCGTCCTGGATGCGGCCTCGAAGCAGTCGGCGAGCATGACGATACCGGCCTCCTTGGTCTGTGGGATGTCGGAGGTGTAGCGGAAGTCCTCCTCATTGACCTGGACAGGGGTGCGTGAGGCCTTGGCCTCCTCCATGGCCTTGTTGTAGAAGTACGATATTATGTCGTTTCCATGATGCTGGTCGATGATGTCGAGGACCTCCTGGGGAAGCCCGACCTCCTTGCCCTTCTCCACACCCAGCTTGACATGGCTCTTGATGACCGCCGCAGAGAGCGTGTACTTCATGTCGTCATGGACATTCGGCCCTCCGGCCTGGTTCTCGATGAAGTATTCGGGATGGTCGGCCTTGCCGATGTCGTGATAAAGACCGCCGACCTTCGCAAGCTCGGCGTTGGCACCGATCTCCTTGGCGGCGTTGTATGCCATGTCGGAGACGTTCATCGAGTGGTTGTATGTGCCGATGGCCTGGCTGCGGAGCCTGACGAGCACAGGGCTGTCGGTGCTGCTGAGCTCATGGAGGCGGAAGACGGTCGGGATGTTGAGGAAGTGCTCAAGAAGCGGAAGCAGAAGGGATATGGCCATATAGGTTATGGCGACGTTCACCGCTATGGCGAAGACCTCCTGGATCAGGTATATCAGGGGCTTGTCCGCGATGAAGTGGAAGGCAAGCGCGATGAAGATGTTGGCAAGCGCCGTGTAGAAGCCCTGGTAGATCATGTCCAGTCTGGCGACAGAGAAGCGCATCATCAGCAGCGATATCTCTATGCTGAAGATCAGATAGAAGAACGTGATCAGATCGGTGGTCGGGAAGAAGAGTATGAAGCAGGCATAGACCGCTCCGCACAGGAATCCAACCCTCTTGCGGTTCGTCAGCTGGCACATCAGCAGAGGAAGGAAGAGGAAAGGCAGAACCTGGTCGACGGCTCCCTCCATATGTCTGAAGAAGAATGTTGACAGATAGCTGAGGACCAGCATCAGGGCCATCGTGATCATGAAGATGAACGTATAGACCAGGACCCTGTACTTGCGCTCGATGAACGAGCGGATGAAATACAGCGCGACGTAGAGGATCACGGACAGGAACATGAAGCGGCCGACCATCTGCATGAACGAGACGTCTACGGTGATGCCGTTGATCTTCGCAATCGTCTGAAGCGCCTGCTCCGTGACTATCGTGTCGTAGCGCAGGATATAGTCGCCTTCATGTATCTGTGCCATCACGACGGGAGTCGAATCCATGGCCTCCTGTCTGAGCTCCTGCGTCGCAAGTGCGTCGTAGTGGACATTGGCCTCCACGATCATGTCGACAAGCGCATACAGGACGGAGAAGGCATCTGCGGTGAGGGCGACGTCATAGCCCTGCAGGAACCCGATCAGCCTGTCGGAGAGGAACGCCTTCGAGACAGCATCATCGATGTCGAGCACAGTGTCCTTCATCCTGTAGTCGTATGTCGCGGGAAGAGAGGCCGATACCGTCTCGTAGCCCTCCTGGGCGACCTGTGCCAGCTCGTCCGAGTCGAACACGCCGACGTAGAGGAAATGGCGCACGGCATCGGAGAGCAGGAGACGGACCTTCACCTGCTCCTCGTCATCAAGAGCGTTCCACCGTGAGGAAAGCTCCGTGTCGAATCCGAAGTCGGCAAGCATGTCGTCTCCTGACCCGAGCGCCGAAACGAGGGAATCAAGACGGGAGCTGATCCTCATCGATTCGGCCATCGAATAGACGAAACGGGGAAGGACGTCGTGTGCATTGCGTTCCTTCAGCTGGCGCGTCGCGATCTCGTCCTCGAAGGAGATGTCGTACGGGGCGATCACATCCTCGTTGGACAGCATCCCCGGCTGATAGTCGTACAGCAGCTCGACGGTGATCAGGGAGTTCGACATGCTCAGGATGGGTATGACAAGCCCCAGGCCGACGTTGATGAGGAAGAGGACGACGAGGAGCAACACGGTCCTCACCGGGTACTTCCCGCTTCCGCTGGTGATCAACGGGCTCGTGCTAATCATTCCAGTCCCTCTCCTCCTCGTCCTGGTAGCAGTCGATTATCGCTTTCACAAGACGTGACCTTATGATGTCGGCCGACCTGAATTGTACCACAGCAAGCCCCTCGATGTCATGGAGGATGCCGAGGGCATGCACGAGACCGCTCTGGGTCCGCTTGGGAAGATCTATCTGCGTCAGGTCACCCGTTATGACCGCCTTGCTGTCCTCTCCGAGTCTTGTGAGGAACATCTTCATCTGGCCCCTGGTCGTGTTCTGAGCCTCGTCCAGGAGGACTATGCTCCTGTTCAGCGAGCGCCCCCTCATATAGGCCAGCGGACTGATCTCTATCTGTCCGGCCTCCTCCATTCTCCGTATCTGGGCCGGTGGAATGAAGTACTCCATGGCATCATACAGAGGTCTGAGGTATGGATTGAGCTTCTGCGACAGGTCGCCGGGCAGGAAGCCCAGGCTCTCTCCGGCCTCGACGACAGGTCTTGTGAGCACGAGCTTCTGGCTCCTTCCGGAAAGCACCTGCGACAGGGCATAGGCGATCGCGAGGAAGGTCTTCCCCGTACCGGCAGGCCCTGTGGCGAATACGACCTGCTTTTCGAAAAGGGCGGCCACATACTCCTTCTGTCTGCGGCTCTTGGGCCAGACGGAACGGGATGCCACGACCAGATCGTACTGGTGGACGGGGTCCCCCTGTCCGTCCTTCAGCGAGCACCACTCCATGTAGAGCTCGTTCTCGGCGAAAGGCTCCTGCCGCGTCGATGCGAGCCGAGCAAGATGTGAGAAGAAATCCTTGATACGCTCATCCCCGCCCTCGATTGTCAGCTGGTTGCCGCGGGTGGTCAGTGTGCTGGAGAGCAGGAACTCGAGATACGGCACGTTTGCATCGTTTATCCCGAGGACCTTCGCCATTTCGTCTCCGTCGTTGAAGAATACCGTCATGCTGCTCCTTCGCCTCTAATCCGAATAGAGGCTGTCCGACTGTCTCCATGTACCGTCGGAACTCGACCACGTACGGTCGACCTTGAGATCGGGGATCGTGTTCCATCTCAGATAGACCGCGAAGGTCGGCACCCAGCGGTAGTCCCTTCCGATGCTCTCCAGAGAAGCCGTGTACCTCAGATGGAGATCCCAGTCGCCCATGTAGTGGACAAGTTCTATGTCGAAGGCCTCCATGTTGAACTGGGTCGAGGACCTGCCCTCGCCGAAGAAGTCGAAGGACCTGAGCAGGTCCTCCCACATCAGCGGGAAGGAGAACGTCCCCTCGTCGTCCAGATAACGATAGAAACCATTGTTGGTCGTTGTCAATGCAAGCGAGAGGTCCAGGAACTCGGCGATCGAGAACGTAAGGCCGGCCTTCAGGCTGAGGGAAGAGGAATATGGATTGAGAAAGTCGTAGCGCAGCCTTCCGTCGAGAAGCAGCCCCACATGGATTCGGTTGTGCCAGGCATAGAGGTCGACGTCATCTACGTCCACCCTCAGCTCGAAATAGTCGGCCTCCAGCCTGTCCTCCAGAGTCGTGAAGTTCAGCGTGAAGTCGACATACGGGATCGAGAGCACGCTCCTGAGGCTTTCGACCACGTCACGCCTGCCGCCGTCCAACGCATCCCATTCAAGATACTGTGTATATGAGAACCTCCTGTCGGCTGTCCTCAGAGACAGCGACGCATCGAAGCTGAACGGATCGATGAACCTCCCGCCTTCCCTGTCGGCGCTCTCGTAGAGCCCGCTGAAGCTGAAGGTCAGATTGTCGAATGCCAGGGCGAGGGAGAATCTCACGTCCTCGCTCTCATAGCCTCCGTCTTTTTCGTCTTCCAGGAATCTCCAGCTGAACGACGTGGTCAGAGGTCCGACCCTGTAGCCCAGACGGGGCTCCAGCGATCCGGCAAGTGGAGGAAGCGTGTACTTCAGGGACGGGGTCAGGCGGCCGTAGCCGTCGATGTCGCCGAAGCTTTTTGAGAACGAGAGGCTGTGGGTGCGCACGTTGTCGCGGTCGAACCTGTAATGGATCTCGTCCTTCTCATGGGAATCCAGAGTCTTCTCCTCCTGCCATCTGTACAGATAGGTGCTGAACTCGTATTCGATTCCCGCGACGGGGATCGAGGCCTTCGTGGTGGAAAGCAGCGAGAATCGGCTCTCCCTCTCCTCGTCGGCGCTCTGGTCGTAGTCGTATCTGTAAGACGGCGTCAGGGACTGCGTGAACGAGAACCACCTGCCCATGAGCCCTTCCAGATCCAGTCTAAGCGATGAGTCGGAACTGAGTTCCTGGTCCTCGCTCCTCCATTCCTCGCCGCTCTGGTCGATCTCGAAGTCGTTCCTGAAGCGTTCGGTGATGCTGTATGAAAGGGATATCCCCCACTCGTCGCTCGACGAGAGCGCGCTACGCCTCGGCTCGAGGACATACATGTCGTAGAGCAGAGGATCGGAGAGGATGAACATGTCGCCGACATCGGGTCGTCCGGCCTCATTTTCCGTCCTCTCGTCCTTCTCATGCTCGAATCGGAACAGATGACCTGACATCGTGAAGGTGAACGATGGAAGCGTTATGTCGCTTATGATGTACTCCATCTCGTCCGCATCCCAGTCGAAGGACGCGTTCGCCCTGATCGACGAAAGACGCAGCGAACCGATGAGGTCTCCTGTGTACTTCGAAGGAAGGCGCAGGGATCCGGAAAGAAGCGCATCATAGCTCGTCATCGTCGTGGAATACGTGCTCGGGAATGTCTGATGGGCTCCGAAGACCGAATCTATGGAGAAGCTGGTGAGCCTGTTTCCATAGGATCTGAGTACATACGGGTCGGAGTACAGTGGAAGGGAGAAGTCGATTGTCCCGAAGGATGAGGAAAGACTTGCCTCGTTGATGGAATAGTAGCGCAGGTTCCTGTCGTAATATGGAACGTCGGGAGACAGGATGAAGGCGGTGTTCGATCCGATTGAGAGCATGTCGACGGGCTTTACCAGCGTGTCGAATCCGACGAGCATCCCCGAATACTGGTATACGTCCGCCAGCAGGGCCAGGTAGCTCTCGCTCTCCATCGCCCAGCGGGCGAACGCGCTCTCGCTCTCCCCTTCTTCATAGTAGAGGCCGTTGGACACCATCGGGCTGTCCGAGCCGCTTCTCAATATGGAGGCGAAGGAGCTCTCCTCCGCTTCGGAGAATCCAGGATAGGTTCCGAACACCTCGGTCGTGGTCGACACGAACATGCCCCTGTCCGAGCGGAAGCCGAAGGCGGGGTTCATGACGAGTCTGCTGCCGGGATAGAAGAAGGCCGGCAGATAGAGCAGCGGAACCCTTCCTATGGAGAGGTAGGCATTGGTCATGAACATGTCGCCTCCCTCTAGCAGTGCGAGGTTTTCAGCCGTTATCGAAGAATACGCCGTATCGGGGTTCGAGGTCAGGTAACCGTGGGAGAAGAACATTCCCTGGTCCTGACTGCGGTAATTCAGCAGATTCCCGGTGGTGTAGAAGGTGACCTCCTCGTCCTCGTTGTTCTTCCTCTCGGTCGTGGTCGTGCCACCGGATACCATGAGATCGCCGGATTCATACAGATACGTCACGATGTCGGCGCTGATGGTGCCCATGCCACCCTCCTCCTCGCCGTCCTCGTACGTCACGCCGCCGTATGCGCTGAGTCTTCCGGCCTGTGGGTCGAGCAGCATCCTCTCTGCCATGAGCCGGCGCCGGGTCCCGTCCTCCTGGCTCGTGAAGGCGACCTCGACGTCGCCGGAGAGCATGACAAGTCCGCCGTCCGTCACGTCCATGCCGTCGGCGTGGACTATCTCGAGGGAATACGACGACTCTTCCTGGACGATCTGCGAGTCGATCCCGCCCTCCTCCACGCTCTCGAGAAGCATGCTGCGAAGACGCTGGATGGACAGTCCCGTATCGAGTCCACGGACCTCGGCCATGGAGAGTATCGTCTCGTCATCCGCGTTCCTGATGAAATAGGCCGCCTCGCCCTGCGCAAAGGATGCACAAAGGCAGGTGAAGACAATGATCGTCACAGCGGCCAATCTCCTCATCGCTGGAGATATCTCCTGAGGAACTGCCCGGTGTAGCTGCCAGGAACCTGGCTGACCTCCTCCGGCGTACCGGTAGCGACGATGCGTCCCCCCTCGTCGCCTCCCTCTGGGCCGAGGTCGATCAGATAGTCGGACGACTTTATCACATCCAGGTTGTGTTCGATGAGTATGACGCTGTTGCCCTGGTCCACCAGCCTGTCAAGCACCTCCAGAAGCTTCTTCACGTCGGCGAAGTGCAGTCCGGTCGTAGGCTCGTCGAGCACATACAGCGTCCGTCCGGTCGACTTGCGGCTGAGCTCGAGCGACAGCTTGATGCGCTGGGCCTCGCCTCCTGAAAGCGTAAGGGCGCTCTGACCCAGCCTGATGTAGTCCAGTCCTACGCTCATGAGCGTCTCCAGCTTGGTTCGTATCGAGTTCACAGGAGCGAAGAACTCAACGGCTTCGGCGACGGTCATGTCGAGGACGTCTGCGATGTTCTTTCCCTTGTATTCGACCTGGAGCGTCTCCTTGTTGAAGCGCTTTCCATGGCATACGTCGCATGTCACATAGACGTCTGGCAAGAAGTGCATCTCTATCTTGAGAGTACCGTCTCCCTGGCAGTTCTCGCATCGTCCGCCGACCACGTTGAAGGAGAAGCGCGACGCGGTGAAGCCTCTTGCCTTGGATTCTGGAAGCTTTGCGAAAAGCTCGCGGATGGCCGTGAAGAAGCCGACGTAGGTGGCCGGATTGGAACGCGGAGTGCGGCCGATCGGACTCTGGTCGATGTTTATGATCTTGTCTATGTTCTCGATGCCGCGCACCTCGCTGAAGCCGGAAAGCTCCACCTTCTTCTTACGCGTTATGCTGTCCTCGACCGCAGGGATGAGGATCTCGTTGAGGAGAGTGGACTTCCCGCTTCCGGAGACGCCAGTGATCGTGACGAGCTTTCCAAGAGGAATCCTGACGTCGATGTCCTTGAGATTGTTCTTGCGGCATCCGAGCACTTCTATGTACTTTCCATTGCCCGCACGGCGGGTCTTCGGGACTTCTATCTTCAGCCTTCCGCTGAGGAATGCCCCTGTGATCGAGTCCGGGTTCCTCTCGATCTGTTCAGGTGTACCCTGCGCGGTTATGTATCCTCCACGTTCTCCGGCACCGGGCCCCAGATCGATTACATGGTCGGCTGCACGGATCGTGTCCTCATCATGCTCGACGACGATGACGGTGTTGCCAAGATTGCGCAGGTTCACAAGGGTGTCTATCAGCTTCGAGTTGTCCCTCTGGTGCAGACCGATCGAAGGCTCGTCAAGGACATACAGCACTCCGGACAGGGCGCTGCCGATCTGTGTCGCCAGGCGTATACGCTGCGCTTCGCCTCCGGAAAGGGTCGCGCTGGCGCGGTTGAGCGTCAGATATCCAAGTCCGACGTTCATGAGGAACTGGAGCCTGGACCTGATCTCCTTCATGATCTGGAAGCTGATCGACTTCTCCGTGTCCGTCAGTTCGAGCTTCTGGAAAAACTGGACGGAGTCCTTGACGCTCATGCTCGTGAGCTGCCAGATGTTCACTCCGCCGACAAGAACGGACAGGGCCTCCCTCCTCAGCCTCTGTCCATGGCATGTCGGACACTCGTGGGCATGGCGAAGCTGCTCGTACATCCACTTCATGGCGAAGGACTGGGTCTCCATGTAGCGTCGTTCAAGCTCGACCAGAATGCCCGGGTACTGCTCCTTCTTCTTGAACGAAGCAGTGCCCTTCCGGTTCTCGTATCTTATGTCCAGAAGCCTTCCACCACCGTAGAGCAGAACCTTCTTCGCCTCGGCCGGCCAGGCCTCGAGCGGAGTGTCGAGGCTGAAGCCGTATGCCTCGGATAGCGCGACTATCCAGGCATGGCTGACCTTCGCGTCAGGAGAATGGGTGACGATCGCGCCCTCGTTGTAGCTCTTCGAAGGGTCCGGAATGATCTTGTGTATGTCGAACTCGCTCTTGATGCCAAGTCCGTTGCAGTCGGGACAGGCGCCATAGGGATTGTTGAACGAGAAGAGCCTCGGCTCGAGATCTGGTACTGTGATGCCGCAGAAGGGACAGGAGTTGCGCTCGCTGAAGAAGTCCCTATGGCCTTCGCTTACGTATTCGACCTCGACCAGGCCGTCGCTCATTCCCGTGGCGTTCTCGATGGCTTCGGCAAGACGCGCCCTGTCCGAACGGCGGAGGACGAGCCTGTCCACGACGATCGATATCGTATGTTTGTACTGCTTGTCGAGAACGGGCATCTCCTCTTCGAGCATGTAGTTCCGGCCATCGACCACGACACGGGAGTAGCCGGCCTGGAGGGCGTCGGTGAACACCTTCTTGAACTCGCCCTTGCGGCCCATGGCGACAGGAGACAGGACGATCAGCCTGCCTCCCTCCTCGTGTGTGAAGACGGCGTCTATGATCTGGTCGACCGACATCTCGGAGATCTCCCTGCCGCACTGTGGACAGTGTACATGCCCGATACGGGCGTAAAGCAGTCTGTAGTAGTCGTAGATCTCGGTGACCGTGCCGACGGTCGAGCGCGGATTGCGCTGTGTCGAGCGCTGCTCGATCGCGATCGCCGGGGATAGTCCGTCGATCGAATCGACATCGGGCTTCTCGAGCCGCCCGAGGAACTGCCGCGCATACGCGGAAAGCGATTCTACATAGCGTCTCTGCCCTTCGGCGAATATCGTGTCGAAGGCCAGCGACGACTTGCCGGACCCCGACAGTCCGCTGACGACGACCAGCGAGTTCTTGGGAATGGTGACGTCTATGTTCTTGAGATTGTGCTCACGGGCACCCTTGATGACTATGTTGTCGTTCATCGCCGTCAGAGCCTGTCTATCAGGGCGAAGAGCTCCTCCTCGCCATCCGCCTCGTCGACGTCCTTGTAGAGCTCTCCCTGGTAGTACAGGAAGACCTTGTTGCCGATTCCGGTTATGGCGACATCGGCGTTCTTCGCCTCGCCCGGTCCGTTGACCTGGCAGCCCATGATTGCGACGGTGATGTCCTTGTCCACGGCAAGCAGACGGTTCTCGACCCTGGAAAGGAAGCCCTGGGAGTCGAAGCTGTGGCGTCCGCAGCGGGGACATGAGACGATGCGCACTCCGCCCTTCCTCATGCCCATTGCACGCAGGATCTCGACTCCGGCATGGACCTCGTCCTCGATGCTTCCGGTGATGGACACGCGCATCGTGTCGCCGATGTGCCTGTCGAAGAGGCGCGAGAAGGCATATGTGCTGCGGATGCTGGACGAGACGACGCCTCCGGCCTCGGTGACACCAAGATGTATCGGAACATCGCACTGGCTGGCGAGCTTCTCGTTGGCCAGGATTGTCGTCTCGATGTCGGAGCTCTTCAGGGACACGACGGTGTTGTCGAATCCCCATCCCTCGAACCAGGAGAGGTACTCAAGGGCCGAGGAGACCATGATGTCCTCCTTCCTCTCCCCTTCATATCCTCTCGGAAGAGAGCCCGAATTGAGTCCGATGCGGATTGCGATCCCATGGTCCGATGCGCACCTGACGACCTCCTCGGTCTTCCATCTGGCCCCTATGTTTCCGGGATTGATGCGCACCTTGTCAGCACCCGCCTCGATGGCCTCGAGGGCCATGCGGTGGTCGAAGTGTATGTCGGCCACCACAGGCATGATCCTGGCGCGGCATATCCGCTCGAAACTGTCCCTGTCCCGTGACGAGACATATGAGAAGCGGATCAGGTCGCATCCCATCGCCTTGAGAAGCCTCATGCGATGGAGGACCTGCTCCACGTCGCAATCGGCGATCTGGCTGTCGTACATCGTCTGGACCGCGACCGGGTTGTCCCCTCCGATCACGAGTCCGCCTATTCTTGCCGTCCTTCTGCTGAACATCCCAGTTACTCCAGAGTGTATTTCCGGCATCTGCCGTCGCACTTGACTATGTAGCGTTCGCCGGGAAGGAACAGGGCGAAGTCCCCATCTCCTATCTCGACTGCACCTGTTACATCCCTGGAGGCCGCAGCCTCCCTCCATCCCGTGGCCACGCGCGCCCTGCATCCCTGCGGGATGAACAGAGTGCACAGTGTGGCATTCACGTCGAAGCCGTCCATCCGGGGTGCATACGAATACACAAGCTCCTCCAGACGGGCTATCGAGGGGACCAGATCCACATACAGGGAAAGCCTTTCAATCCTATCGACTATCATTCCGGCTCAATTCTAAAGAAACGGGACGGACTGTGCAAATGGTAAGGACGTCCTGGACCGTGCGTATCCGGAACTTCCGTACAACGGCTAGGAACATCCATGTGACGCATATCGCGTCTGCGGATTTTGAGATATCGTGAACGATTTTATCATTATGTCCGTATAATCCTTTTCCATCGATGCGCATTTGTACTAATCTGTCACCTGAAAGCTCTTTTTTGACAACTGGAGGTTCATACATATCATGAAAGACTACCTCATGACGGTGGAGGAGGTCCTCAGAAGCCGGAAGACCGGCGAAGAGGGACTTGCATCCACCGAGGCTGCATCACGGCTCGAACGTGACGGCAGGAACAAGCTTGCCGAGGCGAAGAAGGACTCGCTGATCAAGAAGTTCTTCGACGAACTCAAGGAGCCGATGCTGATCATCCTCATGATCGCGGCGGTGCTCTCCGTCGTCACCAGTCTTGCGGCGGGCGAAGTCGAGTTCACCGATGCAATCATCATCCTCGTCGTCGTGCTTCTCAACGCGATTCTCGGAGTCCTGCAGGAGAGCAAGGCGGAAAAGGCCATCGAAGCCCTGCAGCAGATGAGCGCGGCGACAAGCAAGGTCATCAGGGACGGCAGACAGGTCACTGTGCACTCCGAGGAGCTCGTCGTCGGCGACATCGTCGTCCTCGAGGCCGGAGATGCGGTCCCCGCGGACGGAAGGATCATCGAATGCGCTTCGATGAAGATCGAGGAGGCGGCGCTCACAGGAGAGTCCGTTCCTGTCGACAAGCAGATCGAGAAACTCTATGCGGCCGATGACCAGGACGTGCCTCTGGGCGACAGGAAGAACATGGTCTACATGGGCTCAACGGTCGTCTACGGCAGAGGCAGGGCCGTCATCACGGCAACCGGCATGGACACCGAGATGGGCAAGATCGCCACCGCAATCAGCGAGGCCCAGGAGGAGCTCACTCCGCTGCAGATCAAGCTCAACCAGCTTTCCAAGATCCTCACCTACCTCGTCCTCGGCATCTGTGTCGTCATTTTCGCAATCGACCTGATAAGAATGTACGTCACCGAGGGTGCGGTCACCTTCGCCGGCACGCTTGACACGTTCATGGTCGCCATCAGCCTCGCCGTCGCGGCCATACCCGAAGGACTTGCCGCCGTCGTCACGATAGTGCTGTCGATCGGCGTGACCAAGATGAGCAGAAACAACGCCATCATCAGGAAGCTCACGGCGGTCGAGACTCTCGGATGCACGCAGGTCATCTGCTCGGACAAGACCGGAACACTCACCCAGAACAGGATGACGGTCGTCGACAGCTGGTCGGACGACGAGACGCTGCTTGCCCGTGCCATGAGCCTGTGCTGCGACAGCAGGCTGGACGAGAACGGCAACGCCATCGGCGAGCCGACCGAATGCGCTCTCGTCAACTACGCCTACAAGCTTGGCATCAACAAGAACGACCTGGAGGCCTCCACCTACAGGAGAGTCGGCGAAGCGCCGTTCGACTCCTCCAGGAAGATGATGTCCACGGTCCACGTCGACGACGGTGGCGAGGACTTCGTCCAGTACACAAAGGGTGCTCCGGACGAAATCCTGAAGAAGTGCACATCCATCCTCCGTGACGGAAAGGTCCAGCCGATCACCGACAAGGACAGGGAGGAGATCCTCGCGAAGAACAAGGAATTCGCGGACAGGGCCCTGCGCGTCCTCGCCGCATCCTATCGTGACTGGGAGGTCGAACCCGTCAACTATGATGCCAAGTACATCGAGGACAACCTCACCTTCATCGGTCTGGTCGGCATGATCGACCCGATCCGTCCCGAGGTCAAGGTCGCCGTCGAGGAATGCAAGAGCGCGGGAATCCACGTCGTCATGATCACGGGCGACCACAAGGACACCGCCGTCGCGATCGCGAAGGACCTCGGCATCATCCACAGCGCGGACGAGGCAACTACCGGAAGCACGCTGGACGGCATGAGCGACGAGGAGCTCGACAGGATGATCGAGCATTACTCCGTCTACGCCCGCGTCCAGCCTGAGCACAAGGTGCGCATCGTCCAGGCATGGAAGCGCAAGGGCCGCGTCACCGCAATGACCGGTGACGGTGTCAACGACGCACCCTCCATCAAGAACGCGGACATCGGCGTCGGAATGGGCATCACGGGTACGGACGTCACGAAGAACGTCGCGGACATGGTCCTTGCCGACGACAACTTCGCCACGATCGTAACCGCGGTCGCAGAGGGAAGGAAGATCTACGACAATATCCGCAAGGCCATCCAGTTCCTGCTCGGCTCCAACATGGCGGAGGTCATCTCGATCTTCGTGTCCTCCGTGATGGGATTCACGATTCTACGTCCGTCGCATCTGTTGTGGATCAACCTGATCACCGACTGCTTCCCCGCGATCGGACTGGGTATGGAGAAAGGTGAAGAGGACATCATGAACAGGCAGCCAAGGCCGAAGGACGAAGGAATCTTCGCCGGCGGACTTGGAGTCAACTGCTTCGTCCAGGGTATCGCAGTCAGCATCATAACGCTCATCAGCTACTTCATCGGAGAGTACATCGAGAACGGAGCCTTCCACATCGCAGACAGCACGGACGGCATGACCATGGCCTTCCTTACACTGTCCATGGCCGAGCTGTTCCATTCGTTCAACATGAGGAGTCTGGACAAGTCGCTGTTCCGCATCAAGGGACACAACAAGTACCTTCTCTACTCCATGCTTGGAAGCTTCGTCCTGACATGCTGCGTGCTCTACATCCCCTTCCTCAGGGATGCATTCAGCTTCGAGCACATCTCGCTCATGGAGTTCGCGATCGCCCTGCTCATGGCCTTCCTGATCATCCCGATAGTCGAGATCCAGAAGCTCATCCAGAGGACGATTGCAAAGAAGCGCAGCTGACAGCGGCTGCATCCGATCGGATATCTGGTCAAAGCGCCGGCGGTGGAATCTCCATCGTCGGCGTTTTTCAAATGGCGGGAAGAACATCACGGTTTCTGCTATCATTGCATGTGACATTGCTGGAGGCTTGATACATGAATGACTTCATGGCATTCGGAGAGATCCTGTTCGACTGTTTCGAGGACGGAAGGTCCGTCCTGGGAGGAGCACCGCTGAACGTGACATACCACATGTCGCGTCTCGGAATGGACTCGTCGATAATCTCGGCACTGGGAAGGGATGTACTCGGACTCAGGGCGCTTGAGGAGATGAAGAGTCTGGACGTAGACACATCACGTGTAGCTGTTCTTGATGACAGACCAACCGGACGGGCCGACATCACACTGTGCGACGGAGATGCAGACTACACGTTCAACAGCCCTGCGGCCTGGGACGACATCCCGCTTCCACAGGCCCTTCCCTCTCATGTCGGGTGCATGTATTTCGGCACTCTGGCACAGAGAAGCGCCGTCAGCAGAAGTTCTCTCATGAGGCTTCTTGAGACAGTCGATGCCGACATGGTCTTCTATGATGTGAACATCCGCAAGGACTTCTACAGCAGGGACATCCTCGCCTGGTCGCTTTCAATGGCGGATGTGCTAAAGGTCAACGGGGACGAACTTCCTCTCATATGTTCGACATTGGAGACTGATGAAGAATTCCTGATGAAGGAATACGGACTGGGGATGATGATCGTCACACAAGGGGCGCAGGGTTCCACGCTGTATCTTCCGAATGGCACCAGACATCACCAGAGTCCCTCGCCCTGCAATGTCGTCGACAGTGTCGGCGCGGGCGACAGCCTTTGTGCAGGATTCATCGCGACCATGCTCAGGACAGGAGACCCGGTCAGGGCCCTTGAAGTCGGAACGATGATCGCCGACTACGTAATCACACGGCGCGGGGCGACTCCAGGATACGATGAAGGTCTGATCGGCAGGCTGGAATCCATAGGAGCCTTATAGAGACAAGAAGGCCCATGGCTGGCGACCATGGGTCCTCGTGACATCCCTCGGCCGTCCGCCGACAGGTCTCATAAATCGTCTACCAGAGCGGTGCTCTTGGCGTATGCGGTGCTCCTTGCCTCGAAGAAGTCGGTCTTGACCATATTGGCATTGGAATACAGAGACACCCAGGCAAGATCCTCGCTCTCCTTCTCATAGCCGGGATAGAGCACCTCGTAGCCCAGGCTCGTCCATCTCTGGTTGCCAAGATACCTGATATACGTGGTGATGAGGTCCCTGCCGAGTCCGGGCACGTCATCGCCGATGACATAGTGCCCCCAGTCGATCTCCATCTGGACTCCGGTCATGATCATCTGGCGGTAGACTTCCACCCTGTCCGGCGTGAACAGCTCGGGGTTCTCCTGCTTCAGCTCGAGGATCATGTTCCTGAAAAGCCACAGATGGGTGTTCTCGTCGCGGTTGATGTACCTGATTTCCTGGCTCGATCCAGGCATCTTGCCGTTGCGCGCAAGGTTGTAGAAGAACATGAAGCCAGAATAGAAGTAGATGCCCTCAAGGATGTAGTTGGCGATCAGGACCTTGACCAGGTGCTCCTTGTCGCGGTTGAAGAGGAAGTCGTTGTAGCAGTCCCCGATGAAGGTGTTCCTCCGCAGCAGATGCTCGTCCGTCTTCCATGCATACAGAATCTCGTCCCTCTTCTCAGGCGAGCAGATCGTGTCCAGCATGTATGAATACGCCTGGGAATGGATGCACTCCTGGAAGGTCTGGATATGAAGGCAGAGGTTCACCTCGTTGGCTGTGACGTAGGAGCTGATGTTGGGCAGGTTCGCCGACTGCAGCGAATCCAGGAACACCAGGAAGGAGAGTATCTTGTCATACGCCCTCCTCTCCGAATCCAGCAGACGCGGGTAGTCCTTCAGATCCTGTGCCAGGTTGATCTCCTCGGGGATCCAGAAGTTGTTCATGGCCTGCCGGTACCAGTCGTTGGTCCACTGGTACTTCAGGTTGTTGAAGTCGTTCAGATTGGTCGTGTTGCCTCCAATCATCCGCCTCATGCGGACATCGGTGTCGCCGTCCGGATTGAACAGCATCTTCTCCTTGAGTATCTCGCTCATATCATCTCCTTAGGACGAACAGGACTCGCACTCCTCCACTTCAAGCGCCTTGCTCCTGGTGTAGTAGAGGGACTTCACACCCTCCTTCCAGGCAAGCAGCAGAAGGTCGAGCACCTGTCTCATCGTGTATTCGTTGGTTATGTAGAGGTTCACGGACTGGGCCTGGTCTATGTGCCTTGTCCTGACACCCGTCGCCCTGAGCGACCAGCTCTGGTCGATCTCATGTGCGTTCTTGTAATACCACCAGGTATCGGGTCCGAGATCTGGAGCGATGCGGGGAAGCATCGCACCCTTCTTCTCCTCATAGAAGAAGCGCTTCATGACAGGGTCCACTCCGCTGGATGTGCCGGTGATGATGCTTGTACTGCTTGTCGGGGCGATCGCCATGAGGTAGGCATTGCGCATGCCCTGGCGGGAGACCTTCTCCCTTACCCGGTTCCATTCCTTCCCAGTGTAGCCCCTGATGTCGAAGTACTCGCCCGTCTGCCAGTCGCTGCATTCATAGAAGGCATAGGAGCCACGCTCTGCTGCAAGATCGCTGGAGGCCTCGACTGCCGCACGGTTGATCTTCTCGAAAAGCGCATCGACGTACTCGAGATGCTCCTCGCTCTCCCATCTGATCCCCTTCCTGGCAAGCATGTGGTGGTAGCCGGAGACGCCGAGTCCGACCGCCCTGTACTGCCTGTTGGTCCTCTTTGCATAAGGCAGAGGATACATGTTCAGATCGATCACGTTGTCAAGCGTCCTGATGGCGAGACGGGTGAGGGTGCGCACCTTCTCGTCATCGTCCGTGTCGATGTTTCCCAGCACCAGGGATGCGAGGTTGCACACGACGAAATCGCCTGGATAGGTGACGCTGACGACCGCCTCTGTGCCATCGACGTCCTGAACGCTGACAGTGCCGGTCTCGATCGGCTTCATGTTCTGGGCGATCTCGGTGCACAGATTTGACGAATAGATCATGCCGCAATGCCTGTTTGGATTCGCCCTGTTGACATGGTCACGGTTGAAGACGAAGGGGGTTCCGGTCTCGACGGCGCTCTTGATGATGAGCCTGACCAGGTCCTTGACCACCATGCTGCGCTTGCTGATGCGGTTGTCGGCGACGCATTCCAGATAGCGGCGCTCCCACTCCTGTCCGTAGAAGTCCTCGAGGTTGTATCCCTTGACCTTGCTGATCTCATAGGGACACATCATGTACCACATGCCGTCGATGTCGGTGTCGACCTTCTTCCAGAAGTAGTCCGGATAGCAGATCGCAGGAAACACGTCATGTGCCTTCATCCTGTCATCGCCGTTGTTGGTCCTGAGATTGAGGAATTCGGGAAGGTCCTTGTGCCACACATCCAGATAGACCGCGACGGCGCCGCTTCTGACTCCAAGCTGGTCGACTGCAACCGCGGTGTCGTTGACCAGACGAATCCAGCGTATGATGCCGCCTGCGGCTCCTTCGAAGCCTCTTATTGCAGAGCCGGCCGCACGGACCTTGCCGAAATAAAGCCCCATGCCGCCACCGAACTTCGAGACCATGGCGAAGTTGCTGACGGAGCGGTAGATTCCATCCAGACTGTCGGGGACAGTGTCGATGAAGCAGCTTGAGAGCTGATGGAAAGGCTTTCGGGCATTGGACAGAGTCGGAGTCGCGAGCGAGAGCTCGAGCTTCGAGAGCGCATCGTAGAGCTCTCTGACCAGACCCATCCGGGCATCCCGCCTCTCATCGATGCACAGGTGCAGTGCAATCGACAGATACATCTCCTGAACAAGTTCCAGAGGCACGTTGGAGTGGCTTCTGATGACATACCTCTTGATGAGCAGGTCCAGTCCGGAATATGTGAAAAGCGAGTCGCGATCATCGTCGATGAAGGAACAGGCCTCTTCGATCTCGCTTCTGTCGTAGGACTCGAGTATCCTCTTGTAGTACAGCCCTTCGCGTGTCAGGTACTCGAGCTTGGTGTAGAAGTCGCCGATATGAAGCTTGGACATCTCTTCCGAGACCTGCCTTCTGAACGAATGATTCAGCAGCCTGGCCGAGATGAACTCCCATTTGGGCTCCTCTGCACTGGCAAGCTCGACACAGGCCTTGGTGAGGGCCGAAAGCCTCTCGTCCAGACCCATTTCACGGGTGATGAACATCCCGACCTTGTTCGTGAGCTTCGCCAGCGAGTACTCGATCTGGGGATAGTCCTTCTGAACACCCGCAAGCACATCATCAAGGCCCTCATCCCCGACAAGGGAGACCAGCTGGCCTCTCTCCTGACGGACATTGGCCCTCTGCTCACGGTAGAGGATATAGGCCTTGGCGGTCTTGTAGTAGCCATAGCCCATTAGAGTCTCCTCGACGATGTCCTGGACCTCCTCCACGCTGATGTCCCCTCTGGATGAGCACTCCTGCACGACGGATGCGACAATGGAGTCCATCTTGTCGTCGCTGGGGAATACGGAGCTCCCCTGGAAGGCCTTCGCGATTGCGCCACGGATCTTGTAGGAGTCGAAGGTCTCGACCCTGCCGTCTCTCTTGGTGATTTCCATATTCAGCATATCCTCAATCGATAATCATTCTCAATAAGATTAAAGGAATTCATGCTGTGATGCAATACTTGCTGACAAAAAACTGAAAAAGATGACCACACTTGTAGCGTACCGGCTTATAATAATCGGCAGGAGGCCAC
Source organism: uncultured Spirochaetales bacterium (assembly GCA_944388965.1). Taxonomy (GTDB): domain Bacteria; phylum Spirochaetota; class Spirochaetia; order Sphaerochaetales; family Sphaerochaetaceae; genus Bullifex. The sequence continues at coordinate 99,507 of CALXKL010000005.1, read as the reverse complement.
TATATGTCAAACGAAGTGCTCAATGCAATCAGAGAACGCAGAAGTGTCAGAAGCTTTTCCACCAGGCATGTCGAGGACAGTCTGCTTGACCAGATTCTGGAAGCCGGCACATGGGCTGCAAGCGCCATGAACAGGCAGCCTGCGAAGATCGTATGCGTCACAAGAGAGGAGGACCGCAGACAGCTTTCAAGGATGAACGCAGCCGTTATGGGCAGCGACAAGGATCCATATTACGGAGCACCCTGCATCATCATCGTTCTTGTCGACAGCGCAAGTGCAACCGGACGTGAGGACGGTTCCCTTGTCCTTGGCAACATGATGCTCGCCGCGCATTCTCTCGGACTGGGGTCCTGCTGGATCAACAGAGAACGCGAGATGTTCGCCACAGACGAAGGAAAGGCCCTGCTGAAGAAGTGGGGAATCGAGGATGACCTCACCGGAGTCGGAGCGCTTGCGCTCGGCTACCCGGCAGTACCTCAAGCTGAAGGCAAGCCCAGAAAGAGCGACTATATCGTCAAGGTCGAATAGCCGGGCAGACGCAATCAAGCAAAGGTGCCGATGAAGCGCATCAGGTTGTCCATCGTGAGGGCGAGATCCTTCTCCGCCCTCGCCTTCGCCGCTTCATACGGCACGGCAACACGGTTGATCGAGAAGACACCGCTCACCCCTTCATCGTAGATACAGGCGATATCGTCCCCGATGTCGCCCACAACTGCAATCACTGGGACACCAAGACGTTTGGCCCTGTGCGCGACGCCGACGACCACCTTTCCACGAAGCGACTGGGAATCAAGCCTACCTTCGCCGGTGAAGATGAAATCCGCATCCTTGGCAAGTGAATCGAATCCGGTCACATCCAGGACGGTCTCGATGCCCATCTGGAGACGGGAGTGAAGGAATGCACACATGCCGCCGCCCATTCCACCGGCCGCACCGCTTCCGGGAATGCTCTGCAGATCGACTCCCAGCTCCGTCCTGACAAGCGAGGCCAGATGGACAAGAGCGCAATCAAGCCGCTCGACCATCGCATCGTCGGCGCCCTTCTGCGGTCCGTAGACGTATGCAGCGCCGGATGCACCATGGAATGGATTGTCGACATCGCACATTGCAATGATCTCGGCATTCTTGACACATGAATCAAGTCCACCGATGTCGATATGAGCGACTTTCTCCAGAGTATCCCCGACTGGAATGAACGACCTGCCGTCACAGTCAAGGAATCTGACTCCGCATGCTGCCGCGGCTCCGCATCCGGCATCGTTGGTCGCACTTCCACCAAGACCCAAGACTATTCTCTTTGCCCCGCGTCGTGCGGCATGGACAATGAGCTCGCCTACACCAAAAGTCGAAGTCCTCGACGGGTCGAGACGATTCACGGCAAGAGGAAGCCCTGCGGCAGCTGACATCTCGATGACTGCCGTTCCATCAGGAAGCATGCCATAGAAGCTCTCGATCAAATCACCCCATGGGCCTTGGACTTCGAGAGGAATCCGCTCTCCTCCGACGGCTGTCAGGAATGCATCGACAGTACCTTCTCCTCCATCAGCCACGGGGATGGAGACCACTGTGCATCCAGGATAGTGACGGAGAACCGCATCCCTCATGATTTCGATGATCCGCCTGCTTGACATGGTCCCCTTGAAGGAATCGGGGACGAGCACGACTTTCCTCAACTCCAGCCTCCTCGCTCATGACGATTCTACACCATCGGGAGGGAAAGAGGACAAGAAACATGAGAGAAGTTCAAATTGGGACAAATGTCTCAAACCGTCATTCATGAATGCACGGTCATTCGCCTACCGATGGATCAGAAGGAAGATGAATCAGTGCAGATCTTTCGAGATTTCGATTTCACCTTGACTTTTTCCCTTGACGGGGGGGGCAAATCCCCTAGCCTAGAAGAGCCTGGATGACACCAAAGCCATCCAGAGATACCAGAAAAGAGAGGGAAAAGATGAAAAAGACATTCATTGTCATCGCAATGCTTCTGCTCGTATTCGCAATATCATGCGATGGAGACAATCCTGCACCGGGAGACACGCCGTCAACATCAGTGCCTGAGATTCCGGATTCCGCACCTGACACCTTCACTGAAGTGCCTGAAGATCAGAGGGATGCATTCGTCTCGACTGCGCTTGGATTATTCCCGGCTGTATTCCAGGAAGAGGATGTGATGAAGATCATGAGCAGTGACACTGGTGGTTCAAACGAGACAGGTACCGTTTCCGCAGTATCCAAACAGTCAGGGGACCAGATGACCGTCAATTTCACATTCAACGGCTTCAAGCTGACCAAGCTTGCAGTACAAAAGGGTATGGCTGTAACACTCTGGGGTGGCTACAACACCACAGGTAATATAGAAGCTGAAGACATGTCAAAGAATTCCGCCTCTTTCAACCTCGTCATGGAACTCGGTGGAACAAATGTCATCACAGGCACATACCACATGAAAGGCAGTTTCTCCCCAGCTGACAAGACAATTACAATCTACCTGAACGGAGATCCTGTGACCTCGACCATTCCCAGCAGCAATGTCTGATATTCCAAGTCACGATCAACTTGCATCGACAGCCCTGTCTCAGGGCTGTCGCTTTTTGTTACATGGTCCCGTTGATCTCGTTTATCCTTCCAACTGTCTCCCCGACCTTCACCCCACCAGGGACCGCCATCCACAGTCCACGGATGGGAAGTTCGTAGCACATCTGTCTGAAAGCCCTGTCATGCTCGCTGTCACTGGGGAAATCCCTGTCGATCGCATCGGCCACAGGACCGAGCACCGCCCTTCCTCCAGGCGTCTTCAGGGCATCCTTCAGCATCGTGTCCATATCCATCTTGCCTGTATTCTTGACGAGCGGCAGAGGACCATCGAACAGGCTCTCGAAGTCATCGATGTCACCGCGGACATGAGGCATCGTCGTGCCATCTACATGAAGGCTCCCCTTCAGCCTGATATCCCTGGAGGAGGCACCGATTCCTATCTCGTACTCGCCCTCCTCCACCAGGAACGCCTTGTCGACGACATCGTAGTATGTGAAGGAATCACGCGTGAGCGGGATTGATACACGCCTCTTCTCTCCAGCGCGGAGAAAGACCTTTCTGAAGCCTCTCAGCTCTCTGAGGGCCCTTGGTATGCGCGAATCCGGCAGGCCGACATACAGCTGGGCGATCTCGCTTCCGTCGAAGGAGCCGGTGTTCTCCAGCGTGAAGGCCACATGATCTGCATGGATCTCAAGATCCGAATATGCGAATGTCGTGTAGCTTCTGCCATAGCCGAACTCGTATGCAACCGGCATGGCCTTCCTGTCGTAGTACCTGTAGCCGACGAATATGCTCTCCCTGTACAGCACGTCCAGATCATCGGTGGAGAAGTTCCCATAGGACGGAGTGTCCTCAAGCCTCAGGGGGAACGTCTCGGCAAGCTTGCCGGAAGGATTCACCCTGCCCGTGAGCACATCCGAGACGGCAGACCCGAGAGCCTGGCCGCCGAGGTAGCACATGAGAAGGGCATCGACACGCTTGCTGAATGGAAGGACGACAGGCGCTCCTGCAAGGACGAGCACGGCCACATGGCAGCCGGCATCAAGCAGAGCTTCAACCAGTCTCACCTGCCCCTGAGGCAGGTCCATGTCCCTTCTGTCGAAGCCTTCCGCCTCGTATGAGTCGGGAAGCCCTATTACGACGATGGACGCATCCTTGCCTCTGCTTGTACTGATGGCCTCGTCGATCAGCTCGTCCGTGGTGCTTCCGGTTTCGGGATCGTATCCAATGGCGTAGTCGAACGTCGGGAATGAATCCCTTATCGTGTCCAGCCTGGTCGGATTGATTCTGCTGGAACCGGCCCCCTGGTAGCGTATCCTGTCGGCCAGAGAGCCTATGAGAGCATAGTTTGCATCCTTTTTCAGTGGCAGGATACCATTGTTCTCCAGCAGGACGAACGATGAAGAGGCGGCTCTTCTTGCCACATCATGATGTGCATCCTTGTCATACGGCCTCTTTACGACGTCTGAGGCCTTGAGAAGCAGGGAAACGATCCGCTTCACGCACATGTCGAGATCCTCCATCGACAGGGTTCCATCTTCCATGGCGGCTCTCACCTTGGCCGCGTTCTCCTCAGCTGGTCCCGGCATCTCGAGGTCAAGTCCGGCCTTGATTGCATCGACCCTCTCGCTCATGGCACCCCAGTCCGACATCACAAGGCCATCGAAGCCCCATTCGTCACGCAGGACATCCGTAAGCAGCCATCTGTTCACGGAAGAGAACATGCCGTCGACTCTGTTGTATGAGCACATCACGGTCGAAGGATGCCCCTCCTTCACCGCGATCTCGAACTCCTTCAGATAGATCTCTCTCAGAGCCCTTTCGTCGACGACGGAATTGCCTGACATGCGCATACGCTCCTGGCTGTTCGCGGCGAAATGCTTCAGACTTGTTCCTATACCGGTCCTCTCCACTCCTCTGATGAAAGACGCCCCCATCTTGCCGGACAGGTACGGATCCTCGCTGTAGTATTCGAAGCATCTGCCGCAAAGCGGGGAGCGCTTTGTGTTGACTCCCGGTCCGAGGACGACTGCAACGTCTTCGGCGATGCACTCCTCACCAAGTGCCTGACCCACCATGTACGGCACATCCTCGTCCCAGCTGGATGCCATAAGACATGCAGGAGGATAGCATGTCGCAGGAACCGATTCCTGCTGGCCGAGGTTGTCGGCTCCTTCGAGCTGCTTTCTAAGCCCATGGGGACCGTCGGTGATCATGATCGGGGAAAGGCCTGCAGATGGTACTCCGGATATATGCCAGGCATCGCCGCCTGTCATCAGGGCAATCTTCTCATCAAGGCTCATCCGCCTTACGATTTCGTCTACGTCTTTCATCTCCAACCTCCTCTTTTCAAAGACCAAGTCTTTCGTACAGCTCGCCTGGCGCATCGTTGACATCCATGTCCTGTCTTATCGCGTTGCGCATGCGCCTGACGATGCGTTCATCGTCGAGTTTCCTCTCCTGACCGGGATCCGCTTCAAGATCATAGAGGGCACTGCCGAATGCAGTGGTGTCACCCATGCGGTCTACAGCCTCGATCTTCATGACCCTGCATCCCTTCGTGAAGCCGAACGGTCCTGCAAGCTCCACATTCCCAAGCTCATCTGGAGAGAACATTCTCCTCATATGGGTCGGCATGAGAGTGTATTCATAGACCGGCATCTGCGGATTGAGGGCCGAATGCATGTAAAGATGACGGCCATCCGTCGCACACACCTGGCTACCATGATAGCCGAAGACGGCGGCTTGTCTCACATGATGGTCATCCATGATCGTCTGCTCAAGGTCATGGCCCAGCATGTCCGCTGTGGCATCCATGGAGAAATACGAGAGAATCGTCGGAGCCAGGTCCATGAGCTGTACCAGGGCCTGACGTCTGAGGCCGCAGATCTCGGGATGCCTCGGGTCGTAGATGAACAGCGGTGTGCGGCTTATCTCGGTGAACATCGGCATGTCCGTCTTGCCCCACCACCCATGCTCTCCCAGGAGGAAGCCATGATCCGTCGCGACGATGAGCATCGTGTCCTTCCACAGGTCGAACCTGTCGAATGCATCGAGGACCTTGCCTAGATATCTGTCGCACTTCGTCACCAGGGCCGCGTATTCATACCTCACGTGCCGTACGGTCTCTTCATCCTCGCCGACTCTGGCGTATGGCGGCCAGTCGAAGTCGTACTCGGCATCTCCGACGAACGAATACGGATACATCGCCTTGTCGTCGGCCAGCGTATAGAAGGGTTCATGGGGGTCGAACGTCTCTATCTGAAGGAACCAGTCGTCCTTTCCATGATTGCGCTCGATGAATGCAAGGCCTTCCCGGAATGTGATGCTCTGGCATGTGCGCTCCTCACTGTCCATGACCGTTCTGTTGACCGCATCATGGAACATGTGCGCGCTTGGCTCCTTCATGTCCCTTCTGGCCTCGAAGACGGTCTTCCTGTCATACGCCACGCCAAGGTCGGCATGCCACCTGTCTCCTTCCTGGCCTCGTACCGCCTGCCATGACGAATACCTGTTGTGGTAGGTGCAGCCTCCATCCTCCCAGTAATGCTGATGGTCGCTGACCAGATGAGTGTATATCCCGTTGTCCCTGAGGATCTCGGGAAACGAATCGTCGAACGGCTCCATGGGTCCCCAGCTTCTGTGATAGAAGTTTGGTCTTCCGCTTTGAAGCTCGCGCCGAGCCGGCATGCACGGCATCGAGCCTACCCAGCTCTGATCGAAAACCACAGAGCGTCCTGCAAGCCTGTCGAAGTTCGGCGTGATCGTCCAGCTACAGCCATATGGGCCGAGCATGTCCCGTCTGAGCGTGTCATACATGACAAGAACGCACTTCATAGCTCCTCCTTCATCATCTTCACCGAGCAGCGTGGAACGAACGCTGTCTCGAATTCCCTTCTATAGCCATCACCTTCCAACTTGCCATTGAGCATATCGAAGAGCATGGACGCGGCATGGCCACCCATTGCAGTCGAAGGGACCACTCTGGCCGTGTATCCCGGGTAGATGTCCCGATGTGCGTCCTCGCTGTTCTCCGTGACGATGATCGAAAGGTCGTCAGGCACCCTGATTCCGCGTCCAGGAAGAAGTGAAAGCAGGACAGGCAGGTCCTCACTGTCCAGATTCGTCATTGCCCTATACGGTCCGTCGACCACGTGTTTCGAAAGCACCTGCCCAAGCTGGTCTGCAATATTTCTTCCCTTCATCTCGAGTGCAAGCACATCAATGCCCGGGCATGTACGTTGCGCCTGATCCAGCACTCTCCTCACATATTCCCCATGTGCCGCACTGTGAAACAGAACGATATGGTCATGTCCACGTTCATAGAGGTATACGAGGTTGTCGAGAGTGTAGTCTTCGTATTTCGCATAAACGCTTGCTCCGCCTTCAGCCGCATGCCTCCCTACATGGCAGAATGGTATGCCGTTCCGCTCGAGGACTTTCAACGAGTCAATCAATCTCTCCGTCGTAGGCGGAAGAGCGAACAGAAGTGCATCGACTCTCCTCTCGAGAGCAGCTGAAATGAAGGCAGGTCTTTCATCGCCAACCACTTCATCACAGATCAGGACAAGTGAACATCCGTTTTCCATGACAACCGATGCTGCGCCTCTAAGAAATCCCAGCTCGAACACACCTAGCGATGCCGACGGCACGACAAGAGCGACCATTGCTGACTTGCGTCTTCTCAGAGCACGTCCGAACTGGCTTGGCGCATAATCGTAGAATGCCATGGCCTCGGCCACCCTCGCCTTCTTGTCATCATCCACTCTTGCCGAACCGTTCATGACTCTCGAGACCGTCGATATCGAGACGCCTGCCCTGTCTGCAATTTCCCTTATGGAAGCCATCACAACCTCTTGAAAACGTTTTCAAGATTAGACTAGCATACTGTCCTCCGGAAATTCAAGAAGGAAGTGATACATGAAAGCAGAACGGGGATGGAACTCACAATGTCCCATCCCCGCGTAGCCTGATCCCCATTGCGGGAATCAGCACTCGAACGTCTTTGCCGCCTCGAACTCGTCGAGGATCGCCTTTTCCGGTTCAGGCGTGAGAAGCGATACGACGACGATCATCAGGCTGGAGACCAGGAAGGCAGGAAGAAGCTCATATATCCCGAACACGCCACCAAGGGGCTTGACGAGGTAGTTCCAGATGAAGACCATCGCCCCACCCGAGAGCATTCCTGCGATTGCACCTGCCCTAGTGGTCCTCCTCCAGAAAAGAGAGAAGAGCATCAGAGGGCCGAACGTCGCTCCGAATCCCGCCCAGGCGAAGCTCACGATCGTGAAGATGACGCTGTCCTCGTCAAGGGCGATCAGAGCTCCGATTAGTGCGATGACGACAAGGGTGATCCTGGAGACGACCATGACCTGGGAGTCGTTCGCCTTTCTATGAAGCACGCCCTGGAAGAGGTTCTTCGAGAATGCGGAGGCGGCGATCAGCAGATAGGAGTCTGAAGAGCTTATCGTCGCAGCCAGGATTCCAGCCATCACGAGCCCGGCAACAAGAGGATGCATCAGCGTGGAGGCGAGAAGAGAGAATATGTTCTCGGCATCGGCCTTGGTGGCGAACGCGGTCGGTTCAAGCGCTCTGCCGACAAGACCGATGGTCACGGCGGCAAGAAGAGATACGAGAACCCAGACCGTCGCGATTCTTCTGGAAGATACGAGTTCGTCAGCCTTCCTGATCGCCATGAAGCGGAGCAGGACCTGTGGCATGCCGAAGTAGCCAAGCCCCCAGGCCATCATCGAGACGACGGAAAGCAGCGGATAGCCCAGTGCAGGACCGAAGAGCGGAGATCCTTGTGCAATCACCTGCCGCCCTGCTTCATCGAGCACGGGATCGGCGATCTGGAAGAACTCGAGGAAACCTGGTATGGCCTTCAGGTTCTCGATGACAGCGCCAAGGCCGCCTGCATTGACCGTACCCATGACAAGAACCACGACAAGGGCGAAGACCATGACGATCGCCTGCATGAAATCGCTGGCACTCTCGGCAAGGAATCCACCGAGGAATGTGTATATGACGACCAGGACCACACCGCACAGCATCATCAGACGATAGTCGGCACCGAAGATCGACGAAAACAGCTTGCCACATGTGACGAAGCAGCTTGCGGCATACACGCAGAAGAAAACGAGAATGAAGGCGGAGGCGATCGTCAGGATGACCTTGCCCTTCTCATGGAAGCGGTTGCTGAAGAAATCCGGAATCGTGATCGAGTTTCCTGCAACATGCGAATAGCGACGAAGCCTTTTCGCAACGATCAGCCAGTTGATGTAGGTACCCAGTGCCAGCCCCGCCGCGGTCCAGAACGCATCGGCGATGCCGCACCAGTAGGCGACGCCAGGCAGGCCCATCAGCAGCCAGCCAGACATGTCCGATGCCTCGGCGCTGAAGGCGGCGACCCAAGGACCGAGCGAACGGCCTCCAAGATAATAGTTCTCGGAGTTCTGGTTTGCGCGTTTGGCAAAGTACACTCCGATTCCGATGACGATGCAGATATACAACGACATCGATATGAGCATCTGTGCAGAAGAACTGCTCATTTCATCCCCCTGTATGAAAAAATCCAGTCCATGTACATATGACAGGACCGTCAACGTTCACAAGGCCTGCATTCCACAGTTGGAAACAGGCCTCGTGATCGGATTGTGGGCAGGAAGAGCCCTGCCCGCCTTGAAGACTAGTTGAGAAGCAGCATGCAGAAGACCAGGGAGAACAGAGCGACCGTCTCGACGATACCGATGACGATGAAGTAGTTCGCGGTTCCCTTTCCCGTAGTTGCAAGAGCATCACAGCTTGCGACGGCGACCTTGCCCTGCATGAATGCGGAGAAGCCGATCGCCGCACCTCCGAAGATGCCGACGCACAGTGCCATGAGCCAGTTGCCGGTCTCCTGGAAGGCCGAGCGGATGAAGTTCATCAGCAGGAATCCGTAGATCGTCTGCGTGAGAGGCGCACCGGCGAAGGCGACCATGATGAAGGATGCGGGACGCCCTTCGGCGAAGCACTTCTTCCATCCCCCGACAGCCGCCTGCGAGGCGATTCCACTTCCGATTCCAGAGCCGAGCGCGGAAAGGCAGAGCGCGCAGGCCATTCCAAGATAAGCCAGATTTGTCATTTTACAACTCCTTGTTCTGATTCAGTTTTGTCGACCGTTTCCCTGAACGGATCGTATTTGTATCCTGTCCACTCCATACCGAGCTGACCGGAGAACTCCAGTAGATTGAGCCTGACGCCATGCACGATGACGCTGAGCAGGCCCATGACTATGTTGAGCACAGTACCCAGGACGACTATGACGGCACCGAAGACGGGACCGGCCATGTCGGCCATGCTGTTGAAGGACTGCGCTATCGCAAGGGATGCCATGCCGACTGCGAACAGTCTGATGTAGCTCATGATGTTGCTGAAGCAGCTGACCGTATCCAGGAAGCTCGTGAAGAAACCACCCAGTCCGGACTTCAGACCGGCAGCGAAGCTCTTGCCCGGCTCCTGGCTGCCAAACACGACAACCAGGAAGAAGCCGACCGCGACACCGACGATGACGACGGTGAAGTCGACACTGGCTCCGATGACCAGATACAGCGCCATCATGTAAAGCACACATACATCTATGAGCCAGCCGATATCCCCCAGAAGGGACAGGTCCCTTACGCGGATCTTGCTGATGACGTTCAGCACGCAGGCCAGACCGAGCTGGGCAGCTCCAAGCATGAAGCACAGCTGCATGACCGCGTTCTGGGCATAGACCGACTCTATTCCATAAAGCTCCATCGAATAGTTGCAGATCGAAGGAATGATGAACAGTTGCAGGAACGTAAGCTTCTCGAGCACGGCGAGGGAGCCGAACCATGTACCTGTCACCGCACCGTATATGATCGTCGTGGCGCTGAGCACATACAGGAGGATGTTGGCATCCGAGCACTTCTTCGCCCTGACGTTCATCACGAGTGCGATCAGCAGGAAGATCAGGCCGTATCCGGCATCTCCGATGATCATCGCGAAGAAGACCGAGAAGAAGAGCAGGAACCATGACGATATGTCGTACTCCCTGTAGCCCGGAACCGTGCCCAGGATGTCGTAGATCGGCTGGATGATCCTTATCAGGCCCTTGTACTTGAGCTGTGTCGGCGGATCCTCGTCATCCGCCACGTCGTCTATCAGGTAGGCCCAGCCGTTTTCACCGGCAAGACTCCTGAAATCGTCGCATCTGTCCTCTGGGAGGTAGCCGGAGATGAACACGATCCTGTTCTGCTCCTCCTGGCTGGTCGCCTTGACGCGTTCGAACATCGAGGCCTCCTCCAGCCTCTTCACCTCCAGCTTGAATGCATCCATGTACTTCGCAGCATCGGCGATTGTCCCATGCGCCTGTGCAATCGTCTTCTCAAGCTGTGCAAGACGCTCCCTCAGATCCGTCAGCGATGCCTGGGGCAGAGTGAACTCCCTTGCGCTGTAGCGTGAGGGAAGACGTGCTCCAAGCACTGCTATGGCCTTCATCCTGTTGACGTCCCTGAGAGGGACGAAGACCACATCCTCGTCTTGGCGGACGGCATCCAGGACGTTGTCGTCGAGTGTGTAGAAGAAGAATGCATACCCCTCTTCTGCAAGCGCCTTCAAGGCATCGGGGTCGAAATCACCCCAGGGTTCGATGCGCGTAATCTCACTCGACAGTCTCAGATGCTCGTCCTCGGCCGCCTTACGCTGTGAAATCGTCTTCTCAAGGTCGCAGACCATGGAGTCGAGCGCATCGCCATCAAGCTTCTCCTGCCTGATGCCCTTTGCACTTTTGCCTGCTTCGTCGACGACGGCGTTCATCACGCCCAAAAGCGAATGCATCTTCGCTGCGATCTCTTCGCTTGCGGGGCATGTCCGTGTCAGATGCCTTATGTGCAGGAGTCCGGCATGCCTGAGCGACAGGAGCATCTCCTGCCTTCTGCTGGCCTGTGCCACGATCGTGACGCTCTTCATAGTCTCTATCATCGTCACATCTCCTTCACAAGCTTCCTCTTGGCGATCTTGCCACGGACGACTGCGCTCGTGTCCTGGTCACCAAGATATATCGAGATCCTGCGGATGTTCTCCTTCGCCTCGGGGATCTTCACCTTCTCGAACAGGTTCACCCTCTGGCTGGTGGTCCGCAGCTCCTTTCCAAGCAGGTCCATCTGCTCCTGCAGCGTCTTTATCATGGCATCATAGCGGCAGCAGTCCTTGAGCGCCACGATGCCCTTGTCGACCCACAGCGGATAGTCGTACAGACTGTAGGGAACATCCTTGAACGTGAGATCCTCGAAAACCGGTATCTCCACGCCGGCTATGTTGCCCCTTCCCTTGACTATGGTGTCGATCGAGACGAGCGAGAGGATGGAGCGATCGCCAAGAAGCGGATTCTCGCCATAGACCGCGATCCAGGAATCGAGGGAGTCGATCAGCTTCCGCTGCTGTCTCCTGTACTCCTCTACCTGGGCCTCGATCTGACGAATGCATATCTGGAGCTGCTGCTTCTTGAGCTGCAGCGTCGGCAGATAGCGGTTGAACTGCTTCAGGGCATCCTTCTGCTTCTTCTGCTCGTTCTTCGTCAGCTTAACGGCCATACGCCATCACTCCTTGGGCCAGTAGCGCTCGATGAGCTCGGTCTTCAGGCCGGTCTCGTTCTTCTCGAAGCATTCGGCCAGAATCCTCCAGCCGAGATCGAGGGCCTCCTCGAGAGGGATGTTGACGGAAAGGTCCATCAGCTTCGTCTCGAACAGGGAACCGTATCTGAGCAGCTTCTCGTCCCAGTCGCTCATCATGAATCCCATGGACTTCTTCTCCAGGGTGTCCTTGTATGCCGCATACAGCTTGATCATGGCATCCATGAGCGACCTGTGGTCGTCGCGGGTGCTGGAGTTGACCTGCTGCTTGAGACGGGACAGCGAACCGAACGGTTCGATATGCCCGTTGCGCAGATAGAACTGGCCCTCGGTGATGTATCCGGTGTTGTCCGGTACAGGATGGGTGACGTCATCTCCCGGCATCGTCGTGACGGCGAGAATCGTCAATGATCCGGCATCGGCGAAGTCGACGGCCTTCTCGTAGCGCGAAGCCAATGTCGAATACAGGTCGCCGGGGTAGCCTCTGTTGGAAGGCACCTGGTCCATGGTTATGGCCATTTCCTTCTGGGCATCGCAGTAGTTGGTCATGTCGGTCAGCAGACAAAGCACCCGCTTTCCATCGACCGCGAAGCGTTCGGCGACGGCAAGAGCAAGGTCGGGGACGAGCGTGCACTCGACCGTGGGGTCGCTTGCGGTATGGATGAACATGATCGTCCTGGACATGGCACCGCTCTTCTCGAGAGTGTTCTTGAAGAAGAGGTAGTCGTCGTACTTGAGTCCCATGCCGCCAAGAACGATCAGGTCGACCTCGGCCTGCATCGCAATGCGGGCAAGAAGCTGGTTGTACGGCTCTCCGGAGACGGAGAAGATGGGCAGCTTCTGGCTCTCGACAAGCGTGTTGAACATGTCGATCATCGGGATGCCGGTCCTGACCATCTTCCTTGGGATGATTCTCTTTGACGGATTGACCGAAGGTCCGGCGATCTCGATCATGTTCTCGTCCAGCTCGGGCCCGTTGTCACGCGGCTTTCCCGACCCGTCGAACACGCGTCCCAGCAGGGCGTCGGAGTAGCTGACCTGGAGAGGATGCCCGAGAAAGCGGACGCTGTCTCCTGTGCTGACACCCTGTGTTCCGGAGAAGACCTGGAGGGAGACCCTGTCCCCGTCCAGCTTTATGACGTTCGCATAGCTCTTTCCTGTGCTCGTCGTCACTTCGGCCAGGTCGCTGTTCCTCACTCCCGTCGCACGTACCGTGATGACGTTTCCGACGATGCTGTCAATCTTCGTATATACCTTCTGCATGGCCTATGCCCTCACCTTCTGCGTGTACGTTTTCACCAGGGCCTCCCTGTACTGTGCGAACCTCTCGTCGTCCAGCGCGATGCCGTTCCAGTCGAGGAACGCCTGGCGCAGCTGGTTGAAGAAGACTCTGGCATCGCTCTTGGAGGCGATGTCGTAGTCGCTCATGAGAATGTCGTACAGGATGTCGAAACTCTCCTTCTGGCGTTCCGGGACGACGGCGAAGTCGACCGGATCGAACGAGTTCTGCTGGAGGTATACGGCATCCAGCAGTTCGCCCTTCTGATAGACGATGTAGTCCTCGAGGCTGGTGCCCTCCTCTCCCACGACCTTCATCATCTGGTTGACCTCGTTGCCGCGTGCAAGAATCCCATACGCCTTCGCCACCTTGTCCTGGTCGATGATGCCCGTGTACTTCGACCACGAATCGAGCGGATCGATTGCAGGGTACTTTCTTGCATCGGAGCGCTCCCTGGACAGTCCATGGAATGCGCCGACGACCTTCAGCGTCGCCTGGGTGACGGGCTCCTCGAAGTTTCCACCTGCAGGGGAGACCGTGCCGCCAATCGTCACGGAGGCGATGGTGCCGTCCTTTAGACGCACCTTTCCAGCCCTCTCGTAGAACTCGGCGATCCTGGATTCGAGGTAGGCCGGGAAGGCCTCCTCACCGGGGATCTCCTCGAGTCGTCCGCTCATCTCCCTCATGGCCTGGGCCCATCGGGAGGTGGAATCGGCAAGCAGGAGGACGTCAAGCCCCATGTTCCTGTAGTATTCCGCAAGTGTCGCCGCAGTGTAGACCGAGGCCTCTCTGGCCGCAACCGGCATCGAGGAGGTGTTGCAGATTATGATCGTGCGCTCCATGAGCGAACGACCTGTCCTGGGATCGACAAGCTCCGGGAACTCCTTGAGGACCTCGACGACCTCGCCGGCACGCTCGCCGCAGGCCGCGATGATGACGATGTCGACATCGGCGTTGCGGCTGGTCAGGTGCTGGAGCACCGTCTTTCCGGCTCCGAAGGGACCGGGCGTGCAGTATGTTCCACCCTTGGCGACGGGCAGGAAGGTGTCGATGATGCGGATCTTCGTCACCATCGGCTCGTCAGGCATGAGTCTCTCCTCATAGCATCCGATCGCCTTCTTGACCGGCCAGTCGAAGACCATGGAAAGGCTCTTCTTCTGCCTGCCGTCGCTGATGACGGCGATCTCGCTTCTGACATTGTATGTGCCATCGGGAACGATCGACTCGACCTTCCACTGTCCCTGCAGACCGAATGGCACCATGATGTGATGCGTGAATGAGCCTTCGGGAACCGTTCCCAGGGTATCGCCTGCGACGACGATGTCACCGGCTTTCGCGAGTGCAGTGAAAGGCCAGTCGCGGTCCGGAATCGCATCAAGATAGACACCGCGCTGCAGGAAGTTGCCGCACTTGTCGGCAAGCTCCGGAAGCGGGTTCTGAAGACCGTCGTAGACCTGGCTGAGAAGCCCGGGTCCCAGCTCTACGGAAAGCAGTTCGCCGGAGAACTCGACCTCGTCTCCAACGCCGACACCCGTCGTCATCTCGTACACCTGCATGGATGCGACTCCGTCGCTTATCCTGATGACCTCGCTCTTGAGCCGGGTGTCCCCGACCTTTATGTAGGCGACCTCGTTCTTGACTATGTCGCCTTCGAATCGGACGTTGACCATGTTGCCGTTGACGCTGACCACATGTCCCTTCTTCTGTGCCATATATGTCCCCTTATTCGAATATTTCCCTTCTCAGCTGACCGAAGAGCGAGTCGAACTCCGCCCTTCCCCTGTCCCTGGTGAAAGCGTTGCGTCGGGCAAGCAGCTGGAGCTTGAGCGCATAGCTTATCAGGAAGGTCAGGTCCCATTCGTGGCCGAAGCCTATGTTCCTGTCCAGATAGTCGAAGTACAGTGAAAGGAGGATCCTCTCGCCTTCGAGCGGATCGACTTCCATCACCGCCTTCTTGACAGCGGATGTGACCAAGGCGTCCTTCTCGCCGTCGTTGACGTATTCATCACCGCTCATGCCGAGCGCCTGGCTGCGCTGCCAGGCCAGCTCCCTGTTCACAATGCTTCTGAAACGCGTATATCCCTCGACGAAGTCGTTGCCCTTGACGACATCGTCCGTCAGGGCGACACGCGAGAGTATCCCATAGTCCTTCCTGGAGATGCGTGGCCGGCAGAGAGCGAGGAAGTCCTCGACGGACATGAAACTCTCGCTATCGCTTCTGATGGCCGGAAGGGATGGAACGAAATAGTAGTAGTTCGCCATCGCGAAACGACCTCAGTCGAAGACCAGCGCCTTGACGGCGTCGCTCAGATACGGCTTGAGCAGACCGGCCATCTCCTCTGCAGAGAGGTCGATGTAGCCGCTTCCATCGTTGGAAACGAGGCGTGCACCGTCATAGCCGGTTCCGACCTTGAGCGAAAGCCCGCCCTTCAGCTTCGAGGCAAGCGAGGCCGAAAGCGAGGCGACGATGGACTGGGCATCCTGTCCGGAGATCTCGATGATGGTATCCTTAAGACCGGCTTCGACTGCCGCCGCGACAATCTTCGCCACAAGCTCCTTGTCGAAGGATGCGGCGATCTGCTGCGAGAGTATCTTCGCCAGCTGGTCGTTGATCTCGCCCTTCAGGGAGAGGGCGACGTCCCTGGACGCCTGCACAAGGGAGGCCTTGGTGCTCTGCTGTCTGAGCTCGCACTCCTTCGTGGCGTCCTCTATCATCTTCGCCGCGTTCTCACGGGCCTCCTTGACGATTCTGTCGGCCTCGGCCTTCGCCTGGGCGATTATCCTGTCCCTTTCCCGATTGGCCTCATCCAGACCTTCCTTGCGGATGGAATCGACCAGGTCCTGAATCTGCTGTTCCATAAGATCTACCTTCCAGTGAAATTCACATGACTCCCCTTTTCCAGAGACATCATACGGCAAAGTATAATCGAAAAAGACAAAAATGAAACCTTGATTGCAAAGAAATTGATGTTTCCACATCCTTTGTGTACGTATTTACGACAGGATGGGCACAGTGTACAGGAAAAACTGCGCATACACATCACATCGACCGAAATGTCATGGGGAAAGGACACACTCGTGCGACTTGACCGGAGACAGGCCAAGCCGCAAACGAAAGGCTATGAGATCGTGAAGCAGGTCCTGTGATTCATGGACGAATCGACATGGTACTGCCAGCCGACATCGCTGAGCCAGCTGTCTATTCCGCCAACTCCGCGCACCGCTGCCGCGATCGTCAGATAGGTCCGTCTGTACACGGGCAGATCGACCGGATGCCAGGCGCTCTCCAGCTCATGTGGAGAGGAGGGAAGGACGGAGAAGTTGAAGGTCCCTCCGTCCACCGCCGAGACTTTGAGATGTCTGTCGCCTGCCATCATGTCCAGGCAACGGGTCTCCATGTGCATACCGTAGTCCTGCGCCATGGCATATGGACAGGTCGGGCAGCCCTCCTGGACGAAGTGGCCACTCCGGCCCCCGTACATCCTGTCGGGATAGGTCTCTCCCGACAGTCCATCCCACTCGTAGGAGTCGATTCTGAAAGGAAGCACGAAGCGCATCCCGCATACCGGCAGCTCAGGAAGACCCGGAACTCCTTCATAGGAGTAGTCCACCCTCACCCCGTCCTGGCCTTCGGCAATGGAATACGTCACCTCGACGCCGGCCTTCGGCTCGGTGCATGTGGAATACCTGAACGTAATGGACATGGCGCCAGCATGGCGAAGCGGGGAATCCAGCAGTGCGTTGTTCGAAGGAGCCACCAGGTCATGGCCTGTCAGCTGCGTGCCGTCGATTGTCGCCTCGAACGATACGACATCGCTGAAAAGGTCCGCCCCCATCCACATGGCAGAACGCTTCGAGAAGCCGTTTCCTCGGTCGTTGTCGGTCGTGGCGCGCCAGAAGGAGAGATACGGGACGCGGTACAGGTATTCCCTGCCATCCTTCTCCAGACTGTCCAGTCCGCCCTTGTCATAGGCGAAGATGTAATGCGTGCCGTCGTGGGCCACACCTAGAGATACATCACCAAAGACGATTTCCATAAACGGCCTCCACTTCCTGGAATCCAGGCTTCACATTGCGCTCGGCATCGACGATGCCGTTGCAGCTGAACTCGTAGTCGCTGCGCTTCTCTTCGAAATCGCCGCCATAGGCAAGATACCGCTCACCCGTGGCCTCGTCGGTCCTGTAGAGGGCCTGGTCGATGAAGTCCCAGATATATCCACCGACGTAGCCCAGGTACTCGTCGAACAGGTCGTCGTACTCCTTGAGACCGCCCAGGCTGTTGCCCATCGAGTGCATGTATTCGCAAAGGAGGAACGGCTTGCTCCCGTCCTTCTCCAGGTACCTGCGTACACGCTGTGGAGGTGCATACATCTGACTCTCCACATCGCTGACCGAGCTTTTCATCTCCGGTCTGTGGAACACGCCCTCGTAATGCACGAGACGGCCGTCGTCGACGCTCTTGTAATAGTCGTTCATCGCCTGGATGCACTCTCCGCACCAGCTCTCGTTGCCCAGCGACCAGAAGATGATGGACGTGTGGTTCTTCAACAGCTCGAAGTTCGAGACGCAGCGGTCCAGGACGAGGTCCTTCCACTCGGGTCTGTCGCCAGGCACGTTCCAGCTCGGCTCCACAGCACTGTTCTTCTGCCACGAGCCATGGCTCTCCATGTTCGTCTCCGCCATGACGTAGATGCCTGCCTCGTCGCACATGGAGTACCACTCCACCCTGTCGGGATAGTGGCAGGTGCGAACGCTGTTGCATCTTGCCTGCCGTATGAGGTCGATGTCCCTCATCATGTCGTCGAGGGTTATCGAGCGTCCGCCCGAGGGTGACCATTCATGTCTGTTCACCCCGCAGATGACAATCCGGTGGTAGTTGTACATCACCATGCCGTTCTCGACCTCTATATGGTTGAAGCCTATCCTGTATGGGATGTATTCGACCACATCGCCGGCATCGTCGTATACGGTGATCGAGAAGTCGTACAGCTTCGGGGCCCTGTAATGGTACTGTCCAACGAACGGAATCGCGAAGACCTCGCTCTGCCAGGAGGTGACGGACGCATCGAGATCCAACGACCCCGACACAAGGTCGCCAAGACGGTATTCCAGTCTTCCCCTGAATGAAGGGTCGCCATAGGAGAGCCTGAGCCTCAGAGAGAACGTACCCGACTCGTCCCTCATAAGGTCGGTCTTCGCCCACATGTCGTCCACATGGCAGGAAGGGATGCTGTACAGGTAGACGGGGCGGAAGATGCCGGAGAAGCG
This sequence comes from uncultured Spirochaetales bacterium, assembly GCA_944388965.1. Taxonomy (GTDB): domain Bacteria; phylum Spirochaetota; class Spirochaetia; order Sphaerochaetales; family Sphaerochaetaceae; genus Bullifex. The sequence continues at coordinate 80,784 of CALXKL010000005.1, read as the reverse complement.
GAAGAAGTCCTGGTCCTCGATCCAGCTGGCCTTGCTCCTCTTGTAGACCTCGACGCAGAGCCTGTTGCCCCGCTCACGAACCAGGTCTGTGATCTCGAACTCGCTGGGGGTGAAACTGTCCTCGGCATAGCCGACGAACTGTCCGTTGAGGTAGACGTACATCGCGCACTCGACGCCGTCGAAGCGCAGGATGATGCGCTGACCCGCCATCCTTGCAGGCAGGTCGAAGCGCCTGATGTACTGGCTGACCGGGTTGTCGTGCGGAACCATGGGCGGGCGGAGCATCTCCCTCCCCTCCCAGGGATACATCGTGTTTATGTACTGCACCTGTCCATGGCCCTGGATCTCGACATGCCCCGGAACCTGGATCTTCCCGATCCTCCTGCTTCTGAAGCCTGGACGGTGGAAGTCCTTCTCCCTCTCCTCCGGCGTCGCCGACCAGATGAAGTCCCACTGCCCGTCGAGACTGTGGAAGAAGGATGAGCGGCCGCGTTCCGCCTCCTTCTCGTCGCGATAGTGCACATGGTCGCTGTGAGCATCACGTCTGTTCACCCTGAATACAGCAGGGTCCGATAGCCAGCCAAGATCCGGATTCATCGAAAGACTCCTTACGGATTCGATGATACAGGCTGAAACCAGACGAATTCAAGAACGGGAGACACTGGAAGGCATGTTCACATTCGTCCCGTTTGCGGATATCCTCTGCATGAGGCGGATGGACGGATGAGCTGCGGAGTATACAGAATCTACAATCTCAAGACGGATATGACCTATCTCGGAGTGAGCGACGACGTGGAGAACGTCGCAGCCAAGGAGCGCTTCAGCCTGGACCTGGGCATGCATCCCTGTTCAAGTCTGCAGGAAGACTACACGAAGACCGGATTGGAGCTTTTCGTCATCGAGGTCATGGCGACATGCCCCCAGGATGGACTGGAGACATGCCGTGACGAGGTCCGCAGGCGGCTCGAGTCTACCGGTTGCCGCTTCTATCCTCTCTGATCAGCTCCCTCAGGCCTTCTATGGCGACCTTTATCGCAGGGGTCGTGTCATGGAGCTTCGGGTTGTCCATGCCCAGCTTCTCCCTCTCCTGGTTGCCTACGACGAAGAAGGCGCTTCCAGCCCTTGCCCCCAGACGCGCGGCCACGGTGAACAGCGCGGCGCTCTCCATCTCGCTTGCCAGCACGCCAAGTCTCTTCCAGGCCTCCCACTTGTTCAAAAGCTCATAGCTGACAGGCATCTCGTCTGGATCGTGCTGCCCATAGAAGCTGTCCTTGCACTGGACGACGCCCATGTGGTAGCGCATGCCGAGCTTCATGGCGCCCTGCTTCAATGCCATGGCCACATCGAACGAGGCGACTGCGGGGAACTCGATCGGAGCATACTCGCGGCTGGTCCCCTCCATCCTCACGGCGCCCGTCGCGATCACCACGTCCCCGCCGATGACAGGCAGGGCGATGCCGCCGCAGGTTCCCATCCTGATGAAGGTGTCGCTTCCGCATTTGAACAGCTCCTCCATGGCGATGGAGGCGCTCGGTCCGCCGATGCCGGTGCTGGTGACGCTGACCATCTCGCCATCCAGATGGCCTGTGTATGTGACGAACTCCCTGGAGTCGGCCACAAGATGTGCGTCATCGAGGTACTGCGCGATCAATGGCACACGCTTGGGATCGCCAGGCAGGATCACATAGCGCCCGACATCCCCCTTCTTCGTGTGCAGATGGTACTGGATCCCCGTACCGTTCATGTAATCAGACATATGTCATCTCCTCATGGAAAGCCATAGGATAACACATCGGATCGACTTGTGGAAAACATTCGTCGAAATCCGTATAATCCCACTTCGTTCAAGGATTCTGAATATGCTCTACATAATCTGCATGGTCGCCGGACTGCTGCTCTCGCGCGCCCTCCGGCTCGAGCGCATCGCGCGCCCAATAGGCTGGGCCCAGACTGCGGTGACGCTCATACTCATAGCCTGCATGGGCTACAGGCTTGGTAGCAGGCCGGACTTCATCCACGAGCTGTCCTCGATGGGACTGATGAGTCTGCTGTACTGCATCGTCCCTTCGGTCTTCTCGATAGCGCTGGTGTATGTCGTCACGAGATTCCTTCTCAAGGAGAAGAAGAACGGGAGGAACCGCGACTCATGGTGATACTCGCTCTAATCGCCCTCCTGATCGGCACTCTTGCCGGCATGCTTGCACCACACAGCGGCATGCTGGCCGTCCTGACCAATGCGACCGACATATATCTCGTCGTCCTCATGGCCCTCGTCGGAATCACGATCGGCTTCAACGAAGGGATCGTCGATAAGCTGAAGAGGCATACGCTGCACATCATAGTGGTTCCGACCTGCATCATAGTCGCGACCATACTCGGCGGCGTGGTCTGTTCCTTCATCTCGGGCTATCCCATGAACATCTCCACGGCGATCGCGGCCGGTCTGGGATGGTACAGCCTTTCGGGCGTCACGATGACAAACCTGGTAGGAGCACAGATCGGCACGATAACGTTCATGAGCTCGCTGATGAGGGAGATCTTCAGCTTCATGACGATTCCATTCATAAGCCGGTATATGAACTACTCGAGTGCAATCGCACCGGCAGCGGCGACAAGCGAGGACACGACGCTGGGCATGATGATAAAGTACACGGATGCGGAGCACGTGGTCGTCAGTCTTCTCAACGGGACGATCATCTCCGCAGCGGTGCCATTCCTCATCCCGCTGTGCCTGGCGGTGTTCTGATCTCATCGCCCATAGAGCATCGCACCGTCGACAAGATCGTAATCGGCCACTTCGAAGTCGAAGCCCTCGACAGATACCAGGCCGATACGTCTTGGATGGAAGGCCGTAATCGCGCGGATCTTCCCAGCCTCTTCATCGGCCATGGACCTGCTCATTCTTCCTTTTAGATACTTGCATTCGTGAACTACTCCATCTTAGCTGGCGCATGAAGATGGAGCTTCCGGGCTCTTTCCCAGCTCTGGGCGTTTCGCAGAATGCTTCCACGCCTCGAACGAGGCATTGAAATCAGTTTCAATGAATTGGACTTCAATGAAACCAATTTCAGTAAAATCAACGCAATAAGATGTCATCTGGTCAAGCAGAATCATCATGAAACCGGAAAAAAGCATCAATCAATTCCCGGGAAGAGAATCCAAATGGCCTGATTCCGTTCACTCCTTCAGCATGACATAGGTCTTGCCCATCCCGCCGTCCTCAGGATTGGCGAAGTAGTAGTCCTTGACAGCCTTGTGGTGCTTGAGATATCCATGGATGCCCTGAGAGAGAATCCCGTTGCCGTAGCCGTGGATGACGGAGAACGATGAAAGGGAATGGACGAGGCAGGACTCGATCTCATCGTCTATCGCCTGCAGCGCCTCCTCCAGACGTCTTCCCCTGAGGTCGAGCACGAGACTGGGCCTCCCGCTCGTGACCTTGAACGGGGACACGCTGGCCTTCTTCTCTACGGGAGCAGGCCTCAGGTCGTCATGTGACAGCGTGATCTTCATCGAGTCGATGGACACCTGGTACCTGCCCTTGCCCATGTCGCGCAGGATGACACCTCGTCTGCCGAAGGCTCCGCAGTAGACCTCGTCTCCGGTCTTGTAGACGATTCCGCTTTCAGCTCGTCTCTTCTCCTTCGCCTCAGCGACTGCGCGGTCCGCTTCGCGGCTTCTGTCCTCCATCGATGCGATGAAGTCCTTCACCGCATGGGTCTTCTCGCTGGTGATGGCCCCTGTACTTACATCCTTGACGAGCTTCTCCAGCCTCTTCCTGGTCTCCTTCATCCAGACCCTTAGCTCGTCGGCACCCGTCTCCTGGAGGCGGAGCTGCAGCTGTTCAAGCGCCCGGCTCTTCTCCTCCAGCTCGCCTTCGAGCTTCTCGTAGCGCTTCTTCTCCAGCGCAAGCTCGGTGACCTTCCTGTCAAGTGCACGGGACTTGCCGTTGAGCGATGCGATCAGCTGGGAGACGGACGATGAGGATGTCATGTTCTCCCGCGCGCTCCTGATCACACTGGATGGAAGGCCCATGCGCTTGGCGATCGCTATTGCATGGCTGTCGCCGGGAAGGCCCTCTATGACGCGGAAGGTGGGTCTGTCCGTGCCTTCGTCGAACTCCATCGAGGCGTTTAGCATCATGGGGTCGGAATAAGCATGCATCTTCACCTGCGAGTAGTGGCTGGTGATGAACAGCATCGCCCCCTTCTGCTTGAAATAGTCCAGAAGGCTGTCCGTGAGGGCGGCGCCTTCGGCCGGGTCTGTGCCGCTTCCTATCTCGTCGAGAAGCACCAGCGACCTGGCATCGGCACTGCGGCAGATAGAGGCGACGTTGGCCATGTGGGATGAGAATGTGGAGAAGTTCTCCAGTATCGACTGCCCGTCGCCTATGTCCGTATACACGTCGTCGAACAGAGGCAGACAGCTGCCTTCGGCGAAAGGGGCCCAGCCGCAGGTCTGCGAAAGCAGAACGAACAGGGCGACGGTCTTCATCGTGACGGTCTTTCCACCCGCGTTGGCACCGGAGAGAACCACTACCCTCACAGGACTTTCGACATGCAGGCTTATCGGGACGGCCTTGTCGAACAGCAGCGGATGACGCGCATCGACTATCCTGATCGAATCGGCGAACACCGTCCTCTGTGAACGCGTCCTCTTCACGAAGAGCGCGAAGGCGTAGTGGAAGTCGAACAGGGCGACGTATTCCACCATCTCCCGCAGCATCGGGATGACATCCCTGAGCGACGATGACAGGTCATGGAGGATCCTGTGCTTCATGCGCACTATCTCGTCCTGTGCAAGGGAGACGCGGTTGTTCAGGTCGACAAGTTCAAAGGGCTCGACGAAGAGCGTCGAACCTGTGGCGGATGCTCCCTGCACATATCCCTGCACCATGCTCTTCCTATCCCGTCTGACGGGAAGCACGACACGCTCGTTGCGGTACACCGCCTCCCTGGACTGGAAGAGATCGGCGTTGGTGTTCATAAACTCCTGGGTGAAGAGCGAACGCCTGCTCCTCTCCCCCTCCAACGCCTTGTAGAGCGGTCTGAGCAGCGGATGGGTCTCCTTTACGCTACCATCGCCTTCAAGGGAGTCGGATATGCGCCGGCCGAGCTCCTTGAGTCGTGAATCGCACAAGGCCGGATCCTCTTCGAACCTGGCAAGGGTGTCCAGAGAGGAGATGTACCGGCTCACGTCGTACAGCAGTCGCCCGTCATAGTCGACCTCATGGGCCGCCTCCGCCTCGAAGAGCGGATCGAGCGAAACGAACGGATCCGGTACGACATCGCCACTGGCAAGACGCGAGAGGATCGTCGCTATACGCCCGGCTCTGGATGCGATGACTTCCTCATCCGTGCTGAAACGCACGGGGCTGATGTATCTGCGCCCCTCCTCGCTCAGGCAGCCCTGCCTGACGAGATCCAGGACCTTCTCGAACTCGAGATCCGCAATTGCACGCTCGCCTATCACTGCTTGTTCTTCCTGAATCGCGTCCTCAAATAGGACGGTCTGCGGCTTTCCAGACTCTCAAGCATTCCCAGGTAGCTGACATACCTGTCGCTGTCGACAAGGCCTTCCTCGACGGCCCTCACGACGGCGCAATCAGGCTCGTCGCGATGGGTGCAGCCGCTTCCATATGCGCACATCGGAGAGAAGGCGGCGAACTCGACGAAGCTGGATGCAAGTACGCTGCGCTCCTCGTAGGGCACCAGAAGCTCCCTGACGCCGGGCGTGTCTATGATTCTGATGTCGTCCCTCTCAAGGTACAGCGAATGGTTGGTCGTGTGCCGGCCGCGCTGATACTTCTCGCTGATGGCGCCGGTGGCCTGCTTCTTCTCGGGGTCGACGATCAGGTTGACCAGTGTGCTCTTGCCCACCCCGCTCTGCCCGACGAACGCAGTGGTCCGGCCCCTTAGCAGCGCCTTGAGATCCTCGATGTTCTCCCCGCTGGCCGCGCTGACGGCGATTATCCTGTATCCGAGACGATGGTAGAGCGCCCAGCGGTCGAACTCCTCCTGGGTGAGGTCGAAATCGCACTTGTTCATGACGATGAGCACGTCGCAGCCGTGGACGCATGTGATCGCCCTGTCCAGAAAGCGCGGACGGAACGGAGGTTCATAGGCCGACGTTATTATGGCGACCTGGTCCATGTTCGCCGCGATCGTCTGGTTCTTCTCCAGCTTGACGTTCCAGCGCACGAATGAGCTGGTACGCTCGAGACGGCGGGTTATGAGGCCTTCGTCTTCGCTGTATGGAGTGAACTCCACAAGGTCGCCGACGGCCAGAGGATTGTACTCGAACTGCTCGAGGTGGAGCACCTTGCCCTTTATCCTGAGGCTGTAGTGGCGTCCCTCGTCGTCGACATAGCCGTCGTACAGATTGTTGATTGACTTCCTTATCTGAGCGATCACGAGGGCCAGTCTATCACAAATCCCGCCATTGTTGACACTCTCCCCCGCAAAGCATGATAAGCTTTCATCATGTTCGACTCGAAGATCTGCTCATACAGGGACTGCAGAAGCTACGTGAGCGCACCATACGACACCTGCTTCCACCACTCCAGCATTGAGGAGAGGACCATCATCCTGGACTCCCTGCGCCGGACGCTCGAGCGCAAGGGCCTGGTCAAGGACGTCTCGATCATCGGAGGAGACTTCGAGGGTCTGGACGTGAGGGACACCAGCATACGCGGCTCCAACTTCTCGTTCTCGACGTTCCGCGAATGCGACTTCTCGTCCAGCAGGGTCTCCACATGCTTCTTCGACATGTGCGTCTTCATACGATGCAGATTCGACGACATACATGCACGCTATTCGGTCTTCTCCGGTTCGAACATGCGCCACTGCACCTTCTGCGGAAGCACCATGGTAAGCTGCAACTTCATGGGGCTGGACAGCACGCACAACGACTTCAGCGGAAGCGACCTGTACTTCTCGAACTTCAGCATGTCCAGGATCATCGACACCAGCTTCGAGGACTGCAACCTGAGAAGAGTGAACTTCCGTGCCAGCGCCATAAGGGACACCTCGTTCCTCTATTCGAACCCGGAGGAGGCCTTCTTCCAGAACGAGGAGGCGCTCTCATGAAGGTCTTCTGCCATTTTTGCGACATCGGTCAGGTCAACACCTACGTCGTGACGGCGGGAGAGCGGGACTGCCGGGCCATCGTCATAGATCCCGGCGACCTCGACGGCGGCCTGATAGACATCATCGAGTCATATGGACTGGAGGTGGCGGCGCTTCTGGTGACGCACGATCATGAGCAGCATGTGGCCGGAATCGGCAAATACATGAAGGTCTATCCCTGCCCCGTATACGCATACAGGTCCAAGGTGATGGGATACGGGACAAGGGTTCTAAGGGAGACCATGAGACTCGACATCGAGGGCTTCCAGGTCGACGTGCTCCACGTGCCTGGCCACAGCGACGACTCCCTCGTCTACGTCATAGGCAACGCGATGTTCACCGGGGACACGCTCGCCGCAGGACGGGTCTCGTCCACTTCGTCGATGAGCGGCAAGGCAAGGCTCATACGCAGCATTAACGCCAAGATCATGACATACGACGACAACTACCTGGTCTTCCCCGGCCATGGCTGCCCCACCAAGATCCGGATCGAGAGGATGCTGAACCACGACCTGCTCGAAAGCGAGGTGAGCCTAAGCGAGGATCTCTTCCAGGACCCTATGGATACGTTCAGGCATGCGTGAGCGGAAGGTCATCCTCTCGCCTGTGACCGGATGGTCGATCGTGAGGCTCAGGGCATGCAGGCACAGCCCGGTGTCCTTGAAGACGAGATCGGGCCTCGAGTACAGCGGGTCGCCAAGTACGGGATGCCCTATGCTCTGCATATGGACACGTATCTGATGGGTGCGTCCGGTCTCGATGCGGAGCCTGACGAACGACACCCCCCTGCCCTGGTTGAGGACGGTGTAGTGCGTGACGGCCCTCTTACCCTTCAGCGGGTCCGGACTCGTGGTGAAGAGCTTCCTGTCCTGGGCCTTCCTGACGATGGGGGCGTCGATGGTGCCCCTCCTCTTGTGGAACAGCCCCTTGACGAGTGCGATGTACACCTTCTCGTTGGTGTGGGAGGCGAACTGGGTACACAGGCACCGGTGGGCCTGCGCCGTCTTGGCGATCACCATCACGCCGCTGGTGTCCTTGTCCAGGCGATGGACTATGCCGGGTCTCGGGACGATGTCCGCTGTCTCGTCATCGTCTTCGTCATCGCTGGTGTCGAAGTCGATGCCGTATCGGAAGAGAAGGGCGTTTACCAGAGTGCCGGACCAGTTGCCCGCTCCGGGATGGACGACCATTCCGGCAGGCTTGTCTATAACGAGGATGCTCTCGTCCTCCCAGATGACGTCAAGAGGAATGTCCTCGGCGACGAGACCTTCCATGACCTCCTCCTTCCAGGATACGGTCACCCGGTCGCCGGGCCTGACGCGGAAGCTCTTCTTGACGAGTCCCCTGCCCTCGACCTCTATGACGGTGTCGGGAAGGGAGAAGACGGAACGGGGCACGAGATCTCCCGATGCCCTGTCGACCCTTCCCTCGTCCTGGCATGTGAAGGACTGGATGCGATCCCTGGTCATTCCCCTCGGACCTCCCCTATTATCCAGTCTGCTGCGGATATGGTGAACGAGAGTCCTCCTGCCATGAGAAGCTGCCAGCCGAACGCCTCGAGAGGAGTGTCGGCGCCGACGATGCCGTTGCTCTCCATGATGCTCCATGCAAGCATCGCCACGGGGAACGTCAGGACCATGGAACCGAAGAAGATGCTCTCTGCACGGCGCAGCTTCATCGTCCATATGGGGAACTCGTCCTCACCATAAGGCTTGTACGTCAGCTCCGCCTCGGCCATGAGCGGACTGATGACCATGGCCAGGATCAGAATGACGGCAAGTACTCTCCTATACATCGTATGTCCTTGCGCCGAAGATCGCGGTGCCGATGCGCACCTCGCTGCTGCCTTCCCGTATAGCCAGAGCGTAGTCCGCACTCATGCCCATGCTCAGGACCTCGAGAGCGAGGCCCATGGAGTCGAGCCTTTCGAACAGGCTCCTGGTGTATCTGAACGCGCTCCTGATCCTCTGCTCGTCTCCGCCGAGCGGGCCCACCGTCATGAGACCGGCAAGATGGATATGAGGACAGGCGGACAGATGGGCTACGGCCTCCATCAACGAGGCCTCGTCCGCAAAGCCGGACTTCTGCTCCTCGCCGGAGGAGTTGACCTCGAAGAGGACGTCCATCGTGCGGTCGATGGATGCCAGCTCGCGCTCGATCGAATCCATCAGCGGTATCGAGTCGACGCTGTCTATGCGGTCGACCAGGGGGATCACCTTCCTGATCTTGTTGCGCTGAAGGTGGCCGATGAGGCACAGGACCATGTCCTCAGGCCGCTGGGCGCGCGGAGGGAACTTGGAGGCGATCTCCTGGACCCTGTTCTCTCCGAACAGGCGCTGTCCCTGGGCGTAGGCCTCCATGACCGCCTCGTACGGATGCGTCTTGCTGACGGCCATGAGGACGACCCCGTCCGGTCTGCCGCATGCCGCGGCCTCCTCCATCACGGCTTCGCGCACTCCTGTGACGTCGACCATTCCTCAGGCCCCCTTCTTCGCGCTCTTCTTCGCGGCCTTTGCGGCGGCACGCTCCTCGCGGCGGGCCTTGGCGACCTTCTCGAAGTTCTCCTTCATCAGCTCGAAGGAACGTCTATAGTCATCGGTCTTGACAGTGAGCGACGGGTTGGAGACGAAGTAGTGTCTGGTCTTCGCGTAGAAGGCCCGTCTCTTCTCCTCCGCCTCCGCCTTCCAGCGTGCGCTGGCCTCGGCAAGGCTGTCGGCGGACAGGCTCCGCCTGATGAGGGCCATGCGCTCGTCCAGGTCCTTCTTGGTCTTCTCGATTTCGAGCATCGCGGCCTTGAACTGGCTCATCCTGCTCACGGATACGGCGCTGTCGGCGGACATGATCGCAACCACGACCAGGGAGAGCACCTCGATGGCCGTGGAGCTGAATGAGCTTATGAATTCATATATGGGATCGTTGATGACGTAGACGAGAACCAGACACAGCAGGCCGAAGAGCGTCGAGTTGAGGGCGCACACCCTGCCGTTGATGTTCAGAGGATAGGTCGAATAGTCCCACAGCTTGACCTTGAAGATCTTCTCCAGGGCGAACGAGGTGACATATTCGAGCGCGCTGGTGATCAGGACGCCGAGTATGAACACGAGCGGCCAGCTGGAGCGGTAGGGTTCCAGCAGGACGATCACGAACGTGGCGCCGAATCCGTAGATCGGCAGGTACGGACCGAACAGGAAACCCCTGTTGACGAACCTCCTCTTGGGAACCGAACAGTAGACGACCTCGCATACCCATCCGAGCAGTGAGTAGATGAAGAATGTCAGTACAATGGTGTCGACGCTGTACACACCGGACCTCCTTTCAAGACGGAAGAGAGCCAAGGCGTCCCCCCTGGCTCTCATCCCCTTTCAATGATACCACACTCTGGAGGATACAAGGATTGAACTTGTGACATCCTGCTTGTAAGGCAGGCGCTCTCCCGCTGAGCTAATCCTCCGGCACGTCGATGATGACGTGATGAAAGCTAGCAGACATGCCCTCTTTGGTCAATAGAAGGAGCATTCACGGCATGACAGGGCCGATGCACATTGGCCATTTGCACCGGTTTCCTGGTATATGAGGGCATGGACAGAATACCAGGACAGGAAGAGGCGTTCCTCTTCAACAGGAGGAACTTCGCCTCCCTCGTGAACAACATCTGCTACAAGGGCAGGAAGAAGGTGACGGGCGACGAGCTGACGCTGGTCGAGGAGAAGATCCTCGACGACGATGCGCTCAGGCTGGTCTTTCCACGCTACACGCGATGCGTGACGATGCACAGCAGCCGTGGCGACATCAAGCTGATACAGCTCGGACGTCCATGAGACGTGATGACATTCGTCTCGATGGTGTGCTATCACTTTCACCATGACCAGTGAACGCCTAGCTCTCTTCGAGACCGAGAGGATATCATCGGCGATTCTGAAGCTCGCCATACCGACGGTGCTCTCATCGCTCGTGATGACACTGTATTCCCTTGCCGACACCTTCTTCGTCGGCATGCTGAACGACAGCGTCCAGAACGCCGCCGTCACACTCTCGGCCCCGGTGCTCCTGGCCTTCAACGCAGTCAACAACCTGTTCGGCGTAGGCGGCTCCTCCATGATGAGCCGCGCCCTGGGGAGGAAGGACTACCAGAGCGCGTACAAGAGCTCGGCGTTCAGCTTCTACAGCTCGATCCTTGCAGGCATCCTGTTCTCGTCGCTTGCATTCTTCTTCAACGACCAGCTGCTTGCGATCGTCGGCTCCGACGCAATGACACTCGAGGCGACCAGATCATATCTGAAGTGGACCGTCGTGTATGGAGCGACGCCGTCCATCCTGAACGTCGTCATGGCCTACCTCGTGAGGGCCGAGGGAAGCGCGATGCACGCAAGCATCGGGACGATGACAGGCTGTCTGCTGAACATAGTGCTGGATCCGCTGTTCGTCCTTCCCCGGTTCATCGGCATGGGTGCCGAGGGGGCTGGCCTTGCGACGTTCATCTCAAACTGCGTCGCGGTATGCTACTTCCTGGTCCTTATCGTGCTCAGGAGGAAGGACACGTACGTGTGCATCGATCCCAGGCGTGTCTCGCTGCAGAAGTTCATCGTGCTTGGCGTATGCGCCGTCGGCGTGCCTGCATCGATACAGAACCTGCTGAACGTCACCGGCATGACGCTGCTGAACAACCTGACTTCGCTGCATGGCGCTGATGCCGTCGCCGCAATGGGCATCGCACAACGTCTGAACAACGTTCCATTCAGCATTGCAAGCGGCTTCACGCAGGGCCTGATGCCTCTGGTGAGCTACAACTACGCGGGAGGGAACTACAGGAGGATGAAGGACGGCATAGTGTTCTCCGCAAAGGTGGTCGTCGCGATCCTTCTGGCCATCGCCCTCTCCTACTTCCTGTTCAGCGACTTCTTCATATCCATATTCATGAGCGACGCCGAGGTCGTCGCATACGGCACACGCTTCCTGCACGGCTTCGCGCTGGGCATCCCACTGCTGGGCATCGACTTTCTTGCCGTCGCAGTGTTCCAGGCCGTCGGCAAGGGGATGTACTCCTTCCTGTTCGCCATAACGAGGAAGATCGTCCTGGAGATTCCGGCGATAGTCGTGCTGAACATGCTCTTCCCGCTGTACGGTCTGGCCTACTCCCAGTTCACCGCCGAGATGTTTATGTCCGTGATCGCGGTTTTCACGCTGACCAGACTGGTGGGAGGACTGCTGAAGAGGCAGGAGTCCTCATCGCCCGCCCGCAATTCCTGAGACCCTATCCTCATAGGAAAGCGCGTGGGCCAGTGTCTCCACCATCCCCGTCTCGTCGGCCACCCCTTTGCCGGCTATGTCGAATGCGGTCCCATGGTCCACCGAGAAGCGAAGCACCTTCATGCCGAGCGTGACGCTTATCGTCCTGTCGAAGTCATATGTCTTCGCGGCGATATGGCCCTGGTCGTGATAGAGCGACAACACGCCGCCGTAGCGTCCCTTCAGACACTGGTGGAAGACGCTGTCTGCACCGACCGGCCCGGATACGTCCAGTCCCATGCTTCTGCACTTTGACACCGCGGCCTCTATGCATCTCTCCTCGTCGCCGAACAGTCCGTGCTCCCCGCAGTGGGGATTGAGGCCTGCGACCGCCAGCGTCCCCTCCACCTTCAGCTTCCTCAGCTCGTCGATGCATCTGGGGATATAATCCATCAGCCGCTCATATGTCACCATGCGGCATGCCTCGACGAGTGATACGTGGCGGGACAGGAAGAAGACGCGAAGGCCATCCACCTGGAACATCGTCAGCGGATCGTCACAGCCGGTCAGGGATGCGAAGATCTCCGTGTGCCCTATATACGGGATGCCGGCAAGGCGCAGGGAGACCTTGTTCAAAGGGGCCGTGCACACGCAGGAAAGACGACCATCCATTGCGTCGGCCACAGCCTTGGCGATGCATTCATAGGCCGCCCTGCCGCACGCTGCGCTCTCGACGCCGTATCGGAACGATGACAGGTCAGGCGTTTCCAAATCGACGACGTTGATCCTCCCTCCGACCGTCTCCAGATCATCGCCGACCAGGTTCATATCCCGGTACGGCACGCCCGGGATGTCCATCGCATGCCTCAGGATCCGGGCCCCGCCGTAAACAACGAAGCGGGAAGTGTCGAACCTGTCCAGGGCCTTGAGGACGATCTCCGGTCCGATTCCGGCCGCATCTCCTATCGTGATTGCGATCATCCAGCATCCTCCACGAAAGACGATTGTAGCAGGAAAAAGGCCGGAGGACGACATGTCGGGTCTCCCGTGATGTACGGATCCGGGTTAGAATGGAAAAGGGAGGACACTGAAATGGAAGACGACAGAAACGGCACCACCCTTCACCAGATGGAGACGGCAAGTCTCATCTGTGGAGTTCTTTCAATCGTATTCTACTTTCTCTCGCTGGGCTTCGTTTCGATGATTCTGGGCATCGTCGCAATCGTCCTGGGCAACAGATGTCGCACCCAAGGCGGCTCCGTGGCCGGCTTCGTATGCGGAATCGTCGGCACATGTCTTGGACTGCTGATGCTTCTGGAGGCCCTGATGATACTGATCGGACTCAGGCCGTTCATCGACTCGCTGTTCGACCTGCTGCGCCAGACGCACCACAGCATGCGTCTGATCTGACAAAAAGCTTGACAGTTTCCAGAAAACGCCCTTAGCATGAGGGTGTAGAGAGGCAGGGAGGAACAAGGCCCCAGCAGCCCGCTGAAAGACGGCATCCATCGGCCCTTTGTGGAGCGTGTCCACACTGGAATGCCAGGTGCGGAAAGACAGATGAAAGGCTACCATGACGGACCGGATCCTCTGGAACAGAAAAAAGAAGAAAGAACATATATGAACTGCCTCTTGTACAGATGAGAGCCCGGACTTCCGGAACCATCGACGATGGTCAGAGGATGATCCGGGCCGTATTTCGTCTACCACAAATCATGACAATCTGCTAACATGCCACTCTGTCGCGCAAAGGGGGCGCGTTCCATGGACGGCGAGGAATCCAGGAGACTCATGCAGTATGTATCCGGTCTCAAGGCCGGTCTGCCCGTCCTCTTCGGCTTCGTGCCGGTCGGCATCGCCTATGCCGTGCTTGCATCCCAGGCGGGCTTCTCCCCTCTCGAGACCATGCTCATGTCCATGACCGTCTTCGCTGGAGCCAGCCAGATAATGGCCGTTGGGATGTACGCCCAGGGGGCCGGAATCGCCGCGATAGCCATAACGACGTTCATACTGAATCTCAGACATCTGATAATGAGCACATGCGTCATGAACCGCATGAAGGGAACGCCTGCACCGCTTAGGATCCTCGCCTCCTTCTTCGTGACCGACGAGTCCTTCGCCATCTTCACAACCCTCGAGGAGAAGAGGTGCACGATATGGTTCTATCTGGGCATGGTGACTCTCACCTGGTCCAGCTGGCAGCTCGGCGGTCTGATCGGCATCATCGCCTCCGGAATACTCCCCGCAATCGTCACCGCCAGCTTCGGCATCGCGCTGTACGCCATGTTCATCTCGCTTCTCATGCCAAATCTAAGGGGTAACGCCAGACTTGCGCTCCTTGTGGTCATGACGGCATGCATGAACACTGCACTATCCTCCTTCATGGATTCCAGCTGGGCATTGATCGCCTCCACACTGGCCTGTGCGTTCCTGGGCGTATTCTTCGTCGACACGGGGGATGAATGAAAATGGAAAGGATGATTCTCATAGCGGCGATGGTCGTCGTGACGTTCATACCGCGTGCGATCCCCGCCGCGCTGATAGAGAGGATGAGGTTCCCGAAGAAGGTGGAGAAGTTCCTCAACCTCATCCCCTACACGGCCATGGCTTCGCTCATCTTCCCGGGCATACTCACCGTGGACGGCTCGAATGTGCTCATCGGTCTTCTGGGAGGGGCTGCCGCCGCAGTGCTTGCATACCTGAGAGCCCCACTGATCATGTGCGTAGTCTCGGCCATTGTGGTCGACATGCTGCTCTACCTCATCTGACAGGCCTCTTCCAGAAGAAGCCCGAGGGAGGTTATCATTCACTCATGGACATTAGATTCGCAACCGAAGAGGACGCACCAGCCCTTCTTGAGATATATGGCCAGTACATCGACACCCCGATCACATTCGAGACCGAGCTGCCCTCGCTCGAGGACTTCAGGTGGCGCATCAGGGAGTTCTCCAGGGACTATCCCTATCTTGTCAGCGTCCAGGACGGAAGGATCACGGGCTATGCCTATGCGCACAAGGCCTTCACCCGCGATGCATACCGCTTCGATGCCGAGACCACGATATATCTGTCACGTGAGGCCCAGCATTCGGGCACCGGGCCGCTGCTTTATGAAAAGCTTCTGGACTATCTCAAGCGCATGAACGTCGTCAACGCATACGCACTCGTGACCGAGCCCAACAGGCAGTCGGTCTATTTCCACCAGAGGATGGGCTTCCGCGACTTCGCGACGTTCCAGGACACCGGCTACAAGCTGGGCCGCTGGATAAGCGTCATCTGGCTGGTGAAGGTGCTCAACCCGAGAAAGGACAGGCCTGCCGAGCTCAGAAGCATACGCGACGTGCTGGCCGAGGAGCAGGCCTGACGGGGATTCACTTCACCTCCAACTTCTGATGGTCCTTGAGTATGACGTCATGGGCACCGCCTTCGACTATCGAGGTCGGCGAGACGATCGTCAGCTTCGCCTTGGCCTTGAACTCGTCCAGGTCCAGGGCTCCGCAGTTGCACATCGTCGAGCGGATCTTGAGAAGCGTCACCGCCACGTTGTCCTTGAGGCTTCCGGCATACGGCACATACGAGTCGACGCCTTCCACGAAGCTCAGCTTCTTGTCGCCTCCCAGATCGTAGCGCTGCCAGTTGCGTGCCCTGGCGCTTCCCTCCCCCCAGTACTCCTTCATGTAGTTTCCGTTGATGGACACCAGGTTCGATGGGGACTCGTCGAAGCGGGCGAAATAGCGGCCCAGCATCAGGAAGTCGGCTCCCATGGCCAGGGCGAGCGTCATGTGGTAGTCGTAGACGATTCCGCCATCCGAGCATACCGGCACGTAGACTCCGGTCTCCTCAAAATACCTGTCGCGCTCCCTGACCACGTCGATCAGGGCGCTGGCCTGACCGCGTCCGATCCCCTTGGTCTCGCGGGTGATGCAGATCGAGCCGCCGCCTATGCCGACCTTGACGAAGTCGGCTCCGCACTCGGCAAGGAAGCGGAAGCCTTCGGCGTCGACGACGTTGCCGGCACCGACCTTGACAGTGTCGCCATACTTCTCCCTGATCCAGGCCAGAGTGCGCTTCTGCCATTCGCTGAAGCCTTCCGAGGAGTCGATGCACAGCACATCGGCGCCAGCGGCGACGAGAGAAGGAACCCTCTCCTCGTAGTCGCGCGTGTTGATTCCGGCTCCGACGATGTACCGCTTGTCCTTGTCCAGCAGCTCGTCCGGATTCTCCTTATGCGTGGAGTAGTCCTTGCGGAAGACGAATGATACCAGGTGCCCATTCTTGTCGATCACGGGAAGCTGGTTGATCTTGTGCTCCCAGATCATGTCGTTGGCCTCGGACAGCGTTATGCCATCCCGTCCCACGACGAGCTTGTCGAACGGGGTCATGAACGTGTCGACCTTCTCGCTGCCATCCATGCGGCTGATCCTGTAGTCGCGGCTGGTGACGACGCCAAGAAGCCTTCCATCCGATTCCCCGGTATCGGTGACGGCGATCGTGGAGTGTCCCGTCCTGTGGGTAAGTTCAAGCACATCGTTCAGCGTGGCATCCGGTCTAATGTTGGAATCGGATACGACGAAGCCGGCCTTGTAGCTCTTGACACGGGCGACCATCCTCGCCTCGTCCTCTATGCTCTGCGAACCGTAGATGAAGGCGACACCGCCCTCCCGTGCCAGAGCCTGTCCCATCTTCTCGCCAGAGACGGACTGCATGATCGCGCTGACCATGGGGATGTTGAGCATCAGAGGACACTTCTCCTGTCCTTTTCGGAACTTCACCAACGGTGTCTTCAACGAAACATTCGAGGGAATGCATTCACTCGAGGAATAGCCGGGAATGAGCAGGTACTCGGAAAACGTCCTGCTGAGTTCATCATAATAATATGCCATATCTGCTGATCGAAACTCCTTGCGCTATTATTCCCCAATGGCACCTTTCTTTGCAACAAGTGCGCGCATCGGGTATGAGGATGCGCAACACCGTTGTAGAACGTTCAGCGCGAAAGTGTGAGCAGAAGGCTGCGATTGCACTCGAGAGCGACGCGGGACAGCTTCCGGCCTGTGGGACATTCTCCGTACAGGCATTCTGTGATGGTGAAGTCCTCGAGAACTGCACATGAGATGTCCATATCCCTCCTTCCCCCCTTGTTCAGGACCACAAGCCAGGCCTTGTCCCTGGTCTTCCTGACGATGAGAAGCGCATTCTCGTCAAGAGGAAGGAAATATGTGCTGGCGAAGGCCAGGTCCTCATCCCGTCTCACCCTGCCCATCAGCCTATGAACGGCCAGAGTCCCACGGTTCCACTTCGACTCGTCCCACTGCATCGGGTATCGCGAGGCCTCGACAGAGCCCATCCGGCCGTCCAGACCGATCTCGTCACCATAGTAGATGTTCGGCATGCCGGGAAGCAGACAGAGAGCCATGACCACGCCTTCATACCTGCCCTGCTCGTAGATCTCGAGGTGGTTGTGGAGCCGTGGCGTGTCGTGGGAGTCGAACAGGTTCATGCGGAAGAAGCGCGCCAGGTCCGTGGAGGCGTCCATTGCCGACTGCAGGGCATCCGCTAGGACATATGCATCGTATTCGTTATCGGTCTGGGGACTGTGGCCCCAGCCACCTGTGAGGAAGCGGTCACGCTCGCCAAGCCAGCTCCTGAGCGGACGACCGGAACCGTAATAGTCCATGGTCGCATCCCACATGTCCCCTTCAAGGTACTCGCTGGCATCGTTCCAGTCCTCGCCCACGAGATAGATGTCCTTCTTCACGCCCTTTAGGGAAGTGCGTACCTCCCTCCACACCTCCTTGCACAGCTGGTCGCTGCCATGGCGCCCGAGTTCGGGTGCGACGTCCAGTCTCCAGCCGTCCTGGTCGAACGGGGGACGCAGGAACTTCTGCATCGCCGAATCCGGACTGCGGTAAAGTCTGTTCCTCAGCTCCTGGCTGTTGAAGTTCAGCTGCGGCATCGTGTCGACACCCGCCCACTTGGCATAGGAGCCGTCCTTCTCGATGTAGTAGAAGCCGGCCTCGACGCTTTGCGGATCGGCCATGGCCTTCCTGAACCAGCCGTTCTCGGGCGAGGTATGGTTGATGGAGATGTCGACGACAACGCGGATGCCCTTTTCGTGGCATCTGGCGATGAGTGAGACGAGGGCTTCGTCGCCACCGAGCTTGGAATCGACGTGGAAATAGTCGAGTGCATCGAAGCGATGTACGGTATGGCTTGCACATATCGGATTTATGTACAGACATGTCACACCGAGTTCGGAAAGATAATCAAGCTTGTCCTCTATACCCTTGAGGTCGCCATTGAAGAAGTCGAGGCATCTGGCCTCTTCATACGGTCCCGGTATCTCATCGAACGTATGCGCCGTCACACGGTCGCCGAAGTATGTGTAGTCGCCGTCATGGACATCATTGGACCCGTCTCCGTTGCAGAACCTGTCAGGGAATATCTGATAGCAGTACGAGGAGGCGATCCACCTGGGGCTGTCGAAGGACGGGCGGATCGAGAAATGGTTCTTCGCCTGAGGTGGAAAAGCCGTCACACCGCCCTTGGCGAAATAGAAGTATCTTCCATCGATCCTGAAGACGAAGTAGTAGCGCAGGACCTCAGGTGCCCAGGCGCCATCCACATGGAACGTGTACATCCCGTCGACAGACGACGATGGCTGGTAGCGCCACTGCACGCCATTGCGGTTCGTGACGCAGAGGCATTCCTGCACGGCTAGATCACGGGAGAATCCTATGCCCAGATCCACAGGCTCCCCCTGGGAAGGGAAGAGCGGTGAGACGAACTCGGACGAGACCTGGGAGAACACCTTGTTTTCGAACATGAACGTTTGACCTCCATCAACCTGGATTCTACAACACTCCTTGTCCATCCGGCTGTCCTGTGGGTGACAACATCTTCTCTCTTTCCGCCATGAGAAGAGAAACGGCCCGTCTGGCAAGACGGACCGTCTGTGACGAAATGGATCGGATCAGATCACTTCAATGCATCCACCATCGCCTTGAGCACCTCGTCAGGAGAAAGGGATGCGTCGATGTCGACCAGCAGTCCCCTATCCCTGTAGTAGGCGATCAGGGGGGCCGTGGAGGCCTCGTAGACCTCGAGGCGGTTGCGGATCGCCTCCTCCTTGTCGTCGTCCCTCTGGATCAGGGGCTCTCCGGTCTCGTCGTCGATGCCTTCGACCTTGGGCGGGTTGTAGAGAATGTGGTAGGTTCTTCCGGTGCTCTTGCATACCCTTCTTCCGGAAAGGCGGCGTACGATCGCCTCCTTGTCAAGGACGAAGTTGACGACCCTGTCGAGGTCTGTCATGGATGCAAGCGCGTCGGCCTGTGCGATTGTGCGGGGGAATCCGTCGAGGATGAATCCGCCCTGCGCATCATCCTCCTTCAGCCTCTGGTCGACCATCGCGATGGTGACCTCGTCAGGAACGAGATCGCCTGCAGCGAGAATCGACTTGACACGCACTCCAAGCCCGGTCTCGTTCTTGATGTTCTCCCTGAACAGGTCTCCCGTGGAGATGTGGGGGATGCCGTATACATCCTTCGCCTTCGCGGCGATCGTTCCCTTGCCGGCCCCTGGAGGGCCGAGAAAGACAAGTCTCATATGCTTCTCTCCTAGATAAGATTCAACAGCAGTGATTCTACACGAAATCGGCCTTCGATAGGAAGGACGTGTGTCAAGGAAGACGGGTGTGACGTCGAAGGCGCATGTAGAGGACAGGATACGGACCGCCCTGGGCGTCCACGTCGCTGCGAGCGACGACAACGAAGCCCATGTGCTCGTAGAACCCTATCGCCTGCGGATTCTGCTCGTTGACCGCGAGATTGTCGACACCGTACTCCATGACGGCCTTCTCCAGAAGTCCCGAGCCGATGCCTCTGCCACGCCACCCGTCATGCACGAAGAGCATCTCGAGACAGCCGTCCTGGACACCCATGAAGGCAATTGGCGCACCTTCTTCGTCCCTGGCGACGACAAGATGCTCCACACAGGCCAGGGCCTGTGGGACGTATTCCCTGATGCCGAGGATCTCCGACTCGTCCAGGAAACGGTGCGTCGCCCTGACCGACGACTCTCAGACGGACAGCAGCTCCTTGACCAGACAATCTGTCCGATTCTGCACTTCATGTATCTCCATTCCTTCCTCCTTTGAACATCGGCCGATGGATGATCTGTGGCATTATGCGGGGCGTTGCTGGATGCGGTCAACCGGAAGGCCGGTCGCCGGCTGCATCGCGCATTCATGACGTTATTCACACTCGTGCGCACTCGGGTTATGATTGTATCCATGAGCAACACCATCACATTACATGCACACGACCTCGACGGATACCTCAGCGAACGCGATATGAAGTCGCTCAAGACCGTATCCGACCTCTATGAAGAATATATGCGTTCCTGCGCCGACCAGGACACCGACAGGATGGTCATGCTGTCCAGCAGGATCGGAACGACGCTTGAGGAGATCACCTGTCTGGAGAACCAGATCCACGTATACTCGTTCGAGACGCCTCGTGAACAGCATGCCGAGGCCAGCCGCCTGATCGCAAGACTGCGCAACCCCGCCACCAGCCACGAGGAGTTTCTGTACTACATCCAGAGGGCATACGAGCTGCTGTTCGTCCACGTATACGCAGACAAGGCCATGACGACCAAGAGGTCGATCATACAGATGACCCCTGTAGGCGACCCCTGCCAGAACTACGCTGTGCACAGGATCCCGGACATCGACTCGCTCATACACGACAGCGTGATGTGCGTCATGCTGCGCGGGGCGCTCCTTCCCTCAATGATCATGAGCAAGGAGATCCAGGACTATTCCTCCGACGGATACATAACCCCGTTCGCGCTCTTCAGGATAAAAAGGGACGAAAGCTGCACAGAGGACCAGATGCGCTACGTCCTGGACCTTGACAAGTCGTTCTTCCGCATGGAGGACCTTGAAGGGAAGGACCTGGTGTTCGCCGACCCGATGAACGCGACTGGAGGAAGCCTCGTGACGATAGTCAAGCACCTCGAAAGCGAAGGCGTAAGACCGCGCAGCATCAAGTTCATCAACGTGATCAGCGCCCTCAAGGGCTCCCTCAGGGTCGCCCGCGCGCTTCCCAACGCCGAGATCTACACGCTGTGGATGGACCCGGTGCTCAACAGGAAGGCATATATCCTGCCAGGTCTCGGAGACGCAGGAGACAGGCTCAACGGCGTCGACACCGACCAGCCGAGGAACATCATCCAGCTGATTGCAGACTACGGCCAGAACATCGTCAACCTCTACAGGAACCAGGTCAGGGAAATTGAGAAGACCGTTCTTCCTTAGCCTTCTTGTGGTCCTTGTGCTCGTCTCCTGCTCGACGAGCCGTGACGAGCGCGTCATCACCTCCCTGCTCTCGGTCAAGCCGACCAGGGAGGAGACGTTCCTGTCGACACAGGAGGCCTACAGACGCTTTCCGCAGGACCGCCGCGTCCTGTACAACTATGCGTACATGCTCGCAAGCGACAAAAGGTTCGACGAGGCCATCGACGTGATCGACGAAGCCCTTGCCCTGGAGCCGACATCGCTTCGCTTCCACTATCTGAAGGCGAGCATCCTATACGAAAGCGGACGCCACAGGTCATACATCGCACAGCTGGAGGGCGTGCTGTCGTTCGATCCGGCTGACACGGATGCATCCCTCGCCCTGGCCACATACGCCCAAAGACATTTCATGGACGAAGAGGCCGTTGCCTATGCGCACCAGGTCCTGACATACGACAGCGACAACGCACAGGCCATTTCGATCCTTGCACTCCACGACGACTATTTCGCATCGATAGGAAAGCCGCTGAGCGAACAGCCGGTCGTAAGGCACTGGCTGTATGGAAGCGACGTGAGGATGCCATATGGAGATGAGTACGGACAAACCTCATACGTCCTTGCTGACGGCACGGGAGTGCAGACCTGGCCGGATTCGGTCACTCTGCCCGACAAGACATTGCAGGGCGTCCTGTCGTTCCTGACTAATCCTTGAATCTACGCCACTGGGCCACGGCCATCTCGTCGCAGCGGTTGTTGTATGGATTGGACGCATGGCCCTTGACCCATATGAAGCGGACCTTGTGGACTCTGATCAGATCGAGAAGACGCAGCCACAGGTCTGTGTTCGGCACAGCCTTGCCCTGCTTGACCCAGTTCCTCTTCTGCCATGAGTACACCCAGCCCTTCGTCATCGAGTCCACCAGATAGCGGCTGTCCGAGTACAGATTGACCTCGCATGGACGACGGAGCGCGGCAAGGGCCTCGATCGCGGCCGTAAGCTCCATGCGGTTGTTGGTGGTCAGCTCCTCGCCACCGCTGATCTCCTTCTCGACATCCCCGCTCTTCAGGATTGCCGCCCAGCCGCCCGGCCCGGGATTCCCGGAGCAGGCACCGTCGGTGTATATGTCGACCACGCTCATGTCTTCGTCCCGGTCTTCTTTATGATGTGCCAGCCGAACTTCGTGTGCACGGGGCGGCTTATGGAGCCATATGGCAGGCGGAAGGCCTCCCTCTCGAACTCCCTGACCATCTGTCCTTCGCCGAAGAAGCCCAGATCCCCGCCCTTGCTTCTGCTGGGACATGTGGAGTAGCGACGCGCCATGTCCGCAAAGGAGGCGCCCTTCTTCAGCTCTTCGTATATCCTGTCGGCCAGGGCCTTGTCCCTGACCAGTATGTGGCTTGCTCTGACCTGCATGTCCTGAACTATATTCCGATTTGCATTCCAGGGCAACTTGATGCTAGAGTCTACCTCGTGAAAGCCCTGCCTGCATTCCTCCATGGCGTCTACAGACTCGGCGTGAGGCTGTTCCTTTCGCTGCGCTTCGACTTCTGCACATGGAATGAGGCGGAGCTTCCTGTAGGACCCAAGATATTCGTCTCGAACCATTTCTCCTCCTCGGATGCACACTTCGTCACCACGCTTATGAAGGACCCGCTGCACATGGTCATAGGTCCCGGATTCGACGTGAGGCTGCTGAAGCATTACCTCAGATGGACCCAGCAGATACCTGCCAACACGAAGGAGAACCGTGCTCAGGTGGTGAACAGGGCCGTGGAATACCTCGGCCAGGGAGACAGCATATACATATTCCCCGAAGGCAGGCTGAACACCGGTCGCGAGCTGATGGAGTTCCACAAGGGTGCCGCCAGGATATATCTGGACAGCGGATGCCCCGTCATACCCATCGGGCTGATCGCCCCGATGCGGCGCATGAGGACGAAGAGCGGAACCTTCGTCGGCCACTCGATGAAGGTCGTCTCCAGGAACTACTATGCGAACATCGGACGGGCCATGACGTTCCCCGAAGAGATGGAGATGGCCAGAAGCGACAGGGCGAAGGCCGAACAGATGATAACTGACAGGATCAAGGATGAGGTATCATTCCTCATAGAAGACATAAGAAACGACAAGTTCTGGAGCTGAATGATGGACAGGAGACAGTTGTTCGACGACTTTTCACAGCGTGTCGACCAGATAATGGAACATCAGGACGAGATATCCCTGCTGCGCTTCGATGCAAGGCTGAAGAACGGCACACGCTTCTCGTTCGACTACGACAGCGAACGCTTCGACAAGGCATCCAGGCCGGCACGCCCGGCCGGGGGACGCCACCCTGTCAGCGTATTCGATGCGGTGGTGGACATGATTGCATCGCTCGTCACGCTCAATCTGCTGATCGTCTCCAGCGCCCGGTTCGTGACGCTGTCCGAAGGGACGTTCGCATGCGTGCTTCTGACATACGTCTCGTTCTTCGTCTTCTTCTCGACCTCGGCCGTCTACCATCTTTTCGACGAAAGCCATGCAAGAACCGTCAAGGTCCTGTCAATGGTGCGAATGGGGCTGCTGTCGCTGTCCGTCATGCTCATCACGGACTCGATGTGCCTTGTCTGTGGCAGATCGTCCATGCTCACCTTCCCCGTCCAGCTCTTCATCGCAGCCCTATCGGTCTTCTTCACGTCCCTGTCCACACGTGGCGGCTTCAGGGCCGCCTCCCTGGCACATTGTCTGGCCTATCTTGCCTCTCTCGCCTTCATGGAGCCGGATGCATACGGCGTCACGGTCGTCGTCCTTGGCGTGGTGAGCGGACTCGTGCCGGCACTGGTCCCGACCAGCGGCTCACGCATCGTACGCGCCGGCAGGACGATCGGCCTCTTCCATCTGGTCACGGTCATCGCCTTCTTCCAGATGGTCGCCGTGCATCAATGATCTCATGACCTTGGTTCGAACGGCCTGAGCATCTCCTGATAGCTGCGCCTCTCCACATCGCCGTCTTCAAGTCCAAGGTCGTGGAGTATCCCGTACAGCTCGTCATAAAGCGGCCTGTTGGCCTCGAATCCATCCAGGTTGCTGATGATCTCCATCTCCAGGAACCAGCCCAGATGCAGCACGTCGAGCAGCTCGATGTGGACGCGCCCCTTCATCCAGGACCAGCCCTGCTTGTGCTTGTGGATGAAGACCTCGTAGCCGAGAAGCATTGCCATCTGATGCATCACCTCCATGTCTGAGGCGTCATCATGGCGGAACTCGAGCTCCTGGTTGCACTCCAGACCGTCCTGTCTACGGTTGCGCTTCGCGCTGACGAGGATGCCTCCGTTCTCTAGACGCAGCCTGAAACGCGGGACCTCGTCATGCGCGAATGCGTAATACGTGTCGCTCTTGACGACATCCTCGCCCACAGTCCCCACATAGGCGTCGATTCTCTCCTTGAGAGCCCGGCAGGCATGCGCCTTTATCTCTATCTCGTATGACATGAGGCTACTTCCAAGGGAAGATCATGCTCTTGAACGACCTCGGGCCGACCTTCTCCTCCTCGTCGTACAGGATGTCCGCCCAGGGCAGATGGCGCCTGTCGGCATCCGGATGCTCCTCCAGATAGTCGTACTTCAGCATCAGGAGCCTGACGGCATCATGGCTTGCGAGATTCATTCCGGCGATGCCGGGCACAAGACCCATCGTGAATACGGTCAGGGCCAGACATACGATGTTGTACAGCAGGAAGAAGATGGTGAAGCCCATGTTGTCGCCTGCTATTATGAAGCACTTCCTGAGCGTCTTGAGCGGTCTGTCCCCGGGAAGATACGAAGAGAGGGCGAAATAGTACGGCAGGGCCAGGATGAAGAAGATCACAAGCCAGATCAGGACTATGCTGATCACAGTACCGACGATCGCGAAGGCGCCCATGTAGAACGGAATCACGAACGTGACGAGCGCGGCGATGACGACATACAGCAGGAACATCAGCAGAGAGTGGCGGAAATAGCGGGCGAAGCCGCTCTTGAAGTCGCTCCAGGCATCATGCCTGTATGCGGACCAGCTGTTCGTGACGTTGCTCACCGCCCCGCTGTAGACGGCGATGACGAAAAGCAGCGCGACGAGTGCCGGGAAGAAGACCAGAGGCCCGTACTGCGTGAGGGCGAACGAATATATTCCGAGGAAGAGGAGAAGCAGATAGCCCACGTTCAGCAGCACCATGCCGATAAGGTTGTCCCAACCGTCGAAGAACGCCTTTTTGATGAAGAATCCTTTCATAGTCGGATAAGCTATACCATTAGATTGCGATTTGCAACATTGTGGTCTGACACTTATTCATGATTCATGCATAAATATTTAAAAATCTCTTGCATATTCTCCCGTTTTATGCATAATCCATGAATATCCTGAATAAAAAAACGATTGAGAGGTCGATTGCAATGTCAAAAGAGAAGATCATTCTTGCATACTCCGGAGGACTCGACACCTCCGTCATCCTGAAGTGGCTGAGCAACAAGGGCTTCGACGTCATCGCATACGTGGCGGACGTCGGACAGGACGAGGACTTCAAGGCGATTGAGGAGAAGGCCTATGCCACAGGTGCCAGCAAGGTCTACATCGAGGACCTGAAGAAGCCGCTGGTGACGGACTACATATTCCCGGCGCTCAAGGCCAACACCATCTACGAGGGCACATACATGCTCGGCACCAGCCTCGCCCGCCCCATCATCGCCAAGCGCCACATAGAGATCGCGAAGAAGGAAGGCACGAAGTACGTGGCGCATGGAGCCACGGGCAAGGGGAACGACCAGGTCCGCTTCGAGTTCGGCTACTACATGAACATGAGCGACGTGAAGATCATCTCCCCGTGGAAGGACGCCGAGTGGCTCTCCCAGTTCGAGGGCCGCAGCGACATGCTGGCCTACGCCGAGAAGTACGGCATCCCCGTCAAGGCGAGTCTGAAGAAGCCCTACAGCGAGGATGAGAACCTGATCCACATTTCGCACGAGGCCGGCATCCTTGAGGACCCCTCGAAGAGATGCCCCGAGGACGTCTATTCCATCACCGTATCCCCGAAGGCGGCACCTGAAGAGGAGACATTGCTGGAGATCGAGTTCGAAGCAGGCGTCCCGGTGTGCGTTAAGAACCTCGGCACGGGCGAGAGCGTCAGCGACCCGCTCGAGATGATCATGTACCTCAACAGGATGGGCCATGACAACGGAATCGGACGCGTGGACATGGTGGAGAACCGCTTCATCGGCATCAAGAGCCGCGGCGTCTACGAGACCCCGGGCTGCGAGATCCTGTGGAAGGCACATCACAACCTCGAGGGCCTGTGCATGGACAAGGAGGCCATGCACCTTCGCGACATGCTCAGCCCGAAATACGCGGAGCTCATCTACAACGGCTACTGGGGTGCACCCGAGTTCGACATGCTCACGGCCCTGTTCGACGAGAGCCAGAAGTACGTCACGGGCAAGGCGACGGTCGCCCTGTACAAGGGCAACGTCATCAACGCCGGCATCACCAGCCCCCTGTCGCTCTACAACGAGGACCTGGGCTCGATGGACAAGGCCGGGGGATACCACCCGCTCGACTGCAAGGGCTTCATCAACATCAACGCCATCAGGCTCATGGCGAACGCCGAACGCGAGGCGAAGGCGAAGAGCCTGGGCTGAGAAAAAACGTCGATTGCATCGGACGGCAGGCACCACCTGCCGTCTTTTCATGTTATGCTGTCCTTGACATGAAGGCTTTCGAAGAGGACATCTGTACACAGAGGCTGAGACTGAGACGTCTGACCACCGACGACTGGAAGAACCTGGCCTCTATGCTCCAGGATGAGAACGTCATGTACGCCTACGAGCATGCTTTCAGCGAAGACGAGGTCACGCAGTGGCTGGAGAGGCAGATGGTGCGCTACGAGAAGGAGGACGGCCTCGGTCTGCTTGCCGTAGACCTGAAGGATGACGGGACCTTCATCGGACAGTGCGGCCTGACATACCAGAACGTGAACGGCACGATAGTACCGGAGATCGGGTATCTGCTGAAGAAGGAGTTCTGGCACAGGGGATACGCGAGCGAGGCGGCGTCGGCCATCCGCGACTATGCATTCGACTGTCTGCACATGGACGAGGTGTGGAGCATAATACGGGAGAACAACTTCGCCAGCCAGGCTGTCGCCATCAGGCTCGGCATGGAGCCGCGCTGCCGGATCGTCAAGCACTACCACGGCATGGACATGGTCCACATCTGCTACTGTGTGAGGCGTAGCCGCAGCGCCTGACTCGTGCTATCTTCATAAACCATGGGATTCGACTACAAGAAGGAACAGAAGGAGTACTACAGCCCTTCCACCAGAGCGCATGTGATATTCGTGCCCCAGATGCGCTTCGTCTCGGTCTCGGGAGAAGGACGCGCTGACGCACAGGAAGGCGTGTATGCCGCCTCATGCGCCCTCCTCCGCCAGGTCGCCGTGACGCTGCGTGACGCCGTGAAGGCTGGACGGGAGTGCGCCGGCTTCATCGACTACGTCCTTCCACCTGCAGAGCTCATGACCTGGAAGGAGGGGCGCAGGGCGATGTGGAAGAGACTGTACCGTCTGCCGGACTTCTTCGGCCAGGATGACGTCGAGTGGGCGCTGTCCAGGGCATGTTCCGGCAGGATCGCCGATCCAGGAATGGTGCGTATGGAGTCCATAAGCGAAGGCATGTGCGTCCAGATGATGTGCGAAGGACGGGCGAGGCGGAGGTCATTCGACGAGCTGTACGCATATATCGCATCGTTCGGCTACAGGGACGATTCAGGTCCGGCACGGCCTGTGCATGAAATCGTCATTTCCCCTAGGCGGACCGTGCTGCGCATTCCGATCGCTTAGAACAGAACCCCTCTTGCCAGATTCCTCCAAATCTGAAAGAATGGGAGCCACTGTGTTCGTCGAACCAGAATTTCCGGCTGGCCTGGCCAGCTGAGACGTAGAGTAAGGGGCTCTTGCCACGGGCAAGGGCGAGAATCAGGAGGATTACTATGGCAGTAGTAACCATGAAGAGCCTGCTTGAGTCAGGCGTACACTTCGGACATCAGACCAAGAGATGGAATCCGAAGATGGCCCGTTTCATTTTCACGGAGAGGAACGGAATCCACATCATCGACCTGCAGAAGACCTCTGCATGCATCGTCGAGGCATACGAGGCAGTCAGGGCACAGGTCAAGAACGGCAAACAGATCCTGTTCGTCGGCACCAAGAAGCAGGCGCAGCAGACGATCGAGAACGAAGCCAAGCGCTGCGGAATGCCCTATGTGAACAACCGCTGGCTCGGCGGAATGCTCACCAATTTCACGACAATCAAGAAGAGCATCGCGAAGCTCAAGAAGATCGAGAAGATGGAGGCTGACGGAACCTTCGCCTCCCTCACGAAGAAGGAAGTCGCGCTCTACACCAAGGAGAAGGCCAAGCTCGAGAAGAACCTCGGCGGAATCAAGGACATGAAGGAGCTTCCCGGCGCCCTCTTCATCATCGACACCAAGAAGGAGGCCCTTGCCGTCGCAGAGGCCAAGAGGCTCGGCATCCCCGTGATCGCGGTTGTCGACACGAACTGCGACCCCACCAACATCACCTACCCGATCCCCGGCAACGATGACGCCATCAGGGCGATCTCCCTTTTCGTCGAGATCTTCGCCAACGCCGTCATCGACGCTGACAACGAGGCCGGCATCCAGATCATCGAGTCCCTCGACGACGAGGACGATGCGACGGTCGCCAGCGCTCCTGCAAAGGACGAGGAGATAGACGAGGCCGACTACGCCAACTACAAGGGTGACGAGACGACCGTAACCGACCAGGACGCTCCCGCGGCGGATGCCGAGGAAGAAGAGCTGTACACTAAATAAGGAGAAGACCATGGCTATCACAGCAGCAGATGTCAAGAAGCTCCGCGACATCACGGGAGCAGGCATGATGGACTGCAAGAAGGCTCTTGCAGAGGCCGATGGAGACATGGCGCAGGCCGAGAAGATCCTCAAGGAGATGGGCCTTGCAGCAGTCGCCAAGAGACAGGACAGGGCAACGGAGAACGGCCGTGTCTTCACCAAGGTCGCCGGAAACAAGGCGGTCCTTCTCGAGCTCAGCTGCGAGACGGACTTCGTCGCCAGCAACGACAAGTTCAAGGCACTCGGAGACCAGATGTGCGACGTGATCCTCGAGAAGGGATACACGGAGCCCAACGACGAGCTCAAGGGCATGGTCGATGCGCTGATCGCCACGATCAAGGAGAACATGACGCTCAAGAGGATGAGCCTGGTCGACATTCCCGAGGGAGGCTATGCGGCAACATACATCCACGGAGAGGGTTCGGTCGCGGTCGTCGTCGTCTTCAAGTCGGACGATGCATCCATCTTCTCCAACGACGCCGTCAAGGAGTTCACCCACGACTGCGCACTGCATGTCGCGGCCTTCAAGCCCCAGTTCCTCAATACGGCTTCCGTCACGAAGGAGTACGAGGAGGAGCAGCTGTCAATCTTCCGCGCACAGGTCGCCACGATGGACAAGCCCGAGAAGGTCAAGGAAGGCATCGTCCGCGGCAAGCTGAACAAGCTCTACAGCGAGGTCTGCTTCCTCAATCAGCCCTTCGTCAAGGACGACACGATGTCCGTCGAGAAGAAGATGGCAGAGGTCGCCAAGGCCGCAGGTGGGAAGCTCGAGATCGTATCCTACAGGTTCTACCAGGCAGGCGTTGACGCCTGAGGAGGCCAGTGATGCAGACTGTTTTGGATTCCTGCAGCAGCAGAATGGACAAGTGCATCGCCTCTCTTGAAGGCGAATACCTCTCGATGAGGACCGGCAGGGCATCTGCCGCCCTCTTCGACAAGATCAAGGTCGACTACTACGGTGCGGAGACGCCTCTCAACCAGGTCGCATCGATCTCCAGCCCCGAGGCCAGGCTCATAGTGATCCAGCCCTGGGACAAGACGGTGCTTCCGGCGATCGAGAAGGCCATCCAGAAGAGCGAGCTCGGGCTGAACCCGAACAACGACGGCAAGCTGATCCGTGTGAACTTCCCTCCCCTCACGGAGGACAGGAGGAAGGAGCTTGCCAAGAGCGCGAAGGCTCTTGCAGAGAACGCTCGTGTCGCCGTCCGCAACGTCCGCCGCGACGCCATGGAGGAGCTGAAGAAGCTCCAGAAGGGTGGACAGATCAGCGAGGACGAGCAGAAGGACGGAGAGACCAGGATCCAGAAGATGACCGACAAGGCCATCGAGAGGATCGCCAAGGTCGCCGAGACCAAGGAAAAGGAGATCATGGAGATCTGACGAGACGTCCAGGCAGGGGATCCACCCTGCCTGGCTCTCTATGGGAAGGGGTGATGAGAGAGGTTCCCGTACACATCGGTTTCATCATGGACGGCAACGGGCGATGGGCGAAGAAGCGTCTTCTTCCACGTACCGCAGGACACCTTGCAGGGCTGAAGGCGCTCAAGAAGGTCGCGCTGGGCTGCATAGAGGAAGGTGTCGGTTACATTACCCTCTACTGCTTCTCGACCGAGAACTGGAAGCGGCCCAAGGACGAAGTCGACTACCTCATGGGACTTTTCAGCGAGAAGCTCATGGGAGAGATGCCGTTCTTCAATGAACATGGCATCAGGCTTCTTGCACTTGGCGACATGTCCGTGCTTCCTCCCGAGGCGAGAGCGGCCCTCATGGCTGCCATCGAGGCAACAGAGGACAACACCGCCATCACGGCGCAGCTTGCAATCAACTACGGTGGGCAGAGCGAGATATGCCAGGCGGTGGAGAGAGCCGTCGCACAGGGCATCACGAAGTTCACTCCGGAGGTCATCAGGGCCCATTTCGACAACCCCGAGGTTCCGCCATGCGACGTCATCGCACGCTCTGCAGGCGAAAGGAGGCTGTCCAACTTCCTTCTTTTCGACAGCGCCTATGCCGAATTCATGTTTTATGATAAACTATGGCCTGACTGGTGCGAAGACGATGTCAGGACCGTCATCGACGAATACAACACACGAGTCAGAAGATTTGGAGGACTAGCATAGTGACATCGAATGGGCAAAGGATACTGACCGGCTTTGTCGCATTGCCCGCACTTCTGCTGGTCATACTGCTTCTTCCGCAGTTCCATTACATCGTATTCTCCATCGTCGTGCTCATCGCGGCCATCATCGGTTCGCATGAGATGCACTGCATACTCCTCCACGACAAGGATGAGATGAGGCTTCCGCTGCCCTCATGGGTCGGTGCCCTGCTTCCTGTCGCCGCCTACGTCGAATACTGTCTGAGCGGATACGGCTACAGCTCGATCATACTCTACACGCTCATAGCCCTGCTTTCGCTCATTTTCTTCATGGAGACGCTGACAGGTCATCATGATTCATACAGAGGTACCAGAGACAGGATATCCTACGCGGTCATCCAGCTGCTCTACCCCAACCTCTTCGCCATTTTCTTCATCCGCATGTGCTTCCTGCAGAATGCCTGGATGTGGCTGCTGACGTTCTTCCTTCTGGTGTTCTCCTGCGACACGTTCGCATATTTCTTCGGACGCTGGCTCGGAAAGAGCAACAGGGGGATCGTGAAGGTCTCTCCGAACAAGAGCCTTGCAGGCTTCATCGCAGGTGCGCTTATTCCAGCACTGATCTTCGCGCTTCTTGCCGCATTCATCGACAAGTACACTCTCACATGGTGGGAGGGACTCATCGTCGGCCTGTTCACGGCTATCGCCGGAATCTGCGGCGACCTGATCGAGTCCGCATTCAAGCGTTCCAGCGACCTCAAGGACAGTGGAACGGTCGTGCCTGGCCGTGGAGGCATCCTCGATTCGATCGACTCGCTCATCATAGCGGCTCCGATCTACATCGCCCTTCTCCATTTGTTCCAGGTGACCATCTGAGATATGAGAAGGGTCCTCATCCTCGGCGCAACAGGCTCCATCGGTACGACCTGCCTTGATGCGATCAGGTCGGGTAGGCTCGAAGCCGAGGTCACGGGACTAGTCGCAAGGCATAGCAACGAAAGGCTTGAATCGCTTTCCAGGGAATTCGGCTGCCCGTATCTGATCAATGATTCACATGAGGCTCTAGCATCCTTCATCAAGAACTGCGGTGGAGACATCGCGCTCAACGGAATCGCAGGCTCTGCTGGACTTGCCGCATCTCTGGCATGTCTGGATGCAGGACTTGATCTGGCTCTTGCCAACAAGGAGTCCATCGTCATGGGCGGACAGTTCCTGCTAGACGAAGCCGCCCGCCTGAAGCGCAGGATCATACCGGTCGACAGCGAGCACAGCGCGATATACAACCTCCTCAAAGGCCATAGGGGGGAGGTATCATCCCTGGTCATCACCGCATCCGGCGGTCCTTTCCTCGACAGACAGGATCTTGAGAACGTGACGCCCGTCGAGGCTGCAGCCCATCCTACATGGAAGATGGGCAGAAAGATATCGATAGACTCGAGCACGCTTGCAAACAAGGGGCTCGAGGTCATTGAGGCCGGGTTCCTCTTCGGCATCGATGCAAGATGCATCGAAGTGACCATACACAGGCAGTCCATTGTCCATTCGATGATACGTCTTGACAACGGGGCCGTGTATGCACAGCTCTCACCCCCAGACATGACCTTGCCGATCGTCGCGGCGGTGAATGATGAAAGAGGTGCACTCCATGATGTGGTGAGGCCACTGTCGTTCAACGACCTTACGCTGACATTCCACAGCTGGTCGGCATCCCGCTTCCCTCTGCTTGCTCTGGCCTACACTGTTCTTGAGAAGAAGGCCGGCTACCCCATCGCCTTCAATGCCGCTGACGAGGTCGCTGTCGCCGCATTCGTTGATGGATCCATCAGATACACCGACATCGCGACAGTGGTCGAAAGGACTCTGGACGAAGACTGGTCGCATACGGCATGCAGCTACCAGGAGATCGTCGACATCGACTCGAAGGCAAGAGAGGTTGCATCGAGATGTCTCAGATCGCTTTGAGGCTTCTACAGTTCATCATCGGTTTCATAGGAATCGGAATCGTCGTGCTCATCCATGAGGCAGGCCACTTCATCGCTGCACGTCTGCTCGGTGTGCGCGTCGAGACCTTCGGTGTCGGAATGGGCCCCAGGCTGTTCTCGATACATGGACGCGAGACGGAATACCGCTTCTCCCTCATCCCGTTCGGAGGCTATTGCAGGATGAACGGCTCCATAGACCTCGTCAAGGCACTCAGAGATGATGTGAAGAGCTTTGACAAGGGTGAATACGGATCCTATTTCACGACCACGCCTCTCGTTCGACTACTGATCTTCATCTCAGGCCCGCTGATGAACTTCATACTGTCCGTCCTGCTCTTCCTCATCATCGCCCTGATACCTACATGGCAGGCCGTGGACAAGGCGAAAATCGTGGTGATATCGGACTACCCTTCCCTCTTTGGCAGCTCTATAACGCAGGACGGAATCGAAAGCGGCGACACCATCCTCTCGATCGATGGGCAGGATGTCGAATGGTGGCAGGAGGCTGAACGGATCATATCGGAAGCGGATATGCCTGAGCTTCCGATGACGGTTCTGAGGGATGGAATCCAGCTCGATGTAACAGCACACGGTGTACTGATGGATGGGACGTACCGCTATGGCATCGCACTCTGGCAGGAACCGGTGATTGGCAGGGTCGAAGGCACCGGGCTGTTCAAGACGGGAGACAGAATCGTCTCCGTCAACGGAAAGGCTGTCGAGAACACATATGACCTGTATATGGAAAGCGGTAAGGACATGGAGATCGGGATTCTGCGAAACGATGCCATGACCGATGTGTTTCTTCCCGCAACCACGAGCTTCCCATTTGCTTGGCAAAGCGAGCTCGTTCCGCTGGAAAACCTCGGGTTCTTCTCCTCCATTGCTTCAGGGTTCTCAAAGGCGGTGGAGACAGTCGTGGATACGTTCAGCTCACTGGGGTCCTTCATACACCTGGACAGCGAACAGGTCAGGAACGAGATAACCGGTCCGACAAGAGCCGCACAGACAATCGGCAATATTACGACACTGGGCTTCAAGAGCGATGCGACTTCCGGCATACGTGCATTTCTCTATCTGCTGTCGATGGTCTCGATCTCGCTATGTGTCGCGAACCTTCTGCCGATTCCGACATTCGATGGCGGACAGATGGTAATAAACATCTGGCAGATGATCACCAGAAAGGAGCTGAGTCCCCGAAGCTATGTAGTCTTCCAGATTGCAGGTATCGTATGCACAGTGATCATACTGGTGGGACTGTATTCACTGGACTTCATACACTACTTCGGATGAACGGCACCATCCAGAATACTTGAACAGGCACGCTGCTTTTTATGAAAAGAATCTGGAACCCATCCGGGGATGCTGGAAATCAGGAAAAGGCGAATTTCAGATGAAGCGATCCACGCTGACACTAAAGATTCTAGAAAGTTCCTTCGCAGTCTTCCTGCTGATCGCTCGGCGTTCATGCTCCATATCTGAAATCACCTGCTTGCTGACACCGAGCATCTGACCAAGCTCAGTCTGTGTCATCTTCGAGAGCTTGCGGTAGAATGCAAGATTGGATGCAGGAGTAATCTCCCCTTCGATTTCCTTGAACCAATCGGTATCGCGAAAACCGACAAGATCCTCATCATCTTCGATAACAAGACTCTCACCAAAGTGTTTCTTGAAAAACTGAAGATCCTTGTCAGAGATAGTACCCTGGATTGTGAAATTGTTAATATGGGGCTGATTCACGACTACCAACATAATACACCTCCACCTTGTAAGTACCGTTCTCGTTGTACCAGCATGCCTCATGGTGATAGCTCAGATGGCAGTGGTATCTCTCCTTCCCTAACTTGCTGAAATTCGAATACCTCGGTTGCATGGGCCCGCTTTCTTCTATATCCATCAGAAGCCGAGCAAGTACAAGCTTTTCCTTATGCCCAAATTTCTGTGCATTCTTTGAAGAGCTTTTGTCAGTGCAACCTTGTATTTCACATCAATTATGTACACTAAAAATATGTACTAATCAACAATGCATTGAGATTTTCGAAATTTACAGCAAATAGAGAAATGACTTTTAGAGCAGAGAAAATTGAACTGGCCCTGAGACATAGACCAAAACACCTAGATGACGGCGGGGCAGACACCAAAGATGTCACCAAAGACAAGAAAAATAAGAATAACCTCAGACTGAATGAAATTATGATGCTCTTAAATCAAAATGTATCATTGTCAGAAATTGCCGTATCTCTTGGAGTTTCCAGACGCACAAACATACGCGACACAACATGGTTAAAGGATAACGGATACCTGATGCATGAAGGACCGGTCAGGAAAGGGAAATGGATTATAATCAAAGATCCTGAAGAGAATGAATGACATTCTACTGAACAGAATTTGAGATGGCATCTGTCAAAGAGTGATCCTTTGGAAGTATCAATCCGGATTCTGTCGCAGCATGTCCAATCACAACCGAGGCCACCTGCCATATCCGGACAGATGGCCTCGAAACATATGATTTGAAGACTCACTTCACCAGAGCAAGAGCCTTGGCCTCGATGTTCTCGGCCTTGAAGCCGAACGTCGTTGCAAGATAGTCGAGCGAGCCGACCTCACCGAACCTTTCGCCGACATTGACGAAATCGACCTTGCAGGGCACACCGGCCTTGAGAAGCACAGCGGAAATCATCTCGCCCGTGCCACCGGCGTATCGGCCGTTCTCGCAGATAAGCATCCTTCCCGTCTCCTTGGCGGCCTTGAGAATCGTCTCCTCATCAAGCGGGCGGATCGTGTGCAGATCGATCACACGTGCACCGACACCCTTTCCAGCAAGCGATTCAGCTGCCTTGAGCGCCTGGTCTACGAGGTATGCGCCGGTCGCAACGATCGTCACATCATCACCCTGACGTGCCGTGATCGCCTTTCCAAGCCTGATCTCGACATCTTCCCCATAGCGATGGATGACACCCTTTCTCGGAGTGCGCAGATAGGATGACTTGCCGCTCTCGTATGCCTGGATCATCAGACTGTACAGGCTCCTTGCATCGGATGGCTCGTAGATGATCATGCCGGGAATCTGACGCATAAGAGCGATATCCTCGAAGGGCATGTGCGTTCCGCCGTTGTACTGTGCCGTGATTCCGGGATCCGAGCCAATCACATGGACGGTCCTGTGGGCATAGCCGACGCTGATGAACAGCTGGTCGTACATCCTCCTGGAGGCGAAGCAGCCGAAGCTGTGGATGATGGGTGTCAGTCCGACGGAGGACAGTCCTCCTGCCACTGCAGCCATGTTCGCCTCCGCTATGCCTACGTTGTAGAAGCGCTCGGGGAACTCCTTCTGAAAGGCAGTAGAACCGATACAGGAGGAAAGGTCGGCATCCATGACGACGACATCGTCATGCTCCCTGCCCAGATCGATCATCGCAGCGACGACCGCATCCTTGTAGTTCTCGAATGTGCTGGTGTCTCTCATTCTCTCTCCTCCTCTCTTGCGAACAGCGCCTCAATCGCCTCTTCGGCCTTCTCCTTGCTGATCTGCATGGAATGGTTGGCCTTCACACCCTCTCCTGGAATGTATCCATAGCTCTTGATTGTATGAAGGATGATCATGCTGGGCTTGTCCG
The DNA here is from genome assembly GCA_944388965.1 of uncultured Spirochaetales bacterium. Lineage (GTDB taxonomy): Bacteria > Spirochaetota > Spirochaetia > Sphaerochaetales > Sphaerochaetaceae > Bullifex. The sequence continues at coordinate 43,539 of CALXKL010000005.1, read as the reverse complement.
TGACGCTCTTCGCCTCCTTGATGGCAGCCTCGAGCTGGTTGAAGTCATGTCCGTTGGCAACCTCGACCGCATGCCAGCCAAAGGTCTCGTAGCGCTCCTTGAGATGGTGCATCGGGATGATGTTGTCTGTGTAGTCGTCAAGCTGCTGGCCGTTGACATCGGTAAAGCCGATCAGGTTGCCGAGCTTCCATGCTCCTGCAGCCTCCGCAGCCTCCCAGACCTCGCCTTCCTGGCTCTCGCCATCGCCGACGACGGTGTATGTGTAGGCGTCGTACTTCTTCAACCTCTGGCCGAGTGCGATTCCGACGGCGGCGCTGAAGCCCTGGCCGAGGGAACCGGCGGTGAAGTCGATTCCAGGTGTCTTCGTCATGTCGGCATGGCTGGGAAGTCTGGTGCCGCCCTGATTGAGCGTAGACAGCAGTGACTCGTCGAAATACCCCTTCTTGGCTAGAATGGCGTAGAGAGCAGGTCCGCTGTGTCCCTTGGAGAGTACCAGACGGTCGCGCTCCGCCCAGTCGGGCCTCTTCGGATCGATCTTCATCTCATGGTAGTACAGGTATGTCAGAAGCTCCACAACCGACATGCTGCCTCCGATATGCCCCTGCCCGAACGATGCGATCTCGCGGATCAGCTTCACTCTGGCATCGAGAGCCTCCATCCTCAGTCTCTTGACCTCATTAAGATCCATCACTTGTCCTCCTTCTCCAAGGCGGCGATCTTCTCCACCCTGGTCTGATGAACTCCCCCAAGGAAGCTCGAATCCATATATGCCTTGACGATCGTCCAGGCAAGCTCGACGCCCAGCGTCCTGGCACCGAGGGTTATCACATTCGCGTTGTTATGGGCCTTGGCCATGCTCGCGGAATATGCATCAGACAGATGAGCCGCACGGATTCCGTCTATCTTGTTCGCCGCAATCGATATCCCGATTCCCGTACCGCAGATGAGGATTCCGAAATCCTCCTTCTCGTCCAGCAGTCTGTGGCACAGGTCGGCAGCGACATCCGGGTAGTCGACAGGGTTCCTGTCAGGGCATCCGACATCGACTACGGAATGGCCTTCCTTCTCCAGACGTGAGATGATCTCGAGCTTGAGATCGTAGCCGCCATGGTCGCATCCAATGATGATCTTCATTTCTTATCCTCCTTTGCGTCTCTGCATATCCCCAGTGTCTGTCCTTCGACGAAAGTGCTTGAAATCAGCGTTTCGCCGGGTATCCTGGCATCGGGGTTCTCTATCCATTCTATTATGTTCCTGCACCCCACGAGCCCCATTTCATAACGGGGGATGTGGACCGTGGTGAGATGCGGTGTGATGATCCGCGACATCTCGATTCCATCGAATCCGGTGATCGATATCTCCCCAGGAATGTCCAGACCGATGCATCTGGCCGCATTCATCGCTCCGATGGCTACCTGGTCGTTCACACACATCACAGCCGTGATCTCAGGATGCCTCGAGAGAAGATCGAATGCACACTTCTGCCCTGCATCCACGTTCATCTCGCAGTAGTCGACGAGATCCTCGTCAAGCACCCCATTGAGCTCAAGTGCCCTCCTCATCGTGTTGACCCGGGTCCTGTTGAGCCAGGAGTCGCGAGGAGAGCTCAGAAGACCGATTCTACGATGACCAAGACTGCAGACCTTCTCGACAAGTGCTAAGGCCTCGTCGGTCTCGCCCTGACGCACGATGGGCACGCCATCGAACTGGGCGGCGGAGGTGAGCGTCAGAACCTTGATGCCTTCCGAGGATATCCTCCTGACCTCCTCCTCGAGCTTTCCGTCAGGATAGAAGCCGAGCGTGATGATGACACCATCGACGCCTCTGGCGGCAAGGGCCTTCATCGAGGAGACGACCTTGTCGCTGCTACGCTCTGCATCGCAGATGAAGATGCTGTATCCCCTGCTTGACGCGTACTCCTCGACGGCATAGATGATGTCGAGGAAGAAGCCGTTGGTGAGGTTTCCGACAATCAGGCCGAGAGTATGGGAGCGGCTGGTCCTCAGCGTCTTGGCAGTCGCACTGGGCACATAGCCAAGCTGACTGGCTATGCGCTCGATTCTCCGTCTCGTCTCCACAGAGATGGACGGCTTTCCGTTGAGAGCCATCGAGACGGTTGCGGGGGTGACCCCGGCCTTCTGTGCGACGTCCTTGATCGTGACCATTCCAGCTACTCCAATGACCTCAGGAGACGCTCCAGATCCTTCTCCAGCCCCTGCTGGTGGCTGAAGATGTTCAGCGCTCCGGCGACGATGCTGTCGGCACCATGCCGGATGCAGCGTGAAGCGTTTTCGAAGTCGATTCCTCCATCGACGATGATCTCCACATCCAGGCCCGCCCTTCTCCTGAGCTCGTCGAGCTGGCCTATCCTTGCGTATGTTTCCTCGAGGAACGCCTGGCCTGAGAAACCGGGACGGACCCCCATCATGATCACGTAGTCGCAGGAGGCAAGATGAGGCTCGAGTGCCTCGACAGGCGTCTGGGGACTGATCACAAGTCCTGAACGGCATCCCTTCATCCTGATCGACTCGAGAAGAGCATCTGTATCAAGGTCCGTCCGCTCGACATGGAATGCGACGGCCTTCGAGCCGCACTGGATGGAACGCTCTACATCCCTTTCGACTTCGCTTGTCATCAGATGGACATCGCATGGAGTGTCGCTGAATGAGCTGACCGCCTTAAGATAGTCGAAGTTCAGGCAGTAGTTCGGCACATAGTTTCCATCCATTATGTCGATATGGAAGCTCGTCACACCGGCGCGGTGGAGGATCTCCAGATCATGTGCCAAGTGCAGATAGTCGGCGCAGGCCAGTGTCGGGTATATTCCCACCTTGTCCCTCATGTTCAGCACCTCCTTCTCTTCGCGCTGGCAAGCAGACCGTCAAGATCCACGGGATCCCTGCTTTCCTTCTGAAGCCTTCTCAGTTCATCCCTCATGATGATGATTCTATCAGAATATCCATCCTTCATGGCCAGATTGTCCATCTCGAAGGGATCCTTCTTCAGATCATACAGCTGTTCAAGGTCGTCCTGTGTGACGACGTACTTGTAACCGTCCTTGTAGACACAGCGGCTGAGTATGGTGCAACCATAACCATGCCCATAGCTCTCGCACATCAGACTGTCTCGCCACCTGACATCACCTGCGTCATGATGGCACAGAGGAAGAAGCGACCTGCCGTCGCATCCCTTCCTGAAGGACAGCCCCGCCGCATCCATCATCGTGGCAGGCGTATCGCAGGTGAACACCAGATGGTCGTCCCTGAGACCTGCGTCGACATGACCGGGCCATCGTACCGCCAGAGGAACGCGCATGACCTCCTCGCTCATGTGGCTGTTCTTGTCGAAATGTCCACCATGACTGGCGATTGCGTCGCCGTGGTCGGTCGCCCAGATGACGATGGTATTCTCGTCCAGACCAAGCTCATGCAGCTTGTCGATGACCATGCCTCCTGCGGCATCCACCATCGTGATATGCGCATAGCACCTGGCAAGAATCCTCTGCCAGTCGCTCCATGGAAGTGCCGAGGGCACCCTTATGTACTCTCCGTCCTCGCTCATCGGATAGCTGAGCTCCATGCGGAACACGTCCGGCTGGTTCTCAAGCGTATCCCTGAACGATGGGTACTCCCCGATGTCCTCGGGCCTGTACATATCAGCGAATTCCTTCGTGGGGAAGAAGGGCTGATGAGGTCCCCAGAAATGGACCTGGAGCATGAATGGGCGGTCCCTGTCCTCGCCTGCAAGCCTTTCAAGCCTGTCGCAGGCAAGGGATGCGAGGAAGAAGGCCTCATGCGTCTCCTTCGGCGTCGTGGTGATGCCTACTGCATGCTCGCCGCACCAGCCTGTCTCGCACTTGTAGTCGGCACCGACCTTGAGCTTCTCGAAGTAGTGCTGCTCGACATACGAGTCGGTCATGAATGCGTATTCTATATGATGGCTTGCCTGAGGCAGGTGGTGCCGCTCCAGGTAGTCCTTGTATTCCCGGGTCAGATATGGATTGCCGTAGCTTGTATATGAGAAGCCCTGGCAGTGATGGTCATGGGCATCGCCTGGACCGGCATGCCATTTGCCGAAATACCAGTTCTCGTATCCGGCTTCATGGAATGTGTCCAGGATGACCTCGTCGTCATACGGTGGGTCGTTCTCGTTGTGCACCTGCTTGTGGTTGTGTGGATAAAGCCCTGTGAGCATGGTGCGTCTGGCAGGCCCGCACATCGGGGTGACGCATCTTGCCTCGGTGAATTCGACACCCTGACGTGCGAAGGCCTCGAAGCATGGACGCTTCGGGTTCACTCCCCCTTCGTAGCGTCCATGCCCGAAATAGGCCTGGTGGTCCTGAAGTATGTATACGACATTGGGTCTGTCTGCCATATGTCAGCCATACCTCCTTACGGAATCCAGGAACAGGTCGATGAAACGGGGCCTGTCGATGCTCTCCATGAGCGTCAGGTTCCTCTCGTCATCCTCTTTCTTGTAGTAGTCGTTCTTGTCGATGAGCGTGAAGCCCGTAGTGAGCTCACCTTTGCATTCGACGTCGCAGTAGTACTTGGCCGTGGTGAAGAGCGACGGATCGATGACATATGCGATGGTCGCGGGATCATGCATCGTCACCTCGTTGCTCTCCTTGGCTGCCTTCAGCCTGTTCTCGGAGATGACCTCCTCGTTGGCCGTGTCAATCTTCTCGTCGGCGCCGATCTTCGTGATTCCATAGCCGCGGATGATGCTGGCGGCGAAACGGGCTACGGGGGTTCCCATCGCATCGAGCCTCTCGACCTCGTCCGGTTCGATCGTCGCCGTCTTGGTGACCTCGAGCGGGCAGGCCACGAACTCGACTCCCGAGAAGATGACCTTTCTGAAGGCCTCGGGGTCGACAAGCACATTGAACGTCGACACAGGGGTCGGATTTCCGCAATGGTAGCTGGTGCCCATGAAGACGATGCGGCGGATCCTGTCCTTGACCTCAGGATGCTCGATCAGGAGCTTTGCGACGTTGGTGACGGGTCCGATCGCGATGATCGTGGTCTTCTCGTCGCTCTCCTCGAGAAGCCTCTTCATGAACTCAACTGCATGGATGTCCAGGAGATTCTCCTTCCAGTCGCTGTCGAACGTGTAGCCCCTCAGGCCGGTGACACCATGCACACCGCTTGCCCTCAGAGGCTCCCTCTCGAGAGGCTTCGGCTCGCCCTTGGCGATCCTTATGTCATCGCGGCCGAGCAGATGCACGACATTGCATGTGTTCCTTGTGGTGTTCTCGACATCGACGTTTCCGGCAACCGTGGTTATGCCGACGATGTCGAGTTCAGGTCTCGAGAGCGCAAGCACCAGAGCCAGAGCGTCATCGATTCCGGTATCGCAGTCGATAATGACTCTTTCCTTCATTGTCTTCTCCTTTTTCCTGCGGGTTTCTCCCCGCCTTGTCGGGCAGACGTGCCATCACAGCCACCCCTGCCCTGGTCAGACGGGGCGTGACAGCCCCGCCTGCACTTGTCTGCATCAGTGGGATGATGCGTACTTGGTATAGGGCTTTCCTCCGGCCGTCACTCCGAAGTACTTCATCTTCCTCGATGTGACCGCGAGGATGATCAGGATCGCAAGATACGGAATCATCTGGATGAAGTCGCTGGGGATTGGGTTGGAAGGAATCGTCTGGAGATACAGCTGCAGTGCATCGAAGAATCCGAAGATCATTGCAGAGCAGTAGGACGCCACGGGATTCCATCTTCCCATCGTGACTGCTCCAAGAGCCAGATATCCTCTACCGGCGACCATGCCCTCCTGGAAGAGGTTCATCTGGCCGATCGACAGCATTGCACCGCCGAGTCCACCGAGGAGTCCCGAGGCGAGCACCGAGATGTATCTGACGCGATGGACGTTGATTCCACAGGTCTCGGCCATGGTCGGGTTCTCGCCTACTGCAGTGATGTGGAAGCCGAAGCGCGTGAACTTGAACAGCAGAGTGACCACTATCAGCGCGATGAAGCCGATATACACGAACGGAGACAGATGGGACAGGAAGCCGCCCACCAGCGGAATCGATGCGAAGATGTTGCTTGTCGGCAGGTTGTTGACCTGGGCGGTGCTTCCGCTCTGGCCGAAGAAGGCCTCGACGCCTACTCCGCACAGACCTTCTGCGAGAAGGACGAGAGCCATGGAGCTGACCGCCTGCTTCGCACCGATCGTGATGGTAAGCACACTGTGGATCGCCGAGATCAGGATTCCTACCAGCATGGCCATCAGGATTCCGATCCATGGAGAGCCCGTATAGTACGAACCCAGGACGGCTGCGAATGCACCTGCCGTCATGATTCCCTCAAGACCGATGTTGTTGACACCGGAGCGTTCCGAGACGACGCCACCCAGAGCAGTGAACGCGATAGGAGTGCCCATTCTGAGCGTGGTCGGTATCATGTATGAAAGAAAACTGAACATGTACTATCCTCCTATTTGATCCTGTTCATGTAGTAGCGGATCAGGTTCTCGAGACAGATGAACACGACGACGAGTCCCTGGATGATTCCGACCATGTCGGACGAGACGCCGACGGTGGCCTGCATAAGGAACGAGCCGGAGCGCATCATGCCGAAGAAGAATCCGGTCAGTATGATCGCGAACGGATTGTTTCTTGCCATGAGGGCGATTGGGATTCCCGAGAAGCCATATCCGGTCGAGAAGCCGTTGACCATCCTCTTGAGGGTTCCGGTGACCTCGATCGAGCCGGCCAGTCCGGCGATCGCACCACTGAGCAGGAGTGCCATGAAGATGTTCTTCTTGACGCTCATTCCGGAAAACTCGCTGGCCGTCGCGTTGAGTCCGACTGCGGTCAGCTGGTAGCCCTTGGTGGTCTTGTTCATGAAGATGTACACGAGCACCACGGCCAGGATCATGATGATGAAGCCGAGATTCAGCTGATAGCGGGCCGGCAGTATGTTCGGCAGCGTCGCGCTTGCAAGCAGAGGATCCGTCGCAGGAGCGCTCGTGTCACCATGGAACGGACCCATGACGCAGAACTGCACGAAGAACTGCACGACGTAGTTCAGCATGATGGTGCTGATGACGACGCTCACGTTGCATGCCGTGTTCAGGATGGCGGGGAAGAACGCGACCAGCGCACCGCCCAGCATTCCGGCAAGCAGAGTGACCACCAGATGGAGTCCGGGAGGAAGCGGCACATAGATGCCGACCAGTCCTGCACACAGGCCTCCGAACATCAGCTGCCCCTCGACACCGATGTTGAACGCAGACGACTTGAAGGCCACTGCAACTGCAAGTCCTGCGAGGATCAGAGGAACAGATGTCTTGAGCGTCATCGTGAACGACACGAGAGAGCCCATGGATCCCTGGATCAGCGCACCGTAGGCGTCGAACGGATTGAAGCCGAGCAGTGCGATGATGATGCCGCCGATCAGAAGGGACAGCACGACGGCGATCACAGGTATCAGGAGCTCCTGAAGAATCTCCCTTTTCTTGTTGCTTGTCATTTCTCCCCTCCTTTCCTGCTGCCGAGCATCAGGTATCCGATCGACTCCTTGTCCGCAGTGGCCGCATCCACGACCGCGACGATGCGTCCGTCGAATATGACGGCGATCCTGTCGCTGACGGCAAGGACCTCGTCAAGCTCCATGGAGATCAGGAGGACGGCCTTGTTCTCGTCACGCAGCCGGATCAGCGTATCCTGGACCGAATCCGCGGCGCCGATGTCCAGACCTCTTGTCGGCTGGATGGCGACGTAGAGGGAGGGATCGGCATTCGCCTCGCGTGCGATGACGATCTTCTGCTGGTTTCCGCCAGAGAGGGTTCCTGCTGCGACGTTGACGTTGGCAAGACGGATGTCATAGTCCTTTGCAAGCCTCTCCGCAGTCTCCTGTATCGCGTTGCGCTTCAGCCAGAAGCCCTTCTTCGAGTATTCCGGCCTCTCCTCCTGTCCGAGCACGAGGTTGTAGGCGACGGAATACTGCAGCACGAGGCTCTCCTTCTGCCTGTCCTCGGCGACGTAGCCAAGTCCCATGTCGCGGCGCTGGCGGACGTTCAGGTCGTTCACGTTGCGTCCCTCGAAGAGAATCTCTCCGCTGTCGGGCTTGAACAGACCGAGAATGCACTTCTCCATCTCCTCCTGGCCGTTTCCATCGACGCCCGCGATGCCGACGATCTCGCCTTCATGGACGGTAAGGTCGAGTCCCTTCAGCTTCTCGTTGCCCTCGATGTTGGTATAGTGCAGGTCCTTTATCGTCAGGACCTCCTTGCCGGGACGGATGTCGCTTCTCGCCTTGCGGCCGGTATCGACGCTGTGGCCGACCATCATGCGCGTTATGTCGTCTATGGACGTGTCGCATATGGCCTTGGTGCCAATGACCTCTCCACGGCGGATGACCGTGACATGGTCGGAGACCTTCATGACCTCGGCCAGCTTGTGGCTGATGAAGATGATGGTCTTGCCCTTCTGCTTGAGCGAGAGCAGGATGTCGCAGAACTCGTCGATCAGATGCGGCGGAAGGACCGCGGTCGGCTCGTCGAAGATCAGGATGTCGGCCTGCCTGTACAGGACCTTGAGGATCTCGACCCTCTGCTGCTCGGGAACCGACAGGTCACCAACCCTCTTCGTGACATCCAGATTGAGCTCGTATCTGTCGGAGATCGCCTGGACCTCCTCGATGCCCTTCTGCCTGTCTATCTTGAGGGACGATCCCGGCTCCTGACCTATGATGACGTTCTCCATGACGCTCATCTTCGGAATGAGCATGAAGTGCTGGTGCACCATGCCGATTCCTGCGGCGTTCGAATCCCTCGGGCTGGAGAACTTCTCTACCTTTCCATTGATGACTATCTCACCCTCGTCGGGCACGAGGAGCCCGAAGAGGATGTTCATCAGGGTCGACTTGCCAGCACCGTTCTCGCCGGCAAGGGCGTGGATCTCGCCCTTTTCGACGGAGAACGAAATGTTGTTGTTGGCAACGACGCCAGGAAAGCGCTTGGTTATGCCTTTAAGCTCAATAGCGTATTCAGCCATCTTTCCTCCTGGTATCAATGTCGGACGGCTTCACTTACTTCGCGAAGTTGGCGTTGTAGTCTGCCTCGACCTGCGGCGGGACGATCTCGCCGGAGATGATCGCCGCGCTGATCTCGTCGAGCTGCGCCTGGATCTCCGGGGTGATCATGGCCAGAAGATCGTCGTTCATGTCCGTGTAGCGGACGATGACACCGTCATTGGCAAGGCCGAGCGTCATCGGGGACGACGTGTCGAAATTGCCGTTGTCGACATAGTCGGACACGATTGCCAGGATCGTCTGGTCGACGGGCTTGACCAGGGATGCGACGATCTTGTCGGGCATCTGGTCGAACTGGCCCTTTGCAGCGCCGAAGCAGTACTTGCCTTCTCCTGCGCTCTTGGCTGCGTTGAAGACTCCGATGTTACATGCACCGGCGAACGTGCTAACAATGTCGGCGCCTCTGGAGTACATCGCGTTGGCGACCTCCTGTCCCTTGTTGATGTCGCTGTAGCTGTTGGTGAAGGCGCTCTGGACCGTGATGTCGGGGTTTACGTACTCGGCACCGGCCTTGAAGCCCCAGTTGAAGCGCTCCTGGACGATATCGCCGGAGACGGCCGCAACGGAACCGACATTGTCCGTCTTGGTGAGAAGGCCTGCCAGAGCTCCGATGAGGAAGGCGCCCTCCTGCTCGGCATACGTCGTTGTCATGATGTTGGAAGGCATTCCATTTGCCTCGTTTAGATAGAGGAACTTGACCTCAGGATATTCGTTCGCGACCTCGACCATGGCATCCGCGTACTCGGCAGAGCCGATGATGACGAAGTTGACGCCCTGGCTGATGAGGGTCCTGAGGCTGTTTCCGGCATCCGCGATATCGGGAACCTCGAGGCAGATGTTGTCGAAGCCGTACTTCTCGCTGACAGCCTCCACACCATCCCTGATGTCGTCGTTGAAGCTCTGCGTGCCGAAGATCGTCGCGATCATTCCGAGCTTGAGATCGACGCCGTCTCCTTCCGAGGTCGATGAACCCGAGCCCTCTCCGCTTCCACCGCATGAGGTGAATGCGAACAGGACGATCAGCAGCAATGCCACAAGTCTAGTTACCTTTTTCATGATTGACCCTCCTTCTGGTCTTTTACATTTTCCTATTGTCCATCAGTTCCTGACAGAATACCACTTGAAAAGTTCGTTCACCTCATCCACATGGTCACCACGCACCATGATCTGGTGATTCGACAGCGGATGTGTCAGATAGCTGTCCACATCCTCCACCCTGAGCCTGACCTGTGTGCGGCACAGATCGCATTCGTTGAGGTTCTCCACGAAGGCCGCCTTCTGGACGAAGTAGGTCCTCATGTCCTCACGGCACTTGAACAGCGTATAGGTGTCGTCTGCGAACTCGCCCTTCACCGCCACGCTTATGCCGCTTTCGAAATGGGTCGTCAGGCTGTAGCTGTCGACCATCGAAAGCGGAAGGGTGCAGTGCGCAAGGACGATCTCCTTCCTATCCATGTCGATTCTGCTCGGGTTCGCCATGAAGCATGGCTGGCCTGTGAGCGTGCTCATGACGACCATCGACAGAAGGCTTCTCGTATCGCCCTCGCAGGAGGCGGGAATGCCCATGCTGTTGAGTATTGCCAGGGCCAGACAGCCGGAGGCCTTGTAGGGATCGAGAAGGTCGAAGCACCTGAGCGAGACAGCGTCGAAGTGATGGCGGTCGATCAGACGCCTGACCGCACCGTAGATATGGAAGGCCTTCTCCAGCTCGTTCCTGTCATAGCCGGTCTCGATGAGTGCCTGGGTGTAGGTGTCGGGCTCGTAGGTCCTTTTCTCTATCTCTGCGCAGACCTCGTCCATCGTGATGTAGACTGTCTCGATGCCGGCGCTCTTTCTGAGCTTGTCCACATCGTACTCGCTGTTTATGAGCATGTTGGGGCTGCCGAGCACACCCACCCTGTATCCATCAAGTCTTGATATCGTCCTGAAGCATCTGTGGATGGTCTCCAGCCTTCCTGCGATGGTGGCGGCGCTGCCATGCAGAATCTGCCCCACCTGGCCATGGTCATTCACATAGCTGAGCTCCTCCATGGATGCCGCCAGGGAGTTGTTGCCCGGTGTGGTTATCAGGACATAGGGACCATGTGTCTTCTCATAGATGACCTTGAAGGCCTGTGCAGATCCACCGGATGCCACGAAGATGAACTTGCATGGCTCATCCAGAATCTCGTCTGCATTGACGAACACGAGTTCGTCGTCCATGTGTGAGCTAATCTCCTTCCTGAAGTCCTCTGCGCAGGAAAGGATCCTTCTCTTGTCGTTCTCAAGCGGTGTAGCGATTAGAGCTGCCTTTATCAAACCTGCCTCCTTCTCTTAATCGTTTAAGCCATTTAAACCCTTATAATGTAATGTTTTAAGATGCAGATTAAGGTCTTTTGGCTTAAATGATTAACTGATTACATCATAAACCATCCATGCAGGCTGTCAACAAAAAAAATCATCCCGGGACGAAAAATGTCACACGAGATGAAGTAAACCGGTCAAGGTCGGCACAGGCCTGGATCCTCAACTCCCAGCGACGATGGAAGAGTGCCGGATTCACATAGTACGCTGTCCGGAAGGAGGTCTCAGGCTCCCCAGTTTCCATCCGGAAGATTCTCGAAGCTTGCGGTTGCGGGCTTGAATCCCGCATAGAACTCGCCCGTCTCGCCGTTCCTTTGCTTCGCGACGATGACCTTGGTCACCTGCAGGGTGTTCTCGCCCTTCATGTCCTTAACGAGCTTGTCCTTGTCTATCTTCCTGTTGCGATGAAGGAACATGACCATGTCGGCATCCTGCTCGATGGCACCGGAGTCACGAAGGTTGTTCAGCTGGGGTTCATTCTTGTCACCCTCCGCATCACGTGTCACCTGACAGAGCACCACGACGGGAATCTCCAGCTCACGGGCAAGGCTCTTGAGCGCCTTGGAGATCTCGGTGACCTGCTCGAACTTCTTGCTGGTGGCGGGCATCTCGGCGTCGATGAGGCCGATGTAGTCGATGAAGATGGCCTGGACGCCCTTCTCCTTCCTGAGGCGACGCGCCGTGGCACGGATCTCCGACAGTTTCATGTTCGGGGTATCGAGTATGTAGAGCTTGGAATCGAACAGTCTGGAAGCCGCATTCAGCATCCTGTTGAAACCGGGGTCCTTCTGGCTGGCGAATCCTGCGTTCCTGATAGTCTTGAGCGGGACCTGGGAGACTCCGGACAGAAGTCTCTGCGACACCTGCAGTCCACTCATCTCTAGCGAGAAGAAGGCGACGCTGTATTCCCGGGGCTTCATGATCATGTTCTGTATTATGCTGATGGCGAAGGCCGTCTTACCGATCGATGGTCTGGCGGCGATTATGATGAAGTCGGTCGGATGGAAGCCGCCGTCGGTCACCTGGTCCAGACGGTCGAATCCCGTCTCGAGGTTCCCCGAGGATGCACCGGCCATCCTGTCGCGCAGGTTCTCCAGGGCATTCGATACATACTGGCCGATAGAGACATCCCTGTTCGCATCTCCAAGGCCCTCTGCAAGGCGACTGAGCTTCGCCCCGCTTTCATCGATGAGCTTTACGATCTCCTGGCTTTCGTCGAAGCCCGAGACCGAGAACTCGTTGGAAAGCTCTATGAAGCGTCGGCGGAGGGCAAGGGCATGAATGATCTGTGCATGGACGCCGATGGATGCCGTTGTGGACACGCTCTCGGTAAGCGACGAGATATACCCGATGCCTCCGCATTCGGAAAGCTGGTTGCGCCCCTTCAGGAACTCGACAATCGAAAGCGTGTCAAGGCTCTTGAGCGGAGCCGAATCCGAATAGGCGATGAAAGCCGAGAAGAGGGTCCTGTGCCCCGGATGGTAGAAATCGGCAGGAGTGACGTACTCCATCGCGGTCTGGAGGGAGTTCGCATTGAGCAGAATGGCGCCGAGAACCGCCTTCTCCGCGTCCTCGTTATGTGGCATCGTCCTGTAGCTGATCTCCGTATCCATCCCGCCCTCCATGAAATGCGTCCTTCCATATTACCTCAACTGCAAGGAGGCAGGGAAGACGGCTCGGAGAAAAAGGTCATGAAAAGAACAAGGTCCACACACATGGCATGGACCTTGTTGCATGATTGCAGATGGATGGAATCAGTTGGACTCCTCGGCAGGTGCCTCCTCGGCGACAGGCATCTCCTCGCTGGCGACCTCCTGTGCGACACTCTCCTCCTGGGCGGCGGCAGCTGCAGCGGCAGCCTCGGCCTCGGCCTTGGCTCTGGCCTCCTCCTCCGCCCTTGCCTCGGCGGCCTTCCTCTCCCTGACCATCTCCTCGGACTCGACGATCAGCTTGACATGGCTGAACTCGTTCTCGTAGAGGTGGACGATGACGGAATAGGTTCCGACCATCTTGATCGCATGGGTGGCGACCTCGATCTTCTTCCTCTCGACCTCGATTCCCTGCTTGGCCAGCGCATCCTGGACCATCACCGAGGTGACGGATCCGAACAGCTTGCCGGACTCGCCTGCCGGAACGACGAGGTTGAGGACGGTGGCGTCGAGCTTCTCCTTCATGGAAGCGCTCTGGGCCCTCTTCTCAGCCTTTCTCTTCTCGATCTGCGCAGCGCGGGAAGCGAAGATAGCGGCATTTGTCTTGTTGTAAAGTACTGCAGCTCCGGTGGGAAGGAGATAGTTACGGGCGTAACCGTCCTTGACCACCACGACGTCTCCCTCTTCTCCGAGGTTGACCACATCCTGGTTAAGAATGATCTTCATCTGAAAACTCCTCTGGTTTTCTAAGATTTATCCAGTTCTCGAGCACACCCAGCAGGGCAAGTCCGAAAACCAGAATGGCGTTCAACACCTGGACAAGGATGAGGATCAGCAGGAGCCATCCGGCCAATCTGAAGCTCGTCATCCGTCCTCCTCTCCTCCACAGTCTGTAGTCCACGATCGCGAAGCCCTGGAGGAAATACACCAGGATCGTGCAGATCGCGAATGCAACCACCGGAACGACAATCCACATCGGGACCGTGATGAAGCAGCACAGCAGGACACCGGTCCACAGGCCCAGGAACAGATATAGGAACCACTCCGGGACTCTGAAGCTGCGTATCCTGCACTCGAAGGCTTCATCCTCCGGGTGTGTGGCCGCCTCATAGATGAAGGTCAGCAGCAGGCTGTTGGCCAGCACTATGGACGGCGTGAGGCTCACGAGCGCGAACAGCACGACCAGGACCAGGAAGTCCATCGACTCGCCATCCAGACCCAGAATCGGACCAAGGATGTCGGTCACGGTCGCCCCATAGGCTCCCATGAGGGTCTCGAGCAGTCCCGGAGCGATCACCAGGACGATCTCGAAGACCAGAAACAGGACAATAGATGGACTGAAGGCATACATGATTCTCTCGAATATGCTCCTCGTCCTGTCCTTGCTCACCCATACCACGGCGCCAAGTATGAGCGATGTCGGCATGAACATTGTCACCCCTATGAAGGCCCACGTTAGACCCTGGTCCAGAACATCCCTCATCATCAGGATGTTCCTACCCAGGACCAGCACCAGAGCTGCAACGCAGGCGGTGTCCGTGGTGCGCTTCGGGTAGCGCCTATCAAGCAGAAGAAGAGGCAGGGTGAAGAAGAGCGACCCGATTGATGTCAGGTAGAGCAGGAAGCTCACCAGCACTGACAGGACGACTCTCGCACCATCCCCCTTCCCTGTCGAATGATTCATTTCTTCTCGAAGGGCAGGTAGGCAAGCACGCGGGCCTTCTTGATCTCTGCATTGAGAGCCCTCTGGTGCTTTGCACAGGTTCCGGTGATCCTTGCGGGAAGGATCTTACCCCTCTCGGTGATGTATCTGCGAAGCATGTCGGGATTCTTGTAGTCCGCAACCGGAGCACCCGGCTGGCAGAACTTGCAGACCTTCTTCTTGAAACCGGGCTTTCTCATGCCCATTCTCTTGGAAGCGGCATCGCCTTCCTTCACGAAAGCTTCATTGTCATCGCGCATAAGTCTTAACTCCTAAAATCAAAATGGTACGTCATCATCGCCGTAGCTCTCCGGTCCACCGACGGAATAGTCGTTGGACACGCTCTCCCCTCCCGTCGGACGGGAGAAGGAACCGGAGAAGCGGTTCTGATTAGACGGGGCGCCTGACTGCCCCATTCCAGCACCTGCATCAGGCCGCTGGTTCTGATACTGTGCATAGCCTCCCTGCGGGTTCTGGTATGCACCGTTTCCATTGTCACTGGCGCTGTCTGCCCTGGAGCCGATGAGATTCAGCTGGTTGACGACGATCTCGACTCTGCTTCTCGCCTGTCCGTCCTGCTCCCATCTGCTCTGGCGCAGCTCACCGGATATAGCCACCTGTCTGCCCTTGTCCAGGTATCTGCTGACCGTCTCCGCACTGCGACCGAAGTATACGCAGTCGAAGAAGTTGGCCTCCTCCTCCCAGCCGTTGCCATCAGCAGACCTCTTTCTTCTGTTGACGGCCAGGGAGAAGCGGAGCACCGCTCCTCCACCTGCCTGGGAATACCGGATCTCGGCCTGACGTGTCAGCCGTCCTGTCAGACAGACGCTGTTCAAATCCGCCATCTGAAATGCTCCTGAAAACCGTCCGTCGCCTTACTTCTCGGGGTTGACGAACAGGAACTTCAGCACGAGAGTGCTGAGCTGGAAGACATGGCTGAGATTCGCGATGGAAGCCGGATCGGCGCTGAGCTCGAAATAGACATAGTGTCCCTTGTCCTGCTTCGCGATCTGATAGGCAAGCGTCTTGACTCCAAGATCGTCCTGCTTCGTGATCTGGGCACCGGCCTTCTCAAGCTCGGCCGTCACGAAAGCCAGACCTTCCTTCATCTTCTCATCATCTGCGTCGAAGATGACTGTGAACTCATAATTCCTCATGGTTCCCTCCTTGTGGACTAGATGTGATCCGCTCCTACGAAACGGATAAAGAGGCTTGCATAAGCTATCATCACACAGACACTTGTGTCAATATCGCCATCGTCATCACATGCGCTATAATGATGTCATCCACATGCCAGGGGGAGGACGACGGAATGAAAAGAATGCTCGACATGGCTTCAAAGGAGCTGACAGGACTGGACAGGCAGGAGTTCCTGTATGCGATACGCGCCTCGGAGGGACGCACGATCGCCTCGGAGACGATCGGCATCACCATGCCGATGCTCGTCGACATCACGAACGCGGAGTTCGCGGCCAGCCAGGGGGCGGACATCATCATCCTGAATATGTTCGATTGCCTGGAACCTCATATCGAGGCCTTGCCGGAGTGCATGCCGTCCGAGACGATAAGATGTCTCAAGAGGTTGTGCGGACGACCGGTCGGAGTCAACCTGGAACCATGCCCGCCCTCGAATGGGGATTCTATATGGGCGATGAAGAGAGGACGCATGGCGAATGCCGAGAACGCCAGGATTCTTGCGGACATGGGGGCCGACTTCATACTGGTCACGGGAAACCCGGGTAACGGCGTGGACAACGATGCGATAGCAGATGCACTCTCCTCGATCTCGGCTGCGGTAGGCGACCGGATCGCGATCGCCGCAGGCAGGATGCATGCCTCGCTCGTGCTGGATCAGGCTGCAAATGACATCGTGGGGCTGGATGATGTGGAACGCTTCGCATCGGCCGGCGCGGACATCATCCTGATTCCAGCCCCGATGACCGTTCCGGGAATCGACACGCGGCATGTCCAGTCGCTCGTCAGGCGCATCCATTCGCTCGGGCGGCTTGCCATGACATCCATCGGCACGAGCCAGGAGGGAAGCGATGTGGACACCATCAGGCGAATCGCCCTGGAATGCAAGGCCGCAGGAGCGGACATACACCATATCGGGGACTCCGGCTACATGGGCATGGCCCTTGCCGAGAACATATTCGCCTACTCCGTCGCCATCCGCGGCGTGAGGCACACGTACCGCAGGATGGCTTCGGCAAGGCGCTGACTACAAGGTCGCGATCTGCATGCAGTCCGAGGTATAGGAACCACCGGTGGTGGAACCGGTCACCAGAGCCACCAGATCCCCCTTCTTCACGATTCCTGTGGATATGGCCAGGTCGATGGCCATCGCCTTCATGTCGTCCATGTCGTCGACGATGCTCGCCATGACGGGATGTACGCCATACGACAGGTTGAGCTGGCGTGCGGCCTTCTGGTCCGCCACGCAGGCGATGATCGGGCAAGAAGGTCTGTAGTAGCTGATCACCTGCGCGGTGCGTCCGGATACGGTCATGCAGACGATTGCCTTGAGATTGAGGAAGAACGAGGCCTCGACCGCAGCCGATGCGACTGTGTTCATGATGTCTCCGGCAAGCTTGAGCCTGGACTTGAAGAAGCGCCCGGAATAGTCTATCTGGGCCTCCGTGTATGCGGCCACGTCGCCCATGGTCTTGACGGCCTGCACGGGATACATTCCGGCGGCGGTCTCTCCCGAGAGCATGAGACAGCTCGTACCGTCGTAGACGGCGTTTGCGACGTCCGATACCTCGGCGCGCGTCGGTCGGGGGTTCTTGCTCATGGATTCCAGCAGCTGGGTCGCAGTGACGACGATCTTGCCCTTCTCATAGCACTTGCGGATCATGCTCTTCTGTATGGTTGGCAGTTCGCGAAACGGAATCTCGACGCCCATGTCTCCGCGTGCGACCATCACGCCGTCGACGATCTCGATGATCTGGTCAAGATTCCTGACGCCGGACGAGTTCTCGATCTTGGCTATGATCTGAATCCTCTCGCCGCCGTTCACGTTCAGCAGCTTCCTGAGCTTCCTGGCATCGTCCGCGCTTCTCATGAAGCTGGCGGCGATGAAGTCGACATCGTTCTCTATGCCGAAGAGGATGTCCTGCCTGTCCTTCTCCGAGATGTAGCTCTGGTCTATCGAGACGCCGGGTATGTTGATCGACTTGTGGTTCGACACCCTGCCGCCGTTGTCGACACGGCATACGATGTCCGGTCCGACCACGGAGGTCACGGTGAGCGCGACCAGTCCGTCGTCGACCAGGATCACGTTGCCCTTCTCCACGTCTTCGGCAAGATACGGATACGTCACGCCGATTCCAGTCTGGTCTCCGACATGCCCCGGATCGCCGTAGAGCGTGAACGTCTGGCCCTCCTCCAGCACGACCGATCCGTCGGCGAAGTCGGTGACCCTTATCTCCGGTCCCTTCGTGTCGAGGATCAGGGGAATGTGGCGTCCAAGCTTCGAGGCGACACGCCGCACGCGTTCGATGCGCGCCTTGTGCTCCTCATGCGTTCCATGGGAGAAGTTGAACCTGGCCGCATCCATTCCGTTAAGTATCAGGCGTTCCACCATCTCGTCGCTGTCGACGGACGGTCCCTGTGTGCAGATTATCTTCGTCTTTCGCATGCGTCGATTCTAGCCTATCGGGCCGTCTTGTGGAATCGGGTCGACAGACAGACGTGCGCAGAAGGCCGAAGCGTCCAGCGGAGCGCAGAAAAGATATCCCTGGATTGCGGCCTGACCGCTGCACGAGCGCACGTAGTCAAGCTGTCCGTCGTCCTCTATCCCTTCGAAGACGACATCATAATCCAGAAGGCGGAAACAGCCGACCAGGGCACGCATCAGCGTATCGCTACGACGGTTCGACATCGCAGCCAGCAGGAATGAACGGTCGAGCTTCACGCATTCGAACGGCAGATTGATATACCTGGTCAATCCGGCATAGCCCGACCCGAAGTCGTCCAAGAGGAAACCTATTCCCCTGCGTCGGTATTCGTCCATCATGCTGCGCACGGAATCGTAGTCCTCGATTATGTCGTCCTCCGTGATCTCGATCCTGATACAGGACGGATCCACACCCTCCTTGGCAAGTGTCGCACTCACGCTTTCCAGCAGCCTTTTGCTGAAGATCTGGCGGGACGAGAAGTTCAGCGACAGCGTCAATGCATGTCCATGACTCCTGAAATGACGAATGAGGATACAGGCCTTGTGCAGCACAGAAGACGTGATCTGGTCGATGTATCCCTCGGCCTCGGCGACGGGTATGAACTCCAGCGGGCTGACGTAGCTTTCATGTCTCCTGTCATAGAGTCTCACCAGGCATTCCGCCATGTCGATGAAATGCCCATCCGTGTCGAACATGGGCTGGAAGGCGACCTCGAAGCCGTCCTCCTCGCAGGCCTTCTTCAGCATCGACACGATCTCCTGACGACGCTCCATGCTCCGGCGCACCTTGAGGTCGCACACGAAGAAGCTGTAGCGCTCACGCATCACGGAGTAGTAGGACTGCCCTATGTCGAGCATATCGATCCTGCTTGGTGTGAAATAGGACAGCATGTCGAAGACGGACTTCTCATCAGGGGCGACCACAGGACATGGGATCATGAATATGCGGCATCTGGGAACGTATGATAGTGGGCCGACCTCGTATTCAAGTCCGGCGACCTCGAGCACCGAAAGCACGAAACGCCTGCATTGTCTGGACGAGGGTGCGGGTCCTATCATGACGAACCTGTCCTCCTCGATTCTGAAGACCTGTCTCATGCCCTCGACACCGCCCAGACGGGAACACAGAAGATTCAGCATGTCCTGGACCATTGTCGTCTCCAGATCGCGCACGAGCCTGTCGTAGTCGACGAGCTCCAGTGACAGTACGCAGAACTCGCCTTCCTTCGAGAAGTGGTAGCCAAGGGACGAGAAGAGCATCTTCGCGTTTCCCAGTCCCGTGGTCGGGTCCACGAGGAAAGTGGATGTCGTCATGACGACGAAGCAGAAGAACAGCAGGACGCAGAACGTCATGCTCATCAGCTGGAGTTCAGGGAACGCGAACTGCAGGATGAGAAACGCCATGGAGAAGGCCCTTGCATAGCTGCCGGCCCTTCTCATCTGCGGCTGCAGGAAGCCGGGATCGTGAAGGACCAGGGCGGAGGCGATGACCACCTGGACCAGCATCATGGCGAACAGCCATCTGAACGCCACCCCGGTGACGAGCAGACCGGTGCCGTCGGCATCCTCCACCACCGAA
Organism: uncultured Spirochaetales bacterium; assembly: GCA_944388965.1. Lineage (GTDB taxonomy): Bacteria > Spirochaetota > Spirochaetia > Sphaerochaetales > Sphaerochaetaceae > Bullifex. The sequence goes on along the minus strand of CALXKL010000005.1, from coordinate 23,543 downwards.
TAGAGTATCGGAGTGAAGCGGTTGACCAGGAGAAGGACCAGTGCAAGTCCCGTCATCAGGCCGGCCGCAACGAGGGAGTGGAAGTCCAAGCCGGCAGATGATGCATTGGAACGAGCATCGGCGACTATGTAGACCATGAACGTGCAGGCAAGGGCCTGGGTCGCGAGAATATAGATGGAGAACGAGATGTCCAGCACCCACACTGGGATTCCGAGCGGGTCGAACACTCTTGTGAAGTCAAGGATGCAGCTGTACAGCACATAGGCTGTAGTGAGCTTCACCATAAGTGGGAACAGTCTTCTGGAGCCGAGCGAATACAGAGCCTTCTCACCATATACGTAGACCAGCATCGCGACCACGAACGCCATGGATGCAAGATCGTTGAGTATGTAGTTCAGCTCCCACATGCGCACATCCTACCCCATATTGCCTGTGCAATCCACACCTGTGCTACAATCGGAGACGATGTTCGATGCCCACTGCCATATCGGGACACCATGCGACCAGGCGCTGGTGTGCACCTCGTCCACTTTCGAATTCGCCCTCCTTCCGTCATACCCCCACAGGGCGTATGGAATCCTGGAGCCGCATGAGGAGGACGTCGAGGCGCTGGAGGCCATGCTAGCGCAGGATCCAGATGCGCTTGTCGGCGAGATTGGGCTCGATGCCAGATGGTCCGGCAGTCCACCTTCTCTCTTCCCCAAGCTTCTGGAAGTCGCGATACATCACACCCGCCCGTTCGTCCTGCATGTCGTGAGAAGACACGAGGAGGTGCTCAGGGTGATCAATGACATGCATGTCCAGGTCCCCTTCATCGTGCACGGCTTCACGTCCTCCCGCGAGGTGGCCCTGCGCTATATCAGGCTCGGCGGCACGATATCGCTGGGACCGGCAAGCAGAATGACGAGACACTACGCGGATCTGCTGGACCTTCCGTTCCTGCTCGAGAGCGACATGCCGCTGGGCGAAGACAGCCAGAGGGTCCTGGACAGGCTGTACCGGGACGTCGCATCGGACATGGGAATCGAAAAAAACGTACTGGAGGAGGTCGTCGATGGACGAAGAACGGTTTTCACGCCTTGAGCGCCTTCTGGGCTCGGATGCACTGGAAAGGCTGCACTCTGCACATGTCATGATAGTCGGCATAGGAGCCGTAGGCGGCTGGGCGATGGAGGCGCTGGTGCGTTCCGGCGTCGGTCATCTGCGTCTTGTGGATTTCGACGTCGTGGAGGCCTCCAACATAAACCGCCAGGTCATCGCGACCGTGGATACGCTGGGCATGAAGAAGGTGGAAGCGGCTCGTGACAGATGTCTGACCATCTGGCCAGGATGCGATGTGCAGGCTCTGGACGTCTTCGTCGACGATGAAAACGCATCGTCCCTGGTCGAAGGAGTCGACATCGTGCTGGACTGCAACGACACTGTCATGGCCAAGGTGGCCCTGATCAGGGCCTGCCAGGAGAAGGACGTCACGATAATCTCCTCGATGGGAGCCGCGCTGCGAAGGGACCTGACGAGAATCCGCGTCTCAAGGCTCTCCCAGACACATGGATGCCCTCTTGCCAGGGCCGTCAGGGCACAGGCCCGAAGGCAGGGACTGAGCCTGGACGTGAGCGTCGTGTTCTCGGACGAGACGGTCGACTTCGACTACAGCGGAAGCCGGATCGACACGGACGACGAGCGGCGCAAGCGCACCGCCCTGGGCAGTCTGACGACGGTCACCGCCGTCTTCGGCCAGCACATGGCGCACGAGGCCCTGAAGCGGATCGTCAGTGTATGACGGCCTTGTGGAAGAACTCCGGGCGATGGAAGTCCGGCGACTCCAGGGGGATGTCGAACAGGGATAGGAAGTGTGGCCGCTGGAGACCATCTCCACACTTGTAGAGATTGAATGCGATCTCATGCGGCGCCGAAGGGATGATGCCGATGCGAACCAGGTCGATCGAGGCATCCAGCACCCATCTGCTTCTCCTGTTGTCGTTCTGTAGTATCCTGACCTCTACGGCGACGGCTTCGCGCTCCTGGTCGCTGTAGCGCACGCGGTCCCTGCGCCCTGCTCCGTGCGCGGCGAGGAAGGCTCCGGTGGCGCTGAACTCGAAGTTTGAGTATTCGTCGCTGTCGGTGTTCTTGACGAAGACCTCCACGCAACTGTCCGTCCACACCTTTCCATTGGGCTCCCAGACCATTCGTCTGAGCTCCCTCTCGCAGACGGAGAACCTGACATGCAGCACTCCACCATCCGCATCAAGAGCGGCGCCGACGGTCACGTCGTCTGCACTGCTGCCCCAAAGATAGTTGTCCAGGGCGACCTGCTGAATGTTGCGATCTATATCCATGTGGAGAATTCTAGCACACGAGGCCATATAAAAGAATACAGGAACCCGGTCGGGTTCCTGCATCGCACGTCAAGACGTACACAAGGGCTTACTTCTTCTTATCTCCGACCACGTTGGGAATTGCTGGAATATGGTGCAAAAAGATGTTTTTTTCAACATCCATTTCCTTGTGTTGCAAGCAAATATAATTCAACTGACTTGCGGAATCGCATGAAATCGCATGTTTGGGGTGCAAGGGCCGTATTTGTGGTTTCCGTGGGCAAATCGTGGGCAAATCCATGATGATGGCCAATGACGAAGCAGGGGATGGAACCGATGTCCATCCCCTCTTCCGAAGCTTTCACTCTTCGTCCATGATGATACCTGCCCAATAGCGGGGTGTCAAACCGGATTCTACATGTGGAGTCCGACGACCATCCCAAGGGCGAAGGCCACGACGACGAGCACCAGCACGGGAACCACGTCCCAGATGCATCCGAACATCGACCTAGAGCACGACTCCCGACGAGAGCTGTCTTCTTCTCTTCTTCCTGACATTCCTCTGTCCCTCCTTCATTATCTGCCTCTGCTGCTCGAACAGGTCGTCCCACTCCTCGTCGGACATCTCGTGCAGCCTCGACAGGTACATCATCGCGTAGTTGTAGACGCGAGTATCCAGCACCTCGTTCCTGTCCCGGATCTTCTCCCATGTCCCCCTTCTGCCATCGCTTCCCTCGACATACCGCTCGGCCAGCATCTGTTCGTAGAACTCATGGGACAGGTCGTTGGGGAAGAAGCATCTCCGATAAGGATCCGTATCCGTGCCGATCGCCTTCATTGTCCTCGTGAGATCTCCGTAAACAATCCTCTTCAGCTCGCTTACAGGCGTATCCCAATATCGAGCCTTCGTGCCGTTCTTCGCCTGGCGCTGTTCCGGGATCTCCGTCTTCGCCCTGGTCTGCCCATCGATTCCCCTGATCGGATGGAGCGTGCCGCTTTGCACACGCTCGTAGAACGAGTCGATCGTCGTCGAGTTATAAGACCGATCCAGACCGTTGGCGATGCTGCCAAGCAGAAGGCCATCCTCCCTTCTCCATCGTCCTTCAAGGATCTCCTCTACATACAGGCTCCAGCATTCGCAATCGATGTCCTCCGTCTCCTCTCCCGGTGGAGCATCCATGAAGACATGGTCTATGACGATGTTGCGTCCCCTCTTGCCCCAGCCCATGATGGTCGTCTCGATCCTGTTCTTCTGCACATCGCTGCCAGTCGTTATGACTCCGACCCATGCTGGAACCACCCCTCTCCTGTACTTCGACTCCATCGCGTATGCCTCGACGGCATCCGGTGTCGGTAAATCCTCTGCACCCGACGAGTACTGTCGACACAGATTGGTGTTGTAGAACGATACGAGCTTCGCCTCCCTCTGGTCCGTACTTGCATTGCAGGCATCGACAAAGAGCTGTGCCAGATTCTGCCAGCTTGTCCATCCGACCGGAGCATACAGCGTCGATATGAAGAATCCACGGCTCGTCGGCGGAGCCTTGTGGTTTGTCGCGATCCATCCGGCACCGTTTGCTGGATCGAGCATCCATGTCTTGTCGGAATTCCATATCCTCTCATGACAATGGGGGCACTCCATCCACGCGCTCTCGACCGACTCCCCGCCCTCGCCCGTCCTCCAGTGCATGTACTCCCATTCCAGGACGAAGAGGCGATGACAGTGCGGACATGGCACCTGATATCTCTCATCCGTCGTCCTCTTCAGACGGTCGAGTATCTTCGAGCCGGTATTCGTGGGCGTCGACGAAAGGATCATCTTACGCGTCCCTTCGAACGTACGCTGTCGATCCCTCATGAGATCCACCGGGTCTCCGCTACGGCCCACCGCAGTCGGGTACGTATCCACCTCGTCCATGACGACCGTCTCGACGGAGTAGCTTCGCAGGTTGCTCTCGACGTTCGCATAGACGAACCTGAGGAATCCTCCGGCATACTGCTTCTCCGTCATGGTGTTGCCGCTCCCGAACGTCCCCACGCCGAGCATGTCCGAGATTGCGGGATTGGCCATGAGGAGCGGGTTGAACTTCATCTTGACGAACTGCTTCAGCTCTCCCTCCGTCGAGAACGCAAAGGCCTGTGGCCTGGGATTCGCTGCGATGTTGTAGAGCATGACGAGCTGTTCGCACAACGTCTTTCCCATCTGGCTTCCGAAGACCATCACGATGTCGCGGACAGGAGACTCGGGACCGGCCGCCTCGAGCACGGCCTGCTGGTATGGCGCCCTGTCCGGATCGTAGTATCCCGGCTCTGACGTGTCGGAAGGAAGACGCACGTTCTCACGTGCCCACTCCGCCACCCCCTGGAGGACCGGAGGTACGAGAAGGGAGAAGATCGAGTCGATTATGAACTTGTCGTCGGCGTCTATCCTCATCCATCCTCCTCTTCCAGCACCTTCCTGATCGCATCCTTGAAATCCCGGAGAATCCTCTCGGTGGTCCTGTGCATCACGTTCTGAATCGCCGATCTTACTTCTTCGTCGAGCGGGGTCCCGAGATTGTCGGATACGGTCGCCACGATCATCGATGCATGCATGTTGGGTATCTGGCCAATGGAGGACACTAGCGGCTGGAAGATCGAGGACAGGATCCTCGTCACCTCCTCCTTCTGCACGAGCTGTCCACGTTTCTCCTCCAGCTGCTGGTTGTAGATCAGCGCCTTCAGCTTCTTTCCGACGAGGTCCCAGTTGAACACATGCTCCCCGGTCTCCCTGTTCAGGACCGGGTTGCCGCTCCTGTCGTATAGCCAGCAGTCGCTGAACGCCCTTGGGTCGATGGAGTTGATGCCCTTTATACCGGTCTCGTCGCTGATAGTTCCGACCTCGTGGACGGCGACCTCGTCCGCCGCGACCTTCTCCACCTCTGTGGTGGCGACGGAGAACCCGGCAAGGGACGGATATCCTCCCTGCTCCTCCTCGACACGCCGTTCGCCTCTTGTCCTGTTGCGGGGTCTTCTTCTCTGCTCCCAGATACGGGTCGACTCCTCAAGGGGGACGTAGCGTGTGGAGTCCCCCTTGAACACCTTGACCGTGAGCATGCCCGAGCTCATCGCATTGCGGATGGCGCGGTCGGATACCTCCATACGGCGTGCGAACTCCGCCCCGGTCACATAGACGATGCCGTTCGACCTGCGCTCCTCACGCCCCTTCATGCATCCGCCCTCATGACCTCGAAGACGAGATCGCCATTGTCTACGACGACCGAATCCTCGAGATCGACAAGACGACTGTTCTTCACTGTCGCCCCGTTGTCTCTCAGGAACCTCTTGGCATCAAGGACGGACCTCGTTCTGACGAGGGCGATGTCCAAGCCATCAAGCGAAACGAATATGACGATCGGTATGCGCCTCATGTAATCCAACATTGTCCCCTATTATCCCCATATGTCAATCCGATTCCGGTATACTCATGCGCATGAGCAGGACGGACAGGCTTAGGAATGAGCTTGATAGGCAGACAAGGCTGCTGGAGGAGTATGAGGATGCACGGATGCGGATCATAGCCACAGGGCAGTCATACTCTCTGCGCAACGGCGATGACCAGAGACAGGTGACCAACGTGTCTCTGTCCGAGCTCAACACGCTCATAGAGAGGACACGAAGGCGAATAGGAGTCCTCGAGAACCAGATCGCTTCCGGAGGCATGACCGGGAACGTATGCGCAGTCTGTGCGAGGTGGAGCTGATGGATTCGATATACCGCGCTATCGGACAGACCACATCGCAGAAGGCGTTCCGGGCAAGCTATCTGTCCGATGTCAACGCATTCGTCACGCAGTATCTCAAGGAGGCGCAGGACGAAAGCCGCAAGCTCGTGCAGGACACGCCTGTAGGAGCGATGTACATCCGTCAGCTCACGACATATGTGCTTGGAAACGGTCTCCAGGCACGGCCATCGCCGATGAAGGGATTGCTTGGATGGGACGATGAAAGGTATTCCCGATTCGTCAAGGAGGCCGGGGCGTATTTCCGCCTAATGACCGACCGTGGTCTCGACTGGTATGGAAGGAGCTCCTTCGAGGAGCTCCAGCAGATAGCGTTCCAGAACATCCTGATCAGTGGCGACGTTCTCGTGCACAGATGCTATGCACGGAGAGATCAGCACTATCGTCCACTTCTTCAGCTGATATCCGGAACCTGGGTGCAGAGCCCGGGGTACTCGGATACGAAGAAATGCATCGGTGGAGTCAGACTCGACGGAAACGGTCGTGAGACCGGGTACTACATCATGCAGACGGACGACTATCTCATGGACACGTTCGCATTCAAGGAGGTCAGCCGCTACACGCGTACCGGATTCGAGGAGTTCCGGCTTGTAAAGCTCTTCACGCAGGAGGCGAACCAGATCCGCGGGGTCCCCTGGCTCTCCAGGATACGCAACCAGATCATCGACCTCAACAACTTCACGAAGGCGCACATCGCCAAGGCCATTGCGTCGTCCCTGCTCACCGTCGTCATCCAGAAGGACAAGGACGCCGTCGAAGGGACGTCCATGTCCGAGAAGATGCGGGACGCGGCGACCATCGCGGCGAAGGACGATGGCGACGCCGGAGTTCCAGACGAGGACCAGTCCTTCGAGCTGGGAACCGGAAACGTCATCGAGATGAATCCGGGAGAAACCGCCAAGACGATAGAGAGCCAGTTGAACGGAGGAGGATTCTCGGAGTTCATAACGACCAATCTCGACATCATGGGCGGAGCCGTGGGAGTCGCCACCGAGATGGCAACCGGCAAGTACAACGCGTCCTACTCCGCCTCCCGTGGGACCATCGGTGCAGCCGAGAAATGGTATTCGGTCATCCGCAGGATCTTCGGAAGCCAGATATGCACCCCCGAATACGAGCAGATCATCGACCACGGCATACGGACCGGAGTCATCGACTGTCCTGAATACCTGGAAGGAGACGAGATGACGAGGAAGGCGATCCTCTCCGTCGTATGGATGGGCCCGAACCCGGTGATGATCAATCCGACGGCGGAGGTCAATGCGGTCAAGACGGCGATCGAGCTCGGGATAAAGAGCCATACCCAGGGTGCACTGGAGATGTCCGGTTCGAACTGGGACGAGGTCAACGAGCAGCTGAAGATGGAGTACCGCGACAAGGCAGGACCGGAGAACAGCGCTTCCGGCGGCGGGGCGGACATTGCCCCGGACAGAAGAGACGAAGACGAGGAGAAGGATGATGAGACAGGTGAATGAGATACGACTGAAAAGCCTTGTGGACGGTCTGGCCTACGCGGAGAGCTATCCGCGCAACTACGAGCTGGTGCGGCGTGGTTCGACCGCCCACCTGAGAGTCAGAGGAACGCTGATGTCCGATGACTGGTTCTACTGGAGCGCCTCTACATACAGGTCGCTTTCCAGAGCGCTCGAGGAAGCCCGTCTGGATGACCAGATCCGACGCATCGTCCTCTCGATCAACAGTCCCGGCGGCGAGGTCGACGGTCTCTTCGAATGTGGACGGTCGATTCTCGAGACCCGCAAGGAGAAGCCCGTCCTGGCCCTGATCGAAGGCATGGGCTGCTCGGCGGCATACCTTGTCGCCGCCTGCTGCTCGAAGGTCGTGGCGACGCCCTATTCCGAAGTCGGTTCGTGCGGCGTACAGGCGGAGGTCGTCGACTGGTCCGGCTGGGAGGAGAAGACCGGTATAATCAGCCGGATATTCCATTCACGCAATGCCCAGAAGAAGAACCTCGACCCTTCGACAGAGGAAGGGGCCAAGGCGATACAGGAACGGATCGACTATGCGGAGGCAGGCTACTTCGAGATGGTCGCAGAAGGACGCGGCATGGACAGTGACACCTGCATGGAACGCTTCGGGCATGGGGCCGTCCTCAAGGTCGAGGAGGCACTGGAAGCAGGGATGATCGATGCGATCCAGACGATCGACGAGGCCGTCGAGACCTTCGAGGCGGACGAGCCGCAAGACATTCAGAACATCAATTCAAGTCCTTTGGGTTCAGAGGGCGTAGGAGGAGAAATGGATCAGAACACTGGTGCAGGCGCTTCTCAGGACCAGATCCGGAGAGAGGCGGCAGCAGCGGAGAGGCAGAGGATACGCGCCCTCGAGGGGCTGCGTGACGATGCCACCGCCGCGATCATCGACAGGGCCATCGAGGACGGCTCTTCGGTCGCGGATGTCGCAGAAGATCTGATCGAGGCGATGAGGAAGGATAACGAACACCTCAGGGCCGAGATCGCGAAGATCAGACCGATCGCCGAACAGGCGGCTGTCCAGACCGATGTTGCCGGCATGCCGGCCAGCGCGGAGCTCGATGCCTACAGGAAAGGCGATGCGGCAGCCAGGGAGATCAACGAGGAGATCGCCAAGGTGAACGGCAAGGAGATCAGATGATGGCAGGAACGAACATCGCAATCACCCCTGTTCTCTACAAGGAGGACATCGTGACCAAAGAGGTCACTGTGAAGGCGGCATCCGAGATCGATGCCAAGAAGGGCCACCTTGTCTTCATGACGGATACGGATGGCAAGTACACGGCAAATGCGCTCGAGACGTCGCTCATACCGACAGCCGAGACCGACATATCGCCCAAAGGCGCCGTGGCCGTCCTGTTCGAGGACGTCAGGCTGTCGACTTCCGAGACGACGGCCCGCGTGATCATCGCCGGCACGGTCTACTACGACATGGTACGTGAAGCCGGAATCGACGAGACGGCATGTCCCGACTGGGTTCTCGACATGTATTCCGCGAAGCAGACGCAGATCCTGTTTCTCGGAAGGGAGGAATAAGGAATGGCACTTGATCTGAGCACTATCAACTACGACGTGATCAACAGGGGAGCATACCAGATCCCCTCCGTGATCAGGACGTCGGAGCCGGTCTTCGACTATGGACAGAGGGTCCTCTTCGGAAAGGGTCCCAGGACCGCGCAGGACTTCCTCACCTACAACTACAGGAAGAAGGGGATCATCATTCCTCAGGAGGCGATTAGAGGTGCGGATCCGAACCGCAGGAACTATGGCAGCTCGTTCGACGAGAACCACATCGCCTCCCTCTACTTCTTCGACGAGTTCGTGTTCAACGCCCAGGCGGCGGAGAACCGCGTAGCGGCCGAGGTAGACCTCACGAAGCCGTGGACCATCGAGCAGAGGCTGATGTATCTCCTCGCCGAGAGCAGGGAGGAATGGTTCGATGGCGTGAAGGTCGCAAGGGAGAAGGCGATATGGAGCACGATCCTCAACGCGAAGTTCTCCACGCTGAACGGCGGCGAGCAGAAGTTCCCGGTCCAGAACAAGCTGCTCTCGATCGACGGAAGCAAGCTGTTCTCCGACTGGATGGCGACTCTGATGAACGCATGCGACCTGGTGTTCAAGGCCGGCCGCACCCCGAACGAGATCATCTTCAACCCGCTCGACTGGGCGAATCTGCTCAAGATCGAGGACTTCCGCGCCATCCTCGACAACAGACGCATCTATGGAAGCCACGTCGAAACCACCGAAAGCAAGAACGGAGTGAGCTCGGTTGCGGTCATCGACATACCGGGTATCGGACCGCTGAAGGTCATCACCTATGCAGGCATGGATCCCGACGGCAACTACTACCTGCCCCAGGGCAAGGCTGTGCTGCACAACGGCGAGCTGGGCAAGCTCGGCGCATGCGGCGTCTATGTCAGGAGCACGGACGGACAGGGCCGGAAGGTGCAGGGCAAGCAGGGAGAGGAGGTCTATTCCTACATCTACAGCCCTGAACAGGGCGTCAAGGTCGACACCATGGTCCAGCACCAGGCGGCTCCATGCCCGATGCTCACGGCGATCGACCGCTACGGCGTGATCACGGGCATCCCGAAGAACGCTGCATGACGGACGCTCGGAGAGCCATCGCAGACCAATGGGCGGCGATCCTACAGGGTTCACCCGGCTTCTCGACACAGGCTTCGGTGACGCTGGAGGACGGCCAGGTCCTGAACGTATCCGGATTCCTCTGCTCCGGCTCGTATGGCGAGAGGAGCGAGACCGGATACATGAGGGCCAAGTCGGTGGTGAGGACCTCGTTCCAGTGCTCCAGCAGGGACGTCGGACCGTTGCTGGCAGGTCAGGTGAGGAAGGCACGTGTGGCCGTCGACGGGACGACCTACACGATCGTGAGGACACTCGGGGCGAAGAGCGGAATCACCGTTCTCGAGCTCATCGAGAAGGGAGGATCGGATGGAGATAAGGCTCAGAGACAGACATGAGTATCTCAGGCTCGTCGAGAGCTCCAAGGAGCTGACGAAGCTGCTGACATCCGATGCCCCTGCCCTCACCGTCGCCTCCGTCGCGATCATCGGCCGAGGGGATGCGGATGCAAGAATCGGCTCCATGGTCGAGATGGGCCGCACCTACACCAAGGGCAAGAACGGCAGGATGGTGACGCGCCGATGGTCCGAGAGGAACGACATCGGTGCATGGTCGTCGACCAGCCGTCTTGAAGGGAGGAAGACGGCGCATGGACGCAGGCAGGGCCCCTGGATGCTCTCGCGATACCGCTGGATGCAGTCCAAGGGAGTCACGAGTGGTGGAAACCCGAAGGTCCGTGCAAGGTTCACAAGCAATCTTGCAAACCTCCTTTCCACGACGACGAAGCCCTACTCGGGACATTCGCCTGCTTTCGAGACGGCGGATGGAATGCGTTCCTGGGGTCGCGGAGCCGTAAGGCGGGGTCGGACCGGAATATGGAACACGGTCGAGAGGGAGCTCGCAGGCTCCATCGATGCCGCGGTCGCACGGTCTGAGCGGAAGCTCCTGAAGGATTTCGAGCTATGACGCTGACAGAGGTCGAAAAGTACATGCAGGCGGCCGCCAACAGCTGGCTGGACGAGGCCTTCCGGAAGAACGGCCTCGCCCCGCTTACGCTTCTGGACGGACCACCCCAGGTGGGGGATGACGAGTACAGCCTCGGACTATACCTGTCCGCCCCTACCCAGGAGCTGTTCAGGATGGAAGGAAACACGCTGATGGTCAGCATGACCGCGGACTGTCTGATAAGCCTGCAGGAGGTTGATGCACCGCTTGGTGCAAGGTATGCGTCGGCATTCATCGAATGGATTCTCTCAACGGGATTCCAGATATCGGTGATGCCGACCATGGCGATAGTGGAGAGGGTCGATGCAGGAGATCCGTACAACGGATTCACCGCGGGTCTCGAACTCGCCATCGACTACATGACGGACGACATGGCCGGTATGGCCATATAGGAGGAGAAGATATGCCGACAGGAAGGTATACGAGAAGAGATGGAAGAAAGGCACACGCATACCTGTTGGAGAAGGATGCAACCAAGGTCGCGGCGGGGTCGCTCGAGCTCGGACACTTCTACTTCATCTCGAGGAGAGGTGCTTCGAGTTCACTTGAGGAGGTGATACCTCCGTTGGTCCCGTTCTACTGTCAGGAGGAGATGACGGTGGCGGAAGACGACGAGGTGTTCGAGCTCAAGGCCTATTTCCTCGGTTTCGCGAACAACAAGTCGTACACCGAGGAAAAGCAGGTCAACGATGCCACGGTCGACATGGACGAGAGCACGAACTACATCTGCGAAGGCTCCGTAGCGGCCTCGGGATCGATATCCGGATATGACATGGTCGGTGATCCGGACAGTGCCGTCGAGAAGCTGAAGCTACGCTTCAACGATACGCTCGACATGGCCGGAGACACCCCTGTCTACAAGGAGAGCGACACGACGAGGAAGGACCTCATCGTACTCATCTGGGATGCGTTCGGTGCAAAGCTCGGCGACATCACCGAGTTCAACTTCGTGCCATGCATCCTGACGAACAACAGCAAGGAGGCGGCATATGGCTCGCCGCAGTCCTTGAACCTGGACTTCCAGGGATGCGACACGACCGACGAGGGCATCAGAAGGATCCGCTCGATCATGAAGTGGGCTGGAATCGTCGATGCCACCGCAGGCAGGGTCGCCGCCTGAGCACTTATCGAGGGGCGGACGGAAACAGGCGGGGTGCCGGCCCCGCCCCGTCCGCATTCATCTTCAAACAGGATTGAGGGAAGGAGAAAGGGATGAGATTCCATTTCGACGACAAGAACATCGACATATCCAAGGGCAATGCAGGTCTAGAGCATGTCTACACTCCGGCCTGTTCATGGAACAGGGAGGACCCGAAGGTCACGGTGACCTGCCGTCATCTCAAGACGGGCGAGTCCGTCAACTTCCTGATGACGAGTCCGGACGGTTCCTCTGTCCGTTTCGATTTCCGCAAGCTTTTCCGCAGTCAGGTCATATCGATCGAGAACCTGATCGTGAACGGCACGGCCATCACGGATGCGAAGACCCTGCTTGACCTGAGGAACACGGCTGAATTCAGCGAACTCATAAGCGACGTCGGCAGTCATCTCGTCGCAGGAACGAAGCTGACGAGCGACGAAGTAAAAAACTGACGATCGGGTACCAGGCAAGCAGACTCGACCTGTTCGATCGAGCACGACAGGCAGGCGACGACCGCTCTTATACGAACATGGTCCAGCTTAGAGGATTCCTCGACGATGACGGAGAGGAACGCAGTGTCCTGTACGCATGCGACCTGGTACCCATGGACAACGCATTTCTGAGGGCGGCGCTGTCCATGTACTACACATGGAGGCGATTCAAGGTGCTCCCGCACGGAGGGGGCACGCTGGACGAGAGGCAGACGACTCTCGATATCCTCGCAATCCTGGATGCCGAGGCCATACGCTTCGACGACTGGGAGAGGGAGCAGGACCGTGCGGCAGCCAGACGCGCACACAGGAGCTGAAAGAGAAGATGGCAAAGAAGCTTGAGGTCATAATCTCTGCCGATTCCACGAAAGCCATGAAAGGCATGCAGGGCTTCTCGGACTCCCTCGACAGGATGGTCAAGGATGTCAACGCGGCCTCTTCCAGCGCCGGACAGGCACTGGATGCGATGAACATGGACCCCGATGCGGAGAATGCCGCCGAACGGTTCGCCGAGGCCCAGTCCATTGCCGCAAAGGCGACCGATGACCTGCTGGAAAGGCTGGACAAGGAACGCGCCATCCTCACACAGAACGGAGAGACGGTCAGGAACCTCGAGAAGGTGTACAGGAATCTCGAGAAGACCCGCAACCGCCTGCAGATGCTGTCGGAGGACCAGGACATCCCCGCCCTCGCAGGGATATCCGAGCGGATGGAGGCTGCGAGGACCGACATCGAATCACGCTCCCCTGCCCCGAACGCCATGTCGGCGGACCAGGCCTCGCTTGCCTATTACGACATGGTCGGAGACAGTCTGGGGAAGGCGCGGGAACAGCTCTCGCAGTACGAGAAGGCTCTGAGAAGCGTCATAACGACACAGGGCAAGGACAGCGACGAGGCGCAGAAGCTAGCGGAGAAGTACCGCAAGCAGAAGACCGCGGTGGATGCACTGGAGAAATCCACAAGGAAGGCATCCTCAAGCATCTCCGACATGATCAAGGGATTCGTCTCCGCCCAGGCGATAATCGGTGCTGTGCGCTCCGGATTCCGGCTGCTGGTCAGATCGGCGGAGGAATGGTCGAGAGCGGCCGCGTCTGCAGAGGAGACCGCGAACCTGTTCAACACCACGTTCTCTTCGGTCTCCACTGCGGCGAACAACGTGGCAAACGACATGGCGTCATCCCTGGGCATGGCCAGAAGCACGATGCAGGAATCGCTGGGCATGTTCGGAGACCTTGCCATGGGGTACGGTCAGAGCCAGGCCGCCGCCCTGGAATTCGCGCAGGCGGCCGTACAGACCACGCTCGACATAATCTCCTTCAAGAACATAACCGGTGATACGACCGAGGTCATGTCTGCATTCGCCTCCGCTCTCGTCGGGAACTACGAGAACCTGCGACGCTATGGATACATCATCACGGCTGCCGAGGTGCAGACGAGACTGCAGAAGAAGGGGCTGGACAAGCTCTCCGGTGCGGCACTCCAGTTCGCCAAGGTGCAGGAGACCCTCCAGATGGTCCAGGAGAAGGCCGTCAATGCCCAGGGCGACATGGTGAAGACCCTCGACTCGACCGAGAACGTGGCCAGACGGGTCACGGAGGCGAACAAGGCCCTGATGGAGAATCTCGGCCGCTCCGTGAACACGATACTCACCCCGCTCAGGAAGCTGTGGCTCGACATAGCGGATTCCATAAACAAGGCGAAGAGCGCACAGGACCAGTTCGCCGAGGGCCAGAAGAACATCAACGTCTACGACCTTGACGGCGGGGGCCTGGACGCCACCATGTTCCAGCTTGCCATGGAGAGGTTCCAGGACGAGTTCTCGGCCCGGGGCTACAGGCAGATCGGCACTCCATACAACGGCGGGGTGCGTACCGTTGCCGACGAGTCCGGCAGACTGGCCCTGCAGGATGATCTCGAGAAGATGGTCATCGAGTTCGGCGCAGAGCTGGACGACGTGACCAGGGTTCTCGGCGAAGATGTCGACCCGGCTCTCATGGCAATGGTCAAGGCCGTATTCGAGGTCGTGGACAAGGCACGTGAACAGGAGCGTGCAAGCGAGGAGGCGGCCAAGGCGCTCGAGTCCATGAAGTCCAACGCCATCGGATTCATCGACTCGATCGCATCCATCGCCGGGGTCTCGCTGGATGTCGACCATGGTGCAAACATAGCGCAGATCGCCTCCTCCGGTCCCTATGCACAGAAGGCCGTCGACCTGACGAACGCCCAGGCGATACAGGAGGCCATATCCGACATCGAGAACGGAAGCTGGAAGGACTTCTTCAGCCAGATAGAACTGGCATTCGACGAGGTCGATGAACTCGACGGGCTCGAGAGCAAGGCGGAGAGCTTCGTCGCACTGTACGAGGCGGTATACAACGCCATCGCAACAGGAGATGTCAAGCTCAAGGACAGCGAAGCCGTTCTTGATTCAATCGTCGGGAAATGGAAGGACGTCATCGAACAGGTCAAGGCGCTCGAGGCCGAATCCGAAAGGGTGAAGAAGGCGTTCGACCTGACTGAAGATGCGGAAGAGACGAATGCGGGCATCATGACCGACATCAGACAGTTCGGCATGACCGACGCGGAGAAGGAGCTGGACGACATCGAGGCGCAGCGCAATCTCGCACTGACCTACGCCCGCACGGCCGAGGAGATCGAGATGGTCAACGCGGCGTTCGACAACCTCAGGTCCTCAACCATCGCCCTTCAGCAACTGCAGGAAGAACAGGAACGGAAGGAGGGATATGACGAACAGCGTTCCGACATCGCGGATGAGATAACAGCCCTCTATCATTCGATTGCAGACATCGACCTGAACGCACGGGATGCCGCCAATGCCGAAATCATGCGGCAGAGGGCATCCGTACTTGGAAGCGGAGATTATACCCCGGAGGAAAGAGAGAAGCTGGACTCCCAGTTCACTCTCTGGCTTGAGGCTAACGAGAAGTATTACGACAAGCTCAACGAAGGGCTGGTCGAGGATTTCAAGGCATCGCTCTCCCCCACCCCGCAGACCAGCTATGCATATGCTGGGTTCGCAGGTGATACGGCAGCACAGGAGGCCTACAACAAGGCCATGCAGGAAGGCATGTCCGGATGGGCCGACCTTAAGAAGCTCATGGAGGAGAATGGTGCGTCGGTCGAGGACATCACCGCCGCATACGATGAGGTACGGCCTCTCATCGAGAACGCCGCAGTACAGGCAGGGACCCAGGCCGGACAGGAGGCACGGGACGAGGCATGGGGTTCCATAGCCGACAGCTCGCTCGCCGCGCTGGGTGATGTCGGCACGATCGTATCGGCATTCGGAGATTCGGCATCCAGCGCACTCGGTCCATGGGGTGCACTCCTGAACATGCTCATAAGGTTGACGGCACAGACGGAGGCCGTCCAGAAGGTCGTCTCGCTCATATCGGATTCCGTGACCCCCATGCTCGATTCGTTCCTGCGCCCTCTCGTGCCTTTCATCGAGCAGCTCACGTCGCTTCTGCAGGGGCTCGTGTTCGACGTACTCAATCCGTTCTACGAGATCATGCTGCTCATCGGCGACGTGCTGTCGACGGCGCTGGAGGTTGTCCAGCCTGTCTTCGACGTCATCAGCACGTTGTCAGAGCTGCTTGGAAACACGCTCTACCCGATCATAGCGGCCATACATGACATGCTGTCGCTCCTGATGAGCATACTGACGCCGATCTTCGAGCTGCTGAACGCCGCGCTGGTGCCGGTTCTCAATGCGCTTACTCCGGTCATAGAGCTTCTCACCAAGGCCTTCGTGACGGTGTATGCGGTCGTCAAGGTCGTCGTCGGCTTCATATCAGACTCGTTCAAGTGGCTGCTCGGCAACATCGTCACCTTCTTCACGAACATCATCAACGGCGTCATAGGCGCACTCCAGTCGGTCAACATCTTCGGATGGAAGCCGTTCGGAGGAATGAAGAAGATAGACGACTCGAAATTCCAGGACATGGCGGATACGGACGTGTTCGGAAATGTCCAGAGAAACTGGGATTCTGCATTCTCTCTGCTTGACGACATCAACAGGAACACGATGGAGACGGCCGAGAACACATCGCAGCAGCCCGACCTGAGGGACCTCGAGAAGGTATATGAACGGGGCCTGATCTCGGCTGGGGAGTTCGAAGGTCTGGTCGCGGAGAAGCTGGGCAAGGAGTACAGACGCTCGGACGACATCCTCGCCTATTCCGGACAGTACGTCGAAAGACAGAACCGGAACACGTCCATAAGCTACGGCAACGTGACGATAGAGATAAACGGGTTCAACGGGGATGCCAGATCCCTGGCAAAGGAGATCAAGAGGATACTTGATCGCGACAATGCAAATCCGACATTCGACATGGTGGTCTGACGGTATGAAGAGATTCGACTATGCATATGAGATGAAGCTCGACGACGGGGAATGGCTCGACGTCTCGCCGCTTGTCGACTCCAGACAGACGTCGATAGAACGGAACATCTGCACGACACGTTTCAAGTCATCGATCGATACGGCTGTCTTCACGATGAAGGCCCCCACACGCTTCCTCGACCTGAGAGCCGAGATGATAAACCTGCTCATGGGTGCCGTAGACGACATGGACAGCCACGTCTACGTCAAGATCACCGAGGCGGGAGCCATACGCTTCCTGGGTGTCGCGGATCTGGACAGCCTTACGATAACCACCCTGCGCATACCACAGCCGATACAGCTGTCATGCCGTGACATCTCCGTGGTGTCACTGGACGATGTGCCGACGAACTACCTTGTCCTGGAATACAAGAAGGTCTCGCAGATCGTCGAGGCCATCCTCGCCGATGCGGGGTATGTCGTCGGAACGATGGACATCGCCGAGGATGACGATGTCACGCTCAGGGCGTTCGTACTGGATCCCGACGAGGATGATACATACAGGGACTACCTGGATACGCTCCTGTTCGAGATGGGCGGCTATGTGCTTGACTGCGATACGGAAGGCGTCATGAACGTCGTGCGGATACCCATCGGCGAGGGGCTGTACGAGGGCGGAAGACTCGTAGACGACTATCTCGTCTCATCCGGCATCCAGACATCCACCTCGCGGCTCGACACGGATGGAGTCCGTCTCCAGTGGTCGACGCTGTCTGAGACGGACCCGAATAACCCACAGACGATATATGTGGATGACATAGACAGGCAGATCGATGACGAGGGCAACTACGTCGGCCTGTCCTTGGCACCCGGCGACTACTGGCCGGAAGGAGGCGACCAGGAGCCGACATATCTTGAATATGAAGCGGAATTCCTCGATCGGGAATACCAGTCCAGACAGAAGAAGGATCCGGACAGGGACCTGAGTATAATACTCGTGCGCAATCCGTCGGCATCCATCAACGTATGGGATTCCCTCCATAGGCAGATGGACCCGGATGATGCCTTCGACAGACCAATCCCCGAAGGATATGCCGAGCAGACGAACCCGACATGGTATCCGACAAAGGCGTGGTGGCTTCTCCGTAACAGGACGCAGGAGAATGTGGATCTCACGTCCTTCTCCATCCAGGGCGATGTCGTCTACCGCTCCAGACTGAACACGATGCTCATGCCGGACTCGTCAGCAAAACCGGAAGAGTACGAGTCCATCTACATCTACGACGCCGAAAGGGCCCGTAGATTCGCATCCTTCTACCATAATGTGAAGCGATATGCACATACCACGCATACATGGACAGAAAAAGGCGCGGTCGTGCCCGGCACCGTCGTGAAGATCGCCCATAAGACGACCGACATAGGCCAGGCCGCCTACATCGTCCAGGTGAAGATGTCATACCTCGGAAGCATGCTGATCAGCACCTGTACCGCGATATCGGTCGGCCCATACGACGAATATCCATACAGGTCCTGGGGAAGCGACAACGGTACGGGAAGCGCCAAGGATGCAGTCTGGAACATGACCGATCTGTACCTTGCAAGCGATGAATACGAGGGCGTGACCACAGATACCCCCGGATGGTCCACCGATGCCGGATATGGCTCCGATTCCAGCTCCTCTTTTCTGTGGAAATATACCCGTACGCAGTATGTGAACGGGAAGATCGACAATACGAAGCCGGTCATCGTAGCCGTCAAGGGCGAAGCCAAGACCATCGTCGACATCGACACCCAGTATTCCATCACGGAAGGCGTCTCCACTCCTCCATCGGATGACTCCTGGCAGGAGGACATCCCGGTGAAGTCAAGCCAGAGCCAGGTCATATGGACGCGGCAGAAGGTCACGTATAGCGACGGCACCGTGGAGTACATGGATGTCAGGCCTTCGCTGGGCACGATGATCCAGTATGCATGGAGTCCAAGCCCGACGATTCCACCAAAGGCCAAGGTGTGGAGATGGAGAGGAAAATACATGGCATTTGGCGGGAAGCTGGTCGGCAGCCCCCACCAGCTATGGACGACGGCAAGAAGCGACAGGCCTGACGACTCGTGGTTCCTCTGGATCAGATGGTCCTTCGACAACGGAATCAGCTGGACGGATCCCCAATGCATATCATCCGAGCCTCCTGTCGACTTCTCGATCAACGGACCGGATTCGTTCGCCATGGACCGTCAGACCGTCGTCGAGGCGCAGGCGCTCGACTTCTCGGCCATCAGGATCAACGGCATATCCGGAGACTGCGTCTGGATGCTCGACGAGACGGCCTGGGCCTTCGGATTCAGATTCGTCGGCACCGCAGTCAACGGCATCGTCGGCGATGAGATAACCGTCTCCATCCCCGAAGGACAATGCCCGCTCTATTTCGTGCTCACCGCATCACTTGGAGGGCTGGAGCGGACAAGGAAGGTCTCCGGGACCAATGCGGTCTTCAGACGGGAATATCTGGGTAGATGGCCACAGGGCGAGAAGCAGTATCCGGAAAAGGCTGGCAACGACAAGCCGCTGAGAACCGGTGACAGCATCACGTTCATCCTCGACACCGATCCACAGACCTCCACGATCATGATCTACGACTCGGATCTGAAGGAATGGCTTGATACGAGGGATCCGGATGTGATGTCGAATCCGAAGTATTCCCAATACATATGGGCGATCGTCATGGATTCCATGTATGACATCGCAGACAGCACCTCCGAAGACATTCAACCGGCGAACGATTCCAGTGGGTGGTCGTTCTTCAAGAACATGGGTGCCATCCAGATCGTCGCCGACAGCATTTTCGCGCTGTTCATCAGGGTCATGGGAGCCATATTCGGGGGTGGCTACAACAAGGATGGCACACCAACCACGGGACAGGGATTCCACTTCTCTGCCAGCGGCCTGCTACAGGCGGTCGAGGCGAGATTCAAGAGGATGTATGCCATCGACTCCTATATCAGCGGGGTCCTCCAGGCACAGGCGCTGTATACGCGGGATCCGATCGACATATCGGTCACATGCCCCACACTCCTGGACTCCAATCCGATGGTGTCGGTACAGCAAACCGCCGAGGAGGCGTTCTCGACAGGAGGGGGCCGGAATTTCGACTTCTCGGATTCCGATGGATCATATGTCTATTATGCCAACGGAATCCAGATCGGCAGAATACCGTTGTCCACGGGAAAGGCCGAGTCCTTCCAGAACGGATTCTCACCATCGAATGCAGAAGAGACCAGCATCTACTTCGATGTATCGAACGGGATGTATTCCGTTGTGCTATACAAGTTCTCATTACCGTTGTTTGGCGATGCCGGTTTCTGGGACATGTTCAGTGGTGGAAGCTTCTCATCCATGACCAAGGTGAACTCCATGCAGGGGTTCAGCAACTCCGCTCCATTCCCTGGACAGCCGGGCTTCTGCCTCATCTCCAGCCGACTCAGTCCACGCTCGTTTGTCGAACTGACCTATACGAACACCGATGGGATATGGTCACAGTATGACAACAATGATTTCGTGGTCCTTTCAGACGCTGAACCCGAAAGCGGCAAACCCAGCGGACGGGCATACAGGGGATTCAGATATGACGACTCCTCATGGAAAGGCGTGGGGGTGATCTGGATCAAGGACAGGAACACACTTGTCGAGTACAGGGACAATATAGGATTCATCGGCTATCCGGAAGACGATGCCCCTGCCGTAACCCTGGATTACGGGAACACATTTGCCAGTGCACTGAATGACGACTATCGGATATACAGCATCAATGATGACCTTATCGTCATACTCTATTTCTATGGGGGGACACTCATGTTGCATAGCATGACATCGTTCTCCCAGGATGCTCTGGAAAAGCGGCTCGAAATGTCAGAAGAGGACCATTTCAGCAAGATCGGGGAAGATCGGACAACTGTGTCGTTCTGTTATCTCAACGGTTATTTTGTCGTGAGCATGTACAACTTCTATGACAAGCTGCTGGTGTTCAGAATCTCCAGGGACCTCTCCTCGTGGACTGAATATTCCGTTGACATGTCAGGTGTCGAGATCCAGAGCGTCAGCAGTCCGAAGATGAATTCCGGTCTTGCCGTCTTCCCTTCGTTCATGCTTTTCAGCGTTTCGGATGCGCTATATGAAATCGCATTTGCAATCGACGACATCATCAACGATCTCTATGGATTGGAAGGCAATCCGCTGCAGTTCCGCAGCAAGGTAAGCGGCACGATGTCGTATATGGGTGAGACATATGTTCTCAAGGAGATGCTGTGCAGCAGGAATGCGTTATCGGTCAAGACCGTTTCCAATGACGAGTTCCTGTTCAGGAAAGGGGACAGGTTCCCGCTGCCGCTCCAGTTCCATGACCTTGTCATAATCTCGAACTCTCCGGCGAACATAACGAAGGATCTTCTGCCTGAAGTCGATGGCGGGTATGACATCGGCAGTCTCGCAGGAAGATATGACGCATACATCGAGAAGCTGGATGTCAACCGGATAACTGCAAACGACCTGCCTTCATCCCCTGATGGGCTGGACAAGGGTGATCTGTACATGACTGCCGACGGAACCGTCAAATGCAAGAACTAGGAGGAATGACAATGGCGCAGGAAACCATTACCGACCAGATGGATATGGAAGACTGGATAGATTACGATGATACGCTTTTCGAGACACCTGCCACCGAAGAGGAGCAACGGCGCTACACGATACCGCTGATCAGGGATCTCGGAACCTCCGGGGAGGTTGCCGGAAACATCAACGTCCGTGAACTGCTCGAGGGCTTCGGTGCTGAACTCCTTGCGGAGAACACCATCGCAAAGGAGAACATCAGCAAGATGACGGGACTTGCCGACGCGGCCTCGACATCGGCATCGAACGCCAGCAAGAGTGCGACGGCCGCAGCCGATTCCGCATCAGCAGCATCCGGCAGTGCAACTGCTGCCGCCCAAAGCTTATCCGACGCCAATAACGCCAAAGAGAACGCTGTCACAGCGAAGGACGCGGCTGTCACTGCACAGGAGGCAGCAGAACAAGCTAGAGATGACTGCCAGGAACTGGCGAATGCTTTCACCATTTTTGACTCGTCCTACGAGGCAATGTAAGGAGGATACATATGACAGGATACAGACTGGACCAGTATGGCGGCCTTGCCGAGGTCGTCGAGATCAAGATGGGGCCGAACGGAGAGCCCATGATTCCGGCAGGGATACTCGTCTCCCCTGCCGTTCCAGAGGTGATGACGCTCGCCGAGGGACAGGCCCTCGTGCTTGACGACGGACAGTGGGTGGTGAAAGAGAACCACATCGGCGAAGAGTATTGGGAGGCCGGGGCCAAGTACGGTGATGAGCCGAAGCATATGGCGGGGTATGGTCCTCTGCCGGAAGGAGCCTCAACGACACCACCGCCCGAACCGACAGAGCTTGAGAAGTGGCTCGACTCCATCAAGGACAAGACGGCGGAGGAGCTTAGGTCGCATCTGTACAGCACCCAGCGCTACATGTTCGTCGATGACGACATCTCGAAAGGGCCTGGCATAGAGCCTCTGTGCTCCATCGACGACAAGGCGATGACGGTGGACGAGGCGAGCCAGGAATGGCTCCGCTACGTCGGAGATGACGAGATGAAGGCGGCAAAGGCCCTGGCCCAGAAGGTGGCAGGGAAGACCTACATCAGGACGGCGGTGGCTGCATATCTTGGACAGGAGGAGGCATAAGGGATGGCACAGTATCCGAAGACTACAGGAGCCCTAGTGACGGTTAACATTAGAAATGCCAACAAGGCGGGTGGTGACGGGAGGATGAAACTCGATGCCCAGCTCATAGAGATGATGGACATCCTGCATCCCGTTGGTGAGGTCAAGTTCATGATGACCGATCAGGTGGATCCATGGATTGAGAAGATGGCCGTCTACAACCAGGTATGGACAAGAGGCGATGGGAGCCTAGTCAAGGTGGCCGATTATCCACGGATCTTCAATGACATAGGTTTCAAATACGGCTGGAGCAACACCAATCCGAACGGGACCTATACATATACGTTCACCGACAATAACGGCAGCGAGAAGAGTATCGTCATCTATGAAGACTTGGATATCGATGGCAATGCCAAGCCCGTACCGGAGGGAGAGAGTCCTCTCTACTTCCGCCTTCCCAACCTTTCTGGACGTTTTCTGCGTTGTGCTGGCACTGCGTCCTACGTCAACAAGTGGACTGATACGGACGGTACTGTGAGACAGCTTCTGACCGAGTACAAGGCCGAAATGTACAAAGGCCAGTTGGACGCACAAAGAGGCATTAGGGGATTGCTTCACGGAACCCTTTTTTTGTCGCCATTTGAAGGAGGTGAAGGAGCGTTCTTTAGAACT